>NZ_BBCJ01000008.1 GCF_001311985.1 Geotalea toluenoxydans JCM 15764
ACTCCTAGGACCTCCTGAAACAGGGAAGCAGGCTGACAAACGTCAGCCTGCTCCTTCGTCTTCTCTGCCAGATACCCCATGTATCTTACCCTCTTCTTCTCCTTCTCCTAATGCCGGTACAATTACATTTAATGCCGGCTGTTCGAGATGGCTAATGCGCCCACCCGATCCCCCGTTGACCTGCCTGAAAGAAAATTCCTTGACAAATTCAAATTATTTTCAAGTTTTCAGAATTACTGACGAAAAGAGAAAGTACACCTATACCTGCCTGTCACAACAATATGTCGGCACTTTCCATAAAAGCAGCAACAGAGGGGGAAGGAATGGACAAAAGAGGGTTTCTCTCCGGTGGAGCGGTCAGCAGAGTTATAGAAAGATTATTTCACTCCATGTGGGGAAAGAAAAGTTGTCCGTCAACAGATCAGGCGGCCAGAAATGAAGAATTGCAAAGGATTGCAAAGCTTATCGAAAGAGGGTCGTTTACCCGGTGCAAGTAGACACCATAGGGTAGCAGTATCAGCTGCCTGCGTCCCATCGATTACTGCCAGTCAGTTCCTCCTTGCATCGCGCAGGAGTCATTAATCAAGCTGATTTCGCCAGCTTATACCAAAGCTACATCTCTACCCGCGTCACAACCCCCTGAAGCTTGCTCGGAGGAAGTTTGTAGAACTTTACGAAGTTGGGGGTCAGCTTCTTGATTGTGCTGAAAATGCGCCAGGCGAAGTTGGTCGTGTCGATGTCCTCGATACCATAGAAAATGACCTTCTCCCTGATGCCGATCTCTTTCAGGATTTTCTCGAGATCGATTATTTCCATGTACCCGGCCATAACCTCAAGGGCATCCAGTCCGGAACCTAATCCTTCGGTCATCTGCTGCTTGACCCCAAAGGGTTCGTCAGTGCGCACTATTGAAACGAAAACATTGCGAGAATAGATGATGTTGCTTGAAATGACGCAGTGCACCACATATGGGGGGACAACTCGCGCCTCTCGCGTGAAAAAGAGGGCCGTACCGGGAATGTTGCTCCCTTTCGAATATATCTGCTCGTAGGCAATGAGAAAAGTTTCCAAATCCAGGGGGCGCAACGCCCTGTAAAGTGCGCGCTGGCCCCGGGTCCAAATGAGGATCGTAACGAACGGGATGGAGGCGAGCACAATCGACCAGTAGCCGCCGTGGGGAATTTTGTTGAGACAAGCAATTAGAAATACCACGTCGACCAATGTCACGAGTACGGCAAAGGGCACTTTCCATTTCTTAGTGGTTCGGCTGTAAATCATAATTATCATAATGCCGGTGAGAGTCATGGTGCCTGTGACTGCCAGACCGTAAGCGGCAGCCAGGTTCTCCGACTTCCGGAAGATGAGCATTATGCAGATCACGGCACCGAGGAGCATCCAGTTGACCGAGCCGATGTATATCTGTGACTTGAGATGGGTCGAGGTGTAGTCCACCTTCAGGAGAGGCATGATCCTGGTGGTGATCCCCTGGTATACGACGGAAAATACGCCGCTGATCATTGCCTGGGATGCGATGATCGTCGCCATGATAGTGAGGATGAGGAACGGTATGTAAAACATGGGCGCCATCTCCTGGATCATGCCGAAAAGGAGGTTCTTTGCCGTTCCGTGGGAAAGCACATAAGCCCCCTGTCCCAGGTAGTTGATAACGAGAGCGAAAAAAACGATCGACCATGCCCTGATGATGGGCTTGCGCCCCAGATGCCCCATATCGGCGTAAAGCGCTTCTCCGCCGGTGGCGCAGAGGATGACCTCGGACAGGACAAAGAATCCGGCAAATCCGTTGTCGGCCAGGAATTTCACCGCGTAGAACGGGCTGACGGCAGCCACGACTTCCGGATGGCTTGCGATGGAGACGACACCGGAAACGCTTAAAGCCAGAAACCATACCACCATGATCGGCCCAAAGGCACTGGCCATTCGGTCTGTCCCCCAATACTGAAAGAAAAACAGCATTACCGCGATGACCGCAGCAATCAAGATCAGGCTCCACTGGTGGAGGTATTCCAAGCCGGGAATAAGAACCATCCCTTCCACTGCCGAAAGGATGCTGATTGCCGGAGTGATGACCCCGTCACCCAAAAGGAGCGAGACTCCCAGGTAGGAGAGGAAACTGATGACGGCAATCTGCCTCCCCGGCTTCAGCATGCGGATGAGAATTTCCCGGAGAACGATGGTGCCCCCTTCCCCCTTCCTGCCCAGGGCCATGGCCAGCCAGGCATACTCGGCAGTAACGAGAATTGTCATGGTCCAGAACACCAGGGAGAGGATGCCCATGACATTGTCCGGCGTCGGTTTGGTCAGGGCGAAAATCACGGTGAGCGTGTAAATCGGACTCGTACCGATGTCGCCGAATACCAAGCCGAATGACCTCACAATCCCCTTCCAGGCGGGTTCTTGAATTGATTTCATGTGTTCTCCTGATACTTGAACAAAAAGATGCTGTGATTCGGTGCTGTTCTCAGAGAAAATACCCTGATTCGCATAAAGATAGACTCAAAACTGACCGCATCCACATCAAGAAAATATCAAGAAAGCTTCGATCCCTTTAAAAACCTCATCTTTGAAACGAATTTCATGTAAAATGGTCGCCATGACGGAATACATTGCCAAAGAGGATCTTCAGAGAACGACATCTCCCGCCGGCTACTGGCCGACACCGCTTGAGGAACGGCTTATGGTCTGCGTGAGCGGCAGCCCCTTCAGCGACAAGTTGATCCGCACCACGCACCACCTGGCCAAGGGCATGAATTCACCCTGGATGGTCGTATATATTGAAACGACAGCAGGAGGCAGACACCTGCAGGAAAACAGGGAACGGGTCTGGAACAATCTCCGTCTGGCGGAAACCTTGGGTGCACAAATAGAGACCGTGACAGCAGCATCGGTGGCCGAGGCGATAGTCGACTTCGCCGTCAGCCACAAGGTCACCAAGATCGTAGTGGGAAAGCCGAAAAAGCCGCGCTGGCTGGAATTCCTGCGCCCTCCCCTGGTGGATCGCATCATCTACCTGAGCGGCTCCATTGACGTTTACGTGGTCAGCATCGACCAGGTGGAAACAAAACGGGAACGCCACTTCTTCAGCAAAACGCAGCCATGGGCAGGATATGCCACAGGCGTTGCACTCGTTACCGCTGCTACATTAATCAGCAAAATCGTTAACAATTACATCGCGCCGACCAACCTGGTGATGATCTATCTGCTCGTAGTCGTTCTCGCTGCCGTTCGCCTGGGGCGAAAAGCAGCCATCCTGACCGCCTTTCTCAGCTTCTGGCCTTTGATTTCTTCATCGTACCCCCCCACCTGACCCTTGCCGTCTCCGACAGCGAATACCTCATCACATTCCTGGCACTTTTCATGGTGGGAGTTGTCATCAGCTCGCTGGTGGCCACGGCCAACGAACGCGCCGATGCCGTGCGACAACGGGAGATGCAGACTTCTGCACTGTATCGCCTCAGCCGCAGCCTGGCCGCTGCTGTAGATGTGGACTCCATCGTGGAAGCGGTCGTCAACAATGTGGGCGAATCGCTCAAGGCGGAGGTGGCGGTATTTCTACCCCATGAAAACCGGCTGAAGCTTCATGGAGTAAATCACGATGGCAGATGGGGAGAAAAGGAACAGACAGCCGCAGAATCGGCTTTTTACAATACCAGGGCAGAAGATGGAGAAGTGATCCTTCCCGACGGATCAAACCACTTGTACCTGCCGCTCCAGACCAAGGGGGAGATCCTGGGGATTCTTGGAATCAAGCTGAACGTGGAGGAGGAGCATCAAAATCAGCAAGTGCGCCGACTGGTGGCAGCCTTTGCCGCACAGACGGCAATGGCACTGGAGCGAGCACATCTGGCTCGACAGGCAGAGCACGCCCAGATACTGCAGGCAAGGGAGAAACTGGAGCGGGCCCTGCTCAATTCCGTTTCACACGATTTGCGCACTCCGCTGGTTTCCATTACCGGAGCTTTGAGCACACTCAGGAACGAAGGGTACGGACTTCAGGAGAAGGGTCGGCTGGAGCTGGTGGATGCCGCTTGGGAGGAGGCGGAGCGGCTCAATCGTTTCGTCGGCAATCTGCTGGATATGACCAGGGTGGAAGCAGGCGAACTGAAACTGAAAAAAGAGCCCTGCGATATACAGGACCTGGTTGGATGTGCATTGGCCCCTTTGGAATCGCGCCTGCACGACAGGAAGGTTCTTATCGACCTCTCCGATGACCTGCCGCTGGTTCAAATGGATATGGTGTTCATGACCCAGGTTCTGGTCAATCTTCTGGAAAACGGCCTGAAGTATTCCCCTCCAAGGACACCTTTAGCAATCCGGGCCAAGGCGGAAGACGATCTCATTATTCTTGCCGTTGAAGACCGGGGGCCGGGTGTTCCCGAGAAGGAGCTGGCAAAAATCTTCGATAAATTCTACCGAGTACCTGTTCCGGAAGGCGCGGGAGGAACGGGCCTGGGTCTCTCCATTTGCAAAGGCCTGGTAGAAGCACACGGCGGAACAATCCGGGCAGAAAATATAGAAGGTGGCGGATTGAGAGTCCTTGTAACCATTCCACTGAATAAGGAAACTTGAATGACGAACCAGAAAAACGGCTTGCCGCGAATACTTATTGTTGACGATGAACCTGCAATCCAGCGATTTCTTCAGACCGCGCTCGATACCGGTGAATTCAGCCTCCACAAAGCAGACGACGGCCACTCGGCACTGGCGGCTGCAGTGGCTACGCGACCGGACATTATCCTTCTCGATCTGGGTCTCCCGGATATGGACGGGGTCCAGGTGATCCGGCGGGTGAGGGAATGGTCTCAGGTACCGATTATCGTATTGTCGGTGCGGGAGCGGGAAGATGACAAGGTAAAGGCGCTGGATGCCGGGGCAGATGATTATGTGACCAAACCCTTCGGTATCCCTGAACTCCTGGCACGCATGCGTGTAGCTCTGCGGCGTTCTTTGCAGGAGGTGGTGGAACCGGTATTCAGGAGCGGCGATCTGGAAGTGGATTTACATCTACGGAAGGTAAGGGTGCAGGAAGAAGATGTACAGGTAACTCCCACGGAATACGATCTCCTGCGTCTGCTGGTCACACACGCGGGCAGAGTTCTTACCCATGCCCACCTCCTGAAACAGATCTGGGGCGTAGGTTATGTGGAACAGCCGCACGTCCTGCGGGTAAACATAAGCAATCTGAGGCATAAGATAGAGAAGGACCCCTCACGCCCACGGTATATCATCACAGAACCGGGTGTCGGCTACCGGTTGAAAGTTCAATAACTTTGGTATCACAGGTCGGGTCGGGAGACATGGTCAAGCCCTGTCGGCCAGCCTTCTGCGAGCTCTGTTCATGGTTTACTGTGCCAGAGTGGCTTCAAGAGTGCAACCGGTGGATATGTCTGAATCCCGGACCTGAATGGCCTGCTTTCTACCGTTGCTGGTAATTTGAGGTGACTCTAGGGCTCCCGTTGACCGGGGGGTGTTCTTTCGCGGATACAATAATTTAAATGTGGCCATGCCGTGTCGGTCAAAATATTTTTTATTATTGTAGACAAAGACACGTCCCTGATTGGTCTCGATGGGCTGCGAAAGGTTTACCACTGCGCCAGGGACCCCTCTTACGTTTACTCTGGCACCTTCTACCTTTTCAAATATCTTCAAGCGCTTGATTTCCCAGGGGAAGCCGCCAACCGATGCTGGTGAAGCTGACTCGTAAACCAGCCTGACCCCTTCGACCGGCTGGAATTGTATGCCGGCTGCCTCGGCAAGGCTCCCGTCAGCAAAGAAAAGACGAGAAGAAATCAGGGAAAATGTTTCAGGTGCCGGTAGATACTCTGTCTTTTTAACCTGGGGGTTCCACCTTTCCACAAAGAATTGCGAATTGTTACCGATCAGCTTCGCATACATGGGAAGATCACCAAGAATTTTATCAACAATGATATATCGGACCCTGTTTCGTTCCAGAACCTTGTGCAGCTCATCTTCATCCTTAGCCAAAAGGAATCTGGCCACTTCTTCCATGCCATAGGTTTCCGTGCCGTAATTGGTTGCAATGGAAGGACGCAGGGCAATGGATTCCACCACCCCCATAATCCCAGCGTGCCATTACACCGTAAGCCGGCTTTGTAGACGGACGGTAAGGATCGCCAGGTGAAGGCGTATTGTCTCTCAGCCAGAGCATGGTATCTTCAATATCCCCTTTTATTTTGAAGACACCGCCGGTTCTATGCAGGTTACTGAAATACGCGAAGGTGGGAATCTGCAGACAGAGCAGAACTGCCACAGCACCGGAACTTCTCATGACGGCACGTCGGATGTCTCCAATGGAGTGGCAATAGTAGATGATCATGCCGGCCAATATGGAGACATTTAAAGTCAGATACTCAGCATACCTGTTCCGGCCGATAGTTGAGACCACCATAACCAGCGTCCAAAGGACCAAGAAGCGTTTCCACTTCATCCCACTGAAAGAGGTGCCCGGCAAAAGGAAAAGGGCAAACGGAGCCAGCAGGGAAAGAATACCGAAAGATTTTAACCATTTTGAGATGTGGCTTAAGCGCTGGTATTGGGAGATGCTGTCAATCCATGCATTGCCGCCACCTATCACTTTCAGTCCTTCACCGATGTGTGTACCGAATAAAACAAACATCAATCCAAAGAAGACCACTGCGACACACGCGTATTTTATAATCTTTTGCCTGTCCAGCTTGTTGCTCCCCGCACATTGGTAAAGCAAAAAGAACGGGACTCCGGCACAGACAAAAAGCGCCACATGGAACCAGGAAACAATATTCCAGCTGAACATTCCCCCTGTTCCCCACATATCAGTAATGCAGATCAAACCCAGGATAGCTGCCGCGGTTAAATACATCAATCCGGCACCCTTCCCCAAATCCCTGAGCCTGTCCACATCACTGCGGTGAAGAAATACCTGCAGGATCAGGTCCACACCTATGATAGACAAGGGAAAGAGAGCACCACGCCAAGCCATCAGATAAACTGCGCTCAAGACTCCCAAGCCTGACCAGTAACGAAGGTTTTTCCTGTTCTGGCAGGAAACGATGTAGAGCCAGAACGTCACCATCAGCAGTAAAGGTTCAATCATTTCGTTGTCGAAACGGCCCAGAACGGTTGCTTCGACATGTTTGGGATGAAGAGCCAGGACCAAGCCGGAACATAAAGCAGCTGCCCTACCCCACCAACCTTTAACAAAGAAGTACATTACAACTGCAGTGACTGAACCGATAAGGGAAGGAGCCAGGGCAACGGCTCTCCCCAGCTGAGTACTGAAACCGGAAAGGTTATGAAAGGGATAGCTGAAAACAGCGATGAGATACTCCATGGCCGGGGAGGAAATGACCCCTGTCCCTTTGGGAAATCCTTGAAAATAGTCGTAAACATGAGTTTGAGGAAAGGAATGAATATAGATGAGTATTTTACGCAAGCGGATATAGCAATCCGGGTCGAAGAGGTAAACCTTTCCCGAAAAAAACACATGGTGCCAGGGGAGTGTTCTGGCAGCCAATGCCACTAAGAATACAATGAAGGTAAAGACAATGTCAGTACCAGTAAAGGTACCTGAGAAAATCCGTCTTCCCTGCGCATTAGATTCATTAAACTTTTTCATGTTCTTACCGCCAGACGCAAAAAGCCCCTGAGTTCTTGACCTCCAGTGAGAGGTTTTTGAAAGTCAGGGGCCGTATGCGGACACTATATATTAGTTGGTATAGTATTTAATGGAGCGGGAAACGGGATTCGAACCCGCGACTTCAACCTTGGCAAGGTTGCACTCTACCACTGAGTTATTCCCGCTCAACGAGTTCCAACTTATAGCAAATGCCCCATCGCGAGTCAATACTTTTTTTCTGGACTTTCGATTTTTTTCCAGGGCTGATGCTTGAATTGCATTATTATACCCTTGACGATAACTGCCAATCCAGGGCAAAAGCTCGTTCTACAACATCAAGCTGGTGTAAAAGAAGAAGAAATGCGGGGGATATTCTCGGGTTTGAAATTAAATACCGCCCAATGGAGAATTTCCTGTTGTGGCGCTCCATTTAAAAACAAGGGTGGTGCCTGGCCAAGAAAGCGCAGTGCCGCCAGGAGGAGAGCTCCACCATCTTTATGCAGATCGACATTTGCGGCAAGGGAAACGGCATTGTCCCGCTTGCTCAACTTCGCTCCGTCCGGGCCGGTTACAAGCGGCAGATGGGCGTATGATGGGGTCGAGTAACCAAGAAGCCGTTGGAGATAGATCTGTCTCGGTGTGGAACTTAAAAGATCCGAGCCACGCACCACTTGATTGATACCAGTTGCCGCATCGTCCACAACAACAGCCAGATGATAGGCAAAAGGTCCATCGGCACGCCGAATGACAAAATCGCCGCAAGAAGCGGTCAACACCTGGCTGTAACGCCCCATGATGCCGTCTATAAAAGAAAGCACCTCATCATAGACCTTCACCCGGTAAGCACGTTCCACCTTGCCGGGTGCTATTCCTTCGCGGCAGAGGCCGGGATAGACAATGTCATCGGAACCGGAAGCAGGGGCTGACGAAATATTGGCAATTTCCGATCTTGTGCAACCACACAGGTAGGCAACCCCTTTCTTGATCAAATCTTGCAGCGCAGCATCGTAAATCTCCGTCCTTTTGCTCTGGTAAAGCACTTCTCCATCCCACTGAAAACCGAGAATTTCCAGCGTAGCCAGCATATCGTCTGCAATGCCCGGTACGACACGCGGCAGATCAATATCTTCCATGCGCAGCAGCCATCGGCCTCCGGCGTGCCTGGCAAAGAGGTAGCTTCCCAATGCGGCAACAAGAGAACCAGGTGCAACGGCCCCGTGGGCGATGGTGCAAAACGCCCGACAACAGGATCAGGGTTTAATCCGGCTGAGTCCATGGGGATGACCTTTGTTCAGGCAAGAAACGAACAGCAATAATCGGTAACGGTTTTTACCTTCATCCGAAACTGGAGCTGGCAGGAACTTCAAAGGATTCCCCGCCTTTTACGGGCTTCCACGAGTCGATACCCGCAATCTGCACTTCCAGGTCACCGGAAAGAATTTCCATTAACTCGGCACCGGCTGTATTGAATACATATTCTCCCGGCATCATGATGCCCAGGGTTTTTTTGCTGCCCGAAGAAAAGATGATGGTGCGGCTTGTTACACCGCCATTGAAGAATATATTTGCCTCTTTTACTACGGTTACATTACTGAATTCTGACATGCAATACTCCTGTTTATGGGGGATTTCTACCGCGTTTGATACTTAAACGCATAGCACCGGGACTGTCAAGAAATTAAAAAAGGGCGGGAGAAATCCCCCGCCCTTGTCGTTCATCGATACAGTAAGCTTAGATATCGAAGTAAAGAGCGAATTCAAGGGGAACCGGACGCATGCGGACAGGGGTAACCTCTGCCTCAGTCTTGTACTCGATCCATTTTTCAATGACGTCTGGTGTGAAGACGTCACCTTTGAGGAGGAATTCGTGATCTTCCTTGAGTGCGTTGAGAGCTTCTTCCAGGCTACCCGGAGCTGAAGGAATATCGGCAAGCTCTTCCGGAGAAAGTCCGTAGATATCCTTGTCCAGTGGCTGGCCCGGATCGATCTTGTTTTCGATACCGTCGAGGCCGGCCATAAGCATGGCGGCGAAGGCAAGGTAACCATTGCAGGACGGGTCGGGTGTCCGATATTCGATCCGCTTTGCTTTCGGGTTAGATGACAGCATCGGGATCCTTATGGAAGCGGAACGGTTACGGCTCGAATATGCCATATTGACAGGAGCTTCATACCCGGGAACCAAACGCTTGTAGGAGTTGGTGGTGGGGTTGGTGAAGGCACAGAGGCTTTTGCATGCTTGATGATGCCGCCGATGTAGTAAAGGGCCATTTTGGAAAGCCCGCCATAACCGTCGCCGGCAAACAGGTTCTGGCCGTCTTTCCAGATTGATTGGTGGCAGTGCATGCCGGAACCGTTGTCGCCAAAGAGCGGCTTCGGCATGAAGGTTACAGTTTTGCCGTTTCTGTTGGCTACGTTCTTGATGACGTATTTGAACCACTGGAGCTGATCGGCCATGTCCACCAGCGAAGAGAACCGCATATCAATTTCGGCCTGGCCACCAGTGGCAACCTCGTGGTGCTGGCACTCAACCCTGATGCCGACCTTCTGCAGTTCTATGACCATTTCATTACGGAGGTCATTTTGGGAATCGTTGGGGGAAACCGGGAAGTAGCCACCCTTGAAGCCGGGCTTGTAGCGAGATTCGGGAACTCTTCACGGCCGGTATTCCAGGCGCCTTCGACGGAGTCAACGACATAGAAGGACTGGTTAGAGCTTGAATCATAGCGCACATCGTCAAAGATGAAGAATTCAGCTTCAGGTCCGAAAAAGGCAGTATCGCCGAGGGCGGTGGACTTCAGGTACGCCTCAGCCTTCCGTGCGATGTTACGAGGATCACGGGTGTAGTCTTCCTTGGTGATAGGATCGAAGACGTTGCAGATGAGCGAAAGAGTCGGAATCGCGACAAAGGGATCCATTTTGGCGGTGGAAGGATCAGGGAGCAGGATCATGTCGGAAGCATGGATCGGTTGCCAGCCGCGGATGGAGGAACCATCAAATCCCTGCCCTTCTTCAAAGGTATCTTCACTGAACTCCGTGATGGGAATCGAAATGTGCTGCCAGATTCCCACGAAGTCCATAAATTTAAAATCGACCATCAGTGCGCCATTTTCTTTGGCAAACTCAACCACTTGTTTTGGTGTCATCAACAAATCTCCTTTTCTAACTGTTTATTAATTTTACACTAGTCTAACAGGTTGTTGAAAAACGTCATGAGGAGGTCGCTATGCAAGGCTCAAGCGAGCGAGGAGACGAGGCGTACCCTATGTACGTTGAGTTTCCGAGCGAGCGGCAACGTAGCAGAGCGACCCCGCAATAGTTTTTCAACAACCTGCTAAAGAGCATCTTCGCCACGCTCACCAGTTCTGATCCTTACAACCTCTTCCACTGGCGTTACAAAAATTTTGCCGTCACCGATTCTGCCGGTTTTTGCTGCCTGCTCTATGGTATCAATGACCTTGGTGACAATGTCGTCACTGACAATAATCTCGATTTTTATTTTGGGAATAAAGTCAACGACGTATTCAGCGCCGCGATACAGTTCGGTATGGCCTTTCTGGCGACCAAATCCTTTGACTTCAGCTATGGTTATTCCCTGAATGCCGATTTCATTCAATGTTTCCTTGACTTCATCCAGTTTGAAAGGCTTGATGATGGCTTCAACTTTCTTCAATGATCTCACCCCCGAATCGTTTTGCTCAAAAGCGAGCGGATTATATTTGCCTTGTTTTCAAAATGCAAGGCTAATCAATTAAAGCCAACGAATCACGATTTTATAGCTGTGGAAATTATAGCAATTTTTCTGCCAACGGCCATCTCCAACATTTAGTTAATAAAATAAGTAACTTAGATTTTATGGCAATAAACCACCGATAATTACAGCCCATAAATTAGGCAAAACCTGACCCCTATGCCCAATATATAACCACTACCAATATGATCAGGATCGGCTTGTGGATTCCTCAAGGAGTGCATGCAGTGCGTCCACCCGCGGCATGATGATCCCCTTCTGCCGAGCTGCATCCAGAGGCCTGGCAAAAATTGCCTCAAGCTCCAGTTCCCTGCCCTCTTCCCGGTCGATCTGCATTGATGGCTTATAGGGGCCCATTGCGTCTGTGAACTCCAGCATCTCATCGGCATAGGCCAGCGGTATCGGGTTCGAAAGGCTCTGGCCATTTGCCGCTTCGATCAGTTCAAGCATGATGTCCCGAAGCAAACACCGCGTCCTCTGGTGACTGAGAAGGACATTCACCGGCTTCTGCAGCAGGGCACATGTTCCATTAAAGGGAATGTTCCAGATCAGTTTTTCCCATCGGGCCTTTTTCAGGTCAGCAACGGCCTGGCATGGAACGCCTGCCATGCTGAACATTGCGGCGACTGATTCTGCCCTGTCCATATGTGGTCTGGCAAACTCCCCCAGGATTATTCTCCCCGCTCCCAAATGATGCACTACGCCGGGTTCTCCCCGGTTGGAACAGAGAAATGCCACTCCTCCCATGATCCGTTCGCTGCCGAAAATTTCAGCAAGAGCCTCTTCGTTGCCAAGCCCGTTCTGCAAGGTGAGGATGATGCTGTTATCCTTCAAAAGCGGAGTTATAAGCTGCCGGTACGACTGGTTGGCAAAGGTTTTCAGCCCGACCAGCACAAGGTCCACCATGCCGATCTCTTCACTGCTCCCGTATCCTGCAACCGGAAAGAGCTTGAAATCGCCATTTATGGAAAAAACGCTGAGGCCGCTCTTTGGGATGACATCAAGATCGCGCCGCAGAAGAAAACATACCTCATGCCCACCCTTCTGCAGCATCGATCCATAATACAGACCAAGGGCTCCTGCCCCGACAACGGCAATACGCACTTCCTACCTCCATAAGCTTGTAAATTAAGGGGTAACGCTGTATATTTACAACGCTTACCCAAAACAGTAGATAAGGAAAGAGCCAGAATGCTGCTCTCCCCAAGGAAAAGCCCTGTTTTCACCATATTGCTGCTCGTTGTCTCTATTAACGCCCATGCCGATTTTTACCGGTTCGAAATGGAAGATGGCGTAGAAGTTTTTACCAATACCCCCACCAGATCGGGTGCGGTGAAGATCATGAAGGAAGATGCGCCCCAAAGGCCGTCAGAAAAGAAAAAGTTTGCCCTGAAAAAGACTCTCCAGGAAAACAGGAAATCCTTTACGAAGGATCAGGAAAGCCTGCAACTGCAAGTACCGGTAACAGGAACAATTTCCTCCAACTATGGCTGGCGGCATGACCCCATCGACGGCAATCTCAGACATCACAGCGGCATTGACATAGCCGTAGGCTCAGGAACACCGGTAAAATCAATCGCACCGGGAAAAGTCACCTTCAGCGGCCCCCGTGGCGGGTACGGCAATCTGGTCATCATCGAGCATGACAGCGGCATGACCTCTCTGTACGGGCACAACTCCCTGCTGCTCGTTGCAACAGGCGAGCAGGTCGATGCCCAGACAACGATTGCCTTGTCCGGGTCCACCGGCCGGTCAACCGGCCCACATCTCCATTTTGAGCTATGGAAACACGGTACAAACCTGACTCAGGCCTATGTGGAAGATCGACAGGGAAGTTTCAAAAACGCCACTATTGTAGCCAACCGCATTCAACATGCCGAGATCAGGCGGTTTGTGGAGAAAAACGGCACCATCGTCTTCACCAACTTGTCCCAATAAATCTTTCTCTCAAGTCTTTATCCCTTTGGCTTGGCCTTTCGCGTCGGAGTCGCGTTCCATGGATCATCAGGCCATGGATGCCTCGGATAACGCCCCTTCAACTCCTTTTTTACTTCAACATAGGTCGAATTCCAGAAGTTCCTCAGGTCCTGCGTCACCTGGATGGGGCGACGTGCCGGAGAAAGAAGATGCAGAGTGACGGCAATCCTCCCTCCCGCCACCCGGAGGGTATCGGCAAGGCCGAACAATTCCTGCAACTTGACAGCCAGTACAGGCGGCTTGTCCTCCGAGTATTCCAGTGGAATGGATGAACCGCTCGGCACCGTGATGTGCGTCGGCGCCCCCTCCTCCAGCAAACGGAGCTGGGTGTAATCCAGCATATTCTTCAGGGGTGTGTAGATATCCACGGCCTGCAGCTCCGCCATATTTTTGACGCCACTCAGGTATGGGCCCAGCCATTGGGGCAATGTCCTCAGCAGATTATCCGCTGAAAAATCGGGCAAACCGGATTCGGGAAAGATACCTTCGAGAAATAATACCCTCAAGCGAAACTGCTCGGCGCGGCTGGTCCAGTTCAATGCAGTGAGGCCGCCTCCACAGGCTATCCCCCAAGGAGTGCTGCCGTCACCTCTTCCGCCGATGGATTTATCTGCCTCGTTGCCAGAACCAGCGCCCCAAGTCGCTCTTCCTCACGGGCAAGCACCCTCTGCAGCCGATCATCCCAGCTGACCGACCTCAACCATTGGATATCTGCAGCGAACTCTTTTCGTAATGTTGCCAAATCCAAGGCATTGGCTGAATGAATCTGCCCATCACCCTTCTCCCCTCCCTCCATACAACGGCGACAATGTAGCAGCATTCCTGAGGGAACTCCTGCCGCTCAAGGTTGCGCCGCGTCCATTGGCAAGAAGATAACGGGAGGAATCGGGTTCCCGCTGCTGACCGATGCGATCCGGATACGCCAAAGCCGAGAGAAGACCAACGGCCTGGGCGGTTGCTGGTAATGTCGCCCTTCCAGTGCCGACCAGCTTCTTCAGCTGCCCTGCCATGCGATCGACAGCCGAAAAGCTGTGCGAGTCCATGCCCTCGGTCCCCTTGCTGCAATTCTTTCCCTTACGCCAGTCGGCCACAAGCTCAATCCTGTCAAGGATGTCACTGTCACTCACTTGAGTCACATGCGAAGAACTGCGGGAAATTATGTCACGCTCAGTGAGCAGAGCGGCCATATCACAGGCCAGCTCCCCATATCCCCTTCTTTCCCCTTCGATGATGAGATGCCCAAGCCGGGGATGAAGCGGAAGGAGAGCCATTTTGCGCCCAAGCTGGGTAATCAGGAAATTATGGTCAAGAGCACCAAGTTTTTTCAGGAGTTCGCGTGCCTCAGCCAAGGCAGCAGCCGGCGGCACATCAAGCCACGAAAGGGCAGCCGGATCATTCACCCCCCACAGTGCCAGTTCAAGGGCAAGGGACGACAGGTCTGATGAACGTATCTCAGGCACGGTAAAAGGGATCAGAGTGGACTGGGAATGCTCTGTCCAGAGGCGATAACAGGTTCCGGGTGCTGTGCGTCCTGCCCTCCCGGCCCGCTGGGAGGCTGACGCAGCCGAAATGCGGGTGGTGACCAACCGGTTGAGACCGGTGGCGGGATCGAAGCGCAGCTGGCGGCACAAACCGCTGTCAATGACCACCATCACCCCCTCGATGGTCAAGCTGGTCTCGGCAATGTTGGTGGCCAAGACAATCTTGCGCTGGGGACCCGGCAGTATGGCCTTTTCCTGTCTGGCAAAAGGAAGATCGCCGTAAAGGGGGTGGATCGCTGCAGCCGTAGAACCATTGAGAAGAGCAGCACAACGGTTGATTTCACCGGCACCGGGCAAAAAAGCGAGTATATCCCTTCCGTTTCTCTCAATGCTCTTTGGATGGCAGCAGACATGATTTCTGCTGTCCTGCCGACCGGCTCACCCGAAAGGTAACGGAGTTCCACAGGATAGGACCGCCCTTCACTGGTCAATAGAGGAGCACCGCCAAGAAGCCTTGCAATGGGTTCGGCATCAAGGGTAGCGGACATGACGATCAGTTTCAGGTCGGGACGCAACCCCAGTTGGGCGTCGCGGCAGAGTGCCAGGGCCAGGTCGCTGTGCAGGTTTCGCTCGTGGAACTCGTCAAAAATGACCAGTTCGATACCAGTGAGTTGTGGATCGGTCTGCAGCCGCCTGGTAAGAATACCTTCGGTCACGACCTCGATACGTGTCGCGGCTGAGACCTTGCGCTCGAAGCGAATGGTGTAGCCGACGGTATTGCCGACCTCCTCCCCCAGTTGGGCAGCCATCCAACGGGCGGCATTGGTGGCGGCCAGTCGCCGTGGTTCCAGCATGATGATTTTTCGATCAGGCGGCAGGACCTGCAGCAGGGTTAACGGAACTTTGGTGGTTTTACCGGCCCCTGGAGGGGCCTGAATGACTAAAGCAGGATTATCTTTAACGATATTAAGTAATTGCGGAAGGATTTCATCGATGGGCAGCTGTTTCATGTGAGTGAGTGGAAATATGTCCCCAACCCCTGGTAATCGATGCCAACCAGCGAATCAACCACCTTCAGGCAGATCCCAGCTTCTCCTCAGGATAGCTGTTGGTCACGGCGAGGACCTTCAGACCGGCACCGTTGGCAGAGGCTATCCCGGCAGGAGTATCTTCAATGGCAAGACACCGCGATGGAGCAATGCCCAGGGAAGGAAACTTCTGGGCAAGCCTTTTCACGGCAAGTTCATAGCTTTCGGGATGGGGTTTGCTGGCAGACACCTCATCGGCAGTTACCTTTACAGCAAATGCATCGGTAATGGCAAGCTGCTGAAGAATCGGGCCGATATCCGAAGCGAGAGCACCGCTGCAGAGAGCAATCGGACAGCTGCCGTTCAGTGACTTGATCAATTCAACTACCCCGGGAAAAGGGGTTACACCTGAAGCAATGATCCTGATGAAAGCAGCTGCCTTTTTAGCGATGAGCAGGCTGAGTTCGTTGACGTCGAGCGGCCTGCCGGCCATGGCATAGGCCTCCCGAAAGGCGTCGCGGTCATCGAAACCTATATAATGGCTGATGTAATCTTCCCAGGAATAGCCCAGTCCCAGAGGAACGAGCACTTCCTGAAAGGCCTTGTAATGCAGTGGCTCTGTATCGACTATGATACCGTCAAAATCAAAGATAACCGCAGCCAGCATGGTATCCCCCATACACTAGAATTTGCCGAGCAGCACCAGCGAAGCGCCATCAGCGGATGCAGAAGGCGCAATGGTCAGTCTGGAAGCCCCCTTGCCGGCATGAAAGTTGGTAACGACCCTGCCGCACAACTCACCTATGGCAGCCCCGAGCAGAACATCGCTGGCCCAGTGCTTGTCCTGATAGATGCGGGAAAAACCGACAAAGGCAGCGGCAGAATAGGACAACCACTTGACGCTGAAACTTTCGGAAGTTCTCGCCATGACGGAGGCCATGGCAAAGGAGCTGGCAGTGTGCATGGAAGGCAGGGAATCAAAATCAGTATCGAAGGAAAGCGGCTTGAAATCGGCCTTGTCGCCGCTTTTAAACGGACGCCCCCTGCCAAAACCTTCCTTTAGAAGAAAGGTGGCAGCATCGGCCAGGATTACCGATTCACCAAGCATTTCTCCAAGGCTCCTGTATTTTTCGGAACCGGCAAGGATTCCGCCGCCATAGACGGCAGCAGCCACGCCAAGGTGAAGGTAGGGATTGCCGACCAGATTGCCGGCGTCGGTCGCCCGATCCAGATTTTTTCCCTTCAGCCCCAGAACCTTCGACCTGATATCGTCATCAAAGTAATAGGTAAGCCCCACTGCACCGGCTGTGGCCAGTGTAACGAAAAGAGCGTCTCTGTCCACAGGAGCCGCTGCAACCTGGACGGCTTCTTCTCCCAGTCGCCCCAGTTCATCCTTTATTGCAGTGGTGCTGTTAAATAAATTATCTTCAGCCAGAACCGGCGAAGAGATCAGTAAAATCATGACAAGGAAGTAAATCAGCCGTTGCACATCAACCCCTATTTGCGGCACCGATTTTTTTTTCGAGGACAATTGCCAGCAGAAGAATTATGCCTGCCCCTATGGCATCGGCCAGCAGATCGCCCCATTCTGCAGTTCTTGTTCGAGTGAAGGAACCCTGGAGGACCTCCAGAAGAGCACCGATCCCGACCGCGACAGATGCTGCCATTGACCAGCGAAGCTTTGCCGATAGCCGGAAATTGCAGAAAGCCCAGCCGGCGAGAATTGTCAAAAGGGAATAGGCAGCACCATGCTCGAATTTGTCCCAACCCAACAAGTCATCGTCGATAGCCGGTGGATCCGACATGAGAGATAGCCATAAAACAAGAACTCCCCAGACGATGAACAGCAGCCACCTGAGGAGAAATAATTTTGACCTTAACCTTTCCAAGGAACCTCTGTTGTAGAAGTTTTGTCTAATTTTGCCGGCGGCGGAGCATGAGGGAAGACTTGATCTCATTCCAGCGGCCCCTGTCATCATCGGACATTTTATCAAAGTATTCCTGAATGAATACTATGAAAATCGAAGCGAAGAAGGCAGTTACTGCCGAAAGCAGAACTATCAGCGAGCGCTTGGGTTTGCTTTTTTTGCCGGCACCACCGCATCATCCAGTACCTGAACGGAGGAAGAATCCTTCGCTTCATTGTACTTCGCTACTTCGTACTGCTTCTTCAGCTGCTCGAAGATAGCTTCCTGGGTCTTTAGTTCACGCAGTCTCCGTGCGTATTCAAGCCCCAGGTTCGGCACGTTACCGACTGCGGGTATGACATCTCCAGCACCATTACCGGAAAAAGAGCCCATCTGGTTGCGGAGCTTGGCAATGGAAGTCTTAAGCAACTGAACATCCGGGCTTTCATCGGTCTGGAAGGATTTGAGAGAAGCCAGCTGCACCTCCTTGGCGACAATCTCGGCCCTGATTTGTGCTATGCCCTCGATGGTGGCTGCAGCCTGTGAGTCCACCTTCAGCATCTTGTTTTTTTGCTGGAAATCCCTGAGGCTATTTTCTGCCTTGGCAGATCATCCTTCACCAGATCAAGGCGTTTTTCCAGAAAGACCCGCTCTGACCCTGCCTTGGTCAGGTTCAGCTGCACGCTTCTGTTGCCCAGTTCGGCAACCATGGTGTTGGCAA
Source organism: Geotalea toluenoxydans JCM 15764 (assembly GCF_001311985.1). Taxonomy (GTDB): domain Bacteria; phylum Desulfobacterota; class Desulfuromonadia; order Geobacterales; family Geobacteraceae; genus Geotalea; species Geotalea toluenoxydans. Next base: position 18,496 of record NZ_BBCJ01000008.1, read on the forward strand.
GAGTGGCGGCAAGTACAGCATCCTTGTTGTCTGCAGTGATAGTGATAATCCCATCCTTGCCCGCCTGTGTTTTTACAACCCGTGCAAGAGCCTGCCTGGCCTCGTCTATGTTCTTACATTCGAACTTTTTCTGCAGGTCCAGCTTTTTAATGACTGCGTCGGCAACGGAGCGGCTTTTCAGTATGCCCAGATAGAGATCGGAACTCCCGCCAAGTGCCCCGCCGGCCAATCCCGCAAGCCCACCCACCTGACCGAGCAGTGCGGAGATACCGCCACCGCCTTCCTTCTGTGGCGGAAGAACGCGGGCTGTAGCCGTGTAAATATTGGGAAGGGTCAGGCTATATGCCACCGACAAGACAACGGCTGTCACACATATCTTGATTATCAGCTTTTTACGCCGGACAATGACCCTGAGAAGATCAAGCAGGTTGATTTCCTCTTCCGACTGGAGTTCGTCCTTATTTGTGTCCATCCCTGAATCCTCTATTTCAACCCGATGAAGACAGTGCCTGCAGTGAGGGCAATCTGTGAAATGATGGTCGTAATGTCCTTGATATCCCTGAGCCAGGCCGTGCGCTCAAGTTTCTGGGGCACAACAAGTGTATCCCCCGGATTCATGGGCTTTGACATGAAGCTGCCGAAGCTCCAGCTTTTGTCGTCTTCATTCCAGCGGATGCCGAACCGTGATTGCTGGCGGCTGTCTACAGAACCGTCAGCTTTTATGATGTACATGTCGTCTTCCTCTGCATCATGGTTCGGCCCTCCAGCTTGCCTGAGATATGCCGAAACCGTATTGCCGGGAAGATGGACAAATGTGGTTGGGTTGTAAACTTGGCCCATGACATTGACGACGCTGGGTACAGGCGGGACTTCAAGTACGTCTCCCCCGGACATCTCCAGATTGTAGGGAGTTTGTGGCAGCTCATTCAGGCTACCAGATGCACCACAACACGCCCCTCCGCCCTTTTCAGCTTTAACTGCTCAAGGTTCTTCTGCAGTCCCTCCAGGGAAGCCTTGGTAGCCTCCAGCTCTTCTTTCGACGCTGCCAGTGACGCCAATTCACCCTGTTTCTTGACAATGTCCTGCTCGCTACGGGAAATAACTTCTTCCATTCGCTTTTGCTGGCTCTCCTGGACCGATTTCCTGGTGAACTTTGCGCCTTTCAGATAGGCTTCATTCGTAAAGCCCCCAGCCCTCTTAATGACGGAATCGAGCTTTTCCCCTTTGGCTATGGAATAGATGCCCGGGAAGCGGAACTCACCTTTCAAGGTCACGAACCGGTCGTCGGTATCCAGCCATTCAGGGATGGATCTTACGCTGAGGACATCATCCGCCTCTAGCACTAAATTGTGCTCCGGATCGTCTGCCAAGGCGAACTTCAGGTTGACAATCTTCCGCTTCACCTGTGCCCGCCCCCCCTCGACCCTGACCCGGGTCAGCTCGGCGTTCTCAAGATGTGCGCTTCTCTTTGGACTACCGGCAGCAGTAACCAGGTCTCTGACGGTCATTCGCGGATAATAGTCATAGGTGCCGGGATTCAATACCTGCCCATTGATGGCGACGACCGGTTTTTCTTCCATCTCGGAACGGGGAAAGACCTTGATGGAGTCCTGCTCCAGGAGCAGGATGTTCTCTTTTTCTTCTCCTTGCAGAGCCAGGCGCAAGTTTATGGATGATGTCTCTTTGTGGAAATCGGGAGGCACCACTCGAAGGATCTCAATCGATTCCATATAGGAATCCGGCAGAACAGCAGCAAATGAGGGTATCAGATCGGTGATCCTCATTCCTTCCCGATACTGATACTCCCCTGGACGAACCACATTCCCCTTGAGAGTCACCACGCGGCGCAGCGCCTTGAACACAGGGAATACCTTGATCATATCCTGGTCGTGCATATGGATGCTATTCAAGTCAAGACCCTGCTGGCCAGGCTTGGCCTCGTAATCCTGCACCACCCTGGCATGGTTTCCCTCAAACCTTTCAACCTGTACCCTGGCAGTGTCTCCGGCGGCGGTGATCCCCCCGGCGAATTGCAGCACCTGGGACAGGCTTGTCTTGCCAAGGAGTTCATAAATACCCGGGCGTTTTATTTCACCGGCAACGGCAGCTACAGGCCCGATCACCGGCACCAGCAAGGTATCCCCGTTTTCCAGCCGAAGATCCTTGCTGCGGTCACCGCCAAGAAGCATGTCATACAGGTCAACTTCTTGTATCAGCTTGCCCCCCCTTAGCAGACGAACGGTACGCAGGCTGCCGTTTTTCGAGGGGCCACCTGCCTGGGAAAGGGCATTTATTACCGTGGCCAGGGAACTGACGGAATAGGTGCCGGGGGACACGACTTCGCCAACCACGTATACCTGAATGGTCCTGAGTTTACCCAGAGTGACGTTGAGCTCGTAACCCTTGAAATAGCGTGAAACCGCCTTATTGATGACTTCCTTTGCCTGGGCATAGTTGATCCCCCAAACCTTTACAGTACCGACTTTAGGCAGGGTGATTTCACCGTTACGGTCGACAACCACATCGTACTTGCCCTGCAGGGTACCCCACAGGTCGATCCGCAGGGAATCACCGGGACCGATGATATAATCCCCGCCGACGGGAAGGTTATCGCTCATGGTCAAAGTGGCAAGGCTGTTTTCGAAGAAATCATAGCCGAACTGCTTCAACTCTCTCTTGAAAGGATCAGCTTCAAGATTATCCTGGAAAGTACTTACTTTTCTGGCAAAGGATTTTTCCAGTTGGGAACCTGTTCTCCAGCAGGAAGCGGGGTCGCCTTGATTTCATTGGAAAAAATAACCTGCTCAGCCGGTTTTTCTTCCGCATCCTCTGATTCCTGTCGAAGCTGGACGGTTCCCTGAACTTTGACATAATAAATATAATTGTTGATGAGTCCGCGAAGCGTGTATTCCCGAACACTGCCAATCTCGATTTTCTTTTCATAGCGACCCGGCTCAAGGCCATAAAATAGGGTAAACTTGACCGGTGCATCGCCAGGCTTCGCCTGCAAGCCCTTCACGTCCCAGTTGAGTCGAACCAATCCGTCGCCGGGTTCAACCTTGAGAAATACTTTTGGCTTTTTGGCTGCAGGCTCTTTGGCCTTATCTTTATCCTTAAGAAGATTTGCTTTTTCAGCAAGGCTCCGCTGATCACCAAAGGTGTCTTTGTTGAGCAGGCCTCTTTCAAGTTCGCTGGAGGATCCCGTGTTGGAAAATCCTGTGCTGGAGAATCCCGAGGTGGGCTCGTTAAGCTCCCCCAAGGGCGTACCTTTCTTTGTTTCGCCGATAAAAACGCCCTGATCCTCGTTCTGCTTCGCTTCATCCACAGACAGGGCGAACGCCGGCATGGAACAAATCGAAATCAGCAATGCCACAATAAAACCTAAAATCTTCTTTTTCATCCTCTGATTCCTGAACTAATAAGTAGTAGTGACGGCAAAGCAAAAAAAAACAGCAATCCCCAATGGAGGTTACTGTTCAATAATGGTGATCCCAAGGGGACTTGAACCCCTGTTACCGACGTGAAAGGCCGGTGTCCTAACCGCTAGACGATGGGACCTGAGAATAAGTGTCTGCTGAATTGTGAATGAAGAATGATTCTCAAAAACGTTTATATCCCTCTCACACTTCACTTTTCACGCTTCACTCTTGTTTATCTTTAGATGGCTGGGGTGCAAGGATTCGAACCTTGGATGACGGAGTCAGAGTCCGTTGCCTTACCGCTTGGCGACACCCCAACATGAACGCCTTATATAGCAGATTCAGGTTGCGCCCGTCAACAGTTTTCAGCATTTTTAAATTGGTCAACAGGACAACGCTATCTGGCTTTCCGGGCGCCAGCTTCAATGGCCATGATATTGGCTGGTATGAAGCGATGGTTCCTTTCCGGCAGTACTTCCTTTAGCCCGTCCTCAAGAGCGGAAAGGGATACGGCACCGGATTTTTCCACATAGGCGCCAAGTCCCACCATGTTCACCATTCTTGCATCGCCAAGTTCCATGGCAATGTCATTCATGGGAATTTCAATGATGTTGATATCGGAACGGTGAAAGTCTTCAGTGCTGACCAGGCTGGAATTGACGATGCAGACCCCGCCGGGTTTAACCTTGGCGCCATATTTATCCAGTGACGACTGGTTGAGAACGATCATGAAGGAAGGAGTACCGATGATAGGCGAACCCACATCGCCGTCGGCGATGACAACGGTACACATGGCAGCACCACCACGTTTCTCGACACCATAGGACGGGAAGAAAGAAACGTTTCTGCCTTCGATAATGGCAGCATAGGCAAGCAGGTTACCGGCCAGGAGCGCCCCCTGTCCGCCAAATCCGGATATGAATACATCCTGTCGCATGAAGATACTCCCTACAAGTTGGCGGTGTTCTTGTAAACACCCAGCTTGAAATATTCACTCATTTCAGTTCCGACCCGTTCATTGGCTGCAAGAGGATTCATCCCCCAATTGGTCGGACAGGCTGAAAGAACCTCGATGAATGAGAAACCTTTTCCCTCCACCTGGTATTGGAAGGCCTTCTGTATCTGTTTTTTTGCATCCATCAGGTTCTTTGGGGAGTTAACCGCCACTCTGGCGGAAAAGGCGACCCCTTCCAGTTGGGCCAGAAGTTCTGCCATTCTGATGGGGGCGCCATCCTTGGCTTTGTTTCTGCCATAGGGCGAAGTGGAGGTTTTCTGTCCCACCAGTGTCGTCGGAGCCATCTGGCCACCGGTCATACCGTAGGTGGTGTTGTTGACGAAAAAAACGGTGAGATCTTCACCGCGGTTGGCTGCGTGAATAATTTCTGCAGTGCCGATGGCTGCCAGGTCACCATCCCCCTGATAGGTAAAGACAAAGTTTTCCGGCTTGGCCCGCTTTACGCCTGTGGCAACGGCAGAAGCCCGGCCATGGGGAGCTTCGACCACATCCACATCGAAATATCCGTAGAGGAACACCGAGCAACCGACAGATGCAACGCCGATGGTCCTGTCCTGTACTCCAAACTTGTCAATCGCTTCGGCAACCAGACGATGGATGGTCCCATGATGGCAACCGGAGCAGAAATGGGTCTGTACATCCTTCAGACTTGCCGGTCTTTTGAAAACCTGCTGCATAATAATCCTCGTAAAAGTTCGAAGTTCGAGGTTCAAGGTTCGGAGTTCGAGGTTTGCCCCTCACCAATCACCAATCACCAATCACCGATCAATAATGTTTCTTGATCTGTTCCAGCAGCTCTTCCGGAGTAGGCAGCGACCCTGCACCTGGCGGTCTGCCATAAAAGCTGACTTCTGCATCTTTAGCCACGGAAAGCCTCACATCTTCAACCATCTGGCCGGTATTCAGCTCAATGACCAACACTTTCTTGCAGGTTCTGGTCTGCTCTAGAAATGCCTTCTCCGGGAACGGGAAAAGGGTTATGGGACGCAACAGCCCCACGTTAAGCCCTTCTTCCCTTGCCATCATGATGGCTGTTTTGGCAATTCTCGCAGTGGAGCCGAATGCCGAAATCAGCAGATTGACGCCGGCAGTTTCATATTCCTCCCAGCGAGCCTCCTGCTCCTTCAGCATCTGGTATTTGGCGTGGAGCTTCCAGTTATGGGCCTCCAGCTCACCATCACCAAGAAAAAGGGATTTGACGACACGCTGCTCTCCGCCACCTTTACCGCGCACAGCCCAATCTTTGGCAGGCAAATCCCGCACCGGCCTCTTGTTGGCCACAAGGCCTTCCTTCATCTGACCGATAACGGAGTCGGCAAGTATCATGGCCGGCATCCTGTACTGATCTGCCAGATCGAATGCAAGCATTGTAAGGTCATACATTTCCTGGACCGATGCCGGAGCAAGGACGACGACATGGTAGCCGCCATGACCTCCCCCTTTCACACTCTGAAAGTAATCGGCCTGTGAAGCATCGATTCCCCCAAGGCCGGGGCCTGAACGGGAAATATTAACGATGACGCCGGGAAGCTCTGATCCGGCCATGTAGGATATTCCCTCCTGCTTGAGGGAAATTCCCGGGCTCGATGAGGATGTCATTGCTCGAACCCCGGTAGCCGAGGCACCAAGGAGCATGTTAATGGAAGCGATCTCGCTTTCAGCCTGGATAAATTCACCTTCCAGCTTTGGCAGCTCCCGTGAAAGATATTCGGGAATGTCACTCTGTGGCGTAATGGGATAACCGAAGTAATAGCGGCAGCCGGCCTCTATGGCAGCCATGGCCACTGCTTCGTTTCCTTTCACAAAAAGACGCTTTGTCAAAACTACCTCCGTTGTTAAACACGGGTGAGCAATTTCTGCAGATGAGAAACTGTGTATGAAACAGCTTGAACCGGGACTGGAAAGTCTATGGATTATTTGAAGACGGCAATGGCAACATCGGGACAAATCTCACCACACAGTGCACAGCCTGTGCACTTATCTGCTGAGGAAATGCGAGCAGGAGTATAGCCCTGATTGTTTATCTTGTCACATAAAGAAAGCAGCTTGTGTGGACATGCTATTGTGCACAGGCCGCATCCTTTGCATCGTTGTTCGTCAATCTTTATCATTGCCATGTGAAGTGCTTCCCTTGTCACTCAACGCTATGCTAATCAGGAAGGCCAAATTATCAGATATGTCTCTGATCAGTCAACGCTTTTTATTTATAAAGACCACCTTTTTTCTTGATTTAGAGAAATAATATAGTTAAATATAAAAACCTTGAATAAATATTCTCTTGTCTTGACAAAGGAGGAAGTAAAATGGCCTCAACCTTATTGGAACTGACAGCAAGCATTGTTTCTTCACATGCATCAGTATCAGAGATGTCCAGTGAAGAACTGCTTGCCGAACTGCAGAAAGTTCACGCAGCACTGCAAAAATTGGAAGCACCAGCAGAAGCGGAATCGGAAAGCAAGACTCCAGCCATCTCACTGAAAAAAGCATTCCAGCCGGATCAGGTCTCCTGCATGATCTGCGGCAAAACCGGCATGAAGACCCTTGCCCGCCATCTGGCCCAGGTACATGACATGAAGCCGGGAGCATACAGAAAACAGTTTGGGATCCCATCCACCAGCGCTTACTGCCAAAAACTTCTCTGAAGCCAGAAGGAAAATGGCTCAGGACCGCGGTCTCGCCGACAACTTGGCCAAGCTAGAGCCGTAAGAGCTGCCAAGATAAAGGCAAAAGCCGCAACCGACGAAAAGGCAGCAAAACCGGCAAAGCCTGCCGCCAAAGCCGCTCCCAAAGCAGCCACAAAAAAGAAAACAGCAAAGATATCGGCAAAGGCAAAAAAACCCTGAAATTTGCCCAAGCTATGGAACCCAGGCGTAACCGATCTACGCCCGGGTTCCGAACTGAAGCTGCCCCAGCAGTAGTTTTTCGACAGTCAGTCATCCCCTTCTTGCCCCTATAGATTCTCACATTTCACAATCGCACATATTCCCAAACATCCACTTTCTATAAAACTGCCATGGTTTTACGTCCTGGCCCGTTGTTACTCGTCAACCATTTATCTAAAACCGGTTGACAAGGCTGACCTGCTGTGATAAATCCGATTTACGGAGGCAGCAGATGAAAATGAACCTGGAAAAACTAAGCGAACGCATTATTGAAGGTGGAGATATTATTATTGAAGAGGCACTGGAGCTGGCAAATCTTCATGGTTCAGCTTTGTACCCGCTGTTTGGTGCAGCAAGTCGCATCAAGGAGCACTTTGTCGGAGACAAGGTCTTCCTCTGCTCCATTGTCAATGCCAAATCGGGCCGGTGCCCGGAAAACTGCTCGTTTTGTGCCCAATCGGCCCACCACAAAACCGATGCCCCGGTCTACTCATTGATCGATGAGGAGCGAATGGTGGCCTGCGCCAGGGAGGCGGAAAAAAACGGCTCATCCTGTTACGGCATCATAACCAGCGGCACATCAATCAAGAAAGGGGAAGAGCTGGAACGGATCTGCAATGCCGTGCGACGCATCCGCCGGGAGACAGGCATCACCCCCTCGTGTTCACTGGTATTATCGATCATGAAACAGCATCTGCCCTTGTTGAAGCGGGCGTGGAAACCTACCATCACAACCTTGAAACTGCCCGCAGCTTTTTCCCCAACGTCTGCACCACCCACGACTATGAAGAAGATGTGAACACCGTACGGGTCGCGAAAAAAGCTGGGCTGAAGGTTTGCTGCGGAGGCATCTTCGGCCTGGGAGAAAGTGTGGCCCAGAGAATCGAGATGGCATACATCGGGAACTGGATGTGGACTCGGTTCCCCTTAATTTCCTCAATCCAATCGCAGGAACAAAACTGGAAAATGCACAGAACATAACCCCCATGGAATGCCTGCAAACCATCGCCCTCTTCCGCCTGATCCTTCCCACAAAGCGGATTTCGATTTGTGGCGGCCGGGAGAAAAACCTGCGCGATCTGCAATCGTGGATCTTTTTTGCCGGCGCCAGCGGCACCATGATCGGCAATTATCTGACCACCACCGGCAGGGCTGCCGAGGAAGACTGGCAGATGCTCAAGGACCTGAACCTGTCGGTGGCGAGCTGCTGCGAGTAGCGGTGATTGGTGATTGGTGATTGGTGATTGGTGATTGGTGATTGGTGATTGGTGGTTGGTGGTTGGTGGTTGGTGGTTGGTGGTTGGTGGTTGGTGATTGGCTAAATCGGAGGCGGTGAATGGCAAACTGTAAGGGGATATTCATTACCGGCACAGATACCGGTGTCGGCAAGACTATTGTCTCGGCTGTGTTAGCACGGCTCTTGGCTAATAAAGGATTGTCTGTCGGGGTCATGAAGCCGGTCACCAGCGGCTGCATGGAGATCGGAAGTAAACTTCTTTCCGAAGATGCAGAGCTGTTGAAATGGGCTGTGCATACACGTGAAGACGATCCTGACATGACCCCTTATCTGCTCAGGGAACCGCTGGCCCCTTCAGTGGCGGCCGAACTTGACAAGGTCCGCATCGACTTTTCCATAATCAAGGCTGCTTACGAGCGGCTGGCAGCAAAGCATGACTTTGTCATTGTCGAAGGTGCAGGCGGACTGATGGTCCCCCTGGCCGGTGGGCTGTTGACTGCGACCTGATCAATCACCTGAATCTTCCAGTCGCAGTCGTCGCCCGTCCCAACCTCGGCACCGTCAACCACACCCTGCTCACCACTTTTACCGCAAGACAGATGGACATTCCTGTCAAAGGGATCATCGTCAACAATTATCCTTCAGCTCCGAACAAGGCCGAGGAATACGCGCCGCACATGCTGGGCTCCCTTTCCGGGGCACCGCTGCTGGGGGTTTTCCCGCACAGCCCAAGGCTGGATCAACACACCCTTGTGGAAGAGATTGTTTCGATCCTTGAGCAGGACCCGGCAACGGCGTTGATGCTGCGTGAATTAGGGGCTGGCGCAGCCTTATGAACAAAGGAGAGCACAAGGTGAATAAATACGATACACAAACCCTTCAGGAATATGATCGCCGCTATGTCTGGCACCCCTTCACCCAGATGAAGGAGTGGGAGGAGGACGAGCCGATTGTCATTGAACGGGGTGAGGGATCATACCTTATAGATACAGACGCACCCGCTATCTGGACGGGGTTGCCGCAATATGGACCAATGTTCACGGCCACTGCAAGAAAGAGATTAATGAGGCGATCAAGGCCCAGGTTGACAGGCTTGAGCACTCGACACTGCTGGGCCTGGCCGGCGAACAGCCTGCGCTGCTCGCCAAGCGGCTGGTGGATATTGCCCCGCCCGGCCTTTGCAAGGTTTTTTACTCCGACAATGGCTCAACCGCTGTGGAAATTGCCGTAAAGATGGCCTTCCAGTACCAGCAGCACCAAGGGCACACCGGCAAGACAAAATTCATCTCCTTCACCAACGCCTACCATGGTGACACAGTTGGAGCCATGAGCGTCGGCGGCATCGACATCTACCACGATGTCTATTCCCCCCTTCTCTTCCCCACCATCAAGGCACCGGCACCTTACTGCTACCGCTGCCCCATGGAAACCTCGGACAGCTCCAGCTGCGGAAAGTTATGTCTCAAGGAGCTGGAACGGTTGATGGCTGATCACGCCCACGAACTGGCGGCCCTGGTTATCGAGCCCGAGTGCAGGGCGCCGGTGGATGATCACCCAGCCGGAAGGTTTTGTCCGGGCGGTACGCGAGCTGTGCAACAAATATAATGTCCTCATGATCGCCGACGAGGTGGCAGTGGGTTTCGGCCGGACCGGCGCCATGTTCGCCTGTGAAAAGGAAGGAGTAACTCCTGACCTTATGGCCTTATCCAAGGGAATTACCGCAGGTTATCTCCCCCTGGCAGCAACCCTTACCACCCAGCAGGTTTACGATGCCTTTCTTGGGGAATACCGTGAGCTGAAGACCTTTTTCCATGGCCACACATTTACCGGCAATCCAATTGCCTGTGCAGCCGCACTGGCCAGTCTGGACCTCATTGAGAAAGAACAGCTGCTGGCCAATCTGCAACCCAAGATCGAGTATCTGAAAGACCGGCTGAATTCTCTACAATCGCTGGCTCACGTGGGTGATGTGCGTCAGGAAGGACTCATCGGCGGCATTGAGCTGGTGAGAAACAGGGCAACAAAGGAAAGCTACCATTGGGAGGAGCGAATCGGGGTCCTGGTATGCAGAGCTGCGAGAAAGCACGGGATTTTCCTGCGACCCCTGGGGAATATCATCGTCGTCTTCCCTCCCCTGTCCATCTCGCTGGAAGAACTCAAGGAGCTCATGGACGGTATCGAAGCATCGATCCGTGAGGTTACGGAATAAGAGACAAAAAAAGGGGCCCTTTAACCGGCCCCTCAACCAAAACTGCAATCCCTCCTGCAAATCCTCAGAAAGTACCGCGAAGAAATTCAGCCATAACGACAATGGGCGTCTGCCCTTTTGAATTGGTTTCCTTGATGTCAGGCATGATGGTCGGCATGGCGAACTTCACCTTACCGTCTTCCACCTCCATCAGGGAGCGGGTCCCTTTGAAAACACCGTAGCCGGCGCCTAAAAGAGCTCCTGCCGCAGCACCATATGCCAGACGGTCCACATGGTCTGCTGGCCTTCTGGTAAAGGCAAGCATGGCGCCACCAACCAATGTGCCCGCCAAACCACCATAAATTGAATTGACGAAAATTTCCTTGAAAGGATTCCTCTCCACGTGGTTTTGATCATCCGCAGCAAAGGAGGGAGCTGTAAAAGTTGTAAGAAAGACTGCTGCCAGTAAAAAGGTAAATTTCCTCAGTCTGTTCATTTTCGCTCCTGGATTTGTTCCAAACAGCCACATGGCAGCAATATCCGGACCAAACTTGGTAAATAAGCCATATTGGGCTAAGAGGACATCTCGGAGTTACTCTGGTTTGGGCTTCAATGAAAGGCTGGGCTTGATTCGCTCTTGAATAAGCTTGATATGCTACAGTTTTACCCGATGGAGCCTTATGTTTATGTGACTGGGGGCACCGGAAATGAAAGTAAGCCTTTTGGAGGAGGGATTGTTGCAAATTTGCTACAGTTTCTTCAATTTATGCCTCACCAGTTCCAGCTCGTCTTCGCGGCTGATGACCCTGCCATCCAGACGTGCCTTCAGCACAAGGTCGAGAAGATCCTTATAAAGAGGGCCCGGCGGCACTTGCAGGCGTTTCAGGTCATGACCGGTTATGAAGCAGCGAACATTCTGCAGCTGGGTAAAATAGAGGGACAGCCATTTTTTGACTTCTTCACTGCCGGTTTTTGCCATCAGATAGAGCAGGACTTCCACAGGAAGATCTTTCAGCAGAAAGTAGACCTCACTCTTTTCAATGGCGCCGGTCCTGGCAATTTTTTTCTCGATTGTGACAAGCGCCTCCTCACCCTGCCTGCGCGTCTCGAACAGCTTCTCCCGGTAATGTTCGCTGACCGCCAGCCTGGTGCATGCTCCCCACAACTGATCATGGGTCAGGGATTCGCACAGGGCGAGAAAATAAACCGCCCAGCGCTCGTAGGCCCGGTTAAGGAACAACAGGTCGAACCAGGAAATGATCCTGCGTGCTTCTTCCAGCATGTTTCTCGTCCCGATAGTCAATTCCAGCTCCGGATGGATGAACCGGAGAAGGCCGAAAGAGGCCATCCGCTCGATGGCTTTCAATGGCTCATTCTCACGCAGGATATAAACCAGCTCGGTCAGAAGCCTTTTACCGCCCAGCTTTTCAAGAAAATCCATCTTGACCGCGTTCTTGATGAGGTTCTCCGTATGCTTGGCAATGGTAAAATCAAGACGCTGCTCGAAACGGATGGCGCGAAAGACACGGTCGGGTCTTCAACGAAGGACAGATTATGCAGAACCCGGATCAGACGATCCTGCAGGTCCCGTTGCGCCCCGAAAAAATCGAGCATAACCCCGAAATCCGCTTCATTGAGCCTGATGGCCAGGGTGTTGATGGTGAAATCACGGCGATAGAGATCCATTTTCAGTGAAGAGCGCTCGACGGTGGGAAGTGCTCCGGGTGAAACATAATATTCCAGGCGAGTACTGGCCACGTCGATCTTGAAACCGTCGGGAAAGACAATCACCGCCGTACCGAATTTATCATGGCTCTTGACCCGGCAACCGTACTGGCCGGCAAAGGTCTCGGCAAAGAGTATCCCGTCTCCTTCCACCGTCACATCCATATCCAGATTGGGTACGTTCATCAGCAGGTCCCTGACAAATCCCCCCACCGCAAAAACGGGAACGTCAAGGGAATCACCCACCCGGCCAAGATCATGAAGAATCTGCTGAATCCGCGGCGCCAGGTTTTTGCCCATCAGCCCCCTGACCTCCTTGCTCTTCATGGGCACGGCATTACGTGCAAGATCGTAAAGCCCTTCGCCGTTGTGCATGTAGCGAAGAATGTCGGTACGCGTCACTACCCCTGCAAGCCGGCCCTTGTCCAGGACAGGGACCATGCGCCGGTCGCGCCCGATCATGTAGTCCTGGATTTCCTTGATGCTGGTATCGGGTGCGGCGGTCATAAACTCGGAATGCATGTAATCGGTGACAGGACCTGACCAAGGTTGTGGTAGAGGGATTTTTCCACAATTCTTCTGGATATTATGCCGGCCAACCGCTTATCCTTGATAACCGGCAAGGCATTGACATTGTAGCGGGTCAACATGTCCCGGGCCTCTTCCATGGTTGCCGTGGCATCAATGGTTTTCACCGGTGAAGACATGATGTCTCCGGCAACCCTTTTCGGATTGACCCTTGCCCGCAGGACCGTTTCAAGCTTCTCCAGGACCTGGATAACCGTCAGATCCTTAATGGCTGCCGAAGCGGCAGAAGAATGACCGCCGCCGCCGAATTCATGAAGGATATCGCTGACATTCACCTCGGGAATCCTACTTCTGGCAACGATATAAACCCGACTCGCCATGCCGACAACTACAAAAAGAGCCTCCAGGTTTTCCATATCCCGCATCATATGGGCAAGAACGGCAATATCCCCGATGTAGTAATCGACCGAAGCCTGGGCGATTGAGATCTCCACCCCGTGGAGCTCGGTGGTTTTCAGGGATTTCAGCAGGTCGTTCAAAAGAGAAACCTGTTCGGCAGTAAGTTCCTGGGTTATGAAGTCGGCAACGGTATTGAGGCTGGCTCCATGCTCCAGCAGCCAGGCTGCAGCATGAAAATCTTCGGTTGTGGTCGAGGGAAAGATGAGGCTGCCGGTGTCTTCGTAGATGCCGAGCATCATCAGCGTCGCTTCGGTAGCGTTTACATTTATCCCTTTCTCCCGCAAGATGGAGGTAAGGATGGTGGTAGAAGACCCGCTGGCGCGGATCACACCGCCGGTTGGGGAGATGTCGCCCGATGATTCGGGGTGGTGATCATAGATATGGATTTCCAAACCCGGCCGGTTAAGGATTTCCGAGAATCTTCCGATGCGTGAGGAGTGCTGACAATCAACGAGGATGAGGCGGGTGATGCTGTCCAGGTCAAGATCCTTCAGCCTGGTGAAATTGAGGGCATAGCCGGTGGATTTGAGGAAAAAGTCGCGCATGCTTTTTTCCTGGGCTCCGGAAAAAACCATCAGCGCGTCCGGATAGAGCTTTTTTGCTGCAACCATTGCCCCAAGACAATCGAAATCGGCATTCACATGGGTGGTAATGACATCCATCACTTTACCGTTAGAGCTGCATAGGCCACAACCTGGCGGTTGTCTCCCGTAACATCGCCGCTGGTGGCGTACTGTACCAACCTGGCCCCGGTTGCCCCGAGTCCCTTGGCCGCGACAAGCATGACCGTGGCAGGAACCACACCGCACATGGTGATATCCTTCTGTGCGCAGACCAGTAACAACCCTTCAGCATCAAGGGCAAGCACCATGTTAATGGCTTGTTCATCCTTCTGCTTTGCGCTGGCCGCAGTCTCATAATGGGTCATGTCGCTGCTTGCCACGATCAGAACCTCATCGCCATATTCCCTGATGGCAGCGGCAATGCCCGAGCCCAGCAGGAGGCAGCTCTTGAAGTCGCGGAACCCCAGGCAAATAGGGACAATGCTGACGTCCGGCCTGAGAAACTGGAGAAAAGGGAGTTGAACCTCCAGGGAATGTTCAAAGATATGGGCTTTCTGATCTGCTTCAACGATAGAGGAGTGTTTTTTGATGAGGGTAGCAAGGGAACTGTTTACCGGTGCAGTCCCAAGGGGGGTCTGCCAGCTTCCCTCGGGAAAGATGGCGGCACGGGCGCCGATGCCATGATGGTTGGGGCCAAGTATGACGACCGTCGATGGAACAGCCACCTCGCCGAACAGTTTGCCGGCAACGGCACCGGAATAAACATATCCCGCATGGGGGGAAATGACACCAAGGACCTTCTCCCTGACCGGCGCCGGCGAAATCATTGCCTTTAACTGGGCTCGCAGTTTGTCCGGATCATCGGTGTAGAACTGACCTGCTACTGCCGGCTGACGAATCATGACGCCTCCAGTTGGCTATTAACAGTCGCAGCAAGAGAATATTACCACAACCGCTGCACAGCACCAGTACAGACTGCTATTGTTCAGGCTGTTCCGGATCATCAAGGGGCAGATCCTGCTGGGCTGAAAAGGCATCTGTCGGAGCCAGTTCCTGGATCTCCTTCAACGACGGCAGGCTGGACAGGTCTTTCAGGTTGAACAGTTCGAGAAATTCCCTGGAGGTGCCATAGATCAGCGGTTTGCCTGGAATTTCCTTTTTGCCGAGGATCTTCAGGAGCTTTTTTTCCAGCAAGCTCTTAACCACCCCGCCTGAATCGACACCGCGCAGATATTCAATCTCGGCACGGGTTATGGGTTGGCGGTAGGCAATGATGGCAAGGGTTTCCAGGGCCGACTGGCTGAACTTCGTGGTTTTGCTGCGGGTTAGCCGGCGAAGATAATCCGCATTCTCCGGTCGACTGCGAAACTGGTATCCACCGGCCACCTCTGCCAGAACAATACCCCTTGCGGAGTCCCGGTACTCTTCGACCAACAATTCCAGCGCTTCGCGTATCTCCGGCCGTTCGTGCTCTTCGAGGACTCCGCAGAGCCTGTCCAGGGAGACCGGCTGCTCAGAGACGAATATGAGGCTCTCGACAACTGATTTAAGATTCGCCGACATGGGCATTCCCTTCTTCGACTTCCTCAGGCTCATCAGCGCCATCGGCCACCGCAGGCATGATCCAGATGGTACCCTTTTCTTTGACCTGAGTGATCCTGATCATCTTCAGTTTGCACAGCTCCAGAACGGCAAGGAAAGTGATGACAAGTGCATCCCGAGTAACGTCGCCGATAAAAAGAGATTCAAAGGTTACGGCTTCCTCCCCCTCCAGCAGGGCTAGAACCTCGGTTATCCGGTCGGCGATGGAGAGGCCGTCGGCGCCTACTTCATGGAAGCTGTCCGGAGAGATCTTTGCCAGCACGCGCTGAAAGGCCTCAATCAGCTCGAACAGCTCCACATCCGCAGGTTCTTCTTCAGCTTCTAAGGAGGCAAGTTCGGGTGCAGGAAATTTGCGGGCAAACAGGTCCCGGCCCAGCAGCTCGCATTGGCCGAGGGTGGTGGCGGCTTCCTTGTATTTCTGGTATTCCAGGAGCCTGCGTACCAGCTCGGCCCTCGGGTCTTCCTCTGCCTCTTCGCTCTCTTCTTCCACAGTAACAGGAAGAAGCATCTTCGACTTGATCTGAAGAAGCGTTGCCGCCATGACGAGAAATTCGCCGGCAATATCCAGATTCAGATCCTTCAGCAGGTCGATGTAATCCAGATACTGCCGGGTTATGGCAGCAATGGGAATGTTGTAGATATCGACTTCATTCTTCTTGATCAGATGCAGGAGCAGGTCGAGGGGACCCTCGAATTCCTCAATGTTCACCTGATATGAAACATCGGTGGGAAACAGGGAGTTTTCGGTAGTCAAATCCATAGGATGAGTGGCCCCTATACTTTCAGGGCAGCCCTCACATCGGTCATGGTTTTGCCGGCTTCCTCGGCAGCCTTGACTGCGCCGTTTGCAAGCACCTCATCGATCAGTTCCGGTTTCTCGGACAGCTCTTCACGTCGGCTGCGGAAAGGAGCCAGGGTGTCGATCATGCACTGGGCCAGAATCTTTTTACAGTCCACGCAGCCGATCTGGGCACTGCGACAGGCGCTGACAATCTCCGACCGTTTCTCCTCGGGCACATACAGGCTATGCAGGGTGAAGGCCACGCACCGATCCGGCTCGCCCGGATCACTACGCAATGGGCGCTGGGCATCGGTCACCATGGACATGACCTTTTTCCGTGTCTCTTCGGCGGTGTCAGAGAGGAAGATGGCATTGCCGTAAGACTTGCTCATCTTGCGTCCGTCAAGCCCCACCACCTTCGGGGTCTCGGTAAGAAGGGCAGACGGCTCCGGGAAAACCTCGCCATAGAGGTAGTTGAAGCGGCGGGCTATTTCCCGGGTAAGTTCCAGGTGCGGAATCTGGTCCTGGCCGACAGGTACGCGGGCCGCTTTATAGACAATGATGTCGGCAGCCATGAGCACCGGGTAACCTAGAAAACCGAAGGTGGAAAGATCCTTGGTCGTCAGGTTTTCCTGCATCTCCTTATAGGTTGGATTGCGCTCAAGCCAGGAAACGGGGGTGATCATGGAAAGAACCAGGTTAAGTTCCGCATGCTGCGGTACCTGACTCTGGATGAAGACGGTACTTTTATCGGGATCGATGCCGAAAGCCAGCCAGTCGAGCACCATGTCGCGGATATTGTCCCGGATCCCTTCCGTATTGGCATATTCGGTGGTCAACGAATGCCAGTCGGCAGCAAAGAAGAAACATTCGAATTCCTGCTGAAGTTCGAGCCAATTGGAGAGTACCCCGTGGTAATGCCCCAGGTGCAGCTTTCCGGTCGGCCTCATGCCGCTGACGATACGTTTGTTTTTCATTTGGTACTGACTCCTTTTGGATATTTGTGGTGCAGAAAGCGCATGGGTGCGCTTTATCGCATGAGCAGCTTGGTGACACTGAAGACAAGGCTGCTTTGCGGACCGGCCAGCAGGTGAATCCCGGCGCTTAAAATCGGTAGCAGGACATAACTGAAAATGTCGGTAAAAAAGACAAGGGCAATAATAATGATCATGCCATATGGCTCAAGCCTCGAAAAAGCCTCGGACTGGCGGTAGGGCAGTAATCCTGCGGTAACCCGTCCCCCGTCCAGCGGCGGCATGGGGATCAGATTGAAGATGGCCAGCAGCAGGTTGATATAAACTGAAAAGCCGAGCATCAACGCTACCGGTTCAACAACCGATTGAACTGCCGGCATGGAGGACCCATCATAGGTGAGAGTGGCCAGGACTCGCAAGGCCAGAGCGGAAACCGCTGCCAGGATGAAATTGGTGATGGGACCAGCCGCGGCAACCCAGATCATATCCCGTTTGGGATGTCTGAGGTTGTTGAAGTTGACCGGCACCGGCTTCGCCCAGCCGATGCCGACAATGAAAATCATCAACGTCCCGAAAATATCAAGGTGCTTCAGGGGATTAAGGGTCAGACGGCCCATATAGCGGGCGGTATTGTCACCGAACTTGTCGGCGACGAAGCCGTGGGAAACTTCGTGGCAGGTAATGGCCATCAGAGCGGGAACGAGCATGATTGAAAGCTTGAGGAAAAAATTCTCCATGAAACTCCTGGGATTCTCGATGATTGATCAGCCTGTTGTATCTAACAGATAAAGGGAGGAAAGTCAACGGCGGCGCTGCTTTCTGGCGGCTTTCCTTCAGCCGCTGCGGCTCAGATGAAATAATTTTTGCTTGCCCGTGTTTGGGAAAAAGTGTATCAATCTGAGCTTTTCGAATGGGAGCATTTGATGCCCAACGTAGACCGGAAGGAATAACAATGACTCTGACAGACCAGCAACTGACGCGTATTCTTGGCGTAATCGTCGAAGAAACCGGACTCGCCGCCAAACAGGTGGCCAACACTGTCACCCTACTCCAGGAAGGGGCTACCGTCCCCTTCATTGCCCGTTACCGGAAGGAACTGACCTTTGAGCTGGACGAGGTGCAGATTCGTCAGATTGAAGATAATCTCGCTTACCATTCCGAGCTGGAAGAGCGGAAAGTAACGGTTCTCAAGACCATCGGCGAACAGGGAAAACTGACGCCTGAACTGCAAACCCGCATTGAACAAACCAGGACCAAAACAGAACTTGAGGATCTTTATCTCCCCTATAAACCAAAGCGGCGAACCAAGGCGACCATTGCCAAAGAGCGTGGCCTGGAGCCGTTGGCTGATATCGTCGCGGCCCAGGAACTGACTGCCGGCACCCCTGAGGAAGCAGCAGCGCCCTTTGTAAATCCGGACAAGGATGTAGCCGATGCGGCGGCGGCCCTGGAAGGGGCAGGACATATCCTGGCCGAACGCCTCAGCGAGGATGCCGATGCCCGGTCTTTTGTCCGCCGTGTTTCCGGTGAGCAGGGGATATTCTGTTCGCGGGTGGCGCCTGACAAAAGGAGACGGTCAGCAAGTTCGAGATGTACTACGACTACCAGGAGCCGCTGAAGACCATACCGTCCCACCGGATGCTGGCCATGCGGCGCGGCGAAAAGGAGGAGTTTCTCTTTCTCTCCATAATTGCCCCGGTGGATGAAATTCTGGCAGGGCTGAAATCCAGGCTGATCAAGGGGGACAGCATCTTCCGCCCGCTCCTGGAAGTCATTGCCGAAGATGCGTACCGCAGGCTTGTCGCACCTTCCATTGAAGTGGAGCTACGGCTGGAATCCAAGAATCGGGCCGATGAGGCGGCCATTGCCGTTTTTGCCGAAAATCTGAAGAACCTGCTGCTGCTGCCGCCGGCTGGAAGCAAGCGCGTGCTGGGCGTTGACCCAGGATTGCGCACCGGCTCCAAACTGGCAGCAGTGGATGAAACCGGTCGTTTCCTCGGTCACTGCACCATCTATCCCCACACCGGGAGCGGCAATATCGAGCCGGCAAAAAGGGAGCTGCTGCGCATGATCCACAGCCACCAGAGCGAACTGGTGGCCATCGGCAACGGTACCGCCGGCCGTGAAATGGAGCTGTTCGTCCGCCAGACACTGACGGAAGCCGGTCTCCGGCTGCCGGTCGTTGTCGTCAACGAGGCGGGAGCCAGTGTTTACTCGGCATCGGATATCGCCCGTGAGGAGTTCCCCGATCTGGACCTGACCGTGCGTGGCGCCATATCCATCGCCAGGCGTCTCCAGGACCCCCTTGCCGAGTTGGTCAAGATCGATCCGAAAAGTATCGGCGTCGGCCAGTATCAGCATGATGTAAATCAGAACGCCCTGAAAAAGGCACTGGATGCGGTTGTTGAATCATGCGTCAACTTTGTCGGTGTCGACCTGAATACCGCTTCATGGGCACTGCTTTCCTATGTTTCGGGCCTGAATGAAACCCAGGCGAGGGCCATTACCAGCCATCGCGACCAGAATGGACCCTTTGCCTCCCGACAGGCGCTGCTCAAGGTCAGCCGTTTCGGACCGAAGACCTTCGAGCAGGCGGCAGGGTTCCTGCGCATCAGAAATGGCGAGAACCCCCTGGACAACACCGCCGTGCACCCGGAAAACTATTCGCTGGTGTCAGCCATGGCCCAGGACCTTTCCACTACCGTTGCAGACATGGTGAAGGAGCCTTCCATCGTCGGCCGGATCGATCTGAAACGCTACGTGACTGACCTGGTCGGGTTGCCGACCCTGAGGGATATCATCGAAGAGTTGAAAAAGCCGGGGCGGGATCCCAGGGCCAAATTCGAGACGGCGACACTGCGTGACGACGTAACAACTATCGGTGACCTCCAGGAAGGGATGATCCTCCAGGGGACTGTCACCAACGTGGCTGCGTTTGGCGCCTTTGTGGATATCGGCGTTCACCAGGACGGGCTTGTCCATGTGAGCCACCTGTCCCGGCGCTTTATCAGGGAAGCTGGCGAAGCGGTAAAAGTGGGGGAAATCGTCAAGGTGAAAGTTCTTGCCGTGGACTTGCAGCGGAAGCGAATTTCCCTGTCCATTAAAGAAGCTGAGCCAGGTGGAGAGAAGGAAAAACCTGCATCACGCCCCGCAGCCGGGAAAAATACAGGGGCTGCAGATTTGAGTGGCTGGGAAAAGGCGGGATTCCGTGTAAAAAAATAGGACTCGGGGAAAATGATTGCCTGAGAACAGAAAGGCGCAAATGACCCAAGGGGAGCTGATGCTCTTGGATTATTTGCGCCTTTGCTTTTGCTGCACTGATGTGATTATTTACAGCGGAGGAGTTTCCTGCCGATGTTGAAGAGGACCTCTATCTTGCCTTGCTGGCGGGAGCAGACTACGCCAAAGCCGAATACCGGGTGATCCAGGAGATCCTCTACTTTGAAGGAACCATCCATATGGTAGGGAATTGCCCGCCCGGTATCTTTGGTGTGAAAAAGTCGTTCCCACTCTTCACGTTCGGATTCTCCGGCGTCTTTTTTCACCTTCGGCCGCGGCGATGGAGTTGATCCTGAAGCGGCTCTGCGCGGTTTAGGGTCTTCTTTCGGCTTCTCTGCACGATGGTTATGTTCGCTGCCGCAGGTATTGCATTTGACGCGGGCCACGCGTCCTCCCACCATGGCGATTATGGTATGGTTATACACAGCCTTGCATCGAGTACACATTGATTCTATTTCACTGCCTGCAGCCAATATTCTTCCTGTCATGACCTTCCTCTTGCGGTGCTTTCGCCCATGAAAAAAGGTTTAACCGTTTCGGTCAAACCTCAAAGATTGCTAAATGGTGCGAGATGGGAGACTTGAACTCCCACGGGTCACCCCGCCAGATCCTAAGTCTGGTGCGTCTGCCAATTCCGCCAATCTCGCTTATCTGTCACTAATAATAAGCCCCGTTTTGGCGGGGCTTTGTGTCTAGTTGGGGTGGCTAGTGGGATTCGAACCCACGTATGAACGAGTCACAGTCGTTTGTGTTAACCGCTTCACCATAGCCACCATATGTGGGAAATGGCGCGCCTGAGAGGATTCGAACCTCTGACCTACGGATTAGAAGTCCGTTGCTCTATCCAACTGAGCCACAGGCGCACAAAAATGGTCGGGGTGAGAGGATTCGAACCTCCGACCCCCTGCTCCCAAGGCAGGTGCGCTAGCCAGGCTGCGCTACACCCCGATCGAAGACAAACTTTATAGCACATGATTGGGTGACCTGCAAGCTTTTTTACTCAAATTTCCACTAAGTGTTTACGGTGGCAAGAAATTTCTTCAGGGCTTCAAGAGCTTTGCCCCGATGACTGATCCTGTTTTTTATGCTCATGGGCAGTTCGGCCAGGGTCAGGTTATACTCGGGAACCAGAAAAAGAGGGTCATAACCGAATCCCTCTGATCCCCTGGGGCTGTCCAGGATCAGGCCGCGCAGTTCCCCATCGAAGGTATGGCAGGACCCGTCCGGGTAACATAGGGCCACGACACAGTGAAACGCAGCCGAGCGCTTCGCCTCCGGCAGTCGGGCCAGTTCTCCAAGCAGCTTGTCGTTATTGTCCGCGTCGCTGGCCCCTTCCCCGGCAAATCTGGCCGAGAATACGCCGGGCCTGCCCTCTAGGGCATCGACAACAAGCCCGGAATCATCTGCGAGAACGGGCTTACCTGTGGCCTCTGCAGCGGCTTTTGCCTTTTTCACTGCATTTTCCGTGAAAGTCAATCCGTCCTCAACAACGGTTGGAAATGAGGAAAAATCAGCTGGGGAAAGGAGCTTTTCGACGCATCCGCGCAACAGCTCCTCAATTTCCCGCAGCTTACCCCTGTTGCCCGTGGCGACCACAAGTTCTTTCATCGGGCGAGAACCGCCTGTTGAATCTGAAACAGCTGCTTGATGCCGTCAACAGCCAGGGTGCGCATGGCATCCATCTGCTCGATAGTGAAAGGTTCAGCCTCGGCAGTTCCCTGGACCTCGACGAAACGGTTGGAGGAGGTCATGACAAAGTTCATATCCACCTCGGCAGCAGAGTCCTCCACATAATTCAGATCGAGAACTGCAACTCCGCCGACGATGCCGACACTAACGGCAGCAACAGCCTCGCGGATCGGCAGTGACGGCAGTTCACCCTTTGCCACCAGCCCCTGCAATGCATCGCATAGCGCCACGTAGGCCCCTGTTATGGAGGCCGTACGTGTGCCCCCGTCAGCCTGAATGACATCACAGTCGATAATTATGCTTCTCTCGCCAAGGAGGGACATATCCACCACCGCCCGCAAGGAACGACCGATCAGCCGCTGTATTTCGTGGGTCCGCCCCCCCACCTTCCCTTTCGCTGCTTCCCTTGGCGACCGGCTATGGGTAGCCCTGGGCAACATCGAATATTCCGCTGTGACCCAGCCTGTTCCCTTGCCGCGCAAAAAGGGCGGAACCGATGCTTCTACGGAAGCTGTACAGATGACCTTGGTATCTCCGAATTCGACCAGCACCGCTCCTTCCGCATGCTTTATGTAATTGCGGGTTATTCTAACTTCTCTGAGACTTCCTTCTCCACGTCCGTCAAAGCGCATAATTCTCCCTGGTAATGATTGTTATTAAAAGATGTGAAATGTGAAATCTACAAGTCGGATTGGGGCTTGGTCTGAAGAACTGGCAGGTAAAGAACCCTGCCGATGGAGGTGTTGTTCTTCTTGTCGAAGATGCGCACGCCGGTGGCGGATGTGCCCTCTCCCCACCAATTACCCATTGCCTTGAAATCATCTGCTCCGGCATTGTATAGGTCGTAATCCCCGTTACCGACAAAAGTGTTTCCCCAGGCGACCCCCTTGCCGTCTTCCACCCTGAGACCCACTTTGCTGTTATGGGAAATGTCGTTGGCCGTCACCTTCACCCTGCTTTGGCCAGAGTAACGCCATAGTCTTTGTTTTTCAGGATTCTGTTTCCTGATAGCGTGCCTTCACCTTGGATCAGGGTAACGCCGCTGCCGTTGACACTGAAGCTGTTGCCGATAACCCTGATCCGTCCTCCTTGGACTTTGATCGCCTCCTGCTGTTGCTGTAGAACGTAGATCCGCCCAGATAAAGGGAAGACTGGACAGCAACTACCGCCTGTCCATTGCCTGAATAATTAGCATCTCGCACATCAGCCTCGGTTTCCGTCAGTTCCAGCCCGATACTGCAATCAGTGGCCCCGCCTCCGACGATAACAGCCATGCAGTCTTGAATCCTGGCACCTGTACCACAAGCCGCAAAACCGACATTTTTAAGGGTTATTCTGGAAAAAAGCGCCTCGACCCCCGTTTCAGCACCTGATATCCGGCAGTTTTCCAGGACATTTTTCTTGTCGCTGGACATGATGACGATCCCTTGCCAGTCTCCCTGTGTCGGCTCCGTATATAAAGAGGTGAAAATTACTGGTTTGTCTGCCCCCCCAGTGCCTGGATTCTGCCATGTATCAAGAAAACCGGTTTGTCCCCACCAGGTGACTGCCTGAAAAAACGGTGGTGCCAGGCTCCATGGTGAGAGTTGCCTGAGGGGCAAGAATGAGTCCACCTTCGACAAGCACATTGCCATTCCAGGTTACATCCTCCGTTATGATTCCGTTTTTATAAATCAGGTCGGCAACAGGAGACAGAACTGCACGATCCGGACTATCAGTTTTATTACCCCGGTCTCCTGCAGTTGCCGGACCGAGATTTCCTGACAAAGCCAACCCTATGGCGACAGCGGCATAAATGCAGACTTTCTTGAAAATCAGATACATGATGGCACGACGTCAGTAATTAAACCGCCGTCTCCTCCTTGCTGTAATACACCTTGTTCTTGCCGAACACCTTGGCCTGGTAAAGCAGTGCATCGACCTTTTCGAATAATTGATCCTTCTTGTCGGCGTCGACCGGATAAGAGGCTACTCCCACACTGACAGTAACTCCATGTCCGGCAAGCTTGGTGAATTTTGTCGCCGTTTCCGTCTCGATTATCTGGCGAAGCCGCTCTGCAACCTGGAATGCCTGCTCAAGGCGAGTTTCAGGCAGAAGAACGATGAATTCCTCTCCTCCATAACGAAAGGCATAGTCAACCCCCCTGAGTGTTCCAGCTATGAGCTCGCCGATGGCGGTAAGGACCAGATCCCCTGTCGAATGACCATATCTGTCATTGAATTTTTTAAAGTCATCAACATCAAGCATGATAATAGACAGATCCTTGTGATAGCGTTTGCATCTACCCATTTCAATGCTGAAAATATGGTGAAAATGGCGGTGGTTGTACAGCCCGGTAAGGGCATCGGTTATGGCAAGAAGCTTTGTCCTGTTGTGCAGCTTGGCGTTATAAATGGCCATGGCGGCAAATGAGGAAAGTACCGATAGAAGATTCATCCGCTCCTTGTCGAAGTCACGGGGAACAAAATCGTCCAGGTACAGGACCCCCATCACCCGGTCGCCAAAGGTAAGGGGAACGCAGACCAGCGACTGGATCCCTTCCCTGACCATCATGGGATTCTGGGAAAAATTGGCGGTAGCAGTATTTTCAACAAAGAATATCTCTCTGGCCTTAAGTACCTGTTCCGTAAGTCCGCCAGGAGAGACATCCCAACGTTCCTTCTTGATGAAGTCGGCAGTTAAACCCGAGTGGGCATGCAGGGACAGCTCATGTTTGTTTTCATCGTAAAGCCCCACGCTGCCGGCTGGCGTTTCAGCAAAATGCATGGCGCTTGTCAGGATAGCTGGAGTACCGTATCAAGATCCAAGGTGGAGACAACGGCCTTGGCCACTTCAATCAGCTCTTTCAGCGCTTTAACCTGCGCCTCCAGCGCGTCTCTTTTCTTATCCCTTGTCGCCATACTTACCCCGTTTGAATTAATCGGTAACTGATAGCACAATTTGTCCACCTTGTAAATGAGAACACTGCCATGTTTGAAGAGTCTTCAGCACTTTTCACGTTGAATCAAACCCTTACGAAATATGCTTGACAGGCCATATATGTTGTGGTTTATTTCATGCCGTGCCACTAAATATAGTATAAATTTGAAATACCATTTAATTTCAAGGAGAAGAGAAACATGAAAAAAACAACCAAGGGAAACATTCCGGGTTTATCGAAAAATGCCGTCACTGTCCTGGAGAAGCGTTACCTGAAGCGGGACAAGGATGGAAAAGTACTCGAATCCCCCGTGGATATGTTTCACCGGGTTGCCGAATCCATTGCCGCAGCAGATGCAAGATTCGATAAAAAAGCTGATATCGCTGCTCTTGCCGACAAATTTTTTGCCATGATGACCTCCTTCGAATTTCTTCCCAACTCCCCCACGTTGATGAACGCAGGTCGTGAGCTGGGCCAACTCTCCGCCTGTTTCGTCCTCCCGGTGGGAGATTCCATGGAAGAAATTTTCGATGCGGTAAAACACACTGCCCTCATCCACAAGTCCGGAGGGGGTACAGGTTTTTCTTTTTCACGTCTCCGCCCGGCCAACGACATGGTCATGTCCACTACCGGCATTTCCAGCGGCCCCCTATCCTTCATGCGCGTTTTTGATGTGGCTACCGAAACCATAAAGCAGGGAGGAACGAGACGCGGCGCCAACATGGGCATTCTGCGGGTCGATCATCCCGATATCATGGATTTCATCATGTGCAAGGCAGATCAAAGACAGCTGAACAACTTTAACATCTCAGTCGGCCTTACCGAAGAATTCATGAGGGCTGCGGACGCAGATCGCGACTATGACCTGATCAACCCACGCAGTGGCGAAAAAGCCGGTAGTCTCAACGCCCGCAAGGTCTTCAACCGGATCGTCAAGCAGGCCTGGGAAAATGGCGAACCGGGCATCATCTTTATCGACCGCCTCAACAAGGACAACCCGACCCCCCACATCGGCCAGATCGAATCCACCAACCCCTGTGGAGAGCAACCGCTGCTACCCTACGAATCGTGCAACCTGGGCTCAATAAATCTTGGCAAGATGGTGGAAAATGGCGAAATCAACTGGCAGCGGCTCAAGGAGGTCATCCAGCTGGCAGTGAACTTCTTGGACAACGTCATCGAGGTCAATAACTATCCCCTCGAACAAATTGACGCCATGACCCGCGCCAACCGCAAGATCGGCCTGGGTGTCATGGGCTGGGCCGATTTGCTGATCCTGCTCGGCATCCCTTACAATTCCAAGGAAGCCATCGAGCTGGGCGAAAAAATCATGAAATTCATCAACGACGAAGGACATGCCGCCTCTGTGCAACTGGCAAAGCTCCGCGGGCCTTTCCCCAATTTCAAAGGCTCTATCTTTGACAAGCCGGGCATGGAGCCTATCAGAAATGCAACTGTCACCACCATTGCACCCACCGGCACCATCTCCATTATTGCCAACGCCTCATCGGGTGTGGAACCGCTCTTTGCCGTTTCCTTCATCCGCCATGTAATGGACAAAAATATTCTTCTCGAAGTTAATCCCATCTTTGAAGAAACGGCAAAAAAAGAGGGTTTTTATTCGGAAGAGCTGATGCAGAAAATTGCCGAGCATGGCACTGTCCATGATATCCCGGAAATACCCGAACAGATCAGGAATGTGTTTGTCACCGCCCACGACATCACCCCTGAAGTTCATATTTCCATGCAGGCAGCCTTCCAGAAACATACCGACAATGCCGTCAGCAAAACGGTCAACTTCCCCAATACCGCCACCCTCGAAGACGTGGAAAAGGTCTACCGCCTTGCCTATGAGACAAACTGCAAGGGGGTGACCATCTATCGCGACGGTTCCAGGGACGAGCAGGTTCTTTCCACCGGCAAGAAGGAAGAAGCACCGAAAACCCTGCCGCCTGCCGATGAAAAAAGATCCCACAAGCGTGAGCGCCCCAAGGCTCTCAAGGGTGGACATATCAGATGCAGACCGGTTGCGGCCCCCTCTATGTGACGGTCAACGAAGACAAGAGTGGTCTCTTTGAACTTTTCACCACCATGGGAAAGGCCGGCGGCTGTGCCGCCTCACAGAGCGAAGCCATCGGTCGAATGGTATCGCTGGCATGGCGTAGCGGCATTCAAGCCCGCCAGGTTATCAAGCAGCTGCTGGGCATTTCGTGCCACTGTCCGGCCGGCTTCGGTGAAAACAAGGTTCTTTCCTGCGCCGACGCTGTAGCCAAAGCAATTCAGGCACACATGCAGGAGAGTGGCATAGATATGGGCATAGAGCAGGCCGCCTTCGACCGTGGAGCATGCCCCGAATGCGGCGGCATCGTCGAACACGAGAGGATGCGCCGTCTGCCGGGTCTGCGGCTACAGCGAATGCGCTTAATTTTTTTTCAGAGAAACCAACAAAGGCCTGCTGCAAAGCGGGCCTTTTTACTATGGAAGCACCATCCGATGTTGAAGAAGAGCTGCCTTGATTGCCAAGCTCATGTCATACCTGCTGATTGCCACGGCACTTTTCGCGGCCGTTCCAGCCAGGGGGCTCGGTCTTTAGATCCATGTGTGCCATGGACTTTGCCGGCAGTTTTGCAGAATAGCGCCAAGATTACTTCTTAAGACCTGCTTAAGGTTTTTCCTTTGGTGACGAAAAGTTTTGGGTGTATATAGGGGGCAGCCGAATCTCTGACGGGTTCGGCAACATTTTCATCGGGAGGTAACGCAATGAAAAGGACCGTCGTAGCATCTCTCTTTCTTTTAGTCACAGGCATGGCTGCCGTGGCCCACGCAGGACTGGATGACTTTCTTTCCAGCCTCAACGTTCAGGCCAAAGCGGACCTGGGCGCCTTCAACGTCAAGCTTGGCGCACAGTTCGGCGTGCCGGTTCCCCAGGTGGAGCAGATCCTCAGTACGGTGGCCGCTCCCGCCGACGCCTTCATGGTCCTGCAACTGAGCCAGATGGCGCAGGCCAAACCGGATACGGTTCTCCAGACATACAAGGCCAAAAAGAGCAAGGGATGGGGCGTAATGGCCAAGGAACTGGGCATAAAACCCGGTTCGCCAGAGTTCCATGCCCTGAAGAGCGGCAATCTATCCTTTACCGGCACCCCCGGTGGTGGCGCTTCGGACCACAGCAAAGGCAAAGGCAAGGGTAAAGGACGAGGACACAACAAGTAGTACCGTCAACGTGGGACCGGGCGACGCGTCCGGTCCCACCGCATCATCTCACCTATGGATTTTTTTCCAATCCCAAGAGATTCCCAAAGGCAAAAAGAGGCTGCTGCCACGACCACTACCGTTGAATTCGGTCGCGGTTATGCTACAATGCAGCGAACTAATCACGAAGGAGGAAACCGATCATGACCATCAAGGGAACACAGACGGAAAAGAATATACTCACCGCTTTCTGCGGTGAGAGCCAGGCACGCAACCGCTATACCTACTTTGCTTCCAAAGCGAAGAATGAAGGCTTCGTTCAGATCGCCGATATTTTCGAAGAGACGGCAAACCAGGAGAAGGAGCATGCAAAGCGGCTGTTCAAGCTTTTGGAAGGTGGAGAGGTCCAGATTACAGCAGCATTTCCCGCCGGTGTCATCGGAACCACTTTGGAGAACCTGGAAGAGGCAGCTGGCGGCGAGAACTACGAGCACACCCAGATGTATCCCGGCTTTGCCAAAGTGGCCAGAGAGGAAGGATTCCTCGAGATTGCCGACATCTTCATGGCCATCGCCGTCGCGGAAAAACAACACGAGAAACGGTACCTGGCTCTGAAAGCCAACATTGCCAACAATCGGGTTTTCAAAAAAGGACAGCCGGTCGTCTGGCGATGCCGCAACTGTGGCTACATCCACGAAAACTCCACCGACGCCCCGGACAAATGCCCGGCATGCAATCACCCACAGGCCCATTTCGAGCTTTTGGGCGAAAACTGGTAGCCGCTGAAATAACGAAAATTATGCAGTGGCATGTTTATATAATTCAGTGCTTGGACAGTTCCCTCTACACCGGAATCACCACCGACATAACACGAAGGTTCAGGGACCATGCCGCAGGCCGGGGTGCAAAATATTTCCGTCTTCATCCCCCAAAGAAATTGGTTTACGTGGAGTCGGGACATTCCAGAAGCAGCGCCGGAAAAAGGGAGATAGAGATCAAACGCTTGAAGCGGGCCGAAAAAATCCGTTTAACCTTGCAGACAATGTCATCGATCGACGGCGGGGAGTTTGAACGTATAAGCTGAATAACTATCTGCCTATTTTTTCCTGAAGGAGATCCCATGGGCATTACACTTTTGGACATGTTGCTTAATGCCGACCTTATCAACAAGGAGCAGTTCGAAGAAGCCTTGAAGAACCGCGTTCTTTATGGTGGAAAGATCGGCACCAGCCTTATAGAATTGGGATATTTAAAGGAAGAAGACCTGGCTCGCTTCCTGGGCAAGAAACTTGCCGTCCCCTTTGTCGGGGCCGATCGACTGCTTAACATCTCCCCTGAAATAATCGAGCTTATCCCGAAAGAACTGGCGCTGACCTATGGTGTTATTCCCATTCATCGGGATAAAAAACGACTGTATCTTGTCATGTCCGATCCTGCCGATCTGAAGGCCATCGATGAGCTCTCCTTCACGACCGGTTTCATCATCAATCCGGTTGCGGCACCGGAGCTACGTCTAATGCAAGCACTGGGTAAATACTACGATTATGAAGTGGACCGGCGCTATCTGCAGATATTGCAACGCATAGAGCATGAAAAACCGGCTGAAAAACCCAAAGTCCTGCCTTCAGCTAAAAAAGGCCACTGATGAAAAACCGGCAGCAACAGAGTCAGCACCTGCCGCTGCCCCGGAGGCTGCAAAAACGACAGCACCCGAAGCGTCGAAGAAGATCATCTGCAAGAGGTTGAAATTGTCGATAATGAGGAATTGGTGCGGCGGGTCGGTCACTACTCCATTGATCTGGTTTCCCAGACACTGGCCAAGGTGGATGACCGGGAAGAAATTGCCGATACCCTTGTGGGTTACCTGAGTCAGGAGTTCAAGCGGGTTGCCTTGTTCGTCATCAGAGGTGACGCTGCCTTCGGTTGGAAAGGTATCAACAGGGGTGAGGGAATCCGCGACTTCGGCAAGGTGGTAATTCCTTTCATGGGTCAATCGGTGCTGAAGACGGTGACTGACGGTATGGCCTATTATCTGGGCTCGATTCCCGATACCGCTGAGAATATGGTCATGATTAGCGGCATGGGGGGAGAGAAGCCTTCTGCCGCCCTGCTGCTCCCCCTGATCGTCTCAGGCCGGGTGGTGATGATCCTTTATGTTGACGGAGGAGAAAAGGAGCTTGGTGAACGGTTCATGGAGCTGCACAGACTTCTGGCCAAGGCCGTGCTCGCTTTTGAAATCCTCATCTTCAGGGAAAAAATCCTCATGCTGTGACCTGGCAAATCTTCCCGAAATTCTGCTGAAGGGCCGCCTGGTGACGCCCGCCGACCGATCATTCTTCCACCCGGATCATCTCCGTAACCGCCTTACCCTTATTCACTCTGACAAGCAAAAAGTGATAAACAGGCTCGCCTGGAAAGAGAAGCCTGACCAGTGGTGCGCCTGCTCCTCCGGTGATGATGTGGGGAATGCCGTTAAATTCGTCTCTGGCATAAAGATGCACGTGGGCGAAGAAGATTCCGTCAATACTGCTGCCGGTGGTTATTTTCTCCAGCTCTGCTGCCCCTTTGCTGAAAGTATGCCAGTCCCACTTCTTTGTCTTTGGCGGCACATGCATGGCAAGAAAGGTGTTGGCAGGCTTTGCCTTCAATTGCTCCCGCAGGTAATCCAGCTCAGCTTTTTTAAGCTCATAGGCGGAATTGTCCAGCGCGATTAACTTGAAACCAAGCCTGGAGTCTTCCAGCGTAAAATGCAGGGGCCCGATCTTGTCCAGGAAAACCTGCAGATTCTCATGATTGCCGGGCACGACAAAAAGCGGCACGTCAGGAACCGTGTCTTTTAAGAGCGAGAGAAACTGCTCGGTCTCTTTGAGGCTTCCCCGGTCGGAGTAATCTCCCAGGTGGAGTATGAACAGGGGTTTATATTGCGTCGCCTTTGCCAACACTTTTCTGAAGACAGCGTCATTGTCCCGGCTGTCACCGAGGACAACAAAGGTATAGTCATCGACTGTTGCCTTTTTCAGGTGCACTTTCAATTTGCTCATGGACTGTTCGAAAAGAGTTTCCGCGCTGGCATTGCTGAGAATAGGAAGAATAAGAGCAAACAGCAGAACTGGCACCAAAAGAAGTTTTTTTCGTATCATCATCAATCTCCATTAGATGCTGAAATTTTTCATGGCAGGAGCTTTCTTGACAGGCCACCCACCATAGACTACCATCCAATTGAACAGGATGAAACGTAATAGTACTCCTTTTCCATCTCATTTCCGGAGAAATCAATGGAACAAAAGAACCTGGACGCACTCATCTGGAAGACGCACACCCTCTACCCTGGCCCACAGTCGGCTGAGCTGGATAACGATTTCCAAAAGGCGACGGCTAAGGCCATGGACTTCCGAGAGCGTTATCGGGGCAAGGTTGCGAGCCTTGACGGGGCTGGTTTGCTGCAGGCCCTTAAGGAATACGAAGAACTGGAAGAATTGATCGTCAAACCGCAGCTTTATGCCCATTTGCTCTTTGCCGCCGATTCCGAGGACGAAGTCAATAAGCGTCTTTCGCAAAAGGCTGCTGAATTCGGCAATCAGATGAGCAGAGAGGTCCTCTTTTTCGATCTGGAGATCATTCAGCTGGAGGAGCCGGCTTTTTCTGCTCTGGCTGCCGATGAACGGCTGGCCAACTACCGCCATTACATGGAAAGCCAGCGCAAGTTCCGGCCGCACATGCTGCCGGAGCGGGAAGAAACCCTCCTGAAGCAGAAGAGCCTGACCGGTACAGAAGCCTTCTCCCGGCTTTTTGACGAAATATCGGCTTCTTTCCGTTACAAATTGGAGCTTGAAGGTGAAGAACAGGAACTTACCGGCGAGGAACTGCTGGGACTGCTGCATCATCCACAAGCTTCGGTCAGAGAGCGGGCCTTTACGATCTTTCTCAAGCGTCATGAAGAGCAGGCCATTGTCTTTTCCACGGTTTTCAACACAGTGGCACTGGATCACGGCCAGGATCAAGAACTCCGCAGCTATCGGCATTCCATGGAACCCACCAATCTGGGCAATGAAATTCCTGCTGAGGTTGTGAACCGGTTAATGTCGGTCTCGGAAGCAAACTACCCGCTGGCCCAGGAATACTTTCGCATCAAGGCAAAGCTGCTGAAGATGGACAAGCTGAAAAATACCGACGTCTACGCACCACTGGGGGAAACAGACAAGAGATATACCTTCGATGAAGCCCGCGATCTGGCATTGGCAGCATACGGGCGGTTTTCACCGGATTTTAGGGATATGGCTGCCGCTTTTTTCCATGAGGGTCGAGTAGATGCCCTGCCGCGGCCGGGGAAAAGCGGTGGCGCCTTCTGCATGGGGATGACGCCTGCTCTTTCACCCTACGTCCTGCTCAACTTTACCGGAAATCTGCGCGATGTGGCCACCATTGCCCATGAATTGGGGCACGGCATTCACTTCACCCTGGCACAGCGTCAGACCATGGTCAATTACCATGCCCCCCTTCCCCTGGCGGAAACGGCTTCCGTCTTTGGCGAAATGCTGCTCACCCGCCACCTGCTAGAGGAAGAGAGCGACCCGCAGGTGAAGATCGCCCTGCTCTGCGCCCAGATTGAGGATATAATTGCCACCACGTTCCGGCAGAACGTCCTCACCCGGTTCGAGGAACGTATGCATCTGGAACGGCAGAACGGGCTTCTGACAGCGACAAGGCTTTGCGAGCTGTGGTGGGAGGAAAATGCCCGGCTATTTGGGGATTCTGTGGAGATGATCGATGCGTATCGCTGGGGGTGGAGCTATATTTCCCACTTCATCCACGCCCGATTCTACTGCTATTCCTATACTTTTGCCGAGCTGCTCGTCCTCTCTCTCTACCAAAGATATCTGTCTGAAGGAGAGGCCTTCATTCCCGTTTACCGGGAGATCCTCGCCAGTGGCGGCTCCCGATCACCGGCAGATACGGTAAGATCGGCCGGCATAGACCTGTCAGCTCCGGATTTTTGGCAGAACGGCTACGATGTCCTTCGCGACCTCGTGGAAAACCTGAAACAGCTTATCAAACCCTGAGCATCAACCTGCCCGACAGGTCATCGATAACCTGTCGGGCAGAGCGGCCAGATCGCTGCCCCTTCTCCATCATTGCTGCTGTAACTTTGCCTTGATTCTGGAAAATTCGGGGGATGCCTGCGAAGCTCCGAAAGGCTTTGGAGGAAGTTTGCCGATCTCCGCCTTGACGTTCTGGATGCGCTCCGAAGTCAAGGGGTGCGAGGAGAGAAATTTAGTCAGTTTTCCCGGCTCTTGTTTGTTCTCGGCCTGGAGTTTCTGGAAGAACTTTTCCATCCCCGCAGGGTTGTACCCCGCATTGTACATGGTTTTGACTCCCAGGTAGTCGGCCTGGCTCTCCATGCCGCGACTGTAGTATAATGACCCGGCCTTGCCGAAAAGCTGCGAGGCAAGCTGGGCCAGCAGGTTCGGGTCCTGGCCAAGCACCAGCTGTAGAAGAAGTGAGTAACCGTACTGCTGGGTCAGCTGCCTGGTGGAATGCCGGGCGACAACGTGATTGATCTCATGGGCCATGACGGCCGCCAGCTCGTCCTCACTTTCGGCAGCCTTGATAAGGCCGGTATTGACATAGGTGTGACCGCCCGGAATGGCAAAGGCATTGATGTTGTCATCCTTGACAACCTTGAAGGTATAGGGGAACTCCACTTTCTCCACGCCGGTCAGAAGCTTTTCGCCAATCCTGTTGATATAGGCCTGGACCTCCGGGTCTTTTACTACCTTTTGCTCCTTCTCGATCTCTGCGGCAAATTTTTCACCCAGCTGTTTCTCTTCTTCCACGGAGATGAGGTTGAAACCGCCGACTCTCTCCGGGTTGACAGCACAGCCGTTACCAATAAACAGCAGAAGCAGAGACAGAAAAAAGAAGTGAAATCTCCCCATGGCTGTACCTCCTCTTAAGGCGAATTAGGTTGATCTTTCAGGGTACACTGGCGTTCCCATTCTCCGTAGCCGTCTCCCTGTATGTCCCAGAATGAATCTATGCGACCTGCATAGAAATCCCGGTCGTCACACTCCTTCTCGATGGTCTGCAGGTATTGAAATGTAATCAGCCCGTGTCCGTGCAGAAAACGGTAGAAAGAACGTATCCCCTGCAGATGACGATCTATTTCGGCGTCGCGGGGCTCAAGGGTGTTGACGATGTACCAATTCCCGGCAAATTGCCGGACCAGGCCTGGACGTTCGCTGAAGATGTTCAATTGTTTTATGGCCACGATGAAATCGCGGATGAAATAATCTGCGGAAGAAGCCAGTGTCGTTGCTTCTGCCGCATCAATGCCCTGGGCACAGGTTTCTTCATAAAAGCGAAGGAGAAGATCTTTGCATAGTCCGTCAACGCGCAGTTCGTCCTCCAACGTGCCCAGATTAAAGGAATTTTTATCCAGCTGTAAATTTTCAAAACATTCATCACATCGTTCAGCCATGGCAACCTCATTTTTAGTTAATCACCACTTGTTTCGCGGGTCAAGGGCATCTCTGATTCCCTCCCCCACCAGGTAATAGGATAGGGTGGTAATGGTGATGGCCAATCCGGGAAAGAGAAAAAGCCACCAGGCAAATTCGAGAAATTCCTTACCGGAGGCCAGAATGTTACCCCAGCTAGCTCGGGGGGTTGAACGCCAATCCCTAAAAAAGACAGGGAAGATTCGGTAAGAATGGCAGCGGCAATGCCCAGTGTGGCATAAACCAACACCGGACCTATGGCATTGGGCAAAATGTGTCGAAAAATGATGCGCAGGTCCGAGCAGCCGATGGCACGCGCGGCCAGGACGAAATCGCGTTCCCGGAGGGAAAGGACCTCTGCCCGCACCAGTCGGGAGACCCCCATCCATCCGGTAAAACCGATGATGAGCATGATGTTCAGTATGGAGGGTTCCCGAATGGTCACTATGGCCAAAATGAGAAAGAAGGTGGGGAAACAGAGCATGATGTCGACGAAGCGCATGAGCAGACTGTCGACCCAGCCGCCATAGTAACCGGCAATAAGCCCGACGACGGTGCCAATAACCGTGGCAATGCCGATGGCGACAAAGCCGACCTTGAGGGAAACCCTGGCGCCAAAGACCATGCGGCTGAAGACATCGCGCCCCAGATCATCGGTGCCGAACCAATGGCTGGTGGAGGGAGGCAGGAGCACGTGGTAGGCGTCGAGCGTGTTCGGCTGATAGGGGGTTATCGCCGTTGCCAAAAAGGAAATGAGGAACATGAAGAAGACTACCAAGCACCGGAAAGTGCCAAGGGGTTTCCTCGGAAGCGCCTCCAGACGACATCCCGCATGTAACTATCCCGCCTGGTCATAATCCCCCCCCTCGCCCGTGACGGATGCGCGGGTCGGCCAGTGCGTAGCCCACATCAGCCAAAAGATTGCCGAGCAGGGTCAGGACCGCACCGATGACGAGTATCCCCATGACCAGCGGATAGTCCCGTGCCATCACCCCCTGATAGAAGAGTTGTCCCATGCCAGGGATGGAAAAGATGCTCTCGAAAATGACACTGCCGCCGATCAGGCCAGGCACAGAGAGGCCCAGCAGGGTTATCACCGGCAGCAGGGCGTTACGCAGGGCGTGCTTATAAACCACCGTCCGCTCGGAAAGCCCTTTTGCCCTGGCGGTGGTGATGTAATCCTGGCCGAGGGTATCGATCATGCCGCTCCTCATGTACCTTGACAACCCGGCCAGACTGCCGAAGGTGGCGACACTGACCGGCAGGACAAGATGTTTGGCCAGGTCCCACAACTGCCACCAGAAGCCGTGGGTTGCATAACCGAGGGAATGAAGACCTGAAATGGGCAGCCAGCCAAGCTTGATGCCAAACAGGTACATGAGGATCAGGCTGAGCCAAAACAGCGGTGTCGCAAAGCCGAGGAAGACGAAAACCGTTGTCCAGCGGTCGAGAGGCCCATTGCGGTGGATCGCAGCCATGACACCGATAGGTATGGCCAGGGCAAATTCAAGGATCAGCGAGATGATGTTCAGATTGATGGTGATTGGCAGTCTTTCCCGGATCTTGGTCGCCACCGGCCGGCCATCGGGGGAGAAAGAGTTGCCGAAATCCAGGCGGGCCAGACGGGATACCCATCGGTAATACTGGACATGGATCGGCTTGTCCAGCTCGTAGTATTTCCGCAAGCGGTCCCTGGTCTCAGCTGACACTTTGGGATTCATGGCCACCTGCATCTCCACCGGTTCACCAGGGGTAAGGTGGATGACGCCGAAGGTAATGACGGTAATACCGATAAGCAGCGGTATCATCAGCAATATACGCTTTGCAAGATAGTAGATCATCAGTAGAGTTGCTCCTCCTTTGGAACATACCACCTGATGAAATTATACATGATTCCTGCCGGCGCCGGTTCTATCCCGCGAAAACGGGCATTAACGGTGGGCAGTGCATCGGGCACATAGAGGAAGGTATAGGGCTGCTCTTCGGCCAGGATATCCTGGATGCGGAAATAGCAGCGCTTGCGCTCCTTCAAATCGAATGTGGAGCGTCCTTCTTCAATGAGCTGATCGACTTCTCTGTTTTTGAAACCGATGAAATTGAGCTCTCTGGGGCCGGTCTTGCTGGAATGCCAGACATCGAAAAGGTCTGGGTCGGGGGGAATGGACCACCCCATGATAATCGCCTCGAAATCACCCTTGTCGATGAAATTCTTCAGGAACGACGCCCACTCCACCACCCTGACCTTAACATTGATGCCGACGGCTTTCAGGCGCTGCTGGATGATCAGAGCGGTCTTCAGGCGCAGGTCGTTTCCCTGATTGGTAAGGATGGTGAAGGAAAAGGGCTTGCCGTCTTTTACCAGCATGCCGGCTGAATTTAATTGCCATCCGCCTCGGCCAGAAGCTTTCGTGCCCGGTCAGGATTGTAGTCAAAATCACCGATATCTGTTTTATGGGGCCAGGTACCCGGCTTGTATGGGCCATGGGCCACCTGCCCCATGCCGAGCAGGACCCCTTGAATGATCTCGTCCTTATTGATGGCCGAGGACATGGCTTGCCGCACCCTTTTGTCCCGAAACAGCGGATGGCGCAGATTATAGCCCAGATAAGTATAGACCGAAGCGGGATACCTGTACTTGTTGAACCTGGAGAGAAATTCGGGTGTATCGGTCTGCCGCTGGTACTGCACCGGGCTCAGTCCCATGTAATCAAGCCCCCCGGCCTTCAGTTCCATATACATGGTTGAGCTGTCGGGAATGATGCGGTAGACGTAACGGTCGATCCGCGGCCGCCCTTCAAAGTAGTGGTGGTTGGATTCCAAAACCAACTGCTGGCCGGCAGTCCACTCCTTGAACTTGTAGGGACCGGTTCCGACAGGATTGCGGCTCAGCTCACTTTTGGTTATATCCTTCCCTTCCAGCAGGTGGGCAGGAAGAATTGATTGATCCCATGATTCCAAGGCAGGCGCGAAGGGCTTGTCGTAGGTGACACGGAAGGTGTAGGGATCTAATGCCTCGGCCCGCTTCACCTGCTTGAAATTTTCGGCATAGGCTGTGGGCGTTTTCGGATCTATGGTCACTCGATAGGTATAAAGGACATCACGGGAGGTAAAGGGATGCCCGTCATGCCAGGTTACCCCTTTGCGCAGATGAAAGGTAATGGTCAGACCGTCCCTGGAAACATCCCATGATTCGGCAAGTTCCCCCTCCAGTTTCAGGTTCTTGTCATACCTGACAAGGCCGTTGTAGATCAGTGCGGCAATATCACGGGAAGCGGAATCAGAAGCCAGGATGGGAACAAGCGTGGAAGGTTCGCCGATGGAGCCGATAATGATGGCGTCTCCGTATGCGGGGGTACCGGCGTCCCTGGCGGTGGTTTCTGGTAATTTTTTATCCGTGCAGGATACAAGGAGGGTGAAAAATAACAGCCAGAGAAAGACTATCGGGCCGATCCTCATTTTTCACCGGTCTCCGCCATTATTTTTTTTATTTTTTCGGCAATGCTTCTGTTGTCGGGTTCAAGTTTCAGGGCGCGGCGGAATCCGGCCAGGGCCTTGCGGTACTCTTTTTTTGCATAGTAGACATCTGCCAGGTGACTGATAACAGTGGCATCGTCATCCACCAGTTCCACTGCCCGCTCCAGTTGTCGCACCGCCTGATCGTAATGCTTCATCTTGAAATAGACCCAGCCCAGACTGTCAATGATGAAGCCGTCGTCAGGCCGTAGCGAAGAAGCCTTTTTCAGGTACTGCAGTGCCTCATCAAGGTTGACACCCAGTTCCGCATAGGTATAGCCCAGGTAGTTCAATGCCTGCACATCATTTGGCGTCAACTGTAAAACCTTCTTCATCCGGGCGATTGAAGCATCCTTGTTGCCAATCTTGTCATAGAGAACACCCATGCGGAAATTGAGACGCGGGTCGTTGGGAAATCTGTCATCAACCTCGGAAAGCACCTGCAGACCGTCAACAAAACGATCCATGGACTCATAAAGTCCAGCCAGATTCAGATAAAGCTCAATCTTGGTCGGTTGCTCAGCAATGGATTCCTTGAGAATCTGTATTCCCTTTGCTTCCTGGCCCATTTCCTTGTACAGATACGCCAGATGCCCAACTGCGTCATAATAATAAGTCGATGAAGTCGGGATTTTTTTTAAATTCTTCTATGGCTGTTTCAAAATCTTCCATTTCCTCATAGGTGGATGCCAGATAGTACCTGACCTGGTAGGCCTCCGGATCTTGGCGCAGAATGTCGCAGAACTCGGTAATCGCATCCTCGTAACGTTCCATTTCAAGCAGGATTAGTCCCAGCTTGCGGTGGGATTCCTGCCCTCCGATATTATTCCTCGCCATATCCTGCAACAGTATCAGAGCTGACTCCATATCTTTATTCTGTATATAGAGCTGTACCAGATGCTGGACAACTGTGTAATTGACAGGATTTATCTTCAGCAGTTCCTTATAGGCATTGATGGCATCCTTTGTCAGACCTTGCATTTCCTGGGTAATAGCAAGATCAATAAATGCTTGGTCAAAGTCAGGTTTCAACTCGACTGCTTTTTTGTAATACTTGATCGCTTCATTGGACAGTTTCATCTGGTCATATGTTTTTCCCAGATAGTAATAGCCCAACGCAGAATCGGGTGAAACCTTTATCAGTGCTTTCAGTGTATTGACAGCACCCTCATATTCAAATGTTTTCAAATAGCAATGGCCAGATGAAGATAGATGTCTTCCTTGGCAGGTTCAAGCTCTATGGCTTTCTTGTAATAGGGTATGGCATCCTTGTCACGTTGCAGTGCCACCAGGATATTTCCGGCAAGAATCTGGGCCTCGGCAAACTCAGGATCGAGTTTTATGGCCTTTTCACAGGCTTGCAGGGCATCCTGGTAACGGTTCATCTGCAGATAAATCTGGGCTTCGGCCTTATGAATATAAGCCGCCTGCGGGTCTGCCTCGGCAGCTGCCTGCAGAAGTGACAGAGCTCCGTCCAGGTCACCTTCCAGGAGATGGAGACGGGACAGGGAGAAAATGTACCTGGCTCGTGATTCAATTATATTAATTGACGGCTGGCCGGTCTGTGGCTGAGGGGACGGTGGGGTCTGGGCATGATTGGCAGCGCATCCCGGAAGATGGTGAAGAGCAAGGGAAGGATGAGGTAAAACTTATTTTTCATGTAATACTTTCCGGTTAAGAAACAGTCTCTGGATAAGGTCATATGGATGGCATTCGACTAGACGTTTTTATAAGCGCCACCTGCCGCGGTGGAGAATTAGCAGCACATGAAAAGCTAACATAAATAGGGAATAGCGTCAAACAAACTTTATCATTCTTCGCCGGTTGCCATGCAGGGTTAATGTGATACCATTTGCAAATGAAATCAGAAACTTAAGGACTGCCAATGGCTCAAAAGTGGATAAGATCATTGTTGAATCTGCGAGCCTTCCCTGAAAAAACATCCTCAGTAAAACTCCTCCAGACCCATGTGTCATTTCTTCTTATAACCGACCATTATGTCTATAAGATAAAAAAACCGGTCAATTTCGGTTTTCTCGATTTTACCACCATGGATCGACGGCGCTTTTACTGCCAGGAAGAAGTCCGTCTGAATCGTCGTCTCTGTCCAGATATTTATCTGGGTGTTGTAGAGATCAGGAAAACCCGGTCAGGAATTGTCATCGACGGAGAAGGCAGGATCATCGACTATGCCGTAAAGATGAAAAGACTGCCGGAAGAGCGAATGCTGCATGTCCTACTCAGGGAAAATAATGTTTCGGAAATGGACATGCGTCGCATTGCAGCGACTATTGCAGATTTTCACAGGGCTGCAGAACGTAACCCTGAAACAGATGGCTATGGCAGCCTCGACAGCATAATTTACAACTGGGAAGAAAATTTTCAGCAGTTGCAGAGGTTTATCGGCATTTCGATTTCAGGGTGTCAGCTGCAGTTTCTCAAGTCATGGGTAAGCAGCTTCATTGACCAGAACCGGCGCCTGTTTCTGGAAAGAATCGAAAAAGGCTTCATCAGGGAATGTGACGGAGACATACACTCAGAGAATATATGCCTCACTGATACAGTCTGCATTTTTGATTGCATTGAGTTCAATAAACGATTCCGTTGCTGTGACACAGCTTCAGATCTGGCTTTTCTGCTCATGGACCTGGACTACAACAGAAAGAGCAACCTGGGTGATGTTCTGCTGGATGAATACCTGTTGCAGACCGGGGACAAGGGACTGACGGCGTTGATTGATTTCTACAAGACCTATCGTGCCGTTGTCCGGGGCAAGGTGGAAAGCTTCAAATTGCAAGAACCGGAGATTCCTGCGGGGGAAAAAGAGTTGGCCGGACAAAAGGCAAGCCTTTATTTCCACCTGGCACGGGGCTACCAGTTGCGGCAACGACTTAAGCCTGCGCTTTTCATAACCTGTGGCCTGATGGGGAGCGGCAAAAGCTCATTGACCAAGGCACTGGCATTGGAATTGGGACTTGAAACCACTGTTTCGGATGCCATAAGAAAAGAAATTGCCGAATCGGCAAAGGACAGAAGTGACTACGGTGAAGGGATATATAGCCAAAGCTGGACAGATGCAACCTACAAAGAACTTCTTATTCGCAGTGAACACGCCCTGGCTGCAGGAAGCAGCATCATCGTCGATGCCACATTCCGACGCAGGTCAGATCGTTTGGCGTTCAGACTTGTGGCAGAAAAACTGGGCGTTGATTTCATTATTATCTCATTGTCTTGCCCCGATCACATTACCAAAAAGCGCCTTATGCAGCGCGAGAAGGACCCTCTGGCATTATCCGACGGCAGATGGGATCTGTTCCACCGGCAAAAGTCAGAGTTTCAGCCGTTGGAAGAAAATGAAGGGAAAATAATTCCCATTGATAGTTCCGCCCCTTTATTGGATAATATCGATCATCTTCTCGGTAAACTGGAGCTGATCCAATGCGCATGAAACTCAAACAGTTGCTTTTGCTGAGTCTGCGGACCAGAGAGTCATGGGTGATCTTTTTCATTCTGGGGATCATCATGATGAATTATCCCTTTATATCCATTTTCAACAAGCCGATTTACTTCTTTGACCTGCCTCTTCTTTACCTTTATTTGCAACTGGGTTGGCTCATCTCCATCTTTGTCATCTTCCTTTTCACCAAAGCAAATCATTTTGCCGACAAAAACAACAACCACAAGGGGCGCAGTTAATGGTCAGTGCCGAACTGGTCTGGGGGATATCAATCCTCTACATAGCTCTCCTCTTTCTGGTAGCTTACCTGGCTGACAAAAGGCAGAGAGCAGGCCAAAGCATTACCTCCAATGCAGTTGTCTATTCTCTTTCAATCGCCGTTTATGCCACATCCTGGACCTTTTACGGCAGCGTAGGCAAGGCAGCCACAACCGGTCTGGATTTCATACTCATCTATCTGGGGCCTTCACTGACAGCCTTTTCCTGGTGGTTTCTGCTACGCAAGATCATCCGGGTAACCAAAGAAAACAACACCACATCACTGGCCGACTTCGTCAGCTCTCGCTACGGCAAGTCCCAGTGGTTGGGCGCACTGGTTACCATCATCTCCATTACCGGTATAATGCCCTACATCGCACTGCAACTCAAAGCTGTTTCCAGCGCCTTTTCCATCCTGACCGGCCATCCGGATTTCCATCTGCGTTTCATGGACAGCATTTCCCTCCCCTCACCCCACCCAGGCTTTTTTTCCGCCTGATACTGGCTGCTTTCAGCGTCATTTTCGGCGCCCGGCATCTCGTGTCATCGGAACGTCATGAGGGGATGGTTGCAGCC
The DNA here is from genome assembly GCF_001311985.1 of Geotalea toluenoxydans JCM 15764. Taxonomy (GTDB): domain Bacteria; phylum Desulfobacterota; class Desulfuromonadia; order Geobacterales; family Geobacteraceae; genus Geotalea; species Geotalea toluenoxydans. The sequence continues at coordinate 61,251 of NZ_BBCJ01000008.1, forward strand.
ATTGCAGTTGAATCCATTGTCAAACTAGTTGCTTTTCTCACCGTCGGCATCTTTGTCACCTATTTCCTCTTTGACGGCATCGGCGACATTTTCCAACGCATGTACATGAAAGATCCTGTCCTTACTGAACACCTGATAACCTTAGGTGATGAACAGGAAACCTCCTATACAACCCTGTTCACCATGCTGTATCTGTCAATGGGAGCTATCATGTTTCTCCCGAGACAGTTTCAGATAATGGCCATAGAGAACTCTTCAGAAAAACACATCACCAAAGCCATGTGGCTTTTCCCCTTCTACATGTTTCTGATCAACATCTTCGTCATGCCCATCGCAATGGGGGGCATTCTCATCACCGGCAGCAATCTCAATTCAGATTACTTCGTCCTGACTATCCCTTTACAGACAGGAAACCAGTGGATAGCGCTCATTGCCTATATTGGTGGTTTTTCCGCAGCCGCCGGCATGGTGATGGTTGAATCGATCACCATTTCAACCATGCTGCTCAATCATGTCATCATGCCGATCGTAATAAGACTGAAACCGCGAACCTGGTTTCCTGAGCTGCTCATCAACACCAAGAGGGGCGGGATCTTCCTGGTGGTCTTTCTCGGCTACTTCTATCAGAATATCGTCGGCGAGACCTATATGCTTGTGACCATGGGGCTCATTTCCTTTGCCGCCGCCGCCCAGTTCGCCCCTGCCGTGCTCGGCGGCCTCTACTGGCACCGTGGCAACAAAGTCGGCGCCCTCACCGGTATGTTCCTCGGCTTTATCGTCTGGTTTTACACCCTGCTGGTTCCTTCATTTATAAGATCGGGATGGTGGAACAGCGACATCATGACCAACGGACCGTTCGGGCTCCGCTTTCTGAGGCCCACTGAGCTCTTCGGCCTTACCGGGTTCGACATGTGGAGTCATGCCCTGTTCTGGAGCCTCTTTTTCAACTTGGGCACATATCTGATTCTCTCCATCCTGACAGATCAGGACGAAAAAGAGCAGGAGCAGGCAAGGAGATTCATTGATGTCTTATCCCCCGAAAGGGGCAAGGCTCGATGGGAAACCAAGCGACTTTCCAAGCCGGTGACCATTCTGCAGTTCGTAAACCTGATGGCGAAATTTATCGGTGAAGCCAGGCCCATGCTGCAATCAGCGACTACATAGGCAACAGGGAGATCGACAGCCGGGGTGGAGTTTCAGAGTTCGAGCTTCCCGACCTGAAGCGCTTCATTGAAAAGACTTTGGCCGGTTCCCTTGGCGCTGCAGCGGCGGGGGCCGTTGTCGAAAGCTATCTCACCGACGTCGGTTCGAAGATGGAATCGGTCTACGACATATTCAGCACTGTCCGCACCTCCCTCGACCAGAGCAGAGAGGCGCTTTTCGTCAGGCTCAGGGCATCGGAGATCATGAACCGCTCCCTGGATCTGAAAATCATCATGAAAGACCTGTTGGAATTGTTGCAGAAGGAGTTCAAATTCGATCTTTGCATAATCAGGCTAGTGGACGAAAAAGGCATCTTGACTGTCACTGCCTATCTCGGACCGGAAGATCAGCAGATAACGAAGAACAACTGGGTTCCTGAGATAGATACCCACATCGGGGAGGCATTTCTCAGCAACAGAACCGAATTTGTCAACGACACCCGATACCTGACCAAGCAGAAATCAAGGGAGATCATGGAACGTGAAGGGATAAAATCCTTCGCCCACATTCCCATCGCCAGCGAAGGTGAACCGCCGGTCGGCATACTCTCGGTATTCTCCAAGTCAATCATCGGATTATTCACCGAACCTTTCCTCCAACTGCTGGGAAGCCTTGCCGGCCAGCTTGCCCAGGCAGTCAGGATTGTTTCGGAGCGTGAAGCAAAGGAGAAGGAACGGCAACAGAAAGAGGCAGCCCTGTTGGAAAACGCACGGGTGGTACGGGACATGGAGATTGCCAAACAGATACAGCTTTCACTGCTGCCCGCTTCCCCCCCCGACCTGCCGGGGGTGCGCTTTGCCAGTTGCTGCGTTCCTGCCGCACATGTGGGTGGTGATTATTACGATTTCTTTGTTCGTGGCAAAGACATGGTTGACCTGATAATCGCCGATGTTTCCGGACACAGTGTGGGGGCCGCACTGATCATGGTCGAGACACGTAGCGTTCTCAGGGCACAGGTACCACTGACCACATCCAGCAGTGAAGTCCTTGCCTCGCTGAATGGGCTACTGTATGAGGACTTGACCAGGGCGGAACTGTTCATCACCATGTTTTATGCCAGTTACGATGCAGGCACCAGACTTCTCCGCTATGCAAATGCGGGTCACAACCCGCCATTGATCATGAAACCGGGAGGATCAGCCTGCATCGAACTGGATGCAGAAGGGCTCATACTCGGCATAAACCGCTCAGTTTCCTTCGAAGAAAAGCTTTTTCAACTGCATGCGGGTGATCTGGTACTATTGTATACGGATGGTATCATAGAGGCACAAAACGACGAGGGAGAACTTTTTGGCGTGGACAGGCTCTGCATGATCCTCAATGGAATGTCTCAGGAATCACCCGACAGAATTATGGAGAAGGTGCTGGCTGAAGTTACTCAGTTTGCCGGGTCTAAACCACTGGAAGATGACATCTCAATGATAATAATGAAGATCGACTGACAAAAAAGCGAGTCGCAGCTAAAAACAATTTGTTGAAGGTGGTGCTGCGGTGTTATAAACTATGAAATTAATGATACAACAATCATATCCCGTTTCAGAGGGGGCACATCATGAATCTGCGGACTGAACTAAAGAATGACATAGTGATCATTTATGTTAATGAGGAAAGACTTGACGCCCATAATTCAGGCGAATTGAAGGTCGAGGTGCAGAAGCTCTTCGAACAGGGCCGAAAAAATATGCTCATCGACCTGAAAGATGTTCGCTTCATCGACAGTTCCGGGCTGGGAGCCCTCGTCTCCGGATTCAAAAACGCCATTTCCCATCAGGCAACCTGAAGCTTTCGACCCTGCAGTCACAGGTAAAATCAATGTTCGAACTGACCAGGTTGCACAGGGTTTTTGAAATATTTCCCTCTACCGCAGAAGCACTTGAAAACTTCTAAATGTGAGGCTCAGATGGAAAGAAACGAGATAGAGGTAGATATCAAGGTCCCCAATCAGACCCGCTACTTGAGTCTCATAGGCCGGATCGGTGAAGACATAGCCAAGGAACTGGTCAGATATACAGGCGACAGGGATACGCTGGCCTATCATCTGAATCTTGTGCTGACAGAAGCCATGGTAAATGCCATAAAACATGCCGGCAGTGAAGATTCAGACAACCTGGTGCACATCATCATCAATATCTGTGAAAGCGAGCTGACAATCAAGGTGTTCGATTCGGGACAAGGGTTCGATATCAATATCATCCCCCCCCCCAATTTCGAGGAACTGGAAGACCGGGGTCGCGGCATTTTCATGATAAAATCGCTGATGGACTCGGTGTCTTACAAAAAAATGTGCGACGGCAACATTCTGGAAATGAAAAAGAAGCTGCAATAAGTCAGTTGGAATGCCTTTTGGCCCTGAGGTACAGCCACACGATCATCCCGCACCCAAGCAACGCCATCGGCAAGCTTAGCAACTGTCCCATGGAGAACCTGCCTGCAACAAGGCCAAGCTGGCATCCGGCTCCCTGAAGAACTCAACGATAAACCTGAAAAGTCCATACAAACCGATAAACGACCAGAAGACAGCCCCCTCCGGATGTTTCCGTCTACCTAAAAGCCATAGTATCGAAAACATTAGTGGACCCTCCAGTACGGCCTCATACAACTGGGAAGGATGACGCGGCAAATTTCCTGCACCGGGAAATACCACTCCCCATGGCACGTTGGTAACGCGTCCATAAAGTTCTCCGTTGATGAAATTGCCTATCCTGCCGAGACAAAGACCGACGGGCCCGGCTATGAAGCCGATGTCGCAATCTGATAGAAGCCGATCCCTTTCTTTCTGATATAATAAAAACCAGCTGCGATGGCGCCCAGCAGACCTCCATGGAAGGACATCCCGCCATGCCAGACGGCAAATATCTCAAGGGGTTTTGCCAGATATACCTGCAGATCGTAGAAAAGTATGTAGCCCAGACGACCACCCAGTATTACACCGAGAGCCACAGTGAAAATAAGGTCTGCCACATCATCCTTGCTCAAGGGAAGATGCTTTTTTTTCGCCCCTGCCTTGATTATGAAATACGCGGCAATGAATCCGATGATGTACATGAGACCGTACCAGCGGAACTGAAGGGGACCGATGCGCAGAAAGACGGGATCGAAATCCGGAAATTTCATTAGAAGACTCCAGAGGAAGTTTGCCCTAAGGTAACAACAAACGACTGCAGTGTCAACGCCGAGACGCCCATGCAGAAAACTTATTAAGATTGGCAGGCCCTGAGGGACAACAAACGGTTGACAAAAAATGTCTCGGGGCATATAAATTTCAGGAAAAATTCCTCGTTAGGAAGAGGCGTTAGCACAAACAGAAGCTACTGCCCAGAAACGTCGAAAGACGCCAATGTGGTAGACCAGATTCAGTCGGATTAAGGCTTTATCTAAGGTAGCTGGTGGTGGTTCACCTACGTTGTGCTCTGCTAAAACTCAAACCAGGGGAAAATGGTGTCCTTTTGCGCATGAGGCCCTTTCTCCCTGAAAGGGCCTTTTCTTGTGAATACGGATCAAAAGGACATAATGAGCGAGATCTTTCTCAGCACCGTGCTGGGAAAGACCGTCATCAACACCCAGGGGCACGAGATCGGCAAGTTATGGGACCTGATCATGGTTCCCGGCGAAGTATTTCCCCAAGTCTCGCACCTCCTGGTAAAAAAGGGCTCGCGGGTTTTGGCCCTGCCATGGAAACGCATCTCCCTTTTCAACCGTTATGTCATTTCCGTATCCGGCGCCTCAAGCCATCTTCCCGAATATCTGCCCAGAGAGAACGAGATCCTCGTCAAACGTCACATCCTCGACAAACAGATTGTGGACGTCAACGGGGCGAAGGTGGTTCGGGTCAATGACCTGAAGCTTGGCAGCTACAAGGACCACCTCTGCATATTCTTCGTCGATATCGGCTTCAGAGGGCTGCTGCGTCGCCTTGGATATGAACGCCTCGGGGAAAAAATGGCCAGCCTTATGAAGATCAAGCTGGCACACCAGCATATCAGCTGGGAATATGTGCAACTGCTAGAAATGAACCTGTCCCGGCTGACTCTGACCGTTGCCCGGGAACAGATGCAGGAACTTCACCCTGCCGACCTTGCCCATATCATCTCCAGAATACCTGCCAAAAACATCCAGACCGTTTTGAACTCACTGGATACGGAAACCGCGGGTGAAGCCATTCATGAACTGGAACCAGAGCTCAGAAGCCGCATCATCAGCCAGCTGGACAGTGAGCAGGCTTCTGACATCCTGGAAGAAATGGATCCTGACGAAGCGGCCGACGTCCTCGGCGACCTCCCCGAAGAAAAGGCCCAGGAGCTGCTGGGTTTGATGGATGAGGAAGAGGCTGAGGATATTCAGGAACTCATGGAACACGAAGAAGATACCGCCGGCGGACTTATGAACAGTGAATTTCTGTCTGTATCCAGCGAGCTGATGGTGGCTGATGCCATGAAGGTGGTAAGGCTTCTGGCCCCTGATGTGGAAACGGTCTATTACATTTATGTTGTGGATAAGGAAGAGCGCTTACAGGGGGTCATCAGTCTGAAGGAATTAATTCTGGCCCATGGGGAAGAGCCTGTCTCCAAGCTCATGACCACCAATCTGAAGACAGTGGGTGTTGAATCCACCCCGGAAGAAATTCTCGAAATCATAGCCAAGTACAACCTGATAGCTGTGCCGGTTCTTGACAAGGAAGAAAAGATGGCAGGGTTGGTAACGGTTGACGATGTCCTGGAAATGTTCCTGCCTTACGCCCTGAAACGCAGACGATATCACCACCATTAGCAGTATCAGAAAACTCAAAGGATTTGGACGATAAATGTTTACCGGCATCAGCATAACGAAGTTGTTCAAGCCCATCCGCAAGGTGAACAGAAAGAACATCTTTCTCTTTCTCGCCATCCTCGGGCCGGGAATAATTACCGCAACGTGGATAACGATGCAGGCGGCATAACCACCTATTCACTGGCCGGCGCCCACTACGGCTACACCCTCCTTTGGGCCATGATCCCGACCATGATTGCCCTGGTTGTTATTCAGGAGATGTGCGCCCGCATGGGAGCAGTGACGGGCAAGGGGCTGTCGGACCTGATACGGGAGTCCTTCGGCGTAAAGGTAACTTTCTATGTAATGATCGCCCTCCTGCTCACCAACATGGGCAACTCCGTTTCAGAGTTCGCCGGTATTGCCGCCAGCCTTGAGCTGTTCGGCATCAGCAAATATGTGTCCGTCCCCATAAGTGCCGTCCTGGTATGGCTACTGGTGGTGAAGGGCTCCTACAAGGTAGTGGAAAAGGTCTTCCTCGTGGCTTGCATGGTTTATATAGCCTACCCTGTCGCAGCATTCATGGCCGGCCCCCAATGGGGTACAGTACTCAAGGCAACGGTAGTCCCCAGTTTCCGCATGGACAGCGGCTACCTGATCACCCTCATCGGTGTCGTCGGTACGACCATTGCTCCATGGATGCAGTTCTACCAGCAATCCGCCGTCGTAGAAAAGGGAATAACCATAGATCAGTACAGCTTTTCCCGGATGGATGTCATGATCGGCTGCCTGATGGCCATCGTCGTCGCCTTTTTCATCGTCGTTGCCTGCGCCGCCACCATAAACCTGCAGGGGCTGAAGGTGGAGACCGCTGCAGATGCCGCTCTCGCCCTTAAACCCCTGGTGGGAGAGTATGCATCATCACTGTTCGCCTTCGGCCTGTTCAATGCTTCACTCTTTGCCGCCTGCATCCTCCCCCTTTCCACTTCCTACTACGTCTGCGAAGGAATGGGATGGGAGTCCGGGATTGACAAGGATTTCAGGCAGGCGCCCCAGTTTTTCTGGCTTTTCACCATCATCATCGTCATCAGCGCGCTTACCATTCTCCTGCCCGACGTGCCACTGATCATGATCATGTTCATTTCGCAGGTGGTAAACGGCACGGTGCTTCCCTTCGTTCTCATCTTCATGCTGCTCCTGATCAATGACAAAAGCCTGATGGGTAACCATACCAATGGTCTGGTATTCAATTTTATTGCCTGGATCACCGTTGTTGTCATGATTGGTCTGACACTACTCATGACCGTAGATCTGCTGTCTCCCGGTGCAGTGGGAAGAATATTCGGGTTTTGACCAATGTCTGCGTCGGTAACTTCAGCAGTGCCTCCCTTTAAAGGAAAAATAGAAAAGCCCGGTATGCCGGGCTTTTTCAGTCTTACCTGCTATTCCATCACATTCGGTGGCACACCAGCCTTTGCAGCAGATGCGTTAAAGGCATCCAGCTTCTTTCTCAGGTCGTTAAGTCTCGATTCCGTGTTCTTTACCGTATGCTGAAGGCCTAAGTACTCTGCACGGGACATCCTGGTTGTATCGCCCAGACGCCCATTCAGGTGATCCAGTTGTTCTTCTGCAGCCTTGACATCAGCTGAAAGCTTTCCGTATTCGGCCTTCCAGGCAGCTTCATTCTTACCGCCATAAACGGCAGGCTTCTTCTTGGTTTCCGCTCCGGCAACATCTTCCTTTACCTTGCTCTGCCCCTCTTCCGCCGTAGTCTTTCCCTTTTCGCCATTGTCTGTCTCGATTACCCGGGGTTGAGAATCCTCTTCTGCCCCCAGTATTTTTACGCGCTTGCGGTACTTTTTAGGCACATTGCCCAGATCTTCCGTAAAATTGACCGTTCCTCTCTCATCAGTCCATTCATAGGTCACGGCGAATGCCGGCACAGCAAAAAGGAGAAGAGAAAATACTAGTAAGGTTTTCATGCAATTCCTCCACTTGATGTAATCTATCTGTGTTGTTAGCCGGGAGGCCAGTTGAACTGCCTCCCACCGAGAAGGTGAAAGTGAATGTGAAATACCGACTGACCCGCTCCGGCATTATTGTTGTTGACGATACGGAAACCGTCCTCAGCAATGCCTCTTTCCCGGGCGATGGCTGCGGCGACCCGAAACACATGTCCTATCAAGGCTTCGTCCTCCGGTTGAAGGGCAAGGGTATTGGCCACATGCTTTTTAGGGATGACAAGCAGATGTTGCGGCGCAACCGGAGCAATATCCTGGATCACCAAAAGCTGGTCGTCCTCGAAGACCGGCTTAACCGGAATTTCCCCTTTAATCATTCTGCAGAAGAGACAATCCGTCATGCCGTCCTCCCCTTTCACTGTGAAAGAATTTCAATAATCGTTTATACTCTGCTGAAGGCTGTTTTTCAAGAGATACTCATTCACTGCTCGGCTTTGACAGGTAAATGAGAAATTCCCTGTTTCCTTTCGGCCCAAGGATAGGAGACTCGGTAATGCCTTTGACCTCCGTCTTCAAATCCAGCGCCATGGCAGTAATGGCAGAGATAACCTCTGCGTGCTTCTTTACGTCCCGCACCACTCCCCCCTTCCCCACCTCACCGCGCCCGACTTCGAACTGTGGCTTGATGAGAGCTACTACAACGGCAGAAGGCGAAATAAGATCAAGTACCGGCGGCAGCACCTTGTCAAGAGAGATGAAGGAGGCATCTATGACTGCCATCTGGGGGACCTCTCCCAACTTATCCCGCTCCAGATAACGGATGTTGGTCTTCTCCAGATTGATTACCCGTTCATCCTGGCGGAGCTTCCATGCCAGCTGACCATAGCCCACATCGACGGCAATAACCTTTGCTGCCCCGCGCTGGAGCAGGCAATCGGTGAAACCGCCGGTAGATGCCCCAACATCCATGACAACCAGGCCGGTTACGTCTATGGCGAATTCATCGAGGGCCTTTTGCAGCTTTAAGCCACCACGGCTGACAAAGGGAAGTACCTCCCCTTTCAGACGTATTTCCGCATCTACGGCAACCATTTGTCCGGCCTTATCGGCCAGATGGTCGTCCACCACCACCTGCCCGGCCATGATCAACGCCTTGGCCCGTTCCCGTGAAGGCGCCAGTCCCCGATCAAGCAGAATCTTATCCAGCCTCTCTTTAGCCACTTTTTTCGGTTCCCGTTTTACTGCTCATTTCAGATAATCCCATGGAGAACACCGCCCGGAGCGCCCAAAGCATCGACCTTTCTTTCAATAGCCGGGTCCGGGATCAGTGGTGGCGCATGGTATTCCTTGGTTCTGGCATCGATTACCAGTGGGCCGGTGCAGCCCCAGTGCTTGCTCACGTTGGATGCGCCGATGCCGTATATATCAGAAGCGGGATTCGATTTGATAAAGGTGACCCAGAGAACGTTATTCAAGGTTCTGGCGGTGAATTCACTGTCATCGACAATCACCACCAAGGGAAAGGAAGTGAGAGGATGGCGTTGACCGAACTGGCGACAGAAATCCTCAACAACCGGATCCGGGCAATTGGGGCCAGTGGTGCACCGGGGGCCGCGAATGGCCAGAATCCCAGGCAGGCAGACACGTGGCTCAGCGAATCCGCTCGGCAGCGAAAAGTCACCTGGTAAAACCGAGGATAGCTCCCGCCGTTTGTTGCCTGCTGCAGCAATCACCACTTTGGAACCGGAATTGAGGCCGCTTCCCGAATAATCCAGAGTATCGATGGTGGTGCTGGTCTGGAAATGGAGATCGCGCTCCAGTCGACCCTCTCCAGCACATGCCGAAGGAACGCGGGAATGTCATGGATATCCAGTGCCGGATTATCCTCTTGGGCACCGATGAAAAGGTACTTGGCAAGGGAAAGCTGGCCCTGGCCCAGGATGGCGTTGGCAATGGTAAGCAGTTCCTGTGGTTCCCTTTCTCCGGCATAGGGGACATAGCGCTCGCTTCCCAAGGCCAGCAGAAGCGGATGCACTCCTGCCGCATCGACGGCATGAACCGCCCGCACACCGGGAATGACCGTGGGGATGAGTGGCCCGGTGATCTCGTGGATGAAAGCACCGAAGGAGGTATCTTCCTGGGGCGGCCTGCCAACGGTCGTAAAAGGCCAGATGGCGTCACGGCGGTGATAGACTCTCTCGACGCGGACAACGGGAAAATCATGGGCCAGGCTGTAATAACCCAAATGGTCGCCGAATGGTCCTTCCGGGAGGGTTCGATCGGGATCGACAATACCGGTAATGCAGAAATCGGCCTCTGCTGCAATGGGTAGTTGGCCATTCCTGCAGGCCATCTCCAGTCTATGACCTCCCAGCAACCCGGCAAAGGATATTTCCGGCATCCCTTCAGGGAGGGGCATGACCGCCGCCACGGTCATCGATGGTGCACCGCCGACGAAGATATTGACGCGGAACGGCAGGCGGCGCTCCAGAGCTTCCGCATGGTGAACACCGATACCACGGTGAATCTGGTAATGGAGGCCGATCTCCCCGTTGGGGCGGTACTTGCCCCCGGAAAGCTGCACCCGGTACATGCCCAGGTTGGAATGGCGCAGGCCGGGCATTGCCGCACTCTCCGAATAGACCTGCGGCAAGGTGATGAAAGCCCCTCCGTCATCGGGCCATGATTTCAGCTGCGGCAGTTGGTCGATAGTGGTCTGCATTTCCATGACTGGTCCGCTCGACACTTTTTTCGGCAACAGATGGAGAGCCGCCGGCAAGGTACCGAGAAATCCAAAGGGGTCTTTGATCGCTGCCCTCGGGTTTATTTTCATTGCTACCAGGCGCTCCATGTCCTTCAAGGTATCCCTGAAAATATACCTGGTCCTCTCCAGGGTACCGAAGAGATTGCCCAGCATGGGAAACCTGCAGCCGCGTACGTTAGTAAACAATAACGCCGGCCCATCGGCCTGATAAACACGGCGCTGGATGGCGCCCGCCTCAAGCTCGGCATCCACCTCATGGTTAATGCGGAGGAGTTTTCCTCCCGCCTCCAGATCCTTGACGCACTCCTGTAAATTTCGATAGCCCATTTAAATACACTGCTCCAATTCACATCAATGTGTCTTCGAATGTTTTTGTAATGCACCTGCCTGTTCAAGTCAACAGCAAACACTCTGTGAACACCAGAAGATCCGGACCAGGTGAATTCTTAAAAACACCTGAAAGAGAAAAACGCCCCGCCATGAAAAATAAATGGCAGGGCGCTCTGTTTACTGTTTGGGGTGAAGCTTTTCCTATTTTGACTGCAGAAACTCTCTGCCGAAGGGAGACATTTCACGCAGACGGTTGACGACCGGGGGCAGTTCGCGAATAACGGCATCGATATCCCCATCGGTTGTAAAGCGAGACAGGGAGAACCTGATCGAGCCGTGGGCACAGGTAAATGGCACCCCCATGGCACGAAGCACATGGGATGGCTCCAGTGAGCCTGAAGTACAGGCACTGCCGGATGAAGCACAGATGCCCTTTTCGCTCAACAGCAGCAGGATAGCCTCTCCTTCTACAAACTCAAAGGCGATGGAGGTCGTGTTGGGAAGCGGTCGGCAGCCCCTCCGTTAACGCGGGCACTGGGGATGAGGGCCATCAGCTCTCTTTCAAGCCGATCGCGCATCCCTTTCACTCTTGTATTCTCATCTTCCATGAATTTTGTGGCCAACTCGCAGGCCTTGCCAAGGGCTATTATGGATGAGGTGCTTTCCGTACCCGCCCTGCGCCCTTTCTCCTGGTGTCCACCGACCATGAATGGCCTGAAAGGAACGCCCTTGCGCACGTAAAGGACGCCGATTCCCTTGGGTGCATGCAACTTGTGCCCCGACAGGAAAGCATGTCGATGGAAGAAGCCGCCATGTTGAGGGGGATTTTTCCCACTGCCTGGACCGCATCGGTATGGAAGAGTGCTCCTTTTTCCTTGGCAATGGCCGCAACTTCTTCCACAGGAAAGATGACGCCGGTTTCGTTGTTGGCATACATCACTGAAACAATGGCAGTATTATCATCAATGGCCGATTTAAGTTCATTGAGATCCAGCCGGCCGGCATTGTCCACATTAAGCTCGGTGACCCGGTATCCCTTTTTGGTCAGGTTGCGGCACAGGGTCAGGACGGCGGGGTGCTCCACACGGGTGGTGATGATATGCCGCTTCTCAGGAAAAACCTCAAGGGCTGACCGAATGGCGGCATTATCGCTCTCCGTGCCGCAGGCGGTAAAGATGATCTCTTCGGGGAGTGCCCCCAAAAGAGCCGCAACCCGGTTCCGGGCCTCGTCAACCTTCTTTTGCACCTGGCCACCGAAAAAATGCATGGAACTAGGGTTGCCATACAGTTCGCAAAAATAGGGGCGCATCTCTTCAAAGACAGCCTCATCCACCTTTGTTGTGGCATTGTTGTCGAGATAAATTTCCTTCATCCCTGGACCTCCTCCACTGTAATATCATCGGATACCAGTTCGCGAAGTTTCTGCTCGACGAATTTCGCCGTAAATCCGGAAGAAGCACAGCCGGCGCAGGCTTTGCGGAAAGCAATCTGCACCTTGCCGCCGTCTATGTCGATCAGCTCCAGGTCCCCGCCATCAGCCCACAGTTGCGGGCGTACCTCATTCTCCAGGGTCTCCTGGATAAGCTGCATTTTGCGCATGTTGGTCAGCTTGCCCGGTTTTTTTTCTTCAGCTTTCTTTTCTTCACCCATAACTTCGGCGATAAGCTCTTTGATTTTTGGAATACAGCCGCCACAGGCACCACCGGCCTTGGTAAAATGGGTGACCTGCTCGGCGGTATGCAGCTTGTTTGAGGCAATAACCTTTTTCAGGAAGACGTCGGTCAGACCAAAGCACTTGCAGACTATTTCCCCCTGCATATCTGCATCACCATGCTCGTGATCATGCTTCGGCACAGCCACGCCACGATACTTGGCTATGGCGACCTCCAGAGCCTCCTGTCCCATGACCGAACAATGCATCTTCTCTTCAGGCAGGCCACCAAGAAAATCAGCTATCTCCTGATTGGAAATCTGCAACGCTTCATCCAGGGTTTTCCCTTTCACCATCTCGGTCAAAGCCGAAGAGGAGGCAATGGCGCTACCGCAACCGAAGGTCTGAAAGCGGGCGTCTACAATGCGCTTCTTTTGTTCATCCAGCTTGAGGAATAGCTTGAGTGCATCGCCACAGGCAAGACTACCAACCTCACCAACAGCATCCGCATCCTCTATTGAACCGACGTTTCTCGGATTCAGAAAATGGTCTTTCACCTTTTCTGTATAGTCCCACATACATCCTCCTTTTTCTCAACCATATATAAGGCAAAGGCACAAAGCTTGTAAAAGAAGCATGAGGCACCTCTTTCAGCAATTACCTTTGCGCCTTTGGCACATACATATATTTACAATATATTACAAATTCACTCAAGTATTAATTTTCTACCGGCAGCCAGAAGTTCCTTGAGCCGTTCTTCTGATGGTGCTTCCGCATAGAGGCGCACCACTGGTTCCGTTCCCGATTTCCGGAACAGGAGCCAGCTGCCGTCTTCAAGGAGGAACTTGGTGCCGTCAATGGTCACTGTTTCCTTCAATTTTACTCCGGCAATAACAGCCGGGGTTGCTTTCAATTTATCGGCGAAAACAGCCTCGATCTCCGGGGCCAGGGTGATATTCTCCCGTTTGGTAACAAAGCGCCCCACCTGCCCATAAAGTCTTTCCAGGAGCGTGCGTACCGGCTGTCCCTCGCGGGCAACCATTTCCGCCACCAGCAGACAGGCAAGTATGCCATCCTTTTCCGGCACATGACCCTTTATGGTCAGGCCGGCACTCTCTTCGCCGCCAATGATAATCTTGTCCCGGCTGATCAGCTCACCGATGTATTTGAAACCTACCGGAGTTTCAAAGACTTCAATACCATGTTTTGCCGCCACAGCATCGACAAGACTGGAGGTAGCGACGCTCCTGGCAACCCCTCCCTTAAGACCCCTCACCCTGACCAGATAGTCGAGGAGCAGTGCTATTACATAATTAGGCTCGATGAATGAACCATCTTCGTCAACAATGCCGAACCGGTCCGCATCCCCATCCGTGGCAATACCCAGTTTGATTTCGGGGTCGCTTTTAACAAGGTTTATGAAATCCTGGATATATTTTTCTGATGGTTCGGGAGGAAAACCGCCAAAATATGGATCACGATGTTCATTTATCACCACAACGTCTACACCATGGGCACGCAACGGTTCAGCAAGGTAACCACGCCCGGTACCATAGAGCGGATTGACCGCCACTTTGCCCAATCGGGCAATGGCGGCAAAATCAACCTTGGTGGACAGGTCATCAAGGTATGTTTGCAGTGGGTCTATTTCCACTAATTTGCCGTCACGCCTGGCATCATCAAGATCACATTCCTTGTAGCAGATCTCCCCCAGCATTTCGTTGGCTCGCCGTTCTATATCACGCGTTGTTTCGGGTAAAGCTGGTCCTCCCCAGGAAGGAGAAAACTTGATGCCATTATATTCAGGAGGGTTGTGGCTGGCAGTAAAGTTAATGGCGCCGGCCGCCTTGCGGCGCAGTATTTCAAATGCAATTACCGGTGTGGGTGTGTCCCTGGTACAAAGAAAGGTCCTTATCCCTGCACCGGTCAAGACTCGAGCAGCTTCATTGGCAAAATGCTCACCCATGAAACGAGAATCGTAGCCGACTATTACCCCTTTTTCCTTTTCCCCGGCAGCAATTACGTTATCGGCAATGGCCTGAGTAACCACCTTGACATTTTCAAAGATGAAATCGTCGCACACGATTCCGCGCCAGCCGGATGTACCGAAACTAATACGTTGCATAACATTACTCCTTAGGTAAAATAAATTGCATTCGCTTCCATCCGAAACTGTAATACCCTGAAAATTAACCGCAACAAAACCCATCACAAGGTTAATATATAGGCTATGCGGAGTCAAGGAGAACAGACTTTTGCAGGGGATTTTCCTGTTGACATTATTCTTTTAAAATTGTTAGAGTGAATGCTGCTGAACGATCACGAAGCAAAAGAAACAGGAGGAATATCAATGCAGTGTCAAACAGTACTTCCCGGTGCCGAGTGTACCTTTTGGGGGAAACAGGGTTGTGTATTTGCTGAAGGCTCTTGCCAGATTGTGGTTGAGAATTGTGAGGGTTGTGAAAGGATTGTTGACAGCAGCATCGGCAAGGTGTGCAGCGCTTATCCCGCTCCCGAAAAGAAATGGTCAGCCGGCTTGTGCAACTTTGCCACTCATGTGAAGGTTGAGATAAAGAGCGAAGAAACCAAGGTGAACCCGCTCAAGGCATCCAAGAAAGCTTCCGGCGGTGGCAAGAAGAAGTAACCAACCGCAAACAGTGGTACAGGAAAGGGAGGAGTTCATCCTCCCTTTTTTATTTCCCTGGAAAGGAGGAAGTCCTTGCCATTTGACTATCTCGGTTGTCCAAAATGTGGTGAAAAGGTCAGATCTTACCGCAACCCCTTCCCTACCGTTGATATCATCATTGAAATCAATGAAGGGATCATTCTGATCGAGCGAAAAAACGAGCCTTACGGATGGGCTATCCCAGGCGGCTTTGTCGACTATGGCGAGTCGTTGGAAGATGCTGCCGTTCGGGAGGCACAGGAAGAAACCTCCTTGCAGATCAGCAACCTGCGACTGCTAGGATGCTACTCCGACCCCGGCAGGGACAAACGTGCCCATACTATCTCTACAGTCTATGCAGCCACCGCCCAGGGCGTTCCAAAGGCTGCCGACGATGCAGCAGCGCTGACCATCTTCCCGCTGGAGAAGCTTCCTCAAGAATTATGTTTTGATCACCGGCAGATTCTCGATGACTATCGCCGCATGAAGTCACAGGGTAATATCTGAAGAGAAACAGGTTTCATTCAGGAAAACAGTGAAATCTCAGGCTGGGTCGGGATCAATTCCATTTCTGCAGCATACCGGTAAAAGGTCTCCAGCCCCTTGAGATGATCTGCTGTCAGGTCGTATGAGATCGTCTTCCAGTAGTCCACAAGCGCTGACGCGCTCATCCATTCCCTCTCCCTACTATCCAGGGCTATCGAATCATATGAATCATAGGCCAGCTTTTTGGCAAGGAGCAGATTGTCCCGAAGAAGCAACATCTCTGTGTGCTTCCGAGCAGCAGCCTCACGCCTCACAATCCAAAGCGCAAAGACAAAGGGTAGACCGGTAAACTCATACCACTGCTGGCCCAGATCATAAACATGGAAATGATGTTCCGAAAGAGACGCTTTCAACGCCGCATCACCGATAAGGAGCAAACCCTCATTTGCCTGGAGCGCCTCCTTCAATGGAAGCGGTGTCCTTTGATATTCATTGTCGTGACCATATTTCTTTTTCAAAATTATCTTTAGCAGGTTAACGGAGGTATCGGACTCGGTTGTAAGACCGATAGTCTTTTTATGCAGATTCTCAATGGGAATGCGCGAAAAGAGAAAGACACTTTTCACTGCGCCGATGGAGCTGATTGATATCTGCGGCATAAGGCAATACTTCTCAAAAGATTTTCCATACTCTATGGATGATGAAGGACTTACATCCACTTCCCCTTTGGAGAGCATGGCGTTCAGCGCAGAAGGCACTTCCCTGACAAAATGATATCCACTACAGTCGAAGTTCTTCTTTAGGGCTGTAAATATGGGAGTACAATTGGCATATTCTATTTCGCCTATTCTGATTTCCATTGTTGAACCTCTTACACATAAAAATAAAAAGGTGAGACAAAGCGTCTCACCTTAAAAAAGTTATCAGGCGTTAAATTTTCAGGAGTTATCGGCAAGATGATCTTCGTAAACATCCGCGGACATAAGCAGATTTAGTTCCTCCGGATCTGCCATATCGACAACCACCAGCCAGCCACTGTCATAGGGATCATCATTGACCATTTCCGGAGTGCCGTGAAGTTCGGAATTTACCTCTTTGACAGTGCCGCTAATAGGCGCATATAGTTCTGCAACTGTCTTTCTTGCTTCCACCGAGCCGAACGAGTCATCCTGTTCAAGTTCTTCGCCAACATCAGGAAGATCAACAACCGTTATGGATCCAAGTTCCTGTTGGGCGTAGTCAGTAATGCCGATGATTCCTCGGTTACCTTCAACTCGGACCCACAGATGTTCTTTGCTGTATTTCAGTTCTTCAGGGCAGTCCATTATTACTCCAGAACCATCTTCTCGATGAAACTTGTATCTATGTTCCCTTCTATGAAGTCTTTGTTTGCCATAATGCGCTTGTGAAAGGGAATGGTCGTCTTAATCCCCTCGATGATGTATTCATCAAGGCCCTTGCCATGCGTTTAATGGCATCTTCCCTGGTTTCGGCATGGACTATCAGTTTGGCTATCAGTGAATCATAGTGAGGCAGCACGGAATATTGGTCATATACAAATGAATCGACACGGACGCCAAGACCACCGGGGGTATGATAAGAAGTTATCTTCCCTGGACAGGGAGTAAACTTGGCAGGATCTTCAGCGTTGATCCTGCACTCAATGGCATGGCCGTTGATCTTGATATCACTCTGCTTATAACGAAGCTTGTGGCCCGCAGCAGAACGAATCTGCTCGCGCACGATGTCGACGCCGGTAACCATTTCAGTAACGGGATGCTCCACCTGAACCCTGGTATTCATTTCCATAAAAAAGAAATCATTGTTCTTGTCGACAAGAAACTCCATGGTACCGACGCTGTTGTAACCGACGGCTTTTGCCGCTCGAACGGCTGCGTCGCCCATGATTTTTCTCAACTCAGGAGTGCTTACGGTTGAAGGGGCCTCTTCAATTATTTTCTGATGCCGGCGTTGGATGGAGCAGTCGCGCTCGCCGAGATGGATGACATTGCCATGCTTGTCGGCCAATACTTGAATCTCCACATGGCGCGGGTTCTCGCAGTATTTTTCGATGTAAACCTCGGGATTGCCGAAGCCGGCCTGTGCTTCCGCCCTTGCTGTAGCAAAGGCATTGGGCAGTGCCGCCGGGGAATGGACTATCTTCATTCCTCTGCCGCCCCCCCCTGCGGTAGCCTTGATTATCACCGGAAAACCGATTTTCTTGGCAATTTTGACCGCCTCGTTAACATCGTTGACCCCTTCCTTCGTACCGGGAAGAATGGGCACCCCTTCCTTGATGACGGCCTGTCTTGCGCTGATCTTATCCCCCATCAGGCGCATGCTCTCAGACGATGGGCCGATAAAGGTTATACCACATTTTTCGCAGATTTCAGCAAAAGCAGCATTCTCCGAGAGAAACCCGTATCCCGGATGAATTGCTTCTGCATCGGTCAATTCCGCGGCGCTGATTATGGCATTTATATTCAGATAACTATGGATACTTGGTGCAGGTCCGATGCAGACACTTTCATCGGCAAGCTTGACATGCAAAGATTCGCTGTCTGCAGTGGAAAAAACGGCAACCGTCTTGATTCCCAACTCTTTACAGGCCCTGATTATACGAAGGGCGATTTCGCCACGGTTTGCAATGAGCACTTTATGGAACATCTAAAGGATCTCCATTATTATTGACATTTGAGGGGTAAAAACATTCTGCAATTACAGCGGCTCCACTGTAAACAGGCACTCTCCGAACTCGACAGGCTGTGCATTTTCCTTGCAGATCTTGATAATTTTGCAACGGAACTCAGCCTCAATCTCATTCATAAGCTTCATTGCTTCGACGATGCATAGAACCTGGCCTTTTTCAACTATCTGCCCCACTTCAACATACGGTGCGGCATCCGGTGCAGGTGCGCGATAGAAGGTTCCCACTATGGGGATGGTACTTTCTGACCTTTTTCTGCTCCCGCAGCAGGCGCAGGTGTCACCTCGCCGGGTGCAGAAGGAGCTGGATGGTGAATGGGTGGAAACTGGGCTTGAGCAACGGGTGCTGATAGTGAATGACCTCTGAAGTCACTCCACGCTTTATCCTGATTTTTTCATCTGCACTTTCCAGCTCAAATTCGGTGATGTCGGTCTCTGTTACCATTTTGACCAATACTTTCAAATCCTTTATATCCATTGCCTTCTTCTCCTTTGTCTTTATCTCTGGAATAGTCACATCAGATGTAAAACGAATTCATACAACCTGCAGTACTTTTGGCACCTTGGTCAAAACATCACAACCGTCGACTGTAACGGCAACGGTGTCTTCAATTCTGACACCACCCCATCCTGGAATATAAATCCCGGGCTCGATGGTAAATACCATTCCTTCTTCTACCACACCGTCATTGCGAAACGATACTGTGGGGGACTCATGAACTTCAAGACCAACGCCGTGTCCTAATCCATGACCAAAGTTACTGCCGAAACCTGCTTCGGTAATGTAATCTCGGGCCAGTGCATCGAGCGCCTTGAAGGTTATACCCGGCTTAACCGCCGCCATAGCCAGGTCATGAGCATCCTTGACTATGGAATAAATCTGCTCCTGGCGAGGGTCAGTCCTTCCCACAGCAAAAGTGACTGTCTCGTCTGAAAAATACCCTTTATATACCGCGCCGAAATCGATTGTGACCAGTTCACCTGCAGCAATTATCTTGTCGCTTGCTTTGCCGTGTGGCAACGCCCCCCTGGTCCCGGATGCCACTATGAAATCAAAAGCCTTTTCTTCGGCACCCGCATTCTTCATGGCAAATTCAAGGGCCAGGGCTATCTCATGCTCGGTTACCCCAGGCTTAATCCGGTTGATCATTCCCAGCAGTGCATTGGATGCAATTTCAGCACTTGCTGCCAGGATATTTATTTCATCTGCATCTTTTACCGCACGCAGCCATTCAACCTCTTTGCCTGCAGGAACCAGCCGTACATCCGGCAATGCTTTAGACAGCTCGTTAAAAAGAGCGACCGTAGTATGCTCTGCATCAAAGCCAATTTGTCGGGCAGGAATGCCCTTGACCAGAGAAGAAATTCCCTCAATCTGGCTGCGGTATTCAATAACGCTACAGCCGCTGATTTCTGCGGAAGCCTGGGTTGTATAGCGGGAGTCAGTGAGGAACCAGCAGTCTTCTTGTCCAAGAATCAGCACACCTGAACTGCCGGTAAAACAGGTGAGGTATCTGATTGTGCTCAGACCGAAAAAGATAAGAAAATCAACATCTAATCGCTTCAAATACCGCTGCGCGGAAAAGATTCTGTCTTTTAGCATAATCAAAACCGTAATACAATCTATTTTTTAATGTGATTAAAAATGGCGCGAAGCCCAAGCAGATAACTGTCAGCACCAAACCCACATATCTGGCCTATGGCCATAGGTGCTATATAGCTTTTTGTTCTGAATTTTTCCCGGCTGTGAATATTGGAGAGATGGACCTCAACTGCAGGCAGTGCGGCTGCGGCAATAGCGTCACGGATAGCAACGCTGGTGTGGGTGTAGGCGGCAGGGTTAATAAGAATGCCATCGAACAGGCCAGCAGCGGATTGAATCCGGTCAACCAGTCTCCCTTCCGAATTTGTTTGAAAGCACTCGATCTCAATGCCAAGATCAAAGGCAAGCTGGCTTAGTGCCGCGTTTATATCGTCAAGTGTCAGACTACCGTATATCTCAGGTTCCCTGGTGCCTAGCATATTTAAGTTTGGCCCATGTAAAACGAGTATTTTCATGATCTCTCCAAGACAGATTACCTTTACTGCAGAGCTTCAGCAAGTTTTGGAGCTTCCCGGCGCAGGTAAAAGCGACCTTTGCCGAAGTTCCCGCCACCGGTGATGACAAGGAGGACAAAAAAATCTTCGTTAATCACTCTGGCAATGGCAATCGATAGCTCCGTGTTAATGGACACCTCCTGCAGCAGGCCGGATTTCAGAACTTCAACCGTCCCCTTAACCTCCTTCAGCACGGCCGCGTATTCCGCTGTCAAGAGCTGCAAATCAAAGGGGTTTTCTTTTTTAACAAAGTCATCGATGGCAATGCCGTCATAGCCCATGACAACAGCGCCAACGGCCCCCTCTACACTGTCGACCACCGTCTGCAAGATGTCCTTGAATGGCATCAACGCCTCCTCTGGATGTTTTCGAGCCATCTTTCCAATACGGCAA
This sequence comes from Geotalea toluenoxydans JCM 15764, assembly GCF_001311985.1. GTDB lineage: Bacteria > Desulfobacterota > Desulfuromonadia > Geobacterales > Geobacteraceae > Geotalea > Geotalea toluenoxydans. Next base: position 82,253 of record NZ_BBCJ01000008.1, read on the forward strand.
CAGGGTCAGAACCATTAGAAACAGCTTCTGAATGCTGTTGTGAAGTATTGTCCTGAATAAATTCCTCAAGATCTGTTGAGACAGTCTCTACGGGCTGTTGGGCCTCTTTCTCTTGAACTGCCACGGCTTGCCTTATTTGCAATAAACGCCTTTCATAATGTTTATTGCCAGGCTCGCTTTTCAGCAGTTCCTGGTAAATGGAGAGAGCAGATGACAGGAAACCTTGCGATACATACAGTTCGGCCAGGGTAGCAGTTTTAAGAGGATCTTTCCGGTCGGTCTCGCTTTCCATGCCGGTTGATAATTCAACTTCATCGGCAGCATTTTTCGCCTGATGATCGGTAATTTCTTCGGTCAGCTCTTCTATAATTTCCACCTCGTCAAGGGCCAGCTCGCATTCCAAAGCAGTTCCTTGAACAACGTCAGTGTCAAACGAAAAAGAGCTATCTGCAGGCGATTCACTGGAAACGTCTACAGATGAACTGTGGCCGGACTGCAGGGAACTGAGCAGATCCCGGCTCTCCTTGTCATCGGGATTGAGTGACAGCAGCATCTGCAATGATTGTTTAGCAGAAACCTTATCTCCTGTCTCAAAATAAAGCTGACTCAAAAGCTTTTGCGCCAGGTGATTTTCAGGAGTCGCATCAATGACTTTTTCCAGAGCAGCCCTGCTTTCCTCTTTCATGCCTTTTTCATAATAAGCTCGTCCAAGAGCCATAAATCCGCCTATGTAGCCAGGATGCCTGTCACATCCTTTACTGGCGACAGTAATAGCTTCATCCAGAAGGCCAAGTTTGCGGTAGAGGTCGGCGAGAGGTGCAAAACAAAATGAATTGGGATCTTTAGCCAGCGTTTCTTCATATTTACCGATGTCAGCCCAGAAGGAAAGCGTATCCTGATCCATTGTCAGTCCCCTATTTCGCATACTTTCAATAACCGGCTCACATCTTTAACCTTATCTATATAAAAGTTGCCAATGTCTTTATTAAAAACAAAACTGAGCCCATCATCCTTGACCTTCTTGTCATGAAGGATTGCTGCCAAGTAGTCATCAGCTTTGAACGCAGGAAGATCAGTGGGAAGATGAAGCTTTGTCAAAAGGCTCAGAATACGCTCTGTACACGCTGTTGAAGCCCCCCCCATAGCCTCGGAAATCCTTGCTGCCTGGGCCATGCCTATTGAGACAGCCTCGCCATGGAGGAATTGCCTGTAATCAGTCAGCGTCTCAACGGCATGGCCAATGGTATGACCATAGTTGAGGACGGCTCGCAGCCCCCCTTCCCTCTCGTCACGCTCGACAATGGATGCCTTTAGCATACAGGAAGTTTTAACGGCAAACTGAAGGCAGTCTTTATCCCGGTGCAGCAATTTTTCAGCATTGGCGTGCATGAAATCAAAAAATTTCCCATCGAGCACAACGCCGTATTTGAGCATCTCGGCAAACCCACTGATATATTCACGATCAGAGAGGCTGTCCAGTAAGGCAAGATCTATGAGAACGAACTTCGGCTGGTAGAAGGCACCGATAAGATTTTTCCCCTTGTGGTGATTGATGCCAGTTTTCCCCCCCACACTGCTGTCCACTTGAGCAAGTAACGTGGTTGGAACCTGCACGAATGGAATACCGCGCAAATAGGTTGCAGCAGCGTATCCAGCCATGTCGCCGATGACTCCCCCCCGAGTGCTACGATAAAAGAGCCGCGATCGAGGCCGTTTTCGATCAGTTTGTCGTAGATGAGATTGAGAGTCTCACTGTTTTTATACTGTTCGCCATCCGGAATTTCTATCTTGCAAACGGAGAAGCCGGCTGAAACAAGAGATGCTTCTGCCGGCTGAAAATAATGGGCGCCAATGGTAGGGTTTGTCACGATCGCGGCTTTACGGCCAAGTTTATGCTCAAGACAAAGGAAACCAAGAGAATTGAGGTTGTGAGTTGAGATATGTATCGGATAGCTCCGATCTCCTAGCCCGACCTTAATGGCATCCACAACAGAAGAATTATTTTTATTCATATTAAAACTCGAGGGTTGATCAGAAGTTTTTCAGATATTCCAGATAGCCGGCGTAATTGCGCTGCATCTCTTCTATGGAATCACCGCCGAACTTTACCATAAAGGCATCGGCAAGTTCAATGGCCAATACCGATTCTGCGACCACCGATGCAGCCGGAACGGCACAAACATCGGACCTCTCCACGGTGGCTTCGAAGGGTTCTTTACTGACGATGTCCACAGAGCGCAACGGCTTGTAGAGGGTAGGAATAGGCTTCATGGCAGCCCTGACAACAATATCCTCACCGTTGGTCATTCCACCCTCAATGCCGCCGGCATTGTTGGTCACCCGATAATACCCGGTCATGCTTCCTTGGGAAGCACGGGACCGGTCATAAAAGATCTCGTCATGGACGTTAGAACCTTTCCGGGCAGCAGCTTCAAAACCAAGGCCGATTTCGACCCCCTTGAAAGCCTGGATACTCATCATGGCCATGGCGATCCGGCCATCCAGCTTCCTGTCCCATTGAACATGACTGCCCAATCCAGCGGGAACCCCGGAGGCAATTATCTCTACCACCCCGCCAACGGTGTCACCTGCAGACTTTGCCTCGTCGATGAGTTCTTTCATACCAGGTTCAACGCTGCTGTCGCATGTATACACCTCCGATTTTGCGACGGTGCTACGTAGGTCTGCAAGACAAAGTTTTGGGCGGATTGCCTTGATTCCTCCAAGCTCAGAAACAAATCCACATATATCTATATTAAATTGACCAAGGAGTGCCTTAGCAACCGAACCAACAGCAACACGAACCGCTGTTTCCCTGGCGCTGGAGCGCTCCAGAATGTTCCTTACGTCCCTATGGTCATACTTCATCGCCCCTGGCAGGTCGGCATGACCCGGTCGGGAACGGGTGACATGAATATTGTCATCCCTGAACCGTTCCTTGGGAGACATCTTTTCCTGCCAATTCGCCCAGTCTTTGTTTTTCACACAGAGAGTAATGGGAGAACCAATGGTTTTCCCCCAACGGACGCCGGAGAGAATCTCCACCTGGTCCTTCTCAATGGCCATTCTGCCGCCACGTCCATACCCTCCCTGCCGGCGGGCAAGGTCAGCGTTAATAATCTCTTCTGATAGGTTGAGACCGGCAGGAATTCCTTCGATTATAGCGGTCAGTTGCGGACCGTGGGATTCACCGGCTGTTAAGTAACGGAACATAGCAATCCTCTACTGTCTTTATTTCACCTGCTGATGCTTTTGCAAGGCCTCGATGGTGAGATTCTTTTTGGTTTCCGCTTCCACGATATTGCCCGAAATTATGTAAGCGCCTTTTTTGTCCATATAAAACACCATCGGCTGCATGTTAGCAATAACTATTACCTCACTTAGGCCTCGAATGCCTTTCACCGGCTTTATCTCTTCAATGGAAAAAGACATGGGCAGTATTTTTTTAAAGGCAGCCGTCGCAACGTCTTTCGTAGGGGCCGAACTGCATGCGGAGAGAAACATGACCAATAAAGCACAAACTACCATCTTTTTTATAATTACAAATTTCTTTAAGGGCATCGACCGCTCCTTCTGAAAAATCAAAATGGGGCACAGCCAGCCGTGCCCCATCTCAAAGCTATCGTAAACAAGTTACATCAAATGCTTTTTCTCATGCGCTTGCGCATACCGAAGTATCCAAGAATAGCCAGGGCAAAGGCAAATATGACTGTGTGGTACTTAACGGCATAGATAAGTGGTGTTAGCATCCATCTGGTAACAGTACGCAGCACTTCATGATCTCTTATGAAATCGGCAATGGGAGGGCTAGTAGCATAGTAGAATTTAACAAACGCTGTACCCAGGTAACTTTTCAGCAGGACATCATCCCTGAAGTGACGAAGCACCATGACATTTGGATCGAGGTAGCTGCCATAAGCAGCAGTGGCAATGAAGCAGCCGCTCTTACCGCCGGAGCTGGGAGGTGCATAGCCTGTACCTGTTTCAACCGGTCCTGGACCGGCAGCACTCGTTGTACCGATGGCAACAAGACTTCTGACGGCATTGACAGCAGTATCTTTGTCCATATTGGCATCGTTATCAGTTAATGCATAGGTGAAGGTATTGCCGGAGACCGTTCCAGTCAACTCGTGCCACTGACCGTTATTGTCGATGGTATAAAATACCGGGCTTGCAGGGACAACACTGGGGTCGAATGTTAAGGTGACAGTAGCAGGTGAACTGGTCAGACCGGTGATGGTAAATTCCCCAGCAGCTGTGACGGTAAGGTTAGCCGGAACAGTGGCAAGAGGAACCTGGGATGCAGACAAGGGTGTGACTGTACCCACAGTACCATTGCCGGCGGCTGTGGACACCGAGAGGGGCGATCCGTCACCGGTCAAAGCAAGTTTGTACTGAGCAGCGTTTGAATCGGTCAAGACCAGTTCGCCACTGTATGAGGTAATGCTGCCCGGAACAAATGAGATGTTTAAAGTTTTGCTGGTATTTCCTGCTAAATCGAAAACAGCCGGCAGATCGGTAAAAAAGGCGCTGCTGGTGGAGGACACCGAGCTTATCGTAACTACATTGGGACTGTTATTCGTTATGGTTACGGCTTTTTTGCCTGTTGCTCCGACAAAGACATTGCTGAAGGGTAGCGACGTGATCATGTTGGCGGTGGAATCGCTGTAATAAACTGTAGTGCTTGCCGATGTGGTCGGGTCGATGACGGTCAGGAAATAGGTTTTGAAAACCGTATCCAGGTACTGCTTGTCTTTTACGAGGACCGAGAAGGTATAGATTCCAGGAGCGGTCGGAGTCCCGTTCAGCATTCCCGTGATGGCGTTAAGGGTCAGACCGGTGGGAAGAGATCCACTGACGACAGACCAGTCATACATGCCGCTACCGCCTGTTGCGGCAAAAATCTTGGTGTAAGACTGCCCAGATGTAGCCACAGGGGTAATGGCACCCTCGGGAGTGGTGATATTCAAAGGAGGATTTACTGTTATGGAAAGCGCCTTGGTTGTGGTAGCACCGATATTGTCGCTCACCTGAACGGTAAAATTGAAGGTTCCCGAGCTGCTGGCAGTACCTGAGATAGTGCCGGTGCTTGGATCGATGGAGCCGAAGCCTGGAGGCAGTGAGCCGCCGGTTATGGACCAGGTATAGGGTTGTGTGCCCCCAAGTGCAGCCAGTTTTTGACTATAGGTGCCGTTGAGGACCGTGCCTGGAAGACTGCTTGTGGAGATTGACAGGGCAGAGTTTATGGAAACAGTGAACTGTTTCGTGGCCATCTTGAATGCGCCGTCTACAACCTTGACGGTGAAAGTATATGTACCTGCAGCGGTAGGTGTACCGCTCAGGACGCCTGTCGAGGCATTCAGAGTCAGGCCGGCCACAGGGCTTAGAGTACCTGCCCCGGCACCTGCACTGATTGACCATGTCAAAGCACCGGTGGCACCACTGGTAGTGAATTGGTGGCTATACCCCGCTTGATTCTGTGTCCACGAGGTCAAGGGCGAGCCACTGGTGATACTGACCGTAGTGACGTTGATGGTCAGGGTTTTTGGTGCACTGGTCATACCCGCGTTATCGGTGGTAGTAACAGAGAAGGTATATATACCGTTTTGAGTCGGAGCTATAGTACCGCTGATTACTCCGGCAGTCGGGTCAAGAGTCAATCCCGAGGGGAGAGCGCCAGAGGTGATGGTCCATGTGCTGTAGGGGACAGTACCCCCGCTGCCGCTCAACGCGGTATCATAAGTGGTCCCTGCAGCACCATCGGGAAGAGACGTTGTAGATACCGTGAGAGGAATAGACCCAGTTGCCGTCCCGCTGAAATATATGACCGCGTTGCCGCCATTTGAAGTGAAGGCTATCTTGTAGTCGTTGGATGCGTCACCGGAAAAAGAACCTTGCCCTGTCGGGGCAAAACGTACCGTCATGTCAACGCTGGTGCCCGGGCTGATCGTTTTCGGTGTGGGAGTAATGATTGAAAACGGATCTTTGGGAGTACTGATATTGCTGATGGTCAGCTGGCTGTTACCATCGTTACGGATTTTGAAGGTAAAATCGCTGAAAGTTGTCGCTGAAGTCACGTCGATACTACCGAAATCTATAGCGCCGTTAAGTATGGGCTGTCCTGCAGAATCGGTAATGAGCAGCTGCGGCAAAGTGGAGTACTCCAGCAACTGTCCATAGATGTCCGAATTTCCCGGAGCCCTGCCGTCTTTCCAGACAACGAGAAAATCTCTAAAATTAACATCCCCAAAGGCTACAGCCGGTGCCAACTGGTTACCGGGTGCGACCGTGACGATGGTATTGCCGCCACTGAGCGCCCCCTGAGGATCAACAAACTGTGAGTAAATATCGATATTGCTCACCGTTGCCGATCCATTGCGGGCATCCTCCCAAGTGACGAGGAAGCGCTGATTGACGTTGTCAAAAGCTGCCGCAGGGGCAGTACGTGCCCCGGTGCCTGTGGAGATGGCAATCGCCGGGCCGTACGCTGCAAAAGAGCCCAGATCTACAAGTTGCCCCTGGATTTGCTGGTCCTCCTCCCAGGCAAGCAAGGTCCTGTTCGTATTCGGATCGGTGGCAAGGGTAGGATAGAGCGCATTGCCGGTACCGAAGCTGTAATCTTTGACGAGCCCAAGACCGTCGTTCTGCCTAATTTTGATTTTGGGACCCGTGTCGGAAGTAGTAGCAGCAGGCGCCAATGGGGTGTAGGTACAGACACCCTGTGTGGCAGGGGCGGTTATGGTACCCACTGTATAATTGATAGTCATCGTGACATTATCAGTAATGCCGCTCCAGGCAACGAAGTAGTTGCCGTTCCGGTCATAGCCTATCTTTGGTTGTGATTCGTTCCTTTGAGCGATCCATCCTTTTGTAATGGCACTGCCGGAATCCACTGCAGGACCTGTGCTGACAAGTCCTGTTGCATTTTTACGCGTGCTTGCCACAGCATCGCCTGTTGCCGGATCGACCTCTACTGTCCTGACAAGATTGTTATCAACTACGGGCAATGGAACATAGGATATTGTGTAGGAATTTAAGCATTTTGCGCCTGTAACAACAAGTCTATTGTCTGTATTGTCGCTGTTATCGGCGATACTTTTATCCAACCAGGTGACGACAAATTTGTTAATAACCGGATTATAGACAATATCCGGGTCCGATTGATTGGTGCCGTTGTCTGAAGTAAGAGCGACGACATGAGCTGAAATAACCTTCTCAGTCCCCAGCAAAGCTCCATTATTATCGGTACTGTTAGCTGCAACAGCCCGACCTTTTATTTGGCCGTAGGTTGCACTGGTATCGGTCCAGACAACGAAAAATTTGCTGTTCGCAGGGGTGGCAGAATCCTCATAGAAGGCAACGCGGGGCTGGGTTTGATTTCCCAGCGCATTTGAAATAACAAACTCAGCACCGCAAGTCATGGTTGTGGAGGCACCGGTGCCGGAACCGGTACAGACAGCACCGTAAATATTTACATTGTTGGTGCCGTTACGCATATCCGTCCATACAGTCAGGTATTTGTCGTGGACGGTATCATAGGCAACAGCAGGTGTAGCCTGGTCGTTAGTATCCGTACTAATCTGCTTGTCATTTTCCAGCACCTTTGCCGTGCTTTTCTTAATCGGTTGTTGCGACGAATCCGTCGAACTTCCTGCACAACCCACTATAATTGCCATCAGCAATGCAAGAAGGATTGCTGTCCCTTTGTTAGCTATACGCATACTATCTCCCGATATTTGTGTTCCAGTAAATGAAATAAAAGGATTAGTTACTCTTGTCGGCAAAATCAGCGAAACGAACCCTCATTTTGGTGGTGTCAACGGAACCGCTTCTATTGGTATCTAATTCCACTGCATCAAAACTAATCGTGACATCATAGTTATATATGGTGCCGTTACAGTTCAGCACAGGTTGGAGATAATCTTTGATTTCATGAGTAGCTACCCGAACGGAGACAGTTGCTGCAGTACCTGCGTTAATGGTCTGGCCGACCGGTTGATATTGTGTTTGAAATAGTGGAGGAAGTGCAGGCGTAAGGCTGTCTGCGGGAGTAAAAACCATTCTGTACCCGTTGATATACAATTTGGACGGATTGGTGACGCCGGAATAAGCAACTGTCGAGATAGCTACCTCGATAACATCCGGTGAAATCGAAGGGGAACTTCCAGCAATGCAGGCAGTAGCTGCGGTACCTTTTGCATCCACCCATTTTGCCACGTCTGCATCCAACGAAGAGGTTGGACCATTCGCAGTAGCATAAACGGTATTGAATTCAGCTGTGCCGCCGCCCTTGGAGTCTCCGCATGAGATCAAAGCCGCAGAACAACAAATTACCAAGAGACTCTTCAATATGGCCTTTTTAAACATTACCCCCCCCTTAACTGACAATCTTAGGTGTTATAAAAATCAGAAGCTCATTCTTCGTCTTATTCTTCGTGTTCGATTTGAAAAGCCAGCCCAGCAGGGGTATGTCCTGCAGGAATGGAACTCCCTTGTCGCTTTCGGTGTCGCTGTCCACATATATGCCGCCGATAACAGTGGTCTCGCCGTTCTTCACCAGCAGTTCCGTGGTAGCTTCTTTCTTGTTGATTGGTGGTGGTGAACCGGTACCGGCAGAGTTGTTGGAGGCCTTGATCTTCATGCCGATGCTGCCATCTGCCGTAATGTGCGGTGTCACCTCTAGGGTTAAGGCAGCTTCAACAAATTCGGTTTTGGTCCCTTCTGCAGATGTTGTTTGATAGGGTATGGACGCACCTTGAGAGATTTTGGCCGGCTTATTATTAAGCGTAACCACACGCGGTGTGGACATTATCTTGATCTGATCTGCAGTAACTGCAGCAGAAAGGCGCATATCAAGTTGTATGTTGCTTGCAAGCTTACCGAATGACATACCGACGGCAGCACCAGGTCCGGATGTACCCGATGTGGGAGCATTGGAAACCTGCCCGCCGAAACCTGTGTCGAGCCTGCTGATACCGGCAACGGATGCAGAACCGTCTATGTAATGAATTCCCCATTGCACTCCGAGATCCCGGACAAAAGAGGTGCTTGCCTCGACTATTCGGGCTTCGATCATGACCTGCTTTTCTGGCGTATCCAGTGCCTTAAGTAAGGCTCTCATGTCTTCTATGGTTGTTGCAATATCTTTGACAATAACACGATTAGTACGTGCATCGGTACTTACAATCCCTCGTTCGCTTTTAAGGGTACCGAATTGGGTTGCAATATCAGTGACAGCTGCATAATTAACATCGAAAATTTCACTGCGAAGCTCCATCCCTCTTTCACGGGCTTTCTTTGCAGCCATTTCCTCGTCAGCCTGAGATTGCATCTTACCCTTTGGCTTGATTTGAACGATGTTTCCTTCCCGGATCATACCAAGGCCTTTGGTGTCGAGAATAACATCCAGGGCCTGGTCCCAAGGCACATTTACCAGCTTGATGCTGATCGTCCCGGTGACGTCATCAGCTATAAGGAAATTTAGATTGCTTACTTCTGCAATGAGTTGGAATATTTTGCGGATATCAGCATCGGAAAATTCAAGGGTAACTTTTCTGCCCGTGTAAATCTTTTTCGGTTGCTGCTTGGTTAGGACAGATTTTGGCAACTCGGCGGCATCACCTTCTTTAGCTGGTGTTGTCAGCAATTCCTCTTCTATCCTGGAAGAAGGTAGAGCCTTGTCTTTGGCAGGACCTGATACCACAGCAGGAATAACGGGATTTCTCACCTCAAATACGTAGGTGTTGCCTTCTGTACGGTCGGAATATGCACTCTTGCCACGAAGTTTGACCAGCACTCTGGCATTGGTCCCACCGGCAACCTTCACTTGGTATGGGGTTACGCTTAAAACGGAACTGGCAAATGCTTTTGTATCCAGCGTCCGCTGAAGTTTTCTGGGAAGCTCGCAGTTTTTAAAGCTAAGGAGGATGCCCTTAGAGGTGTCGGCAGGCTTGTCGGCTGAACAGGAACCGGCTGTTTTGATTTCAACCCGTGAAAATCCGTCTGTAACCTTAAAGTCGATTGATTCGACTGAACCTTTTTCAACTCCAGCTTTCTTCTGTTCTAAAGGTTTTCCCTGGGGTCCTGGTGCCGTTGCCTTCTTCGTGGCGGCCGGTTCTCTAGCCGAATCGGAAAAGGCGATACTCAAACCGATATCTGCCTTGTCAACGCGATAAGCCGGAACTTGGTCGTTCGCAGCATCGAACACTATCCGCACCTTCCCAGGAGAAGAGCCGATCCTTGCTTTTGTTATACCGAAGCGGTCTATGGAGATGGCATTGGCTTTGAGTTGGTTTTGGATTTCAAAAAGGTCGACAACAAGGCGACCTGGTTTATCAAGCTTAAATGTAGTGAAGGCAACAGGCCGCCGGAAACAGCCAGATCTATCCTTTGGTCAAGCACCTTAATGGCATTGAGAACCTTCAACCCATCGGCAGGGGCCTTGTTTTCCACAGCAGCATTCGATTCCCCCTTTGCCTCTCTGCCATCCTCCGCACCGACAGTTTTTCCTGTCACGTCCTCTTTTGCTTCGACAGTGGTTTCGGCAACTGCTGCGACTGGGACAGGTACGACATTAGTCTGCGGCTTAGCGTCATCAGCTGCTTTCTCTGGTTCAGAAACAGCACGTCCATCATCTTCTGCCTTGGCAGCCTTCTCCTCATTCTTCCCGGCAGATAGAACAACATGAAGCTTTCCCTTGTCGTTTGCGTCGGTTTTGACGGAGAAATCTGCATCCTGTCTCAGTTCAATTTCTACCCTGCTGAGAAAACCGCTGCCGAAATCCTGACGAGCCACACGGATAGTCTTGATACCTCCGGATTCCGAGGTTTGCGGTTTAATGGTACCCGGCTCCGTTTGCGCTAGATCTATGAATATTTTGGGGGGATCGTTCGTCTTGTAAGAGGTGTACGTCAAAGGCCTGTTGGTAAGGATTTCTGCTTGAGATCCATCTTTTACAATGTTTATAGCCTGAATGACAGCAGAAGAGTTAGACTCATATTGTTCAACATCTTTTGCTGCAACCATTTTCTTGGCACAGCCAGACAAAGCCATTAAAAAAATAAGTACAAGGGCTTGGCAAATGATTCGGAATGAACTCATTCTCATCGGGAAGTCTCCTTACTTTTCTTGGCCAATGGCAGTACTATCTTCCTGCTTTTTATTCGTTTTTTACCATCTTCGTACTGCTCGGTCACTTCCAGGGAAGATGCAGTGATCTTTGTAATTCGCCCACCGTTATCACCGATGAGCATCCCTGTTTTGACCACGTATCCCTTGCCTGCAGTCGATAAGCAATGCTTTGTTTTCCTTCAATCCTGTAATTATTCCTGTTACGACAAATCTGCTTACTTCGTAACTCTGTATGGGAAGCGCATCGACGATCTTACGTTTCACAGGCAGCGGCGCTTTTGCAGCAGTCGCCTCCTGAGGAGCAATCAACGGCTTGAAAGGATCTTTCTTCCCTTTGAAACCCAATGTCGGTGTCGTCTGGCTGTTTTTTGCGGAAGAAACAGCTGCCTGCAATGCGGCAGCGGGTTTTGCTGCTGCCTTGGGCTGAGCAGCAGGGGCAGGTACCTGACTTGGTACCGGCGCCTCATCCTTTTTTTTGCATCCACCGATGGCGCAGATAGTCAGAAGACCAGCTAAAAGTGCCAAGACAAGTTTATTTGGGCTTTTTTTCATCCTTTATCTCTTTCTTATCAAGGAAACGGAATGTTGTTGCCAGACAATTAACCTTGAGCGTAGTAACACCATTGGCGGTTTTGATGTCTGCGAAATTAACGTTGGAAATGTTCACTATTCGCGGAAGATTTGCCACTGCCTGAAAGAAATCGGCCACTTTATAAAAAGTGCCGGACACTGAAATATCCACTGGAACAGCGGCATAAAAGTCTTTTGGCTCTTCCGGCTTAGGCTTGAAAAGAAGAAATTCCAAACCTGCACTTTTACCTGCATTGGAGATACTTGCCAAAAGCGAAGGTATTTCCTTTTGATTTGGCAACTCGGTGAGAGCAACTTTCAATTCATTCTGCAATTGCTCGTATTCCTGTTTATATTTGGGAAGATTGCTTGCAAGTTTCTGCGCTTCCGAAGCCTGTTTGCGCAGTTCCTCGAGATTTGTCTGTAATCCATTCAGTTCTTTTAGCTTTGGCTGGTAAAGGCCGAAATAGAATCCTGCCCCAAGTAAAGCAACAATAAGAAACAGCAGCGCCAGCTTTTGCTTGGTCGGAAGCTTCAATAACTTCTCAATTTGTGGGTCCATGAAAGCCTCGAAAGCTGATGTAATCTTTATTATTTAGCCGCTTTGTCCGGTTCGGGGGGGCCAAAGGCGGTGAGTTTAAAGGTTATGTCAAACCTTTTCGCTTTGGTCTTGTTTATCTCAGTCTGTTCGGAAACTTGGAGTTCTATATTATTAAAATCCGGGATTGACTGCAGATTTTTCATGAAAGTTGCAATATCGTCTTCGCTAAAGGCAACGCCGGAAATAGATATGGTACCGGCTGCTTCTGTATATTTAGTGAGCCACAATTTATCAGGCACAGCATTACTCAGCAGAGCAAGCCTGCTGACAGGACCGGTTTTCTCTTTCCTCAACCGGCTAAGGATGTCCAGCTTCTTCTTCACCTCGGCTTGAAGTTTCTTTATATTGTCTATCTCTCCTATCTTAGCCTTCAGCTGCTGAATTTCTTGCTCAGTTTTGGCAATGTCTTCCTTGGTGCTGAAATTTTGGAAATCGCCATGGAATACAAAAGCACGCATATGACTATAGTACCAAGGAGGGTAATGACCAGTATGGAGATCTGTTGCCTGGTAGTTTCCTTCTTTTTGGCTGCCCTGACCGGTAATAAATTTATCTTGATCATTTATCCCCAAGCCTCCTTGTAGCCAGTCCCACAGCAACAGTTACAAGTGGACTAATTTCTTTCAGATAATCGGGATCGAACTGTTTTTCGTCAAATTTTACTTTCGCAAAAGGGTTCAAGATTTCCACTGGGATAGCGAGTTTCTGACTTACTGTCTCTGCCAGCATTGCAGACTTGGCCCCCCCACCACTCAGATATACCTTGCTGATTTTACCCTCTCCGGCAGTTGAATTGTAAAAGTCGAGGGACCGCCGCATTTCGATGGCTAGTGTGTCATTGGCACGGGTAAGGATGTCCTTCAGCCTATTGTCAGTTGAAGATTCGGAAACCTTTATCCGTTCGGCTTCTTCGTTATTAACACCAAAATGCTTTTGTATTTCTTCGTTATACAGCGAGCCACCAAGCTGAACATCACGAGTAAAGAGAGAAATACCATCCTTCACTATATTCATGTTCATAACACTGGCGCCAATATTAACCAGAGCTATGACATTATCAGGATCTGGATCGTAATTTAACTCGAATGCGTTCTGAACGGCAAAGGAATCAACATCTACAATTGTCAGTTTCAAACCTGCTTCTGTAAAAACAGCAAGATAGTCATTGATGATGTCTTTTTTGCTTGCCACTAGAAGTACGTTCATCTTGGAGGAGTCGATATCGTCGGGGGCTATGATTTGAAAGTCGATATTTACATCATTGATATCGAATGGAATGTACTGTTCTGCCTCCCAATGTATCTGTTCTTCCAGTTCTTCGGTCGGCATGACCGGCAAGGATATTTTCCGAATAATAACCGAATTACCCGAGATAGAGCATGCAGCTTCTTTGGCTGTGATTTTCAGGCTGGCAAGTAAGGTTTTAACCCCCTCAACCACTGAGGCGCTGTCCATAAGCGTGTTGTCAACTATGGCTTCAGCAGGCAATGGAATCAGTCCCACATTCTGCAGCTGATACATGCCTTTCTGGGATTTAAGCTGGATTAGCTTGATCGAACTGGAACCAATATCAATGCCGACGACATCTTTTTCCGGTAAAAACATTGTCAGTCCACCCTCGCACTTATTCTTGAAATACCTTATCCTTGTCCGACAAAGAAAATCCCAATGCCAGTATTATCTTTCTTTTTGTTTCCATGCGGCACTCTTCTCCACGTTCAATACGATCTATTGTGACTGGAGAGACACCCGCCAATCTTGCCAGTTCAGCCTTGCTCATCAAACGCTGTTCCCGGATTTTTCTGACATTATTCTTTACGCGCATTTCCTTTTCCCACTTCCCGCGGATTTTATAAGGAAAATAGCACAATGAAAAGAACTGTCAAGAAATTTATGTTTTTTGTAACCAAATAAATACAATTATATACAATTGCAATATTTGTATAGTACCGGCACAAAAAAACCGGGTCGCCTAATTTGATATTTCGGCAACCCGGCTGTCTACTTGAGACCCTATAGCTTTCCGCCCCATCCTCGCGGATGGTTTAGTATTATCGTGTATCGGATGTTAGAAATTTACTCAAAAACTGCAAAAACCGTTCCTTAACAAAGACAGAAATAATAAGAACGTTAAATCCATGGAATAGCTCGGTGCTTAGCCATTGTTACGATGGCAGTGAACGTAAAAGTGACAACAATGGTCATATTTCTGACATAATTCAGTCGAATGGCTGAAGCAATTAAAAACTTTCCGATAATCAATAAGCATACAGAACGGTAAGATTTGCCTTCTCTTGTGCCTGTGTCTCCCTCTCGCCCTGGACCTCGATCTTATACAAAGCAGGCATATGCTTCGGCCCAACCCCTGCACTGGTACCGGTAACGCCTGCACCGCTGTCCAGTAATTCAAACCCCGATTGATCAGAGTTACCTTGTCTTGTGTCCACTATCTTTGAATAAACTTTGAAACCCGGCTGGGTTAAATACCCCTTGAGTTTAAAGGAAGCATCTGGTGCTGTCTTTGGATCGAAAGTTTTCGCAGCCGCAGAACATGCGGATCCCCAGTCACTGGTATTCATGTTTAGTTTTTGCTGCAGACAGCCTGTGGCTGACAAAGCAAGGTCGATGCCCTTGTAGTCAGTGATGAGTTTACTCGTCGAGTAATTATTGAAGATTTGCGGTATCAACTCTTTTGTAAATACCTCGGCTCCACCGTATGATGCTGCTAATGCCGTTTTGTACCGCTTTTGCGAGGCCGACAGCTGTGTACCTTTGGTAACCAGATACAGCAGGGCCATTACGATGGCCAACGAAATCAGTGTCAGCATCAGTGCCGTAACAAGGGCTATACCTTTTTCATTTTTTATGATCATGACGCCCTGCCTTTTTTATTTCAAGGTACTGGGATTAACAACGATTGTATAAACCTTCCAACGGTAGTTGCGCCAGTCGGCACCGAATACCGTCTGCATGTTGGCGCTTGTCCATCTCCGACCGGATGAGGACAATCTCTTGTCACCCACCTGGATAACATTATTCACATCGGCAATGGGAAATTTGAACCCGGTATCTTTTCTACCTTCCTGGACCAAAAGATACACCCTGACCTCCCGTAGCCTTTCACGTATCTCACCAGCTGGCAACGACATTGTCTGAGTCAATGTTTCGGGGTCTGTCAACTCGAATTCAACCTGCATATCGCCGACACAATCCAGGAGCGGATATTCGGTGAAGCCGGCACCACCATGTTGTGCAACCGCTTTGTAGAGAGTGCCCGTATTTTGATTGCAGGCAGCAGGAAAGTTGTCAGAAGGTTTTTTCACATAGAAATCGGCACGATTGTATGGCATCTTCAGGTCTTTAGTTCCGTCGATGCCGTAAACAATGTATACCTGCGCACCATCACCGGGTTGGAATATGGATGGGGGTTGGAAACCATTGACTTTGTATGAAAAGGATTTTCCGTCAGTAACCAGTAACTTGCTCTCTTTGCCTGCTGCAGTAAAGGTTGAGTTAATGGTAACAACGCGATCATCATTAGCTATATCATCGCTCTTGCCCCATGACCGTATGTAACTCTTGTTGGTAATGTTGTTCAAGGTGGAGTAGTTGACATAGCTCCATTTTTTTGCCGTGTTGTTGATGGCGGCAATGGACGACTTTACCACGAGGTAATCGGGGCCGCCGCCAGCAGAAACGGCGTCCGCACCATTCACCTCCTTTGTAGACGTACCGCTGCTAAGGGCACGGGGCATATCGGGAGGAGTATCGTTAAAACTGGTGGAGTCGACTCCCTTCGCCTGCCACCCCGTAACGACATCACATTCCTTGTAGTTAAATGCCGGGCCGAGCGTGCCGGTGTAATTCTGAAATGCCCAAGGCAGGCCGAAACCCGCGTGCTGGATGTCCTGGCGCATCACCTCGAGTCCGATCATCCCTTCGATATTGCTTTGTATGGATTTAGACTGTTGTGCCGATGTTGCGATAATATTCTGGAATGCGTAGGATCCCAGGCCAAGGATGACGATGAAAATGGCCATGGTCACGATTAGTTCAACCAGAGAATAACCTTTGTTTCCGTTCATAGCCGTTTCCGCCTCGTTATTCCGATTTGACCGTTCTCAGCTGGTAATGGGAACTGGCATTCTTGTATAACCAACCTACAGTTATGATCAGTTCGCGTGAGGTAGAGGGAGTCATCGACTTGCTCTCCAAAACAACCACGTAATCCTTCTTGAAGCCTCTCATGTCACCCTTGATAATCCGGGGGGTCGACACATTGCTGAAGGGACGTTCCCGCATGTATTTCATCTGTTCATCGGCGATGCGCCCGGCTTCGTCACGTAACTGATTCCGCAAGTTGTGCTCTGTGGCCACATTGACTGCCTGGAGAAGCCCCAACAGACCAACCATTGTTATCACCATGGCAACAAGCAGTTCAACTAGCGTAAACCCTCGATCACTGTCTTTTAATGTAATCTTTATGGCCTTTACAATCACCAGCAACACCTCCAGGAGTTAGCCATTTGCCTAAATGAATTCTACTTGTTGAGAGAACTAGACTGTCAACAACAGCACCATTCTCGCCCACATTAACACAGATACTCTTGCCGTCTATACCTGAGGCATTTAACAAACCACTGCTGTCAATGATTATGGTATCGCCGTTGTTGGAGACAACTGGATACGACAGTTTTTTCCGTTCAACAGGGGTATCAGATGTATTCTCGGTGGCATAAATCAAGAATTCATTTCCCGAGATTACAGCGGCCCGTTTCTGTTTCTGGTAAAACGCTTCGGCCCGAAGTGCCATCAGGTCGGCGTACATGGTTTTGACTTGGGATTCTATGGCTGTTTTTTTTGAGTATTCATTAAAAGCCATCGTACCCAGTGACAGCAATATGCCCATAACTGCCATTACTACTATGAGTTCCACCAGCGTGAAACCATGATCGTCATGCATATCAATGTTCCTGTATGTGGATGACACGTTTCACCGGCTTCAGGTTGCTTTTTGAAACAATCGGGGGCGGGTCGCTTGGTGGTTTCCCGATCATGGGTTCATCGATTCTCCGCCCCAATCGATTGGCGGATGTAGGTGGATTTAACACCGGGTCAAAGTGCTTGTACAAATCAAGCTCGACGAATGCGCCGGTAGATACCTGTACAAGCGCCTTTCCTTCAAGCGCTTTAGGAGGGGCCTGTAGTCCATTATCATAACGGGTCGCCCACATGTAGGAGCTGCCACCAAAGCTACAGACATCGACTGTTGGCTTAAAGGTGGTGAAAAAGACGGCACCGTTCGACATGGGCACCGGATCCGTTATCAGCCTTTCCGCACCAAAATTATTCGTTGTGTCCTCGGCATCGAGATTTATATACCAACCGGAGTTGCTCACGGCATTGGCAGTCGTGGACTGGTTGGTCAGATCCGTCAGTGTCTTTTTTAGTGTACAGGTGGCATCGAGCCTGTCTGAGGTGAGATAGCAAGGCTCCTTGAGGCCGAATATCTTCTGCTGATTGCTGTTGTCATCCTGGTTGAAGTAGTACCGCCCGCTCCCGAAATAGAGCCAGAGGTTGTGATTCTTGCGGTCTTGGAGCCTGGTGATGTTGGTGGTGACAGGGCCGATGCCGTCAATTACCTTACTCAGCCGCCACTTGGTCGGATCGGTCGGATCCAGGTTTTCTCCAGTCATAAGTCGTAACACTCCCCCACTGCTCCACGTGGTGCCGGAAAGCTGGGTATAGCCAATATAGATTGCGTCGTCCTGATAAAAACCAGATGCGTCCTTATTCCAACGGTCGGTATCCACCACACCGCCGGTAATACTTCCGGCAAAAGCATTTGCCAGCTTGGTGCCGTCAGTCAATGTGTCGATTGTGGCGACAACTGCTCCGGTCTTCAAATCCAGCACATACAGGGTCAGGTTCTGGTTCGAACTGCCCTTGAACTGATGTTGCGTCGTATCTATGGGACCGGTTGGCCCGGACGCTAACACTGCGAACCATTTGCCATTTTTCGTCTTATCGGGGGTCACGTTATCGGCTTCCCTGCCGGCTATTCTCACAAAAGCCGCGCCGGCAGTTGAATAACCAAGTCCTGGATCGCCGAATTCCCATAAAAGGGATGGTGAATCTGGATTCGTCACATCGAGGGCAAAGTAGGACGAATAACCTATCCCCTTGGTGTTATCCGAAGGATCAAGAACAGGAGTCTCGACACAGCCGGTACCTTTGCATCCGGCACCCTTGATCTTCGAAGCACCCCCCAACCCCATGCTGCCCACAAGAACCGTCCGCCAGCTGCTGCCGTCGGCCGGGCGTACGCAATTCCAGTAATCCCCCGTACACCCGGACGGTACTCCGATGCTCACATCATTGATGGTCGTCGTGCCGTCGACATAATACAGATGCTCGTAGTTCATTTCAGTACTGTACCGCAGGTAAGGCAGAACGTTCTTGGGGATGAAAGCCCATTCTTCTTCGCCCAAACCGCTGCCCTTCAGAGATGCCTTGCGGTCTTGGGCTGCCGTAACATCTAGCGTCCCCAACTTGAAGGCGTGCAACATTCCGTCATTGGCACCGACATAGACCATGCCACGATTTTTGTAACCGGAGGTGTAGATATAGCCTGTTTTTGCATTGTCGTTTCCATAGGTAGTATCACCGTACCCGACGGGGGAGGGAACATTGTAGGCATTCAGCCTGATGGACGATTGCAGTTTGGGGGTCGAAGAGACGATATCACCCAGTTTCCAGACCCCTGTGGTTCCGCCGATAGTGACCTTTCTGCTGCGATAACCGCTCTGTTCCGGCATAGTGCCAGTGTAAAAGCGATGATTTTGTCCGCTTCCGTCTTGTTGGCAGCTTGAAGAAAGGATTGAGTTGAAGCAAGTGTCGTATCGAGAGTGGCAAAATTGGTCAACGTGCCGTTCAGCTGGGTGTAAAGGGTCCGCGACGAGGTCCGGCTCCACAGCTGTTTACCGGCTTTCCAAATACTCTTCACGTAATCGGGGTCGACCTCGTCGACAAAGGTATATGTATCCTTGACCCCATCACCATTGGTATCGATGTCCGGTTGGCCGTCGCCGAGACTATCGGTGGACCGCTGCACCAAAGTTCTGCTTTGGGCAGTATTGAAATAGAAATTCACCACCTTGTCGGTGCCCAGGTTCAGTTCATGCTTTGTATTCGGGTTAGGGTAGTCGGAATCCTCCCTGATAGAGCTGTTGTTGATGAATGGATCGATGTAATACCACATGTTATGCATTTCCCCGATCCAGTCGGCTGAGGTCTGGGCATCGAAGAATTTTTTTGGATAGAACACCGCCTGCAGAATGTTGGCGCCACTCCCTTCACTGTTGCTGAGAATGGAAGCGGCCGTACCCGCTGAAACACGGGCGAGGATATCGTTCAGCGCCTTCAGCAGTTCTCCTGCCAGTTGCGCTCCGTTTTGGGCCTCGTAGTAAGTATCAGGAACTCCGTTACCATCCCTATCCCATTTTGCCGCATTATCCGGCTTGCCGGTATGGTCATAATCGTTAAAGCCGCCATATTTCGCCGCTTTTTTCAGGAGGTCCCTTCCCACAGCCGAATCATCGAAAGCAAAAACAGCATAGGTTGTGATATTTTGACTGCCGGGAATATCATTCTTACCACGCACGGAGCTGCGCATGTCCGTGTTATGTGCCCAGTAGGCCACCCCCTCAAGATAATATGTTCCTCCCGATGGGTTGGCATCAGTTGCCCACTGGCTGGTTATATTTTCCTGAGTAGCAATGCTGTCCATCCAGGTTTCGACATTGAAATTATTGGGAGAGGTAACATTATCTGCAATAGGATTGGCATTGCTGCTGCTCTGCCAATTGCCACCGGGCAAATTCCGATCCATGGTGGACTCACCATCGGTGAGGATCAAGATGAAATTTTTCTGGCACTTGAACTGAATCGGGTCCTTTGCTGCGTAATTGGCATTTGTGAATGCACCGGTCGTAGCCTGAAAATAACGGGTTGCCTCATAAAAAGATTCTGCAAGGGGAGTCCAGGTCGAAGGGTCCGCAGATTCTATCTGGGTGATAAGGTTTGTTCCTGTAGAACCTATATCCACAATAATGTTGCCGCCGTCGGCAGTACCATTCCCACCCGTCTCGAATTTCTGACCGGCATCATTGAAGATTTCTATGCCGAAACGGATTTTATCGGCCATGGTCAGAATGATGCCCTCCTGGGGAAGCTGATCACCCACATAAACTTGAAGGGTGTAGGATGTGCCGGTGTTTTGATTGACTATCTGCTCTTTGGATGTTCCTCCATAAACCATATATTTGACGTTATTGTAGGTCTTGTAAAAGTCCCTGTCGGGATCTTCAAGGGGAATCAGATAGTTGGCAACGTTTGCAGATCTGGGGCTTGTTTTCCCCCCCACGAGTACCTTGCGGATGATATCGACCCGGCGCATGGTCAGCCAGTTGAGGAAATTACCTGACCAGAAGGAGGTTTTGTCAGGAGCAAGTGCCGGGTCAACCCTGAAGTACCCCCCTGATGTGGTGTAATATGAATACATTTTTGTGCTGTCGAAATAGCCGTAATAGGAAGCGTCAGGATTATAACTGTCATCATAGTTCTTGTTGCTGGAACCTTTCCCCTCTGTCTTATAGGCAAATTCAGCCATACTCCCCGAGTTGTCCAGCAGGATCAGCACGTTGGGTTTCAAACTGCTCGACCCAGACGTGACATACGGTGGGATCTGGCAATAATCGGAGGCAGGTGGCACGGCAGTTGCGGCAACCGTTGTAAATGTCCAGGTATAGGTACTTGTCAGGGCATTTCCGGCCAAATCTTTTGCGGTGGTTGTAATGGTGGCAGTATAAGTCGTGGAGTTGGCGAGAGCAGAAAGGGGCGTAAAGGTCGCAGCAAAGATGCCGTTATCATAAGCAACGCTACCACTTATGGAAGTTGCGCCTGCTTTCAGGGTGAATGAAGCACTGGTTATGGTGGCGGCATCCATGGCTTCGCTGAAGGTGGCTGAAACAAGAGTGCTTACAGGAACGCTTGTTCCACCGCTTAATGGAGAAACTGAAACTATGGTCGGCGGGGTTGCATCGGTACTGACAGTAGTGAAATTCCAACTGTAAGCCACTGTCATTGCATTGCCCGCCGCATCCCGGACACCCGTAGTTATTGTTGCAGTGTAGACGGTGTTGGAGGACAAATTTACCGATGGTGTAAAATACGCAATTTTATTGGTGGGGTCCATAGTTACTGCACCAGTTATGGGACTCCCTCCTGCAGAAACGGTAAAAGTGGAGGTTGTTAGGGTGGCTTGGTTCATGACCTCGGAAAAAGTCGCCCTGACTACAGCACTGACTGCTACCCCCGTGGCACCAGCAGTGGGAAAGGTCGAAGCAACGGTCGGAGGGGTGGTATCGGTGAGGGGTTTTGCCATGGTTGTAAATGACCAGGATATGCCACTGGAATAACCTAAATCACCGATCTTCACATTGTTGTCGTTTTTAACTTTTTTATTGATGGTGACCGTGTATGTGGTGCTGTAGGATAAGGTAGAACTGAGATGGAAGTATAAGGTCTTTTTATCTGCGGAAGCGGTTATTGAATCTATGGGAATGCCTGAAACACGGTCGGTGAAGCTGGAAAGCTGCATCGCTTCGTTAAAGGTAATCGATACTGTAGCGATGTTTACACTAACACCTGTTGTACCGTCGGTGGGATCGACATTGTAAGTCAGAGCGGCTCTTGCAACTGTAGGAAGGATAAGTAAGAGCAGGAGAAAGGTCAGGTTGACAAATATTTTTCTCATCGCGGTACCTCCTCGACAATGACGACAGAAACAACGTCGTCTTTTTCAAGGACTCTTACCACCGAATGCCTCGGAATTTTTTTAATATCGTATGGGACGCCGGAACTGTTTACCCTGGTTTTGTTATTGACGACAAAGGTACGTGTTCCCTTATGGGGAACATCGATGGTAAGTCGGGAAAACTTCACACCAAGGTAGGTGCCTACAACGGCACCATCTTCATCGGCAAGCGCAGATATCGATCCTGTAGACATCAAAATACCCAGAGCAAGAATAAAAATCCTCAAATCCGCCATCACCATCTCCTTTACAACGTAGACCTTTAAAAGAAACAGCAGCATACGAGCAACATGCATGCCGCTGAACAAAAATAAAAAAATTGAGCTAAATCGAAGAATTGCCTATACCCAAGCAAAGACGCTATGCATTTATTTCATAGTTCAACACTACAATTATGCAAAAAGTGTCATTCACTCCATCCCATACTCCTTGATCTTATACAAAAGCGCCCGATGGCTGATCTCAAGAAGTTTCGCCGCATGGGTCCGGTTTCCGCCGGTCTTTTCCAGCGCCTGTCTGATCAGTTCCCGTTCAACGGTTTCCTCCGCCTGTTTAATGGAGAGGGATCCGAAGTCGACCTTGTGGGGGGTGTGTTCGCTGCCGTGGCGAGTGATTTTTTCCGGTAGGCAGTCCGGGGCAATAGTGCCTTTTTCACAGACCACCAGGGCCCGCTCGATGCAATTTTCCAGTTCCCTGACATTGCCGGGCCAATTGTAATCCAGCATCACTCTTAGCGCTTCAGGCGAGCACGCCACCTCCTCCCTCGACATATTCACCGAATGTTTGGTGATGAAGTGGTCCACCAGCAGGGGGATGTCTTCCTGCCGTTCACGAAGCGGCGGGAGAGTGATTGTGAATACATTGAGCCTGAAATAGAGGTCTTCCCTGAAGCGACAGTCGGTAATTTCATGCTCCAGATCCTTGGAGGTGGCGGAGATAACGCGCACATCTATCTTTTTGGTGGTCGTCCCGCCGACAACCCTGATTTCTTCATCCTGCAGGACCCTCAGTAGCTTAACCTGCAGTGAAATCGGCATTTCACCGATCTCATCCAAAAAAAGCGTTCCCCCGTTCGCCTGTTCGAAGAGCCCGACTTTATCGGCCAAGGCATCGGTAAATGCGCCTCTGACATGGCCGAAAAGTTCCGATTCAAGCAGGGTCTCCGGTATGGCGGCACAGTTTACTGCCACGAAAGGACGGCTTTTCCGTTTGCTGTTCCGGTGTACCGCCCTGGCGATAAGCTCCTTGCCGGTTCCAGATTCCCCCAGGATCAATACCGTGGTCTTGAAATCGGCGACCTTCTGCACCAGACCGAAAATTTCCTGCATGTGCCGGTTTTTACTGACGATGTCGGCAAATGAGTATTCCTTCCTCAGTTCATCCCTGAGCACCCGATTCTCGAATTTCAGCCGCTCTCGCTCCTCCGCCTTGCGCAGGACAAGGGCTATCTCATCGCTTTTGAAGGGCTTGGAAATATAGTCGTATGCCCCCAGCTTCATGCATTCGATGGCCGTGTCCACCGTGCCGTAGGCGGACATCATGATGATGGTGCTTGCAGTGCCGGCCCGATCTATCCCCTTGAGGAAGCCGACCCCGTCAAGAACGGGCATCTTGATGTCACAAAGGATAAAATCGTAATGCTTTTGGGAAACAAGCCTCAACGCTTCGGCCCCCTCCGATGCCAGGTCAACGTTGTAGCTTTTTTTGCCCAGCATCACCTGCAGCATGTGGCGAAGGTTCTCCTCATCGTCAACGACAAGTATGCTTTTTGCGGCACTCTTCATAGTGGTTCCTTACCTTTCGGGGACCGGCAGCCATACGGTAACTGCAGTCCCCTTGCCGGTTTCGCTTTCAGCAACTATCCTGCCGTTAAAAGAGTCGATAATCCGCGCACAGATGGCCAGTCCAAGGCCTGTCCCCTTGCCCGGTTCCTTGGTGGTGAAGAAGGGATCGAAAATTTTTTCAAGATTGTCTGCGGCAATCCCTTCACCCGTGTCCAGAACCGAGATGGTCACCCAGCCGTCAGGGCACCGGTAGATGAAGTTTCCACACCTGAAGGCGTTGTTGCCGTCCCCCTTCCGCCTCCTTACAATCCCACCGCCGCCGGTATGTTTCAGTAGCGGGGCTACATCCCCACGCACAAGCTCTGTTCGTATATCCAGGCTCCCCCCGCAGGCATGGCATCTCTGGCATTTATCACCAGGTTGATGAGAACCTGCTGCAACTGATGGGGATCCACATCAACGTAGGGAAGATCCTCACACGACGTAATGGAGAGGCTCAGTCGTTTGAGTATCCCCTGCTCCTGGAGGAGTCCGACTGTATCCCTAACCAGTTGAGAGACATTAACCTGCTCACGGTGGGCCTGAGTGGGCCGGGCGTAATCGAGCAGCCCACGGACAATGCGATCGATTCGGCTCGCTTCGGCCTCAATCCTGTTTACATAATCCGTCGTTACCTCGTCACCCTTAAGTTCATCCTTCAGAATTCCGGCGTAACCGATGATGGCGGCAAGGGGCGTACCGACTTCGTGAGCCGTCCCTGCGGCAAGCAGTCCGACCGAGGCCATTTTCTCCGATCGTATCGATTCTTCCCTCGCGGTTTGAAGGTCCAGGTTGGCCTTTTCAAGGGATTGCACGGTCCGCTTCACCTCAAGCCGCTTTTGTTCGAGCACCTCCGCCATGGTGTTGAAGGATTCTGCTAATTCTGCTATTTCGGCACTCCCCGGAACCTTCACCATGTGACGGTAGTCGCCTGAGGCTATCCGTGCGGTGGCAGCCAAGAGCTTCCGCACCGGCACTACTACAATGCGTGACAGCATGAATGAACCGATGCCGAGCAGAAGGAGAAAATCCAGCACGAAGTAAGCAACGAACATGCGGCGGGACTCAACAAGGTGCTCCTGTGCTTTTTTCAGGGAAATGGTAAGGCGAGCCGCCCCCGTAATTTTATCTGCTGCCTCAATGGGAGCATAGCGATAGATAAACCGGCCGTCGCGGCTGTAGGCATACGTCTCCCTGCCGGTTGAAAGCGTTTCTTGAAGTTGTCTGTCGGCACCGCGGGAATCCCCCACTGAATAAACCGGTTTCCCGCTGGAATCCACCACATGAATGCCGGCAAAATCCTTCTCTCTGGCAAGGCGTGCAGAAAAATTCCGTATGACGGTATCTCCCGGCAAATTGCCGAGGGATGAGGGGAGCACTTCCACAAAAGCCGCGAGAAGAATACGCCCTTCATCGTTCTTCTGATGCAAGAGATCTTTTTCGGCGGTTTTAAAAGAGATGAGACTGAGCAAGAGCCAAGTCAGGACCAGCAGACAAGCCAGAGAGGAGAGAATGGAAACGGTGAGGGAAATGCGAAATTGGTTCATGCTGCCCCCTACCCTCCTGGGTTGGGACCGGCCAGGGACATATACCACCAGATGATCTCGCGGCCGTAAAAGACATAGAGCAACGCGGCAAAGGCAAGAAATGGCCCGAAGGGAATGGCCAGTTTGGAATCTTTTTTCTGAACCAGCATCAGGGTCACACCAACTATCGACCCGACCAAAGAGGCGACAAAAATGATGAAGGGAACTGAGCGCCAGCCGAGAAATGCCCCCATCATTGCCAATAATTTAATGTCTCCTCCCCCCATCCCTTCTTTTTTGGTAAGGAACTGGTAACCATAAGCAACGACCAGCAGACTGCCACCGCCGAGAAGTATGCCGATCAGTGAGTTCTTCCACCCCAGCCATGGCAGAAAAAAAGAAGCGACAAAGCCGATTATTATGCCTGGAAGGCTGATGATATCGGGAATGATCTGGTGTTCCAGATCGATAAAGGTGATGGTGACAAGGGCGGATGAAAATATGAAGAGGAAGAGAAATGTAAGGGTCGGACCGAATTTGATGAAAAGAAACAGCGTGAGCAAGCCGTTTATCAACTCGACCAGGGGGTACTGGAGTGATATCGGAGTCTTGCATGAGCGGCATTTGCCGCGGAGCAGCAGATAGCTGAGCATGGGAATATTATCGTAAAATCTGATCTTGTAATCGCAGTTCGGGCAGTGTGATGGGGGGAAGACCACCGATTGTCCGTTTGGCAAACGATAGATGCAGACGTTGAGAAAGGAACCGACAACGGCGCCAAAAACAAAGGCAAATATATAAAAAGGTAACGTGCCTGCCATACATAATCTCCGTAAAGGGGGACATCGCCATGCCCCCTGCCCGAGCTTGCCAGACTTGATCCTACTTCAATCTTCTGATTTTCTCCAAGCTCTCGCCAAGCACCTGCTTCTTGTTTGCAAATTCTGCAACCTTCTCCCGCTCCTTGGCCACCACTTCGGCAGGAGCCCGATCGACAAAGCTCGGATTCTCAAGCTTTTTACTCAGAAAATCCATATCTTTGTCGATTTTGCCTATTTCCTTCAGGAGGCGTTTTTCCTCTTCTTCAACGTTTACCAGCCCTTTAAGCGGGACGACTATTTCCACGTCCCCTGCAACTTGCAGAGCCGCATCGGCGGGACGTTCGATGCTTTGACCAATGGCAAGGTCGGAGAGCCTGGCCAGACTGACAATGTAGACCTCATTCTTTTTAAGCAGCTTGAGGCTGGCTGGAGACTTGCAATCAAGCATGGCGGCAATGCTCTTGCTGGGAGGGACTTCCATCTCTCCGCGGATGTTCCTGATGCCACTGATTACGGCCATCACCAGTTCCATTTCCGTCGCTCCGTCACGGAAATCCCATTCCGCTTTGCGGCGCGGATATTCGGCCAGCATGATGCTAGCGTGACCCTTTTTCCCTGGCAGTGCTTGCCAGATCTCCTCGGTGATAAATGGCATGAAAGGATGCAGCAGCCTGAGAAGATGCTCCAGAACCATCCATAATACATAGCGCGCCGTAGTTTGCCGGGTGCTATCCCCCTTGTAGAGATCGTCCTTGACAAGCTCTATGTACCAATCACAGAATTCGCTCCAGGTAAACCGGTACAAGGCAGCAGCAGCGTCATTGAAGCGATAGGCATTCAGGCTCTCCTCCACCTCGCCGGCTGTTTCGTTAATACGGAACAGTATCCACCGATCAGCGTTGGACAGCTCTAGTTCATCGGCTTGACAGCATCAGGATCGAACCCTTCCAGGTTCATCATTGCAAAGCGGGAAGCATTCCAGATCTTGTTGGCAAAGTTCCGGTAACCGGCGATTCGCTCCTCGGCCAGCTTTATGTCACGCCCCTGGCGGCAAAGGCAGCCAGAGTGAAACGGAATGCGTCGGTGCCGTAAGAATCGATGACGGTCAGGGGATCGATGACGTTGCCCTTGGACTTGCTCATCTTCTGCCCTTGCGCATCGCGAACCAGAGCATGGATGTAGACATCCCGGAAAGGGACCTCTTCCATGAAGTGCAACCCCATCATCATCATCCGGGCAACCCAGAAGAAGAGAATGTCAAAACCGGTGATCAGGCAGGAAGTGGGGTAGAAAGTTGCCAGCTCAGGGGTGCGGTCAGGCCAGCCCATGGTTGAGAAGGGCCAAAGGGCGGAAGAAAACCAGGTATCGAGAACGTCGGTTTCCTGCCTGATTTCGTCGCTGCCGCACTTGCTGCATTTGACAGGATCCACCTTGCAACGGTAATCTCACCGCAATGGTCACAGTACCAGGCAGGAATGCGATGCCCCCACCAGATCTGGCGTGAAATACACCAGTCACGGATATTCTCCATCCACTCGTAATAGGTATTCTCCCACTGCTGGGGAACGATGCGGGTCTTGCCCTCCTTTACGGCAGCAAGGGCTCTTTCTGCGAGAGGCCCGACCTTCACATACCACTGCAGAGACATGTAAGGCTCGACTACAGTTTTACACCGGTAACAGCCCCCCACTGACAGGGCATGGCTCTGGATCTTGTCCATCAGTCCCTGTGCTTCCAGATCAGCGACAATCTGCTTTCTGGCAGCGAAGCGCTCCATTCCCTCATACTGATGGCCGGCAGCGTTGATGACACCCGATTCGTCAAAGATGTTGATTCTGTCCAGGTTGTGCCGTTTACCCATCTCGAAGTCATTGAAGTCGTGGGCCGGAGTGATTTTTACAACGCCGGTACCGAATTCCATATCCACGTATTCATCGGCAATGATGGGAATCTTCCGGTTGACAAGGGGCAGCATGACGTGGCCGCCGATGAGGTCCTTATATCTTTCATCGTTCGGATTGACCGCAACAGCAGTATCGCCAAGCATGGTCTCAGGGCGGGTAGTGGCAACGACCAGATGCCGGCCGGAGCCGATAACCGGGTAACGAAGATGCCAGAGATGGCCGTCTTTTTCTTCATGCTCCACTTCGATGTCGGAAAGTGCCGTATGACAGCGGGGACACCAATTGATGAGCCGATTATCCCGATAGATCAGGTCCTCTTCGTAGAGGCGGACAAATACCTCCCGGACTGCTTTGGAAAGGCCCTCGTCCATGGTAAACCGTTCGCGTCCCCAGTCACAGGAGGCGCCGAGCCTTTTCAGCTGGCCGATGATCTGCCCACCTGACTCTGACTTCCATTGCCAAACCCTTTCGGTAAAGGCCTCGCGACCAAGTTCATGACGGTCCTTCCCTTCGGCCGCCAGCTGCCGTTCGACCACATTCTGGGTGGCTATGCCGGCATGATCGGTTCCGGGCATCCAGAGTACATTGAACCCCTGCATGCGCTTCCAGCGACAGAGAATATCCTGAAGGGTGTTGTTCAGGGCATGTCCCATATGCAGTACGCCAGTGATATTGGGGGGAGGAATTACTATGCTGTAGGCTGGCTTGGCAGAGGTCGCAGCAGCGGAAAAATAACCTTTTGCTTCCCACTCCCGGTACCACTTCTGTTCCACGTTTTCAGGATCGTATACCTTTGTCAGTTCTTTATCTGCCATCAGCAACCTCTTCAAATAATTTCGAATAAAAAAGGGGATATTAAATCCCCGTTTTTAATGCCTATAACTAAACAGTATCAACTCCCGGATCCACCCTTAAGTTTGCGGATTTCTTCCTTGATAAGTAACTCCGCCAGATCCGGAACCACTTCCCAAACTATTTTCTCGATAACCTCCCGCGAAAGTGTGCGAAGTGCTGCTACCAGCTGAGCCTCTGTAATTACGGGAAGTTGTGAACCATCGGCAGCAGGAGCAGCTGACACACCAGCATCCGGGATTGCCACAGGAGCAACCGGTGCTTTAGCTGGCTGGGGGGAGACTGTTGAGGACAAATCTACAACAGTTTCAGCATTCTCATCGGAAGAAAAAACTGTTTCCGGAGCAGGTTCTTCAGCTTCCGGAGCAAACTCGAATTCGGAAGGTTCAGCAGCCACACCCAGCTCTACAGGTTGGCCGACCTCTCCATGTTCTTCCTCCTGAAAAGCAAAAGTCTGCTCTTCCACAGGCTCCCAGCCCGTCTCGAACTGCTGAACTTCAGCCTGAGTACTGGCTGCGACCGCACCACCTATGTCGTCGTTCACATCGGCAAAGGAAAATTCTTCATCAACTTCCACAGGAGCCGGAATTGCCACAGCAGGAACTTTTTCTTCGACAACCCCGAATTCAGCAGCTCCACCCGCAGAAAGATCTTCAATTTCGAAAGCGCCCCACAGATCGTCGTCAGCACTCCCCTCGATAGCCTCCTCGCCAAGGGCAAAAATTTCCTCGGCTTTCTCTTCTATGACAGGCTCCTCGGCAAAGGCTTGAGCCAATTCATTAGCAACAGGAGCAGCTGTCTGCATTGCCACGGCTGAGGGAAAGACAGGTTCGGGCGATGCCGCAATTGCAACAGAGGGTCCCGCAGCAGGAACGGACACCCTCTCCTTGCCTAGTTCGATCAGTTTTTTGACCCTGTCAATGAGCTGCTGGGATTCAAAAGGTTTTGAAATGAAATCGTCGGCACCGCTTTGACGGGCTTTGTCCTCATCAAATGGCTCAAAGGCGCCGGTCATGAGGAGCAGCGGTATCGTGTTCAACTTAGGGTCCCGCCGCACTCCTGCACAGACTTCATAGCCGTTTTTACCTGGCATGAGCGCATCGACAAGAATTATATCCGGAATTATCTGTTTTGCTTTTTCCAGAGCTGCATCACCGTTATCAACAACAGTGAGTTCATAATCTTCATTCGCGAAGATTATACCGACAACTTTCTGGATGGTAATACTGTCATCGGCGAGGAGCAATTTATTGCTCATCTATCCCTCCTCTGATGGGACCTTAGAAAAAGACTGATTAGCCTGGGCGAAAGTTATAAATGGCCGAACAAATGCGAAAAACCTAGCACAATGGCCATAGTGTGTCAAGCTATTTGCCTTTTCACGGGTTACGGATAATCAAGGCTGGTCACTTCCTCAATTTTGGGTGAAGAAAGTGCAAATAGTTCTGCTGCCGCGCTTGAAAGAGCGCCTCTCAGCATGCTGAAACCATGAGTGTTTTTGTAGTCAAGCCTGGAGGTAAGAAGTATCACAAACAGGTCGCTATATGGATCTATCCAGATCGAGGAGCCTGAATATCCGGTGTGGCCAAAGGAGGTGGATGAAAAGTAGTTTCCTCGTGGTGAAGAGTACGGAGAGTTTATGTCCCAACCGAGCCCCCTGATCACCTTGCCGCCGCGGGAAAAGTACGGTGCCGTCATCTGCTCGATAACTCGCTGGGAAAGGATCCGCTTCCCTTCATATTCGCCGCCATTCAGCATCATTCGGCAAAAACGGGCAAGATCACCGGCTGTACTGAAGAGCCCTGCATGACCAGCTACTCCACCTAACTGTCGGGCAACATAATCCTGGGCTTGGCCGAACAGGAGCGTTTTATCCGTATCCAAGGTAGCAGCACAACGCTGACCGTCTTCTTTGCTGGGGTTGAAGGTCGTATCTTTCATCCCCATAGGTTTGAAAAAGCTCGTTGCGGCATAGGTGTCAAGTCCGTTCCCTGATGCTCTTTTCACTGATTCAGCAAGGAGGATAAAATTTATGTCGGCATACTTGAATCGGCTCCAGACAGAGCCTTTCATTCTCTGGGTTGCGGCCCCGTTAACCGCACTCTGTATGGGGTTTTCCGAAGAGAGGGGAAAGTCGTCAAGGCCGGAAGTGTGGGTGAGAAGGTTGGCCATTAGCAGATCGTCTTTCATGCGGCCGTAAAATTCCGGGTACCATTTTTCAACAGGATCAACGAGGCTGAGCTTCCCCTCTTCCATCAGCTTCAGGACGGCCGGGGTCGTAGCTATTACCTTGGTAAGAGAAGCGATATCGAAGATGGTTTCGGCTGTCATCGCCCTGGCATCGGGAGCATTGGAGACTTTGCCATAGGCTTTTTCAAACAAGACCTGGGCATGGTCGCCGACGAGAACTACACCGCCGGCTATGAGACCGTCAGAGATTGCGCCCTCAATCAATTCATTGATCTTTGCATGGCGATCAGGAAGCTGCGGTATCTCATCGGCTGCAAAGACCGGCGCAGTAACAAACAACAGGAAAACGAAAAAATAACGGATCGAAAGCACCATTTCCCCGCAATCAGTAAGTTAATTTCCATCCGGAGTTTCCGGAGGAAAACTAGTTAATCCTGAAATTGATGGATTTGAGAAGGTTACCTTCTTCGTCCAGAACGTCTACCCGCCAGTCACCGCTCGCACCCTTTCCAATAAGCTTCCGGCTGTAGGTACGCCAACGCTTCCCCTTCACGGGAAGATCATACTCGGCTGCGAACTGGTTATTTTTGTACCAGACATGCTTGACCGAAGCGTCTTCTTCCAGGTCCTTGGTTAACCGGGTAAAACAAAAAAGCGCTTTCACCGATGATGATGAAATGCGACTCACAGAATCGATGGGATTGCCTTTGACGATTTTGGTCGTCACCGCCATTTCAGCGATCTTGATTTCTCCGGCTCGAACAGTGTGACCAGAAGCGACAACAATGCTGACACTAGCCAATAACGACAATAATCCTGATAGCCTTACCCTCATAAAGCCTCCGGCATGATTTTGCAGATTTATTCTGCCTTTTCGAAGAACCGGATCATGTCCGGTAATCAGCATTTATTTTCACATACTCGTAAGACAGATCACTGGTGTAGACGGTAGCCTCTCCCTGCCCCAGCTTCAGGTCTACAGTTACGGCGAACTCTTTTCTCTTCAGCACTTCGGAGCCCCTTTCTTCTGCGTTTCCTCCGGTAAAGACTCCGTTCCTTACCATCTGCACGTCATCAAAAAAAAGTTCAATTCTGTCAGCATCAACCTCGGCTCCTGAATACCCCACTGCGGCAAGAATTCTGCCCCAATTGGCATCCTGACCAAAAAAAGCTGTCTTGACCAGTGAGGAATTGGCAACGGCCATTGCAGCCTTTTTGGCATCGGCCACAGACTGCGCTCCCTTGATGGATATTTCCACGAACTTGGTCGCCCCCTCACCATCCCTGACTATCTGTTGCGCAAGCGACAAAAGAACTGCCTGCAGCTGGGACCGGAATGTTTCGGCATCTCCGGTTCCTTCCCGGATCGTCGGATTACCAGCCATGCCATTGGCAAGTATCAATGACGTATCGTTG
Organism: Geotalea toluenoxydans JCM 15764; assembly: GCF_001311985.1. Taxonomy (GTDB): domain Bacteria; phylum Desulfobacterota; class Desulfuromonadia; order Geobacterales; family Geobacteraceae; genus Geotalea; species Geotalea toluenoxydans. The sequence goes on from NZ_BBCJ01000008.1 coordinate 114,963, forward strand.
GTGGAAGTATCGCCATCAACGGAAATGATGTTGAAAGAGGCATCATTGGCTTCGCTGAAGACTTTTTTAAGCCAGGACTGTTCCACAGCGGCATCAGTTACAATAAAAGCCAGCATGGTAGCCATATTGGGCATGATCATCCTGCCCCCTTGGCAATACCAGCGATGGTATACGGCACACCGGCCGCCTCACACTGGCGAGTCTCCATTTTTGCGAAGGTGTCCGTAGTCATGATGGCACGGGAAACTCCATCAAGGCTGCCGCTTCCAAGCCCTTCGATCAGTTTCGGCACGGCTGCCCGCAATCTTTCCATGGGCAATGCTTGGCCGATAACGCCTGTTGACGCAACCTGGACAGCCTCATCGGCAATACCCAAACCCTCAGCAACCAGACGTGAAGTTTCCCTTGCGTCGTCCATTCCCCTGACTCCGGTACAGGCGTTGGCATTGCCGCTATTGACAACTATCGCTTGACAGAGGCCATCCTTTATCCGCTCTATCCCCAGGACGACCGGGGCCGCCTTGATTTTGTTGGTAGTAAAGACTCCCGCTGCCACTGCCGGCACATCAGAGAAAATCAAACCCAGATCGAGCCGCCCAGGCTTTTTCACCGCAGCCTCAACGGCAGAGAACTTGAATCCTTTTACTGACATGGCATTCTCCCGGATAAGATTATTTGCCGCAGCACTGCTTGTACTTCTTGCCACTGCCGCAAGGACAAGGCTCATTGCGGCCCACCTTCTTGCTGGTGGCAGGCTGCTGAGCCTGCGGCTCATCACCGGCATTGAAAACGAGGCGCTGACGCTTCTGCTGCTCTTCCATCCTTTCAACATCTTCTTCACGGGCAATCTGCACCCAAAAAATCTTTTCCACCACCTCTTCGCGAATACGCCCCATCATATCCATGAACAGCTGATACGCCTCTTTCTTGTACTCCTGTTTCGGATCCTTCTGGCCATAACCCCTGAGGCCTATTCCTTCCTTCAGATGGTCGATTGACAGCAGATGGTCCTTCCACTGGGCATCGATGCTCTGCAGCATGATGACCTTGATCAGGTGATCAATCAGCTCGTCTCCGAACTCGGCAACCTTTTCCGAAAAGACTTCCTGAACCTTCTCTTGCAATAGATCACGCAGATTGCCGGGGTTAAGGCGCTCCATTGTCTGGGGAGGAATATCCACATGAAAACCGAACAGCTTGAAAACAGATTCGCTCAGGCCCTGCCAGTCCCATTCGGTAGCAGAAACCTTTTCGATGGCATAGCTTCGGCAAGATCTGCTACGGCATCGTTGACCATGTCGACAAAGCTTTCTCGGATCGTTTCACCGGCAAGGATCTCGCGGCGCTGGGCATAGATGACCTCACGCTGCTTGTTCATGACATCGTCGTAATCGATCAGGTGTTTCCTTATCTCGAAGTTATGGGCCTCCACTTTCCTCTGGGCATTTTCAATTGCCTTTGTGATCAGGCCGTGGGTGATTGCCTCACCCTCCTCGATCTTCAGCATATCCATGATTTTCGACACTCGTTCAGAACCGAAAATGCGAAGCAGATCATCCTGCAGTGAAAGGTAAAAACGGGAGGAGCCCGGGTCACCTTGGCGCCCCGAACGACCGCGCAACTGGTTATCGATGCGGCGGGACTCGTGCCGCTCTGTACCCAGGATATGAAGGCCGCCCAGGCTCACCACCTCGTCATGTTCCTTTAGGCATTGCTCCTTGAACTGGGCCGACACTTTTGCAAACTCTTCCTCGGAAACCTCGGGATTACTCCGCAGCCATTGCTTGGACATGGCCTCGGCATTACCACCGAGAAGAATATCGGTACCGCGACCGGCCATATTGGTAGCGATGGTCACCATCCCCTTGCGCCCTGCCTGGGCAACTATTTCTGCCTCTTTCTCATGCTGTTTTGCATTCAGCACGTTGTGCGGGATCCCTTGCCGACGCAGCAGCTCTGCCAATTCCTCGGATTTCTCGATGGAAATCGTTCCGACCAGTACCGGCTGCCCTTTGGCATGAAGCTCCTTGACCTCCTCTATCACTGCATTGAACTTTTCCCGCTCCGTCTTATAAATTACGTCCGGAAAGTCAGGACGAAGAAGTACTCTGTTGGTTGGAATGACTGTCACATCCAGCTTGTAGATCTTGTGAAACTCCTCTGCTTCGGTATCAGCGGTACCGGTCATGCCGGAAAGTTTTTCATACATGCGGAAATAATTCTGAAAGGTGATTGTTGCAAGTGTCTGGTTCTCGTTCTCGATCTTGACCCCTTCCTTGGCCTCGATGGCCTGGTGCAGACCGTCGGACCAACGCCGTCCGGGCATAAGGCGACCGGTGAATTCATCGACAATGATGACTTCGCCTTCCTTGACAACGTAATCCACATCCAGCTTGAACAAAGCGTGGGCACGCAGTGCCTGATTCACATGGTGAAGAGTTTCGATATCCCGTGGGTCGTAAAGGTTTTCTATCTTCAGCAGTTTTTCTACCTTGAGGACCCCTTCCTCGGTCAGTGTTGCGGATTTGGCCTTTTCATCAACGGTATAGTCACCCGTATAGCGCTTCCGCTTGCCGGAAAGGGTATTTGCCTCTTCTTCGACAACCTCTCCCTTTTTCAAAAGGGGAATGATGCGGTCGATAATGTAGTATTTATCGGTAGAGTCCTCGGTGGGACCGGAAATAATCAGTGGCGTCCGTGCCTCATCAATAAGAATAGAGTCAACTTCGTCCACAATGGCAAAATTGAAATCCCTCTGCACGTAATCTTCCAGGGCAAATTTCATGTTATCCCGAAGGTAGTCGAAACCGAACTCGTTGTTGGTGCCATAGGTGATATCTGCGTTATATGCGTCACGGCGTTCTTCATCATCCAGACCGTGAATGATGACGCCGACTCTAAGGCCGAGGAAGTCGTGAATCCGCCCCATCCACTCTGAGTCACGCCGAGCCAGGTAATCATTGACCGTGACCACGTGGACGCCCTTGCCGGTTATGGCGTTGAGATAGGATGGGAGTGTGGCCACCAGTGTTTTTCCTTCGCCTGTCTTCATTTCTGCAATTTTGCCTTGGTGCAGCACCATCCCACCGATCAACTGCACATCGAAATGGCGCATCCCCAGCACACGTTTGCCAGCCTCGCGACATACGGCAAATGCCTCTGGCAGCAGTGAATCCAGAGTTTCTCCGCGTCCGTACCGTTCCTTGAATTCAGATGTTTTATTGCGTAACTGGTCGTCGGAAAGTTTGCTGATTCCGGCTTCCAGATTATTGATCTGCTCGACAATCGGCCAGAGGCGTTTCAGCTCCCGCTCATTTTTGCTGCCGACAATTTTTTTAATTAGAGCACTAAACATTCCGTAGAATCTCCTGATTTTATTTAGTAAGGATAAAAACAGGTTAAACTACCATAACTACAAGAATTGCTCAACAGAAAAGGATGCAGGAATTAAGCTTGCGGCTGGAATGATAAATGAATATGGAAGGGGAGTACTGCTTTTTTAATGGAAGTCTATCAACAATTGCCGACCATGCTGAAGAGTCTCGCTTCAAACCTCTTGGTCGCCGGAGTGGAAGGCTCGTTTTCGCGGCTTATGTCATCAAGGGCATTGAGAAATGCTTCCACAACCCTCGGATCGAACTGCCCGCCTGCATTGGAATAAAGTTCTTCAAGGGCCTCACGCATGAGGAGCGATGAGCGGTAAGGTCGTTCCGAGGTCATGGCATCAAAGGCATCCGCCACGGCAAGAATTCTCGCTGCAAGAGGTATGGCATGTCCTTTAAGGCCATATGGATAACCAGTACCGTCAAATCTCTCATGGTGATGGAGCACCGCCTGGCTTTCATCTTTCAATGACCTTACGCAATCAAGCAACTCGGCTCCATGGACGGTATGCCTCCTGATGGCTGCCTGTTCATCGGCAGAGAGCGGTTGCTCCTTGACGAGGATCGAGTTAGCCACCCAGAGCATCCCCACATCATGGAAAAGCGCTGCGTTTTCCAGCGATTTCAGTTGCTCTTCAGGTAGCCCCATTGCTCTGCCGATCTTGACGGCCACGCTGGCAACACGTTCGCTATGGCCGCTGGCGTATGGATCGTGGGCATCTGCGGCTGAAACAATCGCCTTGAGACATGCCACATAACGGTCTTCCGTCTCGTTCAGCGCCTCCATAAGACGAACGTTCTCACCTGCAAGAGTCCAATTGTTCGCCACTTGGCGTAAGGTTGAAATACGCTCCAGATGCAAAAATATAAGGAGCAGGCACAGCATGGCAACGGCTATCAAAAGTGCTGCTTCTATCCGGGCACTACCCACATAAAAGGAAATCGCCCAAAAGAGCATGGATCCGGTAGCCGCAAGGACAACGACCGAAAGCGTCAGATGCTTATGTTTTCGAAAAAGCTGTCCCATAAAAAACACCTATAAGCAGGCTGTTGAAATATGTGATGTTCAGGATGCAAGGCTCAAGCAAGCGATAAAAGGAGGCATCTTAATACGTTGAGTGCCGAGCGGGCGGCAACGCCGCAGATCTGACCCGCAGTAGTTTTTCAACAGTCTATTAGTGTGCATATCGACAGGTTGAGGACAAACTTGAATTTTTTTATAAAAAAGCCTCCCCTTGACTACTGGGAGGCCTTTAACAAAAAATTTGTTTTCAATGTTATTTCACTTGCCGCACTTGATTGCTCCGGTTTCGCCTTTAGCCAATCCTGCAAACCTGAACCGGCCTAAATATTCGCCACTGTAGTAGCAGGAGGCATCTCCGGCAGGCAAAGGCTTTGCTGAGTTGTTGGTTACGGAAAAAGAAAGAGCCGGTTGGGGGGAAGCAGACAGAACAAGGTTTTCAACCGGCAAAGTTTGTGAAGTCACTTCAGGCAGAGGTAACACATTTAATATTACCGGCTTGGGTTTTACGGCATCTGCCATAAATCCGGAAACAACCGCAACAGTCACTCCCTTGCCCATGGCAGGGATGGAAGCTCGTTGGAAGGCCTGCATTACCCCTGCGCCATTAACCCTGAAATCATAAACCGGGAGCCACCGGGTATCTCCTACAAGGTAACTAACAGATACCTTGCCCCCTTTGCCCTTCACCCATATTCTGACAACACTGCCACCGATATTTACAGCTTTCTTTGTCGATTCCAGCCGCAGCTGTACCGCCTTGAGTTCCTTATCAGCTTTACGCTTTGCCTGATAGACCCATTCCAGTTGAGCAATGGCAAAATCGGTCCCCTGGCGGATGGCGGTCAATGGTTCCGGATTACTCTTAGTTTTGCGGGGTGCCTTGCCGCTCTGTGATTTAGCAGCGGCAGTAAATATCTGTTCACGGGCAGAAAGTGCCTTCAACCTGTCTTCCAGCTGCTCCTTGCGTTCAGTCAATTTCTCCAGCTGCTGCCCCTGTTTCGGATCAGAGGTCACAGAGATCGTTTCCACACGGTCGATGGCCACACCTGCGGCTGGCTTGATTCTAAGTGAATCTGGCAATACAGATGCAGGAAGAACAACCTCCGTATAACCATTGACTGCAGAGGCAACCCTCTGGATTCTGGCGCCGTCCAGATATAAAGTAATATCCTTATCGGCGGCAAAAGCCGGAACCGCCAGCAGAAGAGCTGCAACAACAGGAAGAAGGATACCCATTACCCCTCCAGTAACAACGGTTATTTAGCCACGTCAAGCAGCTCAACTTCAAAGATGAGTTTAGCATTGGGCGGAATTACCCCCCTGCCCCTGCTGCACCATAGCCGAGTTGGGGAGGGATGATCAGTTTACGCTTACCCCCAACCTTCATGGACATAACTCCTTCATCCCAACCAGGGATGACCTGTCCGGCACCAATGTTAAATACAAATGGCTCGCCGCGGTCGACGGAACTGTCGAACTTGGTGCCATTCTCCAGCCAGCCGGTGTAATGCACTTTTACCGGTTTCCCGGCAGCGGGCGAAGGACCATTTCCGGGAACGAGGTCCACATAGGAAAGGCCGGAGGGTGTGTTGACGGCATTGGCTGCGGCAGAAGCAGATTCAGCTTTTTTAGGCTCTGAAACCTTCGGTTCCTTCTGTGCACAGGCAGGAATTACAACCGCCACCAGCAACAACAGCATGACAATAAATTTCTCCACATTACGCATCAATTTTTCTCCTTTTTCTTTATCACTTTCTATTTCAGCAAATGGACAAACAGCCCACTTCGCAGCTTCGGTTCGAACCATGTGGATTTCGGAGGCATAATTTTATCAGCATCGGCCAGTTCCATCAGTTCTTTCATGGAGGTGGGATATAGTGCGAAGGCCACCTCATATTCACCGCTGTCTACCATGCGCATAAGCTCATCCAGTCCCTGATACCGCCTACGAACTGAATCCTCTGGTCGGTACGCGGATTGCGGATACCAAGGATGGGACTTAAGAGGTTATTCTGCAGGATGGAAACATCAAGCCTTACCACCGCATCGTCTTCGGAAAAGGAACCCTCTCTCGGCAGCAGTTCATACCATTTACCAGACAAATACATGCCGAACTGGTGGCTGTGCACAGGTTTAAGTGGGGAATTCAGGGGGCTGATCTCGAACTTTTCCGCCAGCCTGGCCATGAACTCGGTGATACTGAGGCCATTCAGATCTTTGACAACCCTGTTGTAGGGCATGATGTTCATCTCGTTGTCAGGGAAGATGACCGTCAGGAAATAATTGTATTCTTCCTTGCCGGAATGGCCGGGATTGGCGGCTTTCCTCATATCCCTCACCCTGCTGGCGGCCGCGCTTCTGTGGTGACCATCAGCCACATAAAGCGTGGGAATGACAGCAAAGAGTGCGGTCAGTTCAGCTATCGTTTGACGGTCGTCAATGACCCAGAGGGTGTGGGAAACGCCATCATCGGTGGTAAAATCATATACCGGGATCGCTGTTGCAGCTTTCCCCACAAGAGACGAAATTTCAGGATGATTCCTGTAGGTGTAAAATACCGGCTCGTCATTTGCGTCCAAAAAGTCGATATGCCTTACCCGGTCTTCCTCCTTGTCCGCCCGCGTCAGTTCGTGCTTCTTGATTGTCCCGTCCTGATAGTCATCCACCCCGGCGCATACCACTAGCCTGTCTGGACTATGTCACCCATCTTCTGGCGGTACACATAATAACATTCCTCTCCATCCTGTTCCAGGATCGCTTCTGCCACAAATCTGGAGAGAGTTTCCTGTCCCTTGCGATAAACAGGATCGGAATGGATGTCGACGCCTGGCAGATCGATTTCGGGGCGGGATATGTGGAGAAAGCTGCATGGGTTTCCCGCTGCCATCTGCATGGCTTCCCCGGTGCTCATCACATCATATGGAAGTGCCGCCACCTTTTCCGCCAAGTTTATTTTAGGCCGAAGGGCCTTGAATGGTTTGATGAAAGCCATGATTACCTCATTTCGAGAAAGTGCAATTTGATTGTTTCAGAAATATCTTTTCGCCCCAATGAAGCGTTTTATGAAATAAGCTTCTTCAATTCCTGATATCTTAATGTCGTCACCCCGGCGCGGTGCGTGGACAAAGCGCCCATCACCGATGTAGATGCCCACATGGTTTATTTCTGCCTCGGAATTACCGAAGAAGACCAAGTCACCGTCCTTGAGATCTGCCTTGCTGATGTTGTCCCCCACCTTGAACTGCTCCCTTGAACTGCGCGGGATGTTGACGCCGCAGAGGTTATAGACGGCCCGGGCAAATCCGCTGCAATCCATGCCGTCAACCACGGTATCTCCACCCCAGCGGTAAGGAATGCCGACAAAGCGTTCTGCCGTGCGGGCAGCAATGGCTCCCATGTCGCCATGTGCCTTGGCGTGGTCCGGGGTTTCGGCTTCACCGGCTCGCTCCTCTCTGCTTTTCTTAGGTACTACCGGCGTAAGTTTCTTGAGGGATGGCTGTGGAGCTTTTTCAATCCCTACTTCTCTCGATTTTTTCCCGTCGAGTTGCGGCGGAGCGATGAAATAGGAGCCGATAACCTTCTCTGCAACAAGACGCTTGGCAGCCTTTTTAGCCTTTTCTTTTGTTTCGAAATCACCGAAACGAACAGCATATAGGCCGCTGTCCTTTCTGAAGTAGAAGGCCTCGATTCCCTTTTGCTGCAGCCTGTTTGTAAGCCGTTCAGCGTTTTTCACCTCTGAAAAAGCTCCTACCTGTATGGCAAAACCGACCCGCGACAGTCCTTTCACTGCTTTCATTTGTGCAGCACAGCCGGTATTGGTCAGACAGAAGAAGGTTAGTATGACAGCTATATATAAAATCCTGCAAATCATTTGCCACACTCCCAAATCACGACTACAAACCACCACCCATGTCAGATGTCCTTAACCTCGCGGCGGACCCCCATGAGAAAGGCGACTATAAACTGCTCCAGTTCCCCATCCAGGACCGCATCAGGATTGCCGCTTTCAACCCCGGTGCGCAGGTCCTTTACCATCTTGTAAGGATGCAGGACATAGGAGCGTATCTGGCTCCCCCAGCCGATTTCCTTCTTTTCTCCAGCGATTTCGGCGGCCTGTGATTCCCGCTCCTGCAACTCGCGCTCATAAAGCTTTGCTCTCAGGACCCGCATAGCCGTAGCCCGGTTCATATGCTGACTGCGCTCTGTCTGACAGGCGACAACGATGCCGGTAGGAATGTGGGTGATCCTGATGGCCGAATCGGTCGTATTGACGTGCTGGCCGCCAGCACCGCTGGAGCGAAAGGTATCAACCCTCAGGTCGGTTTCGACAATCTTTACATCGATATCGTCTTCTATCTCGGGAAAAACAAAAACCGAGGCAAAAGAGGTGTGGCGACGGGCATTACTGTCAAAGGGTGAGATCCTCACCAGCCGGTGAATACCAACCTCGGCTTTCAAATATCCGTAGGCATACTCGCCACTGACGGAGAAAGTGACCCCTTTGACACCAGCCTCATCGCCGGCCTGATAATCGGTAATCTCGGTTTTCCATCCTTTACGTTCACAGTACCGCAGATACATGCGCAGCAGCATTTCGGCCCAGTCCTGGGACTCGGTACCACCGGCGCCGGAATTGATGGAAAAAAGCATGAACTGGCATCATGGGGACCGGAGAGCATCTTCTGGAACTCGGCATCGGCCACCCCTTTTTCCAGCTGATCGTTCAGGTCATGCACTTCGGCAAGAGTCGCCTCATCTTCCGCCTCGCTTCCCAGCTCTATAAGGACCCTGATATCTTCAACCTGACGGTTGAGCTGTCCCAGGAGGCCAGGGTCTTCTCCATGACCGTCCGCTCCTTGAGAACTTTCTGCGCAGCCTCATTATCGTCCCAAAAACCGGGGGCGGCGATCCTGGATTCAAGTTCCTGAATATCTTCCCGCAGGCTGTCTATGTCAAAGAGACCCCCGTAAGTTGTTGATCCGTTCCGCCATTGCTTCAACCGCGCCACTTCTTCTCTGAACATCGTCTACTCCTCGAATCGATTTATTTCAAGCGGGGTGGTCTCACCCGTCAATCTTTTTCCTGAAAATTCTGACAATCATCCCAACCGACAGCAACAAGCAGGACCACGCAAAAACGTCGCCAAATCGGTTGTAGATAGTCCGCTTCATGCCGAAACGAACTTCCCCCGAAAGGAAGGTTTCTTTGAAGAGCGTGGTCATGCCGCGGATGTGCCCCTTGCTGTCTATGACCGATGAGATGCCGGTATTGGCAGCGCGGACCAACGGCACCCGGTTCTCCACCGCCCGAAACACAGTCATGGAAAGATGCTGGTAAGGTGCCGATGATTTGCCGAACCAGGCATCGTTGGTGATGTTTACCAGCAGACGACTTCCGGCACGGACATATTCCCGGGCAAGTTCCGGAAATATTCCCTCAAAGCAGATCAGAACCCCGATCTCCCCTTTGCCGGTGTTAAGGGGCACCACCTTGGATCCAGGCGAAAAGTCGCCTATTCCGGCCACCAGTTTGTTGACGAAAGGGAACAGTTTCTGCAACGGCACGTATTCCCCAAAGGGCACCAGGTGCATTTTATCACTACGGCCGAGAACTTCGCCGGAGGGGGAGAGGAGAAAGGCACTGTTCAAGTAACGGATACCTTCATCTTTTTTCTCGAAGGCCGGACTGCCTACCACGAGACAACTCTTCATTTCGGCAGCCAATGATCTTACCCTTGCCGCATACTGCTCTTCAGTCTGGAAATAGAAAGGAAGAGCACTTTCAGGCCAGACAACCAGAGTCCCGCCGCTGGCACAAGCCTTGCGCGTAAGTCTTTCGTAAATGCCAACCGTCGACTCTTGAAAAGCCGGATCCCACTTCACGTCCTGGGGGATATTCCCCTGGACCAGCACAACTTTAAGTGGCTCCCCCTGCTCTGCCTGATTGAGCCGGTAGAAGCCATAGCCGATGGTGAGCGCCATCAGAACCAGGAAGATGAAGCCACTTCTGGCAGGATAGGCAACCGCCTCCTTTCGGACCAACCCCTTTATAATCCGGTAAATGATGATGTTAGCCAGAGCGATCAGAAAACTGACGCCATAGACACCGGTAACGTCAGATATCTGGATCAGAGGCAGGGTACGGTATTGGGAATGGCCGAGGGATGCCCAGGGAAAACCGGTCAGGACAAAAGCGCGGATGAACTCGAAGCCCACCCATAGAAAAGGAAAAGAAAAAACCGATGAAATCCCAGCTTTTTCACCTCGATTTACCAGATAGGCAATAATTCCCACATAAAGGGCTATGTATGCCGACAAAAGCAGATAAAGACAGAAACTGACCACCAGAGGAAGCTTACCATAGGTGGTCATAACTATATTGACCCAGTAGAGAATGCCACCATAGGCAGTAAGGCCGCAGATAAATCCAAGCCGAAATGCCGTCTTCGGATCTTTTTTGCCCACGGCCAGAAAGAGCGGCACGAAAGCAAACCAGACACAGATGGATAACCCTGGTTTTGGGAAGGATAGCGCCAGCAAAATGCCGGACACTACCGCCAACAGATAATCACGGCGAGGAGCGGCATTGAAGTCAGGCATATGAAATCTGCTGTAATTCACTAGCCTTCCGTCTCCTCTACCGCGCTGCCTTTCCTGGCGATTCGCACCTTGCTTATACGCCGCTCATCAGCCTCAAGAACCGTCATGTGTATATGATGGTTATCCACTTCTTCCCCGCTGGCTGGAATGCGACCGAGAAGGTGAAATATCAGCCCACCTACCGTATCGAATTTTTCCCTTTCAATATCTATTTGAAAATGCTCTGCCAACTCCTCGATGGGCAGACGGGCATCGACGGTCACAGAACCGTCCCCCTCTTCCACAAGCCAGTCTTCTTCCAGGTCGTATTCGTCCTGGATGTCCCCGACAATCTGCTCAAGCAGATCTTCAATGGTGACAAGCCCCGAGGTGCCGCCGTATTCGTCGATGACAATGGCGATATGGACCCGCTTTTTCTTGAATTCGTGGAGCAGTTCCTCAAGGTTTTTGGTTTCGGGGATAAAGTAAGGAGACCTGACGATCTTCTTCAGAACAATGGCAGAAGCCTCCATGCCCCAATATTTGAGCAGGTCCTTGGCATAAATGAGGCCAATGATGTTGTCGATTGTGCTTCGTAAACCGGTATCCGGGAGTGGCCGCAGGCAATTATCGCAGCAAGCACCTCCTTGACTCCGGCATCTGAGCTGACACATGCCATGTCGGTGCGGGGCACCATTATTTCGCGAACCACCGTGTCGCCGAGGGCGAAAATGGAGCGGATCATCTGGTTCTCTTCCTCGTTGATCAGCCCCTCTTCTTCTCCGGCATTCATCAATTCCTGTATTTCTTCTTCGGTCACACGTCGGCGCCCGGAAAGAAAGCGGCTGACGATGTCAATAAGACCAGGGCTTTTTTTGCCGTTGTCCCCTTCCAAAGATATGTTCCCTCCACTTTATTCAGAAAATGAGTCGACCAGCTTCTTCATCCGGCCACTTTAAAAAGAAGCAGCACCGCGAGAGTAATACCGGTTCCGGTCAACGCGCCAAGTACCACTTCCCGCAAGGAGTGAATGTTGAGAAGCAATCGGGAATGGCTGACCATAGTTGCCAGGGCAATGGTCAGAATTGACACCATCGGGTCTTTTGTATTGAGAGAAACCGAGGTGGCGATGGAAAAGGCCAAAGCTGCATGGCCGCTGGGGAGACCACCTTGCAGCGGGGTGCCTCTGCTGGTGCGGGTCTTAATGATTATAACCACGATCACCACTATCAGGATCGAAACCAGGGTCCCCATTTCTGTAGGGGTTCCTATCATGCTGAGCATCTCCTTGTAAACCGGAAATATGTAGTGCGAGAGTATAAGGTATCCCATTACTGCCGTGCCGATGGCTGCCACCAGTACAGCTCCTGCGGCGGTATCCTTGGCTATCTTGGCCAACGGATGGTATTCGGGTGAAACCAGATCCACAACCACTTCGACCGCAGTATTCATCAGCTCGGCAAAAAGAACGAAAGAAACCGATAAGGTCAGAAGAATGAACTCAAGTGCCGTGACATGGAGAAAAAGCGTCGCAATCAGCACGACCAACGCTGCCAGAAAATGGTTGCGCATATGCTTTTGGGTCCTGGCCGTGTAGAGGATGCCTTCGATGGCACAATTTGCAGAATCTATGAAGCGCGTCGGCTTCAAGGACGCTCCAGTCGGAACTTTGTCCGCTTCCTTCCCATGGTTTTCATTTAATGCCACTATCTCAGCCAATCTAGACAAGTCCTTTCCGGTTCAGATTACCGAAAATTTCCCGCTCGCGAATCTCCATTCTTGCAGCTTCCGCTTCGCCGCTGCGTTCGTGGTCGTAGCCGGTAATATGGAGTATGCCGTGCAAAAGCAGGAACGAAAGGCGGGAAAAAAAAGGCATGTCACCTTCTTCTGCCTCCCGCGAAGCCGTATCGGCACAAATGATCACATCCCCCAGCATCTGGGGGTTGAGTTCGCCAAAATCTCCTTCGTGCATGGCAAAGGAAATGACATTGGTCGTCTTATCGCGGTCGAGATAGTCGCGGTTGATGCGGCGAATGGTTCGATCGCCGACGATGCTGATGGAGAGTTCGCTGTCAGGACATCCCAAGTCGCTTAAGATCATCTCCGCCACTTTTCTTAGCTTCTTCGCTTCTATCGGCCAGCGCCTTTGCCGGTTCGCTATCGCTATCTTCAATGGATTTTTTTCCTCCGCTTCCTTTTTCCTTATAAGCAGGCTCCGGATAGTCTATACGTTGATGATAGATGCCGGCTAGTATCCTGTTGAAGCTCTTGGCAATTTCATGCAGGTTTTTCAGGGTCAGCTCACATTCGTCCAACTGTCCATCGATGAAGATATTGTTGATGATCTTCTGAACCATGCCCTGAATTCGTGCTGGGGTAGGATCGGACAATGTCCTGGATGCCGCTTCCACACAATCAGCCAAAAGCACCAGGCCCGCCTCGCGGGTTTGAGGCTTGGGCCCCGGGTAACGGAAATCCCTCTCATCCACCGCTTGCAGGTCGGTGACGGCCAACCCCTTCGCCTTCTGGTAAAAAAAGGTGATGAGAGAAGTGCCATGTGACTGGCGGATTATGTCGATGATCGGTTGCCCCAGCCGGCTCTCTCTCGCCAGTTCAACTCCTTCTTTAACATGGGAAATGAGTATGAGAGCGCTCATGTTCGGAGAAAGCTTGTCGTGCCTGTTTTCGCCTCCTCCGACATTTTCTATGAAGTAGAGGGGCTTGCTGATCTTGCCCACATCATGGTAATAGGCTGCAACCCTGGCCAGAAGAGGGTTGGCATTGATCGCTTCGGCCCCGGCCTCCACAAGATTTCCGACAACGACACTGTGATGATAGGTGCCGGGAGCCCTGACCATCAGTTCGCGCAGGATCGGGGTATTCAGATTTGCCAGCTCCAGCAGTTTGATGTCGGTTGTGTAGTGGAAGAGAGCCTCAATGAGAGGAATAGTGCCGGTAACACATACAGCATTGAAAATGCCGCCCAATCCGGCAAAGACGACGCAGTAGGCCGTCTGAATGGTGAAGGCGCTGTCGCTGAAAAACTGGAAGGAAATTGCCATGGCCACATTGACCACGCTTACCTTCAATCCTGCCACATATATGGCGTTTCGCTCCTTGCATTGGCGTACCCCATGGGCACCGACAATCCCACCTAAAAGGGCGTAAATCACAACCTGAAGGCTGCTGTTGAACATAATCCCGAGTAACGGCGCACAGACAGCACAATATACGAGTGCCACCTCGGAATTAAGAATAATCCGGACAATAATGGCACTGGCAGCAAAAGGAAAGAAATAGTAGTAAACGGCAGTGTCGATAAAAGGTAAAAGGCTGCCCATGGCCGTTGAAACAATGAAGGCAATCTTCAGGACAACAAAGTTGCCGATGGTCATCAGGGTAAGGAGCAGTATATCCTTGTTGGAAGGGCTGAATTTGCGAATGTTCTTGCGTGCAAAACGATATGGGAAGTAGAAGAGGACCAGTACAAGCCCCAGAACACCTACCCCCATGAAAAACCTCTCTATGCCGCGGGACTCGAAGATACTGTCCAGCTTTGTAGCCTGTTCCTGGGTAACCCTCTCTCCAACCCGGACAATCATCTCCCCCTCTTCACCTGAAAGAGCACGGGGCGAGTTGCCGAGCTGGCTTCATGCTTCATTTGCTCGGTCGCCTCGCGATCAAAGATAAGATTCGGAGTTATCATCCGGCTCAATAAACCCTTCAGGAGCGCACAGTCGCCCGCCGAGGCGGATAGAGCAAGCTTCATGCCGGCAAGAGCCTTGCGAGCTTCACCAACGTCCATATAAAAGGAGTAATCACCGGCAGCAATCTCACGTTTTGTTTCAAGGTCAGTGACGACAAGGCCGTGTCTGCGGTCATCGGCAAAACCTTTTTTGTTCTCAACAATCTTGTTGTGATAAATGGTTGTGGCAAGACGTTCCAACTCCATCTGCAGTGACTGGTCGGATGTGAGTCGGGACAGCGCAGCTGCCTCCTTGTCAGAGACATCCTGCGTCAACAGACGCCCTATATTCTGGCGAAAAGCTCTCCAGCGTCTTCATCTCGCTCTCCGGCATTGCGTATAAGGGCAAAAGCGTTCTCAAAGCGTCGAACTACGTCAAGTGCAGCAGTGGAATTATAATTGTAGACAAGGGGAGAAACAGCCTCTGCCTCGGAACGCTTCTTTTCGGTAAGAAGGCGATCCTCGATGAAATAGTCCTGGGTAGCCCTGATATCAGAGGTGGCAACGTCTCCTACCTTGTATTTCACAGCCAGAAATTGATAGCTGGGGATGATAAGGAAAGTGAGAAGGAGGGCTGTGCAGAAAAGCAATATGAATCGACAGCGCTTTTCCTGTCTCGGATCGGAGATTTTGTCAACTACCGAGCCGAGACATCTTTCGCCAAGAAGGGTGAGCGAACCTTTGGTTTTTCTATCTTTGTCGCCGCTTTCAGTGGGCATTATGTATGTTATTCCCGTTGTTCGGCCACCTGTAACCGCAGTGACCGATCGTCAATGGCAGGAGCGTTCCCGTGAACAGCAGCACAGGAACGTTTCAAGAAAAATTTCGCTAAGGACAAGCACTAAATATAGCCTTATCGCCATGCAGTGTCAACTCAAACCATCGCTCCGTCCTTTGGGTAAGTTAATAAAACTACTTCCATTTACAGGAAAGTGTGCTATATAAACAAAATTGACATTACAGGTGCCTTGCCTGTGAAATATTTCATTATGGAGGGGTATGAATGAGCCAGATTACAGATGTATATGCCAGAGAAATTCTCGATTCCCGGGCAATCCGACACTGGAGGTAGAAGTTTTTCTCGAGTCGGGAGCCATGGGAAGAGCGGCAGTCCCATCAGGCGCCTCTACCGGCGAAAGGGAAGCTCTTGAATTACGTGACGGCGACAAAGGGCGCTACCTGGGTAAAGGGGTCCTCAAAGCAGTTGCCAACGTCAACGATATAATCGCCGAAGAAGTCATCGGCATGGAAGCAACAGACCAGATCGGCATCGACCGCAAAATGCTGGAGCTTGACGGAACGGAATTCAAGAGCAAGCTTGGCGCCAATGCCATCCTCGGTGTCTCTCTGGCTGTGGCCAAAGCTGCTGCCGATGAGGTAGGTCTTTCCCTTTACCAGTACATTGGCGGAGCAATGCTAAAGAGCTGCCGCTGCCGATGATGAACATTATCAACGGCGGTGCCCACGCAGACAACAACGTGGATATTCAGGAATTCATGATCATGCCTGCCGGCGCCAAGAATTTTGCCGAGGCGCTGCGCATGGGGGCCGAAATTTTCCATGCCCTCAAATCGGTTCTCAAGGGCAAGGGCTACAATACCGCTGTCGGCGATGAAGGGGGCTTCGCTCCCAACTTGAAATCCAATGAGGAAGCGCTGGAAGTGATCATCGAAGCGATCCAGAAAGCAGGCTTCAAACCCGGCGAAGATGTGCTGCTGGCCTTGGACGTTGCCTCTTCCGAATTGTTCAGCGACGGAGTCTATACCCTGGAAAATGAAGCCCAGCCTAAGAAGACAGCGGACCAGCTGATAGATTTCTACGAAAATCTGGTCAACAAGTATCCTATCGTCTCCATCGAAGACGGCATGGCGGAAAATGACTGGGAAGGCTGGAAAAAAATGACCGAACGCCTGGGCAAAAGGATCCAGATCGTCGGCGACGACCTTTTCGTCACCAACCCCAAAATCCTTAAAGAAGGCATCGATAAAGGAATCGCCAACTCTATTCTGATCAAACTGAATCAGATCGGAACTCTGACAGAAACCCTGGACGCCATCGAGATGGCCAAACGTGCCGGATATACCACGGTCATCTCCCACCGCTCAGGAGAAACTGAAGACACCACCCTGGCCGACCTTTCTGTCGCAGTCAATGCAGGTCAGATCAAGACCGGCTCCCTCTGCCGCACCGACAGGGTCTGTAAATATAATCAGCTTCTGCGCATCGAAGACGAACTGGACGCCGTCGCCCTTTTCCGTGGCAAGGAAGTCTTTTACAACCTGAAGAAAAAGTAGATATTCATCGCCACGATTCAGAATTAGAGGGGTAGTTGTCTCCATTGGAGGCACTACCCTTTTTAAATTTTTCAAGCACAAAATAAAATGTAACCAACTGGAATCACTGGCAATTTATCTCTTGACTATTACCCTGCCGGTAGTATCATATAATCAAAAGCTGAAGTTGTTCTTTCAAAAAATGGTGTTACATGGGGCAACGCTGAATAGGCAGTTCATACTACATCCGTCATGAGCGTAAAAACCTCTGGAAAAAGGGGAGACAGCCCAGCAAAAGGTTATGTGGCCCTGCAAGGAGCATGTAATCCGGAAACCGCCTGTCGTCCACCGTCGGATATGTAGAAAGAGCCCGTTATGTAACACCAGAATCAGAAACGCCCGGATCAGATCCGGGCGTTTTTTATTTTACCTAAGATAATGGCTGTTTCTCTGCCGCTTCCAGCAACACTTTTCCCAAAATAACATCCGCAGCAACACTAGTCAGCAGCCCGATCGGTATCGGTACCACCAGGGCAAAGCAGACACCGGTTATGACATTCAGAACACCGTAAGGTTTGAATCGTGTACCCGTCAAGCCTGGCAGGCGAAGCAGCCGATAGCCGAAGACAGCCTGGGTGACGCCAGATGGCACGATAAGAATGATGGCGAAAAGTCCGCCGGCCTCCCGGAGTGGCTGACTCAGCAGACCGAGCATGCTGAGAACGGTCACCGCGATGTTCATCCAGAGCAGCAGCTTGACAAGCATATCGACATCATGGAATTGGTGGCTGCTGTTGAGATAATCCAGCAAGGTCAGCATGATATAGATGAATAGCAGCGTTGAGATCAATGTCAGTATGGTCTGGACAGCACGTGCACCATGGCTGTCGTCCAGAGCCAGCATGAACGAAAAAAGAAACAGTGGAACCGTTACGATTGCATTGGCAACGGCAAGCCACCCTGCCTTGGCCAACCGTACAGATGTCAGGGCCATTATTCACCCACAAAAGGCTTGTAGCCACATCTATAATGGTGAAGGTGGCCACCCCGGCAGGCCTTCTCACCACCACCTCGTCCCCTTCCTGCTTGCCGATAAGTGCCTTGGCCATGGGAGAATCGACGCTGATATAGCCCTTTCCCGGATCAAATTCATCCGGCCCTACTATTCGGTAGACGACCTCATTGCCCTCTTCATTTTCAAGCCGCACCCATGCGCCGAAGAAAATCTTTCCCTTCCGCTCCGGTTGGTCTTCCACCACTGTCAGAACATCAAGGCGCTTCATGAGAAAACGCACCCGCCTGTCGATTTCCCGCAAACGTTTTTTTGCCATAAATGTATTCCGCATTTTCCGAGCGATCACCTTCAGCTGCAGCATCGGAAACCGCCTGAGTCACCCGTGGGCGTTCCACCTTCCATAAATATTCAAATTCTTCCCGAAGGCGCCTTGCACCCTCAGGGGTAATATAATTGGAGTTCGACATTACTTTCTCCATTGGTTTCAACAGTGATTTATTCATATCACATTAAGTTGAATAAAAGCAAAATCATAAAAAATTGATTTCTTATTAAAGTTTTTATCATTTGGTACGATAACTTCCCTGTGGGCTTAATATGTTCTCTACATGGAGGAAACATGAAAGTGATGGTATGTTATGACGATGACAGCTATGACATTGTTGAGGACTATTGCCTGGACTATCTCATCCGGGTAGGCAATATAACAGGTTTCTGCCGGTCCGATAAATGGGTAAGGGTTGGTGTCGATTCGGTCCGGGATGAGAACACTTTGTGTGAAACCTATGTGGGAAAGGAAAGGAGAAGGCCCCTGCTTGAAAAGAGGTTAGAACACGCGGACAAACCCGAATAGAATCAATCGACTCTTTACTCCATAAGGATATAATCTGCGTCGTCTTTCGCCACATTATCCGGCGATAGTTCAGGAAATTCGGGCAGTATAACTTTATATGAGATATCAGAGGCGCGTTCAAGTTCAGCAGGAATACCACTTTTCAGTGCATGTCCGGCCCCCGTCAGGACCACCATTGTTCGTCCGGAATTCCTCCTCACATAATTCATTATTCCCGATGCCATGAAAGAATTCCATAATTTCTGCGCCTCGCAGAAATGGATAAAAGACTTGTCGCTTTTGTTGTGGGATGCGTAAACCTGTCTTATGAAGGCCATGTATTCAGGATCCACATTACAGGTGACCCCAGGGGGAACCTTTTTCAATTCTTTTGGTGTCAGAGAGGCGAAACCTCGGCGGGCCACCTTTTTCGGAATTTTTGGATCTATGTTAAGACCGATGAGGGGTATACGGTGCTCTTTGGTGTAAAGAAAAATATCGCTGTAAAGGGGCCATGGCATTTGCCAGTTTTTATAGTAAAGCCTGATGAAGGTTGATTTGTCCAGGGTTCCGTTGGTCCAGAGGTCAAGATGTCGCTGACTGTCGGCGGTAAACATCTCCATACCGACTGCAATGGGGGTTTCAGCCTGATGATAGGCCTCGATAACGGCCAACTGCAGCTGATGATGCTCTTGACTGTCGTGTGATTCACCTATGACAACAACATTTGTCCCTTTCATTTCATCGATCATCTGCTGAAAGGTTATGATTTTACCATCGCTTACACGATAAACCGGCTGATCATTGGTAATATGTCCAAATGCCGGTATAGCCACGAGAACCGCAATACAGAGAGCTGCAAAAAAACCTGACAACACCGGACAAGGTCTGGGCATTGCTTCCCCCGTCAGTAATTAGGGATCAAGCGGCTTCATGCAGACTGAAATCGGATAATTGCTTCGTAAATTCCACGAGGCGTCGATTCGGCGACCACGATATCCTTCCCCAAAGCATTTTGCAGATCATCAGTACTTAAATCATCGAGGAAAATCCCTTCCCCTTCCTTAAGCATAACATCCGGTATAAGAATTACATCCCCTGACTCCACTTTCTTCAGGCAATCCAAAATGTCGCCACCGGAAACAAGTCCAGTCACCGTGACGGTGTCCCCAAAGAGCCGATTTTTTATCGGCACGGTTGTAAACTTTATTCCTGTCTTGTCCGCCAAGCGGTGAAGGAAACCCTCCAGATAAGGATATGGCGACTCCCCGGTTACAACGGTGACAGATGCCTGCTTCAACCTTTTTGCCCCATGGACAACTTCATCCGCTTCCTCCAGAAAGACCGGCACCATACCGACACCGTTTTCAATCTGTGGGAGGTCTCCGTACAACTCAAGGGGAGGAAATGCCACCTCCCCTTTAATGTAGAACTCATCGGCAAAAAAGAGGAAAGGTTCCCCCAGACGCCTTGCCAGCCCGGCCATTTCAGGCTGCCATTGGGAGAGCAATTCAGCTGCATATTCCTTCGTCACCGACTGTAAGGCCGGCAGTCCTTTGCGGTGCATGGTCAGGCCGACCGGTACCACAGCCAGGGAAGCAACAGCGGGAAACAGTGACGACAGATCGGCAACTGTCCGGGCCAGAACTTTGCCATCATTGACTCCAGGACAAAGCACCACCTGGGTGTGCATGGTAATGCCGGCCCCTGCCAGTTCCTTCATTATTTCGAGAATAGGAGGAATTCCCGGCTTGCCCAACATCTCTTCCCGCACCAGAGGATCTGTTGCATGTACGGAAATATAGAGCGGTGAGAGCCTTTGCGACTTGATCCGCTTCAGGTCGCTGGCATCGATATTGGCCAGAGTCACATAGTTGCCGTAGAGGAAAGAGAGCCGGTAATCCTCATCCTTGACGTAAAGAGGCCTCCGCAGTCCCTTGGGCAATTGATGAACAAAACAGAAAATACACTTGTTGCCGCACTCGGCAGGAACCGGCGCCTGAAAAATGAGGCCGAGAGGCTCGGATTCATCCCGTTCCACCTCCATCTCCCAGACCTCTCCATCCCCTTTCACAACCTCAAGGGTCAGCTCCTCATCTGCGGAAAAAAAATTAAAATCGATGATGTCCCGCAGCCTGTGGCCATTGATGGCTACCAACCGGTCCCCCGCCTCTATTTCAAGCTCGTCGGCGATGCTTTCCGGTATAACACTTTCGATCAACAAACCTTCCATCACGCACCTTTGTAATATGCCGTGCTCCGGTAATAATCGAGCAGCGAGCGAAAAAAAACGTTGAGCACTGCAGTTACCGGCACCGCCAGCAGCATGCCGAATATGCCGAACCATTGGCCCCCCATGAGAAGGGCAAGGATTGTTACAACAGGATGCAGCCCCACCTTGTTACCAACGATTTTGGGGGTAATGATGCCCCCTTCTGCCGCCTGCACCAGCATGAACCAGCCCAGACAAAGCATTGGATGTAGAAGATCATGGAACTTGAGAAAGGCCATGAGCATGGAAAAGACAATGCCGAAGAGCGTCCCCAGATAGGGAATCATGAACAGAAGGCCGGATATGGTGCCGATGAGAATAGCCAGGTCAATACCGATGAAGTAAAGTCCGATGCTGTAAAGCACCGCCAAAATGGCGCAAAGCATCAATTGACCGCGGACGAAGGATGAAAGCACCTCATCCACCTCTGCCGCCTTCTGACAAAACCATGGCCTGTAACGCTCCGGGACAAGATTCAGCAATGTGGTCTTCAGTTCCGGCATGTCCTGGAGAAAATAAAAAAGATAGATGGGAGTGATGAAATAGCCGAGGATGGATAGAACGAAGGCCAAGGTGGAGCTGAAGGCCCGCGTAACAACGGCGAATGTTTCCTTGAACAGGCTGAAGGAAATGCCGCGCAACCGCTCAAGCGCTGTTGTCAGGTGTTGATAGGCCTTTTCCGACGTCTCGATATCCAGGTACGCCTTCACGCCGGCCGGTATATAGTTGTACAGCCGGTTAGCGTACTCGGGAAGATTTATCTCTATTGAACCCAACTCCCCTTTTATGGAGACGATGAAGAACAATATTGCCAGGGTGGCCAGAAGAACAAGCACAAGGAAGACTAGAATTATGGCAAGTGTCCGGTTCATCCCTCGCTCCGTCAGCTTTGCCACGAGAGGGTTCAAGATGTAGGTGAGGATCAGGGCAATAAAGACCGGCAGGAAAACTGTTCCTGACAGGAAAATCACAGTCAGCGCCACTAAAGCAAAAAGCATAGCAATGATCAAAAATTTTTTTTCACTGGTCATCGTCATGATTATCCCGAATAAAGAAAGATGATTGGCTGCGCAGCCAGCAAGGATAGCGCAGCAATCCCTCTTTTACAAACAAAAACAGGGAAGACCCAGCCGGGTCAATCCCTGTTTTTTGATCGTTGAAGCTGTTGCAGTGCCTATTGATGCAGTCTGAAATTACCGTCCACAGAAGTTATGCTGGATATGGCGTGTTTATAGATGAGAAGATCGCCCTGTACTTCCATAAGAACCGAGAAATTATCGAACGACTTGATGTAGCCTTCCAGCTTGCTGCCGGCCATGAGCTGGACGGTAACCTTTACCCTCTCTTTTCGTGCCTGGTTAAGGTACTGATCCTGGATGTTGAAAGGTGCTTTTGGCATGGTCCTCTCCTCTTTCAAAAAATTCAATCACATGGTTACAAATATTAGCAAATGCCGCAGGATATTCAACCCATTTAATCCCATATTCTTTATTAAACCAAGTCATCTGCCGTTTTGCATAACGTCTCGTATCCCTCTTGATCAGCTGCACCGCCTGATCCAGAGAAATTTCACCCTTAAGAAAAGAACATATCTCCTTATAGCCTATGGAGCGCATTGCCTTTAAATCCCTGGCATAGCCCAGTCGGAACAGCTCCTCCACTTCCACGGCCAGGCCCGACGCTATCATTTCATCAACACGCTTTTCCACCCGGCTGTATAATTCCTGCCGCTCCACATTTATCCCCAGCATCAGGCAGTCATACATCTGTTCGGCAAAACCATGCTCCTGCCTGAACTGTGACATTGGACGCCCCGTCTGCCGGTACACCTCCAATGCACGGATAATCCTTACCCGGTCATTGGGGTGAAGTCGTTCGGCAGTAATCGGGTCAACCTCAGCCAACAGCTGCAAAAGGCCTTCGTTGCCAATTTCTTTTGCCAGTTCATTCAATTCTCCGCGGATTTGTTCGTCTCCGCTAGGCGAATCAACCAGCCCTTGGAGCAAAGCACGGATGTAAAGGCCAGTCCCCCCAACGATGAAGACTCTCTTGCCGCGGCTGTGGATATCTGCGATGGCCGCAACGGCATGCCGGCGAAAATCGGAAGCGGAAAAATTCACATCAGGAGTAACGATATCCATGAGGTGATGGGGTACGCGGCTGCTCAGGTCGGCTGACGGTTTAGCCGTACCGATATCCATGTCGCGGTATACCTGCATGGAATCGGCATTGACGATCTCGCCGTCAAAACGCTCGGCCAGGCGCACCGCCAGCTCAGTCTTTCCTGAGGCAGTGGGCCCGACGATACTCACCAGTTTGATTTTCTCTTCACTCTTCACTCTTTGTTCTACCGTTTAAACATCCGCTCGATCTCGGCAAGGGTCAGTGTGTGTAACACCGGTCGCCCATGGGGGCAGTTGCTGGAAAATTCTGTGGCATCCATCTGCTGAAAGAGTGCCTTTATTTCCTGTTGGCTAAGGCAATGACTTCCGCGCACAACACTGTGCAGGCGATCCTGGCCAGGATGTCTTCCAGGATGTCCTGAAAAGAACGGCTTCGGCCCAGGCTCTGCAGCTCTTCCAGGATGTCCCGCAGTGTCTTCACATAATCATTGCCGCTCAACAGGTGAGGCACGGCATTCAACAGCCAGGTGGAACCACCGAATTCCTCCAGGCTAAACCCTACCCGATCCAGCTCGGTTTGGTGCTCCCGGATGACAGCACCTTCCTTGAATGAAAACTCCACCGTTTCGGGGAAAAGCAGCCGCTGTGACTCCACTCCCATTGCAGCATGCTGGGTCTTCAGGCGCTCAAAGGCAACCCGCTCATGTGCGGCGTGCTGATCGATGATAACCAGGCTGTTTCCATCCTGGCAAAGGATATAGGCAGCGTTAAACTGGCCGATCACCGAAAGGCCGGAAAAATACCGGTGCTCTACTTCCGGCGCAGGAGCCGCCCCAGCTACCGGCATGGGATCAGCCGGAGCTGTTTCTCTGAAGCTTGCCGGCACTGCCGGTGTGGACATCCTGAATGATTGTTGTGTCGTTTGTTGCGGACGGTATTGGGTCAATGACTCCCGCACCTGGGCAATCCTTGCAGCCGCTATGGATGTGGAAGCCTGCGTCTTTTGCACCATGGGCTGTGTTCTTACCCATGGGGAAGAACGCAGCACTGACTCCACGGCCTCCTGAATGGCGTCATGCACCCTCTTGCTCCCGAAAGCGAACTTCGTGCTTGGTGGGATGGACGTTCACATCCACCTCTGCGGCGGGAACGCTTATGAAAAGCACCACCACCGGATAACGGCCCCGCTCCATGAAATTGCGATAAGCCTGAAGCACGGCATGCTGCACTACCTTGTCCCTTATGAAACGGCCGTTGATATAGGTATAAACATGGGAAGCGGCGGAACGACTGCATTCGGGTTTGCCCACCAGACCGGTGACATTGAGTTGCCCGTCGCAGAAGTCTAACGGATAAAGATCCTGGGAGAGTGTGCGACCGAGAAGGGTTGCCACCCGTTCGCGCAGGTCCGCATTGAGAGCGCGAAAAACCGTCTTGCCGTCGTTGGTGTAAATAAAGCGGATGTCGGGGCGGGATATGGCCAGCCTGGTCAGGAGGTCCCCCACATGCCCCGCCTCAGTTTCGCTGCTCTTCATGAATTTGAGGCGGGCCGGAGTGTTGAAAAAGAGGTTGCGCACCGAGATTACTGTCCCTTCGGCCATGCCGCATGCCTTGACCTCCTTTATCCGCCCCCCCTCGGCATAGATTTCGGTCCCTTCCAGGGACCCCTTTTCCCTGGTTGCCAGGGTGAAACGTGAAACGGAAGCCACCGAGGGGAGCGCTTCACCTCTGAAGCCGAGGGTGGCCAGGCTGAAGAGATCCTCATCATTAGATATCTTGCTGGTGGCGTGCCTTTCCAGGGCAAGCAGGGCATCTTCCGTGTCATGCCGCAGCCGGTGTCGGAGACCCTGATAAGTCTTTTTCCCCCGGCCTCGATCTCGACCATGACCTCGCTACAGCCTGCATCCAATGCGTTCTCAACCAATTCCTTCACCACAGAAGCCGGTCTTTCCACCACCTCGCCGGCGGCAATCTTGTTGGTCAACTGCTCGGGAAGTATCTTGATCCGCGTAGCCACTAAATCACCTCGTCAAATACGGCCAAGATACCCCATCCACCGCCTTGTTGTAAAGAAAGTTACCAAGTTCTCCTTTGCCGGAAAACCTTTTGATGCTACAATTTCCCCTGCAACCATGCCAAACCAACTGCCGGAGAATCAATAATGACCGAAAATCCCCATCGCACCATTTGTCGCAAGGACTACACCCCCCCCGATTATATCGTCGATAGAGTGGAGCTGCGTTTTGAACTGGACGAGGAGACGACACGTCCATTCCCGACTCAGCATCATGCGGCCCCCCCAGGCATTGGCCTCTGGAACGCCCCCCCTTGTCCTGGACGGGCACCGATTCACGCTGTTGGAAATCAAGCTGGACGACAAGGTGCTTGTCCCCGGCAGCTATAAAGTGGACCAGGAACATCTGACTATTGACCAGGTATCGGATAAATTCGTCCTTGAAATCACCACTGAATTGCGTCCCCAGGACAACACCTTTCTGGAAGGGCTCTATCGTTCCGGCGGCATGTTCTGCACCCAGTGCGAAGCTGAAGGTTTCCGCTCCATCACCTATTTCCCCGACCGGCCCGATGTGCTGGCAGTTTATACCACCACCATCGTGGCCGATAGGCAACGTTACCCCGTATTACTTTCCAATGGGAATCCGATTGAAAAAGGAAATTTCGACAACGGCCGCCACTTCGTCACCTGGCATGACCCGTTTCCCAAGCCCAGCTATCTCTTCGCCCTGGTGGCCGGAGACCTGGTCTGCCTGGAAGATACCTTCACCACCCGCTCCGGGCGTCAAATTGCCCTCCGCATCTATGTGAATGAACAGAACCGGACCAAATGCGATCACGCCCTACGGTCGCTGCAGAAAGCCATGCTCTGGGATGAGGAAAATTTCGACCGCGAATACGACCTGGATATCTACATGATTGTCGCCGTTGATGACTTCAATATGGGAGCCATGGAGAACAAGGGTCTGAACGTCTTCAATTCCCGCTACGTGTTGGCCAGCCAGGAAACGGCCACCGACGACGATTTTCAGGCCATCGAAGAGGTCATCGGCCACGAATATTTCCACAACTGGACCGGCAACCGGATCACCTGCCGCGACTGGTTCCAGCTCTCCCTCAAGGAGGGGCTGACCATCTTCCGGGACCAGGAATTTTCAGCGGACATGGAATCGCGGGGGGTCAAGCGCATCGCCGACGTCCGTTACCTGCGCACCGCCCAGTTCGCCGAAGATGCCGGGCCCATGTCCCATCCGGTAAGGCCCGAATGCTACATGGAAATCAACAACTTTTATACCGTCACCGTCTATAACAAGGGCGCCGAAGTGATCCGCATGTTGCGCACCATGCTTGGTCCTGAGCGCTTCCGCCAGGGCATGGATCTTTATTTCAAGCGCCATGATGGCCAGGCGGCAACCGTTGAGGACTTTGTCCGGGCCATGGCCGATGCGGGAGGGATTGACCTGGGCCAGTTCAAGCGGTGGTACAGCCAGGCGGGTACCCCGAAACTGCAGATAAAGGGGGAATTCCAGGCCACGACAGGAACATATCTCCTCAACATCAGGCAAAGCTATCCAAAAACAGGTGATGAGACACCGAAGGAGCCGCTTCACATCCCTCTGACCATGGGTCTGCTCGACAGGGACGGCAATGAATTGCCCCTGACCATGGAAGGGGAGGACTCTGCCGGACCGACGACACGGGTTCTGGAGTTGCACCAATCGGAAGAGAAATTCCGCTTCACCGGTCTGAAAACGGCCCCGGTGCCGGCACTTTTGCGCGGGTTCTCCGCGCCGGTTCGGCTGGATTATGCATACAGTCACGAGGAGCTGGTCCTTCTGATGGCCCATGAGACCGATCCCTTCTGCAGATGGGAGGCGGGACAGCAGTTGGCTATCCAGGTCATGCTCGGCCTGGTGGCCGACTGGCAGGCCGGGCGTCAACTGGAGCTGGACAAAGGCATCATTTCAGCCTTCAAAGAAACTCTTTCCGGCAACGAAAAAGACCGTGCCTTTCTCGCCGAGGCCCTAACCCTGCCCAGCGAGGCATATCTGGCCGATTCTATGGCCGTGGCCGATCCCGATGCGATCCATGCCGTCCGTCAGTTTGTAAGAAAAAGGCTGGCTACCGAGCTTAAGGCGGAATTTCACCAGGTTCACTCGGCCTGCCGCCCGACCCGCCCCTACAAGGTGGGTGATGGCCTAGCCGGAGACCGACGTCTGGCCAATCTCTGTCTCGCCTATCTCATGACCCTTGACGGCGATGAAGAAGTCGCCCTGTGCATCGACCAGTACCGTAAGGCTGACAATATGACCGATACCATGGGAGCGCTGGGTCCGCTCGCTTCTTCCAATTCTCCCGGTCGGCGCATCATCTTTGAAGAGTTCTATCAGCGCTGGCAGGGAGACCGACAGGTAGTTGACAAGTGGTTCTCCCTGCAGGCCACATCGAGCAGGCCCGATACGCTGGTGGAGGTGGAGAAACTGCTTGGCCATCCTGCCTTCGAACCGGCCAACCCCAACCGCTTCCGTTCCCTGGTCGGCGCCTTCTCCCAGGCCAATCCAGTGCGCTTCCACGATAAAAGCGGCGCCGGCTACAGATTTCTCACCGATCAGCTGATTCGCCTGATACCCATCAATCCGCAGGTCTCCGCCCGCCTCATGTCGCCCCTGACCCGCTGGCACCGTTTGGACCAGAAACGGCAGGAATTGATGCGTGGAGAACTGGAACGGATCAGGGCGCTCCCCAATCTGCCGCGGGATGTTTACGAAGTGGTGGAGAAGAGTCTTGCAAAAAACTGATAGCCAAAAGAGCCGGTGAGGGCACAGGAGTGAACACTACTCTTCTACGCCTCCCAGACGCAGAATCTGCCGCCATTCCTCCTCCCGCACCGGCTGAATAGACAGCCGGCTGCGGGAAAGAAGGACCATGCCCGACAGCTGGGTTGTTCTTCAGTTCCGCCAGCTTGACCGGCCGGGGGAAATGTTTGACAAAGCGCACATCCACCATGTACCAGACCGGCTTCTCTGCCGTACTCGCCGGATCGAAATGCTTATTCTCCGGGTCACGCGCCGTCCAGTCCGGATATCCGGCCTTAACAACCTCGGCAATGCGACGATGGCCGGCTCTGCAATGTTGCTGTGATAAAAAAGCACCTGATCCCCCACCTGCACCTCATCTCGCAAATAATTCCTCGCCTGGTAGTTCCTCACCCCGTCCCAGTGTTCGGTGCTGTCCGGACAGGTTCTAAGATCATCGAATGAAAAATTTGCCGGCTCCGACTTGAAAAGCCAATAGTTGCGTTGGGACATGCAGATCACCCTCCCGTCGATTTCAATCCATTCTAACTGTAGCAGACAGCTCTGACAAGACGCACCATCGTCATAACTATGAACACCAACTAAATACTGTTTATTGACTTAGATCAAACCTTAATTATTATTTAAATATTATTTTTCCGCTGTAAACTTGCATTTTAAAAAAGGAGGGTTTCATGATCAACAGGAGATTGGCGTCTGTAGCCGCTGCGGCTGGAATGGCAATGCTTTTGTCGTTCCCGATTTTTTCAACGGCGGCAAAGGGAAAACCCGCAGCAAAGGATGATGGCAGGGAAACCTGCTATGGCTGTCACGACGAAGTAAAGGCCCTGAAAGAGGGTTCAAAGCATGCAAAACTCGCCTGCAGCACCTGCCACGATAAACTCAAGGAGCATCTGGACAACTCTGAAACCCGGCCGATAACCATCATTGACTCCGCACTCTGCGGCAAATGCCACAAAGATGAGTATGCCACATCCATGATGGTTGATTACGAAGCCCCCGCCCGCAAAGAAAAGGGTATCCCCGGCGGACGCTCTCCGGTTATGGACAAACTGCTCGCACCCTATGGCTTTACCATCGAACATAACGAACCCCGTGGCCACGCCTTCATGGTCACCGACCAGTTCGTCGTCGATCGATTCGCCGGTGGCCGGTTCCAGTATAAACAGCGCTGGGCCGGTGTTGATCAGGTCGGCAAAACCTGGGATATCCTGGAAGATAAAGGACCTGACTTCAAGATGGGCGAAACGGGCAAGGCAGGCAATCCAACCTGCATCCAGTGCAAGACGTCAGATCACATCCTGAAATGGAAGTTCCTTGGAGACAAGGACCCGAAAGCCAAATGGGATCGCACTTCCGACATCATCGCCGTGGCCAAGGATACCCACAACCCGGTAGGTTGCATCCACTGTCATGATCCCCACGGCGCACAACCGCGCATTGTTCGCGATGAGCTGATCAACCAGATCGACAAAGGTTCGACCATGTTCGCCAGAAACGGCGCTACCGACCTGAAAGTGATCTCTTTCCGGGACGGCTTCCGCAAAATCGGCGTCATGAAGAAGTCGGACTCCCGTATGATGTGCGCC
Organism: Geotalea toluenoxydans JCM 15764; assembly: GCF_001311985.1. Taxonomy (GTDB): domain Bacteria; phylum Desulfobacterota; class Desulfuromonadia; order Geobacterales; family Geobacteraceae; genus Geotalea; species Geotalea toluenoxydans. The sequence goes on from NZ_BBCJ01000008.1 coordinate 144,629, forward strand.
CAGTGCCATGTGGAATATGCCTGCGGCAAGGGTTTCGAGTTCGACAGCGGCAAAGGGGTCGGCTATGAGGACCAGCGCACCAACCACATGCCTCTGAAGCAAGTAAGGGAGTTGCTCGACCATTACCGGAAGCTCAACTTCTACGACTTCAAACATGCGGTGACCGGAGCCCGCCTGGTCAAGCTTCAGCACCCGGAGGCGGAAACCTATGCCGGCAGCGTCCATGAAAAGGCCGGCGTCACCTGCGCCGACTGCCATATGCCGGTGATGAAGAACAAGCAGGGCAAAAGCTATAAATCCCACATGATGGTCCGTCCCCGCAGCCACGTCAAGGAATCGTGCCAGGCTGCCACCCGAAATGGAACGCCGAGCAGCAGCTCTACCAGATCGATGCCATAAAAAACTATATCAGCGGCAAGATGCGCAAGTCAGAATACTGGCTCGGTGAGCTGATCGATACCTATGCCGCTGCAAAGCGTTTCGGGGTCGATGAGGCAACGCTGGCCAAAGCACGGGAAAAACATGAAGAAGCCCATGTGCTGTGGGAATGGTGGACAGCAGAAAACAGCGACGGCTTCCATAACCCCGATCTGGCCCGTGACAGCCTGGCGGCCTCGATTACCGCCTCCAAGGAAGGGGTAGCGCTGCTGAACAAGGCGCTGGAGGAACGGGGCAAGAAGTAGCTGACAAGAAAAAGGGCGGCGGTGGATTGGTGCCGCCCTTTTTTTCTTTTTGGCCTGTAAAAGCCAATTCAGGAAAGATTATCCTCGTCCCCCGACACATGGGGGAAAATCTCGTGGTGCATCTCATGATGACTTTCGAGGATTTTCCCGCAGCTGGCACAAAGATATTTCTCCCCCTTGGTGGTATATTCACTGCGTTCACAATCGGCACACCAGATTCTTACCTCGCATTGGTTCTGAATGTTCTCACTCATGAAGCTCCTTTCCGGTCTCCTGTGCACAAAATGACTGAAAAATCCTTTTTATCCCCATGCACATCAGCGGACCTTGCATTTAGGTCACGGGCTATTGCCGCGGCGCCTATGATAGCCCCTGAACTATCGATAATCGGTGACAATCGAAGTGAAATACTCAGACGGGATTGGTCTTTCTTCACCCGCACCGTATTGAATGGAGGAACCCGCTCGCCCTTGCGGATCTTTTCCAGGATCCGGGGAATCTCATCCGCCCGCTCGGCCGGAGCCAGTATTGATATGGGTCTGCCGATGATTTCGCCGGCAGTGTAACCATACATGGCTTCCGCACCGTAATTCCAACTTGTGATGATACCCTCCAGAGTCTTGCCGATGATGGCATCATCCGACGAGCCGACGATCGCAGCCAAAAAAGCATGATCCTCTTCCATTTTCTTTCTTTCGGATATGTCCTCAGCTATGGCTACATAATTGATCACATTACCTTCAAGGTCTTTTACCGGTGACACGTATACCGATTCCCAATAAATTGCCCCGCTCTTTTTCGTCGCCATCCGCTGACCACGCCACTCTTCACCCCTGGATATGGTTTTCCACACCTGGCTGTACAGATCGAGGGGCATCTTGCTGGAATCGAGGAAATCCGGTCTTTGGTCTTTAACCTCAGACTGGGTCCAACCCGTTACCTCGGAAAACTTGGGGTTGGTATACTGCACCCTACCCTCCGCATCGGTGATTATGGTCATGACGGGACTGAAGCTGACCGCCCGGAAGAGCAGTCTCAGTTCCTGCTCGGCCAATCTTTGTGCCGAGACATCGTGCAGAGTGATCAGCCATGCAGGTTTTTCCTCCCACTGGGTCCGGGAAACAGCCATCTCTACATTCAGGAAATTTCCATCAGGCAGCTTTATGGTCAGCTCTTTCGACTCATCCGGCGTAATGGGGAAACGGAAGGGCAAACCTATGAGTTCGTTAGCCTGACGTCGAAAAATCATAAGAGCAGCATCATTCACATGGCGGATCATCCCCTCGTCATCGGCAATAACGATACCCTCCACACACTTGGCGATAATATTCACCAGCCTGTTCCGGCAGTATTCCAGTTCCTCAGCTCTCTGTTCAAGCAGCTTTTTAGTTTCGTCTTGCATCATAGATGTTGTCCCTGAGCGAACTCCTTCTTTAAACATCAAAGGGGATGGCGAGTGTTGGTGAGGATATCCTGTATATACGACAAATGTCTCTCCTCTTGAGCCAGATTGCTCCTGACGATGTTCAACACATGGGATGGCAAATTAAAGTCAGCCGCCTCTTGATATTTCTTGTTGGTCAGCTTTTCATTGGTCTCCATTGCATCCAAAGCCCCTTTGGTGCTGGTGATGCTCTTCAGCGCCGTGAATCCGCCGAGCAGGTAACCCTTGAAATCAGGTGAAGGTTTTGCCGGTTCTCCGCCAAATTCCCTGACTACTGCCGCAAGGCTGGTTACATGATTCTTGTGGTCGTCCTGGAAATCCAGAAGCTTCCGGCGAATATCGTCGTACTTGATGTGTTTTATTGCCTGTCCGTATGCTTCAACAGCATTCACATCGAGCTTTATCAGATCGTTAAGCCGTTCTATAAGCTCTGCCCTTTCCATAGATCCTCCTTTGCAGGCACCAAGTTGGAATACGTTAATTTTAACCCTGATCCTGATTAAGGCAAACACACCTCTGAAAGTGGTGCCTTTTGTAGCTCCGTCCCTTTTAATACTTCTTTTTTAAGTTAAAATAAATTCATTATTAATGGGAGGTCCATAATGTCCGACGTGAAGGGGAAAGGGATGCCAATGGTCAGATCAGGCACAGGTACAGATGGCCGCGTCATGGTGGAAGAGATACTCGCGCGGTATGCGGATCGCATGTGCACAAAAATGGGCATCAGCCGGCGAAGTTTTCTTTCCACGGCATCAGGCATGGCAGCGGCTTTTCTAGCCATTAATGCCGTTCATGGCCCACTGTTCATGGTTGACCCGGCAGAGGCCGCCGATCCGGGGGCTGCCGCCGAAGCTGGTCGGCGATTGCGGAAACAGTTCATCTTCGATGTCCAGACCCATTACGTCGGTGACAAATACTCCGAAAAGAGAATTCTTTCTTTACGAAGCGAGGCGAAAAAGTGGAACCCGCAGCTTCGTGGAGAAAACGCAACCTTGGACAGCATCCGTTTCGGACCTTACATTAAAGAGGTCTTTCTGGAGAGCGATACGACCATGGCCCTTCTCTCCAGCGCGCCGGCTGATGATCCGGGACGTTGGTTCCTCCACAACCAGGAAGTGATCAAGGCCAGGGACAAGATCAATTCCTTTGCCGGTTCGCGGAGGATGTTCGCACATGCCATATTCACTCCCGGACGACGCGGCTGGCTTGACGGGCTTGACACAGCAGCGGAGAGGAAGCCGGACTCATGGAAAGGCTACACCGTCGGCACCCCATTCGGCCTGTCCAAATGGCCCTGGAGGATGGATGACGAGAAGGTCGTCTACCCAGGTTACCAACGGATGGTTAAATCGGGGATCGCTACAATATGTATCCACAAGGGACTGCTGCCTGCCGGACACCAAATCCTGATGCGTCCCAACTGGCGTTATGGCGCCACTGACGATATTCCGAAGGCGGCAAGAGATTGGCCACAACTCACCTTCGTCATTTACCATTCGGCCTATCGCTCCGGGTCCCCTCCAACCAGAAAAGACATCGATACGTTCGAACGGAGCGGCTATATTCCGTGGGTCAGCGATCTGGCCAGAATGCCCAGGAAACACGGGATCGGCAACCTGTACGCTGAGCTGGGTTCTGTGTTTGCGCTGACGGCAGTCAGCAACCCCCGCTACTGTGCAGGAATCCTGGGCACGCTTATTAAAGGATTCGGCCATGAGCGTGTTCTGTGGGGTACGGATTCCATTTGGTATGGTTCTCCCCAATGGCAAATAGAGGCCTTTCGGCGGATGGAGATTCCTGAAGACCTGCAAAGGAAATTCGGTTTTGAGCCGCTGGGCCCCGCCGACGGTGTGGTAAAACGGGCAATTCTCGGCGGCAACGCCGCTCGCCTCTATGGGATAAAAACCCCAATGGCAAGTACTGCATGGATCGGATCAGCGATCTCAAGTCAAAACAGGAAGAGACTTGGAGGAAGGCACCGGCTTAGCAAGAACTGTAAAATCAAAGGTGGGAGATGAATAGGGATCAGGCAGGTTTGGTCTGGGCCAGGAATGCTACAATGCCATTCAGGGTCATTTCTACGGCAATGGTAGTAAGGATCATCCCCATTAGGCGTTCTATGGCGATTATCCCCCTTTCACCAAGCAGGCGCTCAAGCTCCGTGCACATGATGAGGATCGAGCCGGTGACAACCCAGGCGAAAAGTAACGCCAGAAGCCACTCCTTCCAGCGGTGGGGTTCCCTGCTCATGATCAGGGTCACGGTAATGAGCGCCGAGGGTCCGGACACGTAAGGTATTGCCAGGGGTACGATCAGCGGCTCATTGCCAACTACATTTTCCATGAATTCGTCTTTGGAGGGAAATATCATCTTGATGGCGATGAGGAGCAGGATGATGCCACCTGCTATGGTCAATGACGGACCGGAGATGCTGAGCAGCTTAAGGATCTTTGTTCCCTGGAACATGAACAGGATCATTAATGCCAGGGCGATCAGCAGTTCTCTCAGGATTACCTTCTTTTTCCGATGTTCGGGGACATTCTTAAGGGCCGAGATAAAGAACGGGATGCCTCCCAGAGGATCCATTACCAGGAGCAGGAGTATGACAGCGGCATAAAAGGTCATGCATACCTCCGGGCAGAACGCCCAAAAAGCACCCTTTCCGGATGCGAAACTATTTAGTTGGCCACTCGGAAACTCCGATGAGACACTAACAGTTTCCGATTGGAAACCGTTTCCGGACGGAAACTATTAAACAACATGGGACAGGAATGTCAACCGCCAAGGGGCAAGGAAGGAACAACTGCAGGGGAAAAACGTAAAAAATTTTCTTGGGTTAGCTTTTTTTTACTTCCGGGATATAATTGTTAACGACAATTAATTGGCCAGCTGAACGATTCCTATAAATGCCCCGTGAGAAAGCATTTGGCCACATACTAGATGCGGCCGCATCTCTTCTGCAGCAGCTTTTCCTGTTGCAACAAGACCTACGTATAACTAAGTGCAGTCATAACTCCGTTTGAACACCATGAACGATTGCCAGTCTCCCTTTGTGTCCATGGCAATCGAAACCAAAACCATCAAAGGAGGTAGCCATGCGCATGATCAGAACCGGAAGTACGCTGTTGATTGCTCTAATGGTTTCAGGCTGTGTTTCCATGTCGAAGTACAATGAAAAGGTCCAGGAAGTGGCAATGCTCAGGGGAGATATTCCCACCCTTGAGGCAAATTTGACCAAGTCGGAGGCTGCAGGCAAGGCCCTGCAAGGGGAGTTGCAGAAAAACAGGGAAAATCTGGCAAGGCTGGAGCAGGAGCATGAAAATCTGAAAGCAGAGTATGTGGCCCTGACTGCGGAGAAAGAAAATGCCAACTTGGCGATGGGCGACAGGAGGCATGAATTTTCCAGCGATATGGAGGCGCTCACAGCCAGGTTGAATGAGTCTGAGACAAGGGTCAAAGAGCTCACCACATTACTCCTGGCCCAGGAAGAAGCGGCGAAAAAGGTTCCCGAACTGCAGGCTGCGGTGGCAGACCGCGAAGAAAGAATCAGTAATCTCAATGCCACCCTCCGCTCACTGAAAAGCAATCTTATCCAGATCAGGACGGATGTGGTTCAGCTGGCGAAGAAGAGGTCGGGCAGCGAAGAAAAGGAAAATGCCTACGCTGCATTCCGCAGGGACTTCAGCGATCAGATCGGCAAAGGAGAAATCCTGGTAACCGAATATCCCGACAAACTGATCGTTACCATGCCCGAGCAGGTGCTTTTCAGGTCGGGAAGCGCCACCATCAACAAGGGGGGCAAAAAGGCACTGGAGCGGGTGGCGAGTATTCTGAAAAAGGTTAAAAACAATCGCATCCGTATTGAAGGCCACACGGACAGTACTCCCATAAAAAGTAAACACCGGTATGCCAGCAACTGGGATCTATCCGCAGCCCGAGCTGCCAGCGTTGTCAGGCATTTGCAGAAAAAAGGCGCGGTAAACCCTGAATTTTTGACTCTGGCTGGGTACGGCCCCTATGCTCCGGCGGCTGCCAACAATACCAGCAGGGGGAGAAGTCTGAACCGCCGCATTGAAATTGCCCTTATCCCCATGGATACAACCGTCACCGCCGAAACAAACAAGGAAAAGCTGGCCCTGCGGTAGCGTCAGGTCACAAAAAGGGCTGCTTCCAATGGATGCAGCCCTTTCAAAAAATAATCGGAAAGTACCCTGTCAGTTTTCCTACTCAAGCGTGAAATAGAAAGTAGCTCCGGTTCCCACGCTTCCTTCCGCCCAAATACGGCCGCCATGACTGTTTATGATGCGTTTGACCGTCGCAAGCCCGATGCCGAAACCCTGGTATGTCCTGGCATTGGCCAGGCGTTGAAATGGAGTGAAAATCTTATCGCTCTGGGCCATCTCGAAGCCGACCCCGTTGTCGCATATGAAGTAGGCAACCTTGCCGTTACTCTCGGTAACGCCGAAGATGATCAAAGCGTCATCCTTTTGGGCACTGTATTTCCAGGCATTACCGATGAGATTTTCCAGCGCCACCCTGAGCAGGTCCGCGTCACCGTCGACCACTACCCCATCGGCAATATGAAAATTGACGCTGCGTCCAGGCTCCGTCAATTTTAGTTCCAGGGCAACCGTCGTCACCAGGTCGCTGAGGGAGACCCGTTCCCTTTTGACCTCCTTTTTTGTCAGCATCGACAGCTCGAGGATGGTGTCGATCAGCTTGTTCATCCGCTCGGCACCGGCATAAATCTCCTGCAGGTAATCCCTGCACGGCCGGTAGCTCATTTCGCTGCATTGTTCGAGGACCATCTCGGTATATCCCATGATCCTGGTCAGCGGTTTGCGCAGATCATGTGAAACCGTGTAGCTGAAGGCCTCCAGTTCACGGTTGGCTGCTTCCAGTTCAGCGGCGTGGGCAGCAACATTTCCATGAAGCAGTTCAATCTCGGCCGAGGTCGTCTTGCGGTGGGAGATGTCCTCCTGGACCGTCACCCAATAGGATTTTCCGGAAGTATCCATTGCCGTGATGCGTGCATGGGTCTGAAGCTTCGTGCCGTCCTTCCGGCGATTGGGGAGCTCTCCACTCCACTCACCCACCGTTCTGAGGGATCCGGAAATATCCCTGAAGATTCTTCCGTTTTCTTCATCTGAACAGTCGTTGAGAACGGTGATATGTTGCCCTTGCAGGTCAGCGGAATTGTAACCGAACATTTTATTAAAAGCCGGGTTGGTCAGGACAATAAAGCCGTTTTCGTCACAGACGCTCACCCCCTCCGCCATCTTTTCAAGCACCAGGGAGTGCATCATCAGGGTGCTGAGGGTCTTCTCGTCAACATCAAGTGTTTTTATATCTAGTTGCAGCATGAAGGTCCCGTTGGGCTGTAAGGTTGTGGCCGTCCTCAAGCTCTTGCCAGTTATGATTCAAATCCGTCTTTTCGCGGCATGGGGCATAGTAGTTAGCGAGTATAAGCAATAAAAGTACCACATTAAGATGGGAAGTTGGCACAGGTTTTAATATATCTGGGGAAAAAACATGTTATTTACGACGTTAACTAATGAAGATGTCGATGATGGATGTCGGGCCAGTGGGTATGTGTATGGGTTACAGGCTCGTGTACGTGAAAATGGTCATGATTCTCTTTATCCTCGTCCTTGTCGTGCTCATGGGCATGGTGCTCGTCATGCCCATGGGGATGGGAATGGGCAAGCCGTTCATGCCGATGCACGTGCCCATGCCGTTCGCCAAAGAGTAAAAACATTCCCGAAAGCATGACCAGCGCCGCCACCCAGTACTCCCCCGGAGGGCGCTCTCCAAGAACGATGACCGAAAGGATGGTGCCGATGAACGGCCCCGAGGCAAACCAGGTGCTGGTTCTTGCCGTCCCGATCACCCTCAGTGCCTGGACGAACAGGACAAGGCTTGCTCCATAGCTGAGTGCTCCGACAGCAAGCGCACCTGTGACCTGAAATGCCGTGACAGGACCTGTGAAAAAGAAAAGGGAGAGAAGGACGTTGAATATCCCCGCGCTCCACCCCTTCATGCAAGCCAGAAGGGAAGCAGGAATCGACTCCAGCTCCCGGGTGAGATTATTGTCGATTCCCCACAGGAGGCAGGCCGCCAGAACGGAAAGTCCGGGAATCGACAACTGTACCTCTTTGCTGCCGGTGAAAATCATCAAAATCGAAGCGCCGATGATGAGCACCTTGCCGATCCAGACCCGGTAACCGATCTGCTCGTGGAAGATCAGCCACGCCAGCAGAGTGGTTGCAACGGTCTCGAAATTGAGCAGCAGCGACACCTCGCTTGCCGTGCCGTAACGGATACCATAGGCCAGGAAAAGGGGTGCGGCCACCCCGCCGGACAGAATCGCGCCGGCAAGAAGTGCCTTCTGCCGCCAGGAAAGAGAACCGAGAATATGGAAAACATCGGCCCTTTGCCCCAAGACCACACCGGTCAGTCCCAGGCCCGAGCCCAGATAGAGCAGTCCGGCAAGGAGCGCCGGCGGCATCTGCCCGACAATGGCCTTGCAGGCAACCGGAGACATGCCGAAGAGAATTGCGGAAAGAATTGCCAGGTAGAGACCTTTTTTATGCATGGCCGGGCTATTTATCATCAAATCCTTCTCTTTTCAGCCGGGACTCCAGACGTGGAACAAGCCCAGGGGCAATGCCCTCACCCCATGCTTGCCCCACCTGCATGCATTCGCCCATCACTGCAGGCATTGCTTGTATGCTCTTTTTGCCCAGTGGAGTGCTATAAAAGGCAATGAGACCGTTGATCTCGGCTTGAGTGAAATGCTTTGCGTATACCGGCACAATCTCTGTCATGAGTTTCGGCATTTCCTCTGCAAAAACCTGACTTATCTCATCCTTGATGGCCGCCACGGCCTTAGGCGGCATCTCGGGGGTATTCTTGCCCATAGAATCGATAATCTGGTTCGTAACCGCTACCCCCATTTGAAGACCAAGGGCTTCGGCCCCGGTCATTTTCAGCAGTCTGATTATGTCGCTTCTGAACTCCTTTGATATCTCCTCAGCACATGCGCTCCCGACCTGCAGCAACACGAAAACAAAAATAACCATCATGCAGCTGAAGCCTTTTCTCATCGTACCTGTTTGCGTGAACATCGGTTCTCCTTTTTGTTAATTTTGGCGGTACAACCGGAAATTTCCTTGCCAGGAGCTGATGAATATTAATTTTCCGATGCTTTCTCTTTTCGGCGTACCAGCTCCTCCTTCATCCGCGCAGCCATTTGTACCTTGATTTCTTTGCCGAAGGCGGCAAGTCTCGCCTCTATTGCAGGCATGGCACGGGCAAATGCAAGAAATACCGGGGTTTTCTCAAAGCGCTTGGCTATGGTTTCTTCGGTCCGGGTAAACTTTAGAGGTCTTGCTTTACCAGTAGTCAGCAACTGCACTTGGGTAGCGACAAACTTGCGTCCTATCGGTCCTTCCCAATGCTCGGAAAGCTGTCGGCATGTCTCCATATCGAATTGACTCGCCATAAACTCCCTGAACTCATGGCCGATGTACTCTTTATCGATAAAGGGCTCCACGACAGCAGCCATCAAATCTGCTGTGGCCGGGTCACTGGTGCGCATCTGCTGCAAGATCTTTCTGGTTGGAATGGTCAGTGACTCGTACATCCCCATGGCATACACGAGGCGTTCAGCCGCTTCCAAGTGAGCAGTGGAAAAATCGTTCCCGTTTTCGGCGGTGGCCAAGTGCGGCAGCAGCAGACCGACCATTAGGGTGATAAAAACCATCCATTTACGATTAAAAGTCAGAAACATGTTTTTTCCTTGAGGTCATGGTGCTAACGGAAGAATTGGACTACAGACTGCTGTGAATAAATTGGGGGTCACGATGTCGTAGCACTCATCAGTTAGGGTTTATATCCGCCAATGTTATGCCTTGATTCAATTTTTGTAGTCCCTATTACTTCTGTGACTTTGTTGCCAGCCTCCATGTACCCTTCTCCGCCCGCAATCCGACTGCGTCGGCAAAATTAACTATGAGTCCATAGCTTGATTCAGCAGGTGCAGACATACGGAATGTCTTTGATGTCCCTGCCGTAAGCCCTTGAATCTGATGTCGTATTTTTTCATCCCTGCCGAATTTCTGAATGATCTCTATGGACTCTATTTTCTTTCCTGAATTATTTACAAAATCAATTACCACCATGGGCGAGCCGGCATGGAATATGGAAGCAGTTAATACTCCGGCTAGAAAAACTGCGATGAAAGCAAAGATGAAAAGTATTCTTTTTATCATTTGTTGATTGTCCTAAACGTCTAAAGGCGCACCGGCGGAGCGTAGCGGAGACCGCGTGCCGCCGCTGGTTGTAGGTGCCTACCTTGCCTTAGAATTTATTTCTATTTTTGCACTTGCGCGTTAAAGGATTTTACGTATAATATTTTGGCTTATTATGTTACGTATCATATAAACAACAGCGAGAAAACATGGCTATTGCCTACGACCTCAACGATCTAATTAAAGCATGCGGAGAAATCAACCGGGTCGTAGTTCTGGGCAAGGCTGAAAGATCTGCTCGCGATGATTTTGGACTGCTTACAAAAAAAGCAGTGCTCGATTTCATTTATAATGATGGCCTTGAAAAACCTCAACACATAAACACAAAACGGTGGGAGCAAAATCCCGATACTGATCTTATTCTGATTGATGCCTATAGCTTTTATTCAGGCCCCAAGCATGGATATTTAGCATTTTTTCATAGCCCTAAGACAGGGAAGTGGCTCATAAAATCTTTCAAGTTAAACAGAGATGCTGAGCCTAG
>NZ_BBCJ01000009.1 GCF_001311985.1 Geotalea toluenoxydans JCM 15764
ATTATCTGGGGTTTGAGAGTAATTTTCAGATGAAATAAAAGTTGAAGTAGGAGATGTAATCCCACCGGCGCAGCTCAGGGACTTAGTGCGTCTGCATCTGGGCCTGCAATTTCACTTACCTGGGTCAATAACGATGAACCTGACATGGCTGGTTACAATGTCTACCGTAAGGCAGCCGATGGGTGGATGAAGTTGACGGCAACCCTGGTCTCAGGCACTCCCTTTGTTGACCAACCATTACCTAACGGTACTTACACTTACAAAATTGCAGCCGTCGATCTTGTGGGTAATGAAAGTACACCATCTACAGAAGCAGCTGCGACAGTAGCGGTGCAAATTGCCCCGCCGAAAAATCTCCGCGCCGCTCCTGCGTCAGCGGGGAAAGTGATTGAACTCGGCTGGGATTCTCCTGCCGATGGAACAACCAGATATTCTGTCTTCAGGAGCCTTACGCCAGGCGGCCCATATTCGAAACTTTCGAACGTGCCGGTAAACGGGCTGTCTTTCCAGGATACCGGAGTCGTGGTTGGGATAAACTACTATTATGTGGTTACGGCTCTGGATCCTCTAGGTAATGAGAGCGTTTTTTCCAATGAGGCCTCTGCATCGCTCTCCAACTCAGCCTTGCCAAATCGACCGACTCTCTCATACCCGACAGTGCCAGGCGTTCCCATAAACGTTATCGCACCGCTGACCGATATTGCCGGCATGGCTGAACATGGAGCCCGCGTCGACTTGTACAGAGATGGCCTTTTGGCAGGAAGTGCCATGGCGGCCGCCGCAGACACAGAAATTTTGATGGAACTGCCCCTGGGGGCCTTTTATCCCGTGTTTACGCCTGATAAGAAGTGGCTGGCATATTACAAGGAAACTACCTTGTGGTTGAAAAACCTGGCAACGAAGGAAGCTGCTCCTGTTGCTACGCCATCCGATGGAGGAACGCCAGGGTGGTACCCTCCTGCTATTTCACCTGATGGCAGCAAAATACTCTTCGAATATCGGCTTTCCAACAATCTGGTCAATCTCGCGTTATATGACCTGAAAACAGGTACGACGATACCATTCAACAATGATGCAAACGTGTGGGAGTACAGTGCTGTCTGGTTTCGTGACGGGAAACGGGTCGCGTTCGATTCGGACCGCGACGGATTGGGCTCCTTGTGGATCAAGAACATTGAGACGGGAGAGATCACTCTTTTTTCAGAGGGCAATTACCCTGATTACATCGGCATCTCTCCTGACAACAGAAAGATAGCCTTTTATGAATACCCTGCTGACGGCAGTTGTCCATTGTTTGTAAAGGATGTGGCCACTGGCGTCACTGAGCAGACGATAATGGATACCGATTGTTGGTCCTTAAGTTGGAGCCCGGACAGCAGCCGCCTGGCATACATGAATGGTATGAGTGACCTGATGATGTACGGTGTGGATACTCGGGCCATTCAGCAATTGACTGCATCCGGTACGAACAAGTTGTTTCCTGCATGGTCCCCTGATAGCAAGCAGATAGCCCTGGCAGAAAACCGGATCGATAAGCCGAACCCCATCTGGATGGTAGATCTGAATGGAAATCAAAGGCTGGTGCGGGAGTACCCAGCCCCCATCAAGTCTCTTTCGTGGCTTTCATCGGGGAGTCTTCTGTGCACGACGCAGGATGCTGCCTATTCGATTACACCGGCAGGGTCATTTAGTGTTGCAGGGGTGGCTCTTGAGCCGGGAAATAATTCCGTTACGGCAATAGCGTGGATGAATCAGGAACGGCGAGCTTGCCTTCCGAAGCGGTTTCTATTTTTCTGGATCCGGTTTATTTGCCTGATGTAGGGATTGCTGACGGCGACATTACCATTATCCCGGCAGTACCCAGACCGGACGAAGATGTGGTTGCCGCAGCTTTTGTTACCAATTTCAGTCAGATTCAGGTTGATGACGTGCCTGTTGCGGTATACCTCTGGGATGCTGCGGGAAGCCTTCGTCTCCTCAAGACTGAGATTGTGCCCCACCTGGCACCGCTGAGTTCGGTCGAAATAGACACGACCATAACCGGAGGCCTGGCAACAGGCACTAATTCACTGATCGTGGTGGTAGATCCAGAGAACAGCATCAAAGAGTATGTTGAATCCAACAATGTCGTCACGAAAGATTTTTTCGTCACTGACCGTGAGGGGGTAAGCCTGCTCGCTTCGCTGGATGCTGCCCAATATGGCACTAATCAAAATCTTTTAGCCCGCGTTGATATTCAAAACAGCGGCGGGCCAGCCACCGGCAGTCTTTCAATAACCATCGAAGATGGAGACGGGCATGTGGTTGGGCAGGTTGATCAAGCTACAGTCACTGTTCCCTATGGGGTGGTGACGGATTACAACAGTAACTGGAACACCGGTGCTACCTTTGCAGGGGCCTATCAACTGCACGCTGCATTCACCGGCACCGATGGTGCGGTTGTTGAAAGTCGGACGCCATTCCAAATCATTCCGGACATAAGGATTGACGCCGCTATCACTACGGATAAGCAGAAGTACGACCCACAGCAGAACGTTGGCATCTCCGTGGCCTTTAAAAACAGCGGTGTCAATTACATGGTGCCGCTGCTTTCGGCCCGAGTGCGCATTGTCGGCCAGGACAATTCCCTGAATTTTTCCGGAGAGCAGACTGCTGTCAACGTCATTCCGGGCGCAACGGGGAGTTTCCAATATGCGTGGAATACCAAACTCACAACTCCAGGCCTGTATAATGCCATAGTAGATATTTACTCCGGTGACCGCTTGGTAACAACTGCCTCCACCAGTTTCTCGATCCTTCCGCACATCTCTGTGAATGGTTCATTAACAGCCGACCTGCCTGTGGTGTCCATTGGTGGAAAGATAAATGCCGTTTACATGGTTGCCAACAGTGGCAACGTAGGTACAACCGGCACGGCAGTTGTCTCCTTGATCGATCCGGAGACCCTGACCGTTGTGGAATCCATGGAGCGGGCAGTTACTATCCCTATAGAGGCCACTATTTCTGGTGCAGTGGAGTTTCCATCTGCGGGACTCTCAAGCAAAAAGTATCTTATACGCCTTCAGTATCTTGATCTGCAAGGCGGCAGGACAATCGCTTCAATCCCCGTCACGATCAAGGACATCTTGCCCCCTGTGGCAACAATCCTGGCACCGGTAGAAGGTGCGACCTACACCAAGGATGTGGCTTTCACCGCGTTACTGTCCGATGATGCTTCAGGTATAGATAAGGCAGAATACGCCATTGACAACGGCCCATGGCAGCTTCTGCCTCCTGTCGACCCGGCGAAAGGGAAATACGGTGCCCTTTGGGCTCCTGTTCCTCGTGATCAGGGCCTCCACACGGTCAGGTTCCGCGGTACCGACCGGGCGGGGAAATGTCAGCACTCCGGTCAAGGCCTCTTTTACTGTCATTGTCGATACCACTCCGCCGTCACTACAGATCACCACCCCGAGCGACGGCTCCTATACTGGCAGCGAAACCCTGAAGGTTACTGGCACCGTTACCGATGAAACTGGTGTACAAACTCTTTCCATCAATAGTGAGACTGTTGCGGTGCAGGCAGATGGCAGTTTCAATCATGCCATTGCACTGAAAACCGGGCCAAACGTCATTACCATTACGGCCACGGACCTGGTCGGCAATGTTGCAACCGTGACCAGGAATGTTACCTATGACAACAGGCCGCCGGTGACGGCGATAACAGTCGGCTTGCCGCAGTACATTGGTGCGGACGGGACCCTCTACATCCAGGGAAGCACACCCGTTACTCTCTCCGCAACGGATGACGCTGCAGGGGTGCAAAAGACCGAGTATCGCATCGACGGCGGGGCATGGCTCGACTACACGCCCTTTGTCATCCCCATGGAAGGGAGCCATGTCATCGCCTACAGGAGCACTGACACAGTCGGTAACAGGGAGCCCGAAAAGGTCCTGCACGTTATCGTTGACGGTACTTCGCCTGTCGCGGCGGTCAATGTAGCAATCCGCAATACACGGCATCGGGTGATTTTTATGTGAGCGACAAAACCGCGATCACCATCACCGCCGCCGACAACGCCAGCGGCGTAAAAACATCGAATACAGTATCGACGGCGCACCCTTTGTTGTTTTCAGCGAGCCATTCACCTTGGCGGTTTATGCCGAAGGGCGCCATACCATAGCCTACCGTTCAACCGACAACCTCGGCAACATGGAAACGCTGAAACAGCTCTCCCTGATCTTGGACGAAAGCATGCCCACTACCACCATCGAAGGCTCTGATCCGCTGGTGCAGGGGGTCGTCAATACCGTGTCTCCGGTTACCGCGTTTACTTTGACTGCCGCGGACGCTCTCTCCGGCGTCAAGGAGATCTGGTACAGGTTCGACGAAGACCAGTGGCAGCTCTATAATGGTCCGTTCACTTTGGCTGGCCTCAAGGCAGGCTCCCATACCATAACTTACGGAGCTGTAGACAATGTGGAGAATGCGGAGCCTCAACAGACCATCACCGTCAGGTTGGTCTCTTTCGAGACCCAAAAAGGGATAGCCACCGACCCGGTTGTCCTCTTCTTCTCCGGAAAGGACCACGACAGATGATGAGGAGCACGGGGAACACCAGGAGGCCGACAGGCTCGTCGCGCTGCTTGATTCCATCAAGGTTTCCTATTACCGCGCCAGGGATGAGGAAGATTTTCAACTGGCCCGTCGCTCGGGCAGATATAACATTTATCTGTTGACTGACGAGGGAAAGAAAGAGGCCGGGGCGGAGGTACGCGAAGCCTTGTACTACGGGGACGGCTTGCTCTTTATCAAGACTCGCCCGGAGAGCGATGACAATCTGAGTGACATCTTCGGCGTCAAATTCACCGGAAAGTCAACGAGCCGCGACCTGATGGTCGACATCCAGGAAGGCCTGCTGGGGGCGCCACGTACCCTAGAGACTGCGGGTAAAACGGCAGTGACGACCATTACTTCAGGTACTGCGAAAGTCCTTGGGACGGTCGCCGATAAACACGGCCGATTGCCGGCCATCATCCATAACGAGTACGGCAGGGGAAAAGCATTGCTAATGACCTTCAACCTTGCCCATTCCCCCGATAGTTCAAAGGCAGCGGACCTTCTCGGCAAGGCTTTGCATCTGCTCAAGCCACAGGAACATTACCTGCGCCCCCTCTGCAGTGTCCCCGTTACTATCCAGACAGGTAACTCGACCGAGCCTTTCGGCATCGAGGTGGAGGAAACAATACCGGCATCCGCCACTGTCGATACCATCACTCCGCCCGTAAATCCTGTGGAGGGCATCATTACCTGGCGGCAATATCTGGGGGGCTCGGAAAGGTTCAACCTCGGCTACTACCTCAACCTCCCCGACACCAAGGGGGAGTACACGACCCGCACCGTGGTCAGGTACGCCAATTACGGCGCTTACCGCTTCTATGGCCGTAGCGAAAAGACCTTTACGCTGGAGCATGATTCCGCCGGTCTGCTGCAGTCGGTTATCAACGACCTGTTGGTACTCCCCGTGAAGGAGAAAAAGGACCGGAAGCGTGTGGATAAGGCCCTGTCCGAGCTTTATAAGGTTCTTCAAGGGGCTGTAGATCGGGATCAAGCAGAGGACAATCTGGAGAGAATTCTCGACGCTGCGGAAGAGGTGGCAGAACTGACTGAGGAACCAAAGGAGTTGCGAGTGAAGTTGGATGAACTCATGAAGATTTGGCAGCGGAAGTGGTATCTGCTGCAGGATGGGCATCCAAAGGAAATAGAAGGTGATGATAAAGACGAGGAGGAAGACGACCGCAGGGAGGCTGACGGCAGCCGTGACAAGTCTTGTGATGTAGTGAAGTTGGACTGAGCCGCCAGGGGGTGCCTAAAAGCACCCCAACTGGCACTGCTTGATTTTATATTTCTGGACATTGGCCGCTTCGGCGACGGCCATCGGTTTGACCTTGAGCTCCCGGGCGAGGGCAGCGGCGGCGGTACAGGTGAACTCTCCCTTTTCACCGAGGGCTGCGACCCGGCGGGCGATTTCTTCGGTGAATGGTTCCTTTACCGTGCCGGTATGGGCGGTCTTGCTCACCTTGAAACAGCCGAGCTGGCAGTCGGTGATGCGGAGGCCGAGCCTGTCGATCATGGCGCCGACGGCCAGGCGGGAAATGCCGGCATCGGCAGCGATCCTCCAGGCTGACGGACAGGGAACGTAGCCGTCCCTGGCAGCGCCCCTGACTGCTGTCTCCAGATCTTGGAGGGCTTCTTGTGAGAGATTATCGGGGTTTTCGGGCAGGTTTATCCTGCCCTTTTTCTTTTGACGGTCGGCATCGTTGAAGTCGCGCATGGGATTCCTCTTTCTGCATCGGTTGCTGTATAAAAACATTGTTTTATGCAATCGATGAAATAGCTCCAACCGCACGATTTGTCAAGGGAAGATCAAGGGTGCCTCAGGTGCGCACCGTTGACGATGTTCACCGGTGCGCCGGCCAGGAAAGAGCGGATGTTTTCGGCGACGATGGCGGTCAGCCTGCGCCTGGCGGCGAGGGAGGCCCAGGCCAGATGGGGGGTGAAGATGCAGTTCGGGGCGGCGAGGAGTGGGTTATCGGCCAGCATCGGTTCGTGGGCGACCACATCCAGCCCGGCACCGGCAATACGGCCTGTTTTGAGGGCCTCTGCCAGATCGGTTTCGTTGACTAGCCCACCTCGGGATACATTGATCAGGAAAGCGCCTGGTTTCATGACCGACAGGAGGGCGGTATTGACGAAGCTCGTGTTTTCCTCGGTTTGTGGGCAGTTGAGGGAGACCACGTCGGCAACGGCGAAGAGTTTCTCAAGGGGGAGAAAGCGGACCGGTAGCGGGCCGGGGTCCTTGGGGCGGGGATTGTAGGCGACGATGCGCATGCCGAAGGCGGCGCCGATTCTGGCCACAGCCTGGCCGATGGCGCCGAAACCGACAATGCCGAGTGTCAGGCCGTCCAACTCCAGGATCGACGTCTTCCAGAAGGAATGATCCGGGCAGCGGACCCATTCCCCTTCCTTGACCGCTGTGTCGTGCAGCCCGACCCGGTTGGTCAGCTCCAGGAGCAGGGCAAAGGCGGTCTGGGCAACGGACTCGGTGGAGTAGGCGGGGACATTGGCTACCGGGATGCCGCGCCGTCCCGCTTCTGCCACGTCCACGTTGTTATAGCCGGTGGCCAGGAGCGAAATGTAGCGCAGGTTGGGGAGTTGGGCCAGGGTGGCGGCATCCAGTTTCACCTTGCTGGTGAGGATGATTTCCGCATCCCTGGCCCGTTCCACTTTGAGTTCTGGAGGGGTCCGGTCGTAAATGGTACAACTGCCGAGCGCCTCGACGGCATCCCAAGGGTTGTCTCCGGGGTTGATGGTATAGCCGTCTAGGATGACGATGGCCGGTGGCTTGCTCATGGGGCGGTTCCTTCCTTACTGGTTATGGAATAATTCCGATTCATCCGGGCTTCCTTGGAAATAAAAGGCAGCCGCGACATCGGCCGTTCACTCTGTCGCCACAGCTGCGGACCTTGCGGTGCCGCCCGCGTAACGAAACACGATGCTTGAAGTAGCGGATCTCCTCCATTCGACATGAGGCGGGTGTCCGCTCACCGCTGCAGCTCGTCGCTCACTCCCGATGCCACGACTGCCTTCCCCGGAAATGTCTGAAGAACCAAGTTTCGAGAGTGTACCACAAATCTCATTCCTGGGCAGCAGGCAGGGCATACCGATCATCGGGGATCTCGACGTTTTCCACCACCGAATCGCCGTTGGCATCGACCACCCGTTCCTTGACCTGGAGGAGTTTGTACCAGCGCAGGAAGGCCGAGATGAAGACGATGGACATGAGGATCATGAGGATAACCGAGAGAACGGCCAGGAGCATCAGCCTTGGGGAGGAAGTTGCGGGTAATGTTCAGATAGCCGGCGCTCATGGTGATGGGGATCATTAAAATACCAGGCACCACGGCCACCCAGGCGTAACGCGCCCTGCCGAGCCTGATGAGCATGGTGGCGCCGACAATGAGTGCGCAGGTGGCCAGCAGCTGGTTGCTCATGCCGAAGAGCGGCCAGATGGTGGTGATGTCGCCCGTATAGACCAGGTAGCCCCAGGCCGAGGTGAAGATGAGGCTGGTGACGATGACCCCCGGCGTCCAGGTATTGTCGGTGAAACGGGGATAGACCTTGGCCAGCATCTCCTGGAGCAGGTAACGGCCGACCCGGGTACCGGCATCGACTGCGGAGAGGATGAACACCGCTTCGAACATGATGGCGAAGTGATACCAGTAGGCCATGAGGCCTTTCATGAAGGGGATGGAGGAGAAGATGTAGCCATGCCCACTGCCAGGGAGACGGCCCCGCCGGGACGGCCCTGCACCTGCTCGCCCACCTCACGTGCCAGTTCGGGGAGGTTTACGGTTGTCATACCCAGGGCCTCGAATGCTTTGGGGGCGGAATTGATGGCGAAATAGTCGGCCGGTACCAAGGTGCAGGCGGCAATCAGGGCCATGATCGCCACGAAACCTTCGGTGAGCATGGCGCCATAGCCGACGAAGAGGACGTCACGTTCCCGGGCGATCATCTTCGGCGTGGTGCCGGTGCCGATGATGGCGTGGAATCCTGAAAGGGCGCCGCAGGCAATGGTGATGAAGATAAAGGGAAACACCGCGCCGGGGATGACCGGTCCGCCGCCGCCTGCAAACTGGGTGATGGCGGGCATCTGCAGCTGGGGATGGACGGCGACGATGCCCAGGGCCAGCAAGACGATGGTCCCGATTTTCAGATAGGTGGAAAGGTAGTCGCGGGGGACGAGCAGGAACCAGACCGGCAGTACCGAGCAAAAAAGCCGTAGATGGGGATGATGAGGCGATCTCTTTCTTGGAAAAGGTGAACAAGGAGGCCAAGGTGGGGTTTGCCGCCACGTAGGGGCCGGCCAGTACTGACAGGAGTAGGAGCAGCACGCCGATGACGCTCGCCCCCTTGACGTCGCCGGGCTGATGTTGTGCATGTAGATGCCCATGACCATGGCGATGGGGATGGTGCAGAAGACGGTGAACGTGCCCCAGGGACTGGCGAACATGGCATTGACGACCGCTATGGAGAGCCCTGCCAGGGTGAGGATCAGGATGAAGAGAATGGCGATGGAGGCGACTTTACCGGCGACGTTGCCGATTTCGGCCCCGGCGATGGCCGATAGGCTCTTCCCCTTGTGGCGTATCGAGGCGAAGAGGACGATGGAGTCGTGAACCGCACCGGCGACAACGGCGCCGATAATGATCCAGAGGGCACCGGGGAGGAAGCCGAACTGGGCTGCCAGAACCGGCCCGAGCAGTGGTCCTGCCGCGGCGATGGCGGCGAAGTGGTGGCCGAAAAGGACATACTTGTCAGTCTTGACGTAGTCGTGGCCGTCGGCAAGGGTCACTGCCGGGGTCGGCCGGTCGTCGTTCAACGCCATGACCCGCCTGGCGATAAACAGCCCGTAAAAGCGGTAGCCGATGGCAAAGACACAGAGGGACGTGAAAATCAGGGTTAACGCATTCATGGATCCACCTCCTGGGGAGACTCCCGATATGGTCGGTTTGTACCCAGAATAACCCCGGCCGGACAGGAGAAAAAAAGGAAAACGGTGAATGGTTGAATGGGAGGGATGAATGGTCGATTTTCGGCCATGAATGGCAGTTAGGGTCAGGTAATCAGAGATCCAGGGATCTTTTCAGATCCTTGGCATGATAGCGGCTCACCATGATCTCGGTCCGGTTCCGGTCGTCCATGGTCAGCCTGAAACTGCCGTTGAACCAGGGGATTGCCTCCAGAACATGATTGGTGTTGACCAGGAAGCTGCGGTGAACCCGGACGAAGCCGTGACGGGCGAGTTTGCTCTCCAGTTCAGTGAGGGTGGACCGGCTCCGATAGCGGTCGGTTGCCGTATGGACGTGGACGGCGCCTTCCTCCGCCTGGGCAAAGACTATCCGTTCGGGTGAGGTGGGGATGATCCGCTCTCCCTGGTAGAGGGGAAGCTTTCCGGTACAGCCTTCGTGTCCATCGCCGGCTGCCGGGGTTACATCACCCGGCGCGGGTTTGCTCCCCATTAGCCGGGCCGCCTTGGAGACGGCCTTGGCCACCCGCTCCAGGGTGAAGGGCTTCAACAGGTAATCGACCGCCTCCACCTCGAATGCCTCGCAGGCATAATTTTCGAAGGCAGTGGCGAAAATCACCAGGGGGTGGGTGGGAAGCTCGGCAAGGAGCTGCGCCAGTTCGATGCCGCTGATGCCGGGCATGTGAATGTCAAGGAAAAGCAGTTCCGGGTTCGTTTCCCGGATTCCGGCCAGAGCGGTGCTGCCGCTACCCGCTTCACCGACCACGACAACCCCTTCCATTTGCTGCAGGAGGTAGCGGAGTTCCTCCCGGGCCGGTGTCTCATCATCGACAATGAAGGCTTTGATGGTCATTGGTCTGATCCTTTCCTTTCGGTGCTGCCGGCGGGCACGGTGAAGGATACGGTGGTACCCCGGGCAGGTGCGCTTTCGATGCGGAGGAGGTGTTCCTTGCCGAAAAACGCAACCAGGCGCCCATTCACATTCTGCAGGGCGATGCCTACCCCTTCGTCCGAATCGGCCTCTTTTTCCGTGAAGAGCCCGGCCATCTTTTCCGGCGTGATGCCGACGCCGTTATCCTGAACCTGGATAGCCACCACATCTCCGACGCGCCGGGCGGCCACCGTTACTTCACCCCCCTCCTCGCGGGTCAGGATGCCGTGGCGCAGGGCATTCTCCACCAGCGGCTGCAGGGTGAGCGGCGGAAGAAGGCAGTCCAGGGCACCTTCCTCGATGCGGTAGGCGATCCGCACCCGATCGCCGAAACGGGCCATTTCGATGGCCAGGTACGCCCGGCAATGTTCCAGTTCGGCGGCAAGGGTGACGAGTCCCCCTGCCGGGCTGATGTTGCGCCGCAGGAATTCGGCCAGCTTGATGAGAAGCTCCGAAGCGGTGGAGGGATCGGTCCTGATGAAGCTCTTGACGGTGTTGATGGCATTGAAGAGAAAGTGGGGGTGGATCTGGGCCTGGAGGGCGCGTATCTCCGCTTCCCTGACCAGCTTCTTCTGCTCGTCCAGTTGGGACAGTTCCAACTGGCTGGAAAAGAGATGGGCAAGCCCGTGGGCCAGTTCCATATCCAGTGGGGTAATGCCGTTTTCTTTGATCCGGTAAAGCTTGAGAGCGCCAACCACCCCTTCCTCCCGCCTGAGGGGAACGATGATGGCCGAGCCCAGCCGG
Organism: Geotalea toluenoxydans JCM 15764; assembly: GCF_001311985.1. Taxonomy (GTDB): domain Bacteria; phylum Desulfobacterota; class Desulfuromonadia; order Geobacterales; family Geobacteraceae; genus Geotalea; species Geotalea toluenoxydans. The sequence continues at coordinate 11,248 of NZ_BBCJ01000009.1, forward strand.
CACCCCTCGGCGGTGCAGCCGATTTCGCCCCTCGTCAGTGGAGCGGCGATACGGCCGGAGGCGAGGGCCTCCCTGGTGGCATCGGTCATGAGTGCCATTCCCGGCCGGTGGTGATCTTCACCCACACCGGCGTGGGCCAGGATAGTGGCCTGATCGGTAAAAGCCACCGCGTCCAGGTCGGTCATCTCCAGGATGATGCGGGCCGCCTGGGTCGTGGAGGCGGCGGTGAGCCCGCCGCGCAGGAAGGGGAGCGTGCGGAGGGCGATATCGAGGGCGACTTGGGCCTGAAAGGCGGCAAAGCGTTCCTGCTCCCGGAAAAGGGATGCCACCAGTTCGACGAAGAGGGCAAGCCCCAGGGCGTTGACGAGAATCATCGGCAAGGCGATGGTCTGCACCAGGGCAAGTGCTGCAGGAAATGGCTTGGCCACGAGCAGGATGATGGCCATCTGCAGCGTCTCGACCACAATGCCGGTGGCGAAAGCGGCGGCGGGATCGTAACGGTTCCGCCTGATCCGGTGGTAGAGGAACCCCCCGGCAATACCTTCGGCAATGGTGGCTATGCCGCATGCGTCGCGGTAAAACCGTTCATTTCTATGAGATAGCGATGGGCGCCGGCGATGATCCCGGCCGACAAGCCCACCAGCGGCCCCCCCAGGATGCCGCCGAGGACGACGCCCACGACCCGGGAATTGGCGATGGCGTTTTGTACCGGCACCCCCAGGTAGGTGCCGGCAATGCCGAAGAGGCCGAAGACAAGCGACAGGGAAAGGCGTTCATAGCGGCTCGCGCGTCCAACCAGGAGCCTCTTGAACACATCGAAGCGCATGATGAGGATGAAGGCGATGGCGAAGATGCCGAGCTTTCCAGAAGATGAATGATGAGGTTGAGCATTGATTCCCCGCAAACGGCGTCGGCAGGAATATGGGCAATTCCAGTCATCGCCCATCTTGACACGTTTCGTCAAGGTTTATTATGCAGGACCTGGAACTGCCTGAGGGGAGTGTAATAGTTGGCGGGTTATGGGGAATCTCGGGCAGGGGTAGCCGTTACTGGAATTTTCGCACCGTCTCCAGCAGCTTGTTGGCATCGAAAGGTTTGAATATCCAGCCGCTGGCTCCGGCCGCCTTGCCTTCGTTGACCTTGGCTTCCTGGGATACGGTGGAAAGGACGAGGATGGGAACAAATTTCGATTCCTTGCGTTGCCGGAGCTGCTTTACCAGTTCGATCCCATCCATCTCCGGCATGTTCAGGTCGGTGATAACAATGTCCAGATTGATCCCTTCCGTTTTAGCCAGGGCGTCCTTTCCATTGATCCCTTCGATTACATTGTAGCCGATCCTTCTCAGGGTCAAGGCACACAATTGCCTGACCACGGCGGCATCATCGACAACGAGAGCAGTTTTTGGCATGGCAGGCTCCTTATGCAACACTTATCGGGGCGGTAAGCGGAATCTTTAGCTGGTTTCCGTCCGGAAACGGTTCTTTTTTCGCCCTGGTGGTGTCAATCTGCGGGATAGCTTGTGCGGCGTACTCATGTACGCCTCCGCGCAATCCATTGATTTCCTTGCCAGTACGAAAATCCCTCGTTTCCAAATCGGAAACTGTTAGTGTCTCAGCGGAGTTTCCGGATGGTCACTAACTGTAAAGGAGAAAGAAAAATGTCGGGATGTTTAACCATTGTAAAAAAATCCGACGAAAATCTGGGCTCTTTTGGTCATTACCGGCACTGTTGTATCGAAAAATCAACCATTACGCGCGGGCACAAAATTTGTATTAGCCTGGAGCAAATTGGAAAAAATGGGGGGCCTATGCTGCAATTTCGTTGTTCGCTCCAGGACGCCAGAAAGCTGCTTTTCTCACTTTTTGCTGTTGAGATTATCCTCGCCGTCATCTTCGTTGCCGATTATGTGATGGGTAAGCCATCTTACTCAATCCATGTTCTTTTTGACCTGGATGGAGAAGCATGCATACCGGCATGGTTTTCTTCAATGCAGCTTTTCCTGACAGGCGCCGTCTTCTTGCTTGCCGGACGGGCGCCAGCTGCATCCCGTCCGCCCTCTGCTTTCTTCCTGACGCTAATTGGCGCATGTTTCATATTTCTTTCCGCAGATGAAGCGGGAATGATACACGAAAGGCTACGAGGCTTGGTTAAACATGCTGCTGCGGCCATGCCCCAGGTCAATAGCCATGGCGCGTGGATTTCCATATATGCTGTTGTCGGCACAATATTGCTGCTGTCCAGCTACCGGCATCTGCTCTCCATGTTCAAGTTTTTCCGGCGGGAAACGGCCATAATCATGTCCGGCTTCGGCATCATGTGTCTGGGTGCGGTCGGATTGGAAATCGTCAGCTACGCATTTCTGCGCAATGGCGCCACTCCGCTGTTGTATGCACTTGAAGTTGCGCTGGAAGAGTTCTTTGAAATGGCAGGTGCAAGCGTCATTCTATACGGTGTAACGCGTTTTGCCATAAACCGGCTGCAAGTTCCGACCATGGACGCCATCCCGCCGGCTGCTACTTTTTCGGTGCCTACTAGTGCGATTGCAGACTGCTCTTCCACCGCGATGGGGCAAGCGGCGCATTCCGTGGATGCAACTGGTTGAAAAGGAGCTCTCTCAGAAAATCAGCCGAGCAGATAGTTGACCAGTACCAACACCAGGCTGAAGAGTAGCGCCTGCCAGAAGCCGCTCACGGAAAAGCCGGGAACAATGGCGCTGGTCAGCATGATGAGCACGGCATTGATGACCAGGGTGAACAATCCGAGAGTAAGGATGTTGATGGGGAGAGTAAGGAGAAATAAGAGCGGCTTGATGATCGCATTAATGAGACCCAGAACCCCGGCGGTGATGATGGCTGCCAGAAATCCTGAAAGCTTCACCCCGGGCAGCAGGTAAGCGGTTACGGCAATAGCCAGGGCGGAAACCAGCCACGTGACGAGAAATCCCATGCTTCCTCCAATGCATCTGGTGAGTTTTCAGACGAAAATCATAAAACAATTGTAGCGTGAGTAGTACGACCCGCCAAGAAAAAGCTGGAGATTTTCTTGTTTTCTGCGTATTTATATGGGCTGTGCAACGGGCATTGCCAAGGGTGCCGGTTCGAAACCTGACGCAGGGAACGGAAAGAATTGCAAGCTATAACCCCTCCATTCCGGCTGATAATTGCAGCCGTCATCATCTTCTCCTCCCGGTCGGAAGGCATTATCACCTGTGATAGCGGCGGAATCTCCTGCCCCACATCCTCTCCGGTCAGTTTCATCCCTGGTACATCCGTACCTTCAAGGCTGTTCCCTATTACGGCCCGCAATTTATCGGCTGGCAGGAGGGCTGTTCCGGCAATGCCAAAAGTTGCACAATTACGGTTGAAGACTCTATAGCTGTAAAAGCCCTTTTTGCGAGGGGGGAGCGACACCCTGATGGCTGCCGGTTGTAGTGAAGCACTTGCTGCCTCATTTTGTGTTGACAAATGACCCCGCCGGACAGAAAATCTGCATTTTCTGCCCGTGTTCGGGCATATGATGGAGGCATTTTTTGAGTAATGATAGCCGCAGATTGATGCAGGGCAATGAGGCGATTGCCCGTGCTCTTGTAGAGAATGGTTGCGCCGTGGCCACCTCCTATCCGGGAACCCCGGCTTCTGAGATCCTCTCCGGGGTGATGGCATGGCAGAAGGCCGAAGGCTCGGCCATGCATGTGGAATGGGCGATCAATGAAAAGGTGGCCCTTGAAATAGCCTATGCCGGCAGCCAGTCCGGCCTGAGAACAGCCGTTGCCATGAAGCAGGTGGGGCTCAATGTTGCCTCCGATCCCTTCATGAGCGCTGCCTACCTGGGGGTAGTCGGAGGCTTCATCGTCATCAGCGCAGACGATCCGGGTCCCCATTCGTCCCAGACGGAGCAGGACAGCCGCCTCTTGGCCATGCTGGCCAAGGTTCCGGTGCTGGACCCGGATTCGCCGGCTCAAGGCCAGGAGCTGGTGGCGCTGGGTTATGAGCTTTCCGAAGCGTTCCAGGTGCCGGTCATGCTCAGGCCGACGACCCGGGTTTGCCATGCCTGCCAGGACATTCAGCCTGCTCCGGTGCAGAAGCTGGAGCGCCGGGCCGATTTCAGGAAAGACCCATCCGATGGGCCGCCACACCAAACTTCCGCTACCGGCTCCACCTTGAACTGAACGACAAGCTCGCCCGCATTGCCGCCCATGGGCCGACTGCGCCCCGCCGCCTCAATCCCCATACACGATCAAAGAAGGCCATTGTGGCGTCTGGGGCTGCTGCCGGGCATGCCAAAGAGATCATGACCAACCTTGGGCTTCTGGATGAAATTGCTTTTTTCCAGGTGCTCCAGCCCTATCCGCTTCATACCCGGTTCACTGAAGAGGTTCTGCGGGACTACGATGAAATCATGGTGCTGGAAGAGACCACAGGTGTCATCGAGATGCAGCTCCGTGACCGTGCAAAGGTGCGGGGCAAGCTGTCCGGAGTCGTCCCCGAGGCGGGAGAGCTTCTTCCGGAGTTGATAGAAAAGATCATTGCAGATTTTGCCGGCGTTACCGTTCCCCCGGTGCCCAAGGCTCCGGCAGGTGGCGGCCGGCGGCCAACGCTGTGCCCCGGTTGCCCGCACCGGGCCAGCTTCTATGCCATTAAAAAGGCTGCTCCCAAAGGGATCTATCCGAGTGATATCGGCTGCTACACCCTGGGGGCCAATCTGGGTGGTGTGGATACGGTACTGTGCATGGGAGCGGCGGTGAGCCAGGCGGCAGGATTCCATCATGCCTACCGTATTTCGGGAGAAGAGCGGGATGTGGTTGCGACCATCGGCGATTCCACCTTTTTCCATGCCGGGATACCCCCGCTGATCGATGCGGTGAGTCAGAACGCGCGCTTCGTCCTGGTAATCCTGGACAACTCCACCACCGCCATGACCGGCAATCAGCCGACACCGGCCATGCCCCTTGCCGGAGGCGTTCCGGTGGAGATCAGCTCCGTGGTCGAGGGCTGCGGGGTGCGCTTCTGCAGGACCGGCGATCCCCTTGATCTCCCCGGCTTTACCAGACTGGTGAAAGAGGCGGTGGACTTTGCCAGAAAAGAGAGCGTGGCGGTGGTCATTGCCAAGAGTCCTTGCCTGGTGGACAAAAATCGGCCGAAACAGCAGCGCAGCCAGGTTCAAGTTGATGCAACCTGTACCGGCTGTCGGCTCTGCACCAGCCAGTTCGAGTGCCCGGCACTGGTCTTTGACGAGGCGACGAAAAAGGTCAAGGTCGATCTCCTTATCTGCAGCGGGTGTGCGGTCTGTCTTGACGTGTGTCCCTCCCGCTCGATCACCAGGGAGGAGAAGCCATGAACCAACAATTAATCATTTCCGGAGTCGGCGGCCAGGGCATCCTCTTTATTACCCGGCTTCTGGCAGAGACAGCCATCCATAAGGGGCTGCCGGTGCTCACCTCCGAAACGCACGGCATGGCTCAGCGGGGCGGCATCGTCATTTCTCACCTGAAGGTTGGCGACTTTTCCAGTCCCCTGGTCATGCCGGGGCAGGCTGATGGCCTGCTTGCCCTAAAAGCTGAAACGGTAGCACTGCACCGCCATTTTCTCAATAACGGCGGCTGGATTGTTGCCAATGCAACCTCACTTGCCGTGGTGGAAACGGAACATCCCCTTGCCACCATGGATGCGGATACTGTTGCCCTTGCCATGGGCAATCCACAGTCGGTAAACCTGATAGTCCTCGGCCGTGCTCTGGCTGAACCTGATCGGATATTCTGCACGCCAGCCGAAGTGGAGAGGACCATTCATCAAAAACTTGCAGGAAAGAAGAAACAGCTGGAAGGCGCAATGGCGGCCTTCCGCGCCGGGCTTCAAGGCAGTTAAGGAAGGAGTAACAGACAGATGTTGAAACGTTTTCCCGCCAGGTTCGGAACACCGGCTGAACTGGCCGACCACCAGCTTTCCGGGCTGCAATGGACGGTGCGCCATGCCTGGGACAATTCACCATTCTACCGCCAGAGCCTTGAATCGGCCGGAGTAAAACCGGAAGATATAAAGTCGCTGGACGACCTGCGCCGTCTTCCATTCACCACCGCCCAGGACCTTGCCGCCGGCTATCCCTTTGCCTTGCGTGCTGCACCTTTCGAGGATCTCGTCCGCATCCATGCTTCGTCGGGCACCACCGGCAAGAGGAAAGTCCTCTGTTATACCCAGAAGGACCTTGATGACTGGCAGGCGATGTTTGCCCGCTGCTACGAACTGGCCGGACTGACCAGGGAAGACCGGGTGCAGATTGCCGTCGGCTATGGCCTGTGGACCGCCGGCATCGGCTTTCAGCAGGCGTGCGAGAAATTCGGCGCAATGTGCATCCCGGTCGGCCCCGGCAATCTGGACATTCAGATCGGCTTTCTCCAGGACCTCCAGTCGACGGTTTTCTGCTGTACCGCTTCCATGGGGCTGCTCCTGGCCGAAGAGGTGCACCGGCTCGGCCTCAAGGATAGCCTGAACCTGAAAAAGATCATCATGGGGGCGGAGCGCAGTTCCAGCGCCATGCTGAAAACCATGCACGAGTTTCTCGGCGTCGAGGAAATATACGACATCACCGGCCTGACTGAACTTTATGGCCCCGGCACCGGGCTGTCCTGCAGCTTCGGTAACGGCATCCATTACTGGGCCGATTACTATATCCTGGAAGTGCTGAACCCGGAGACCATGGAACCGGTCGCCCCGGGCGAAGTGGGGGAGATGGTCTTTACAACCCTGGGCAAGGAAGGGGCTCCCCTGATCCGCTACCGGTCCCGTGACCTGACCCGGCTCCTGGAGGGTGACTGCCCCTGCGGGTGTACGCTTCCCCGTCACGACCGGATCCTCGGCCGCTCCGACGACGTGGTCATTTTCCGCGGCGTCAACATTTATCCGGGCCAGCTGGATGAGGTGCTGACCCGTGTTCCGGGCATCGGCAGTGAATACCAGATCATCCTCGATCATGGCAGGGACGGCCGTGATTACATGCTGGCACGGGTGGAACGGGCCCGCAACGGTGAGGCCGCCGGCGACAACCAGGTGATCAAGAGCATCGTTTCCGGCATCAAGCACACGCTGCTGGTCTCGTGCAGCGTGGAACTGGTGGATTACGGGACGCTCCCCCGTTCGGAGAAAAAGACCAAGCGCATCTTCGACAATCGCCGCTTCGAATAAACCTGTCCATTTCAATGCAGATGAAGGAGGGATCATGAGATTACGTCTTGCACTGGCCATATCATTGCTGTTCATTATCGCAGGCATTGCCGATGCCGCCGTCACCCTTAACTACGCCAACTTCCCCCCTGCCGCCACCTTTCCCCAGTGTCCAGATGGAGCGCTGGGCCAAAGAGGTGGAAAAACGCACCGGCGGCAAGGTCAAGATCAAGACCTTCCCCGGCGGCACGCTCCTGGGCGCAAAAAACATGCTGGAAGGGGTCACCTCCGGCACTGCCGACATCGGTAACTTCGCCATGAGCTATCAGCCGGGCCGTTTCCCCGTTTCCGAAGCCCTCGATCTCTACCACGGCTTCACTTCGGCCAAGGTGGCAAGCCAGGTGCTCTTCGACCTGGTGCAGAAATACCAGCCCAAGGAATTCGCCAAGGTGAAGGTCATCACCCTCTTCACCTGCCCGCCAACCAACTTTATGACCAGCAAGCCGGTCAAATCCCTCAAGGACCTGAAGGGGATGGAGCTGCGCGTAGCCGGTACCAGCTCCGAGGTATTGAAGAGACTGGGAGGGGTCCCGGTGGCCATGCCCCAGTCGGAGACACCCGAGGCGATCCAGAAAGGGGTAGTCAAGGGGATGATCTCCTCCCTGGAGATACTCCAGGACTTCAAATTTGCCGCCTACACCCCCTATGCCACCATTGCCAATCTGCCGGTGGTCTCCTTTGCCGTGGTCATGAACAAAGCCAAGTGGGACAGCCTCCCTGCCGATGTGAAAAAGGTCATTGACGATCTTTCCCGGGAGCAGGCGCTGTGGACCGGGGAATATGTGGACCGGCACGTGCAGGAGGCCCTGCCTGGTCGGCAAAGGAATACAAGCATCAGGTAATCCAGCTGCCTGTCCCGGAACAGAAGCAGATTGCCGCACTCCTGGCCCCCATGACCGAAGCATACATCAAGAAGGTAAGTGCCAAGGGCTGAACGGCAGGCAGATCATAGCAGACGTCCAGGCTCTGAAGGCCAAGTACGAGAAACAGGGCAGGAAGAAAAAGTAACATTTCCAACTCCCCCCTTTATGAAAGGGGGACTTTATTATGGCGCAAGGTTTTCAATGGATCAATTGATCAGCTACATATCCCGCTTTTTCATGATCGTCGGTGGCTCCGCACTGCTCCTGCTGGTGCTGCTGGCCACCGGCAACGTGGGCATGCGCCTGTTTCACATCCCCTACGCCGGGACCTACGAAATCGTCTCCTTTCTGGGCGCTTTGGTCACGGCAGGTGCCCTCGGCCACACCCAGCGGCGCCGGGACCATATCTTGGTCGATATCCTCACCGCAAAGTTTTCCCCGCTGGCCAGGCGGCTGCTGGATGCGGTCAGCGACGGACTGGCAGCGGTGCTGTTCGCCATTGCTTCTTGGCAGGTTTATCGATGGGCGGAAAACCTGAGGGGGACGGGCGAGCTGTCGGAGACCCTGCAGCTGAAATATTACCCCTTCGTCTACGGGGTGTCGGCCGGCTTCGCCCTGCTGGCCCTGGTCCTGTTCCTCCAGATGAGCCGAGCAATTTTACGAAAAGCGGAGGGAGAAGAATGACCGGCCCGATGATGGGAGTTACCGGCATCGCCGTCATGCTCCTCATGCTTTTTTTCCTGCGCATACCTGCGGCCTTTACCATGCTCCTGGTGGGTTTCTTCGGCTTTGCCGCGGCCACTTCCTTCGATGCCGCCTGCTCCATGCTGGGCAGCGAGCTATGGTCGACCTTTTCCAACTACGGTTTGACGGTGATCCCGCTCTTTATCCTGGTGGGTGAGATTGTCCACTATGCCGGCTACAACAACGGCCTCTATTTCGCCACCTACCGCTGGTTCGGCCATCACCGCGGCGGGTTGGCCATGACCACCATCATGGCCTCCGCCGCCTTTTCCGCCATTAGCGGCTCTAATACCGCGACGGCAGCAACCATGAGCGCCGTGGCCATTCCGGCCATGAACGAATACAAGTATCACCCGCTGCTCAATGCCGGTTCCGTTGCCGCCGGGGCGACCCTGGGCGTGCTCATCCCCCCCAGTATCGTCCTGGTTGTCTACGGGCTCTATACGGGCCAGTCCATTGGCAAGCTCTTCTTCGGCAACATCATTCCCAGCGCCATTCTCACCACCCTCATCCTGGCAACGGTGGTGGTGATCTGCCGGATTCATCCCGAGTGGGGTCCTGCCGGTCCTAAAAGCTCATGGAAAGAGCGGTTCGAGTCGCTGCCCGAGGCCATCGACATTCTGGTGCTGTTCGGCATCATCATGTATGCCCTGTTCACCGGCGTAGTGACCGCCACCGAAGCGGCTGCCGTCAGCTGTTTCCTTGCCCTGGTCATCTGCACCGTACGCCGCAAGCTTACCTGGAAAAAGCTGGGTGGCGCCTTCGTCGATACCCTGCGCATCTCCTGCATGGTCTTCATGATTGTCGCCGGGGCGCTTATTTTTGCCAAATTTCTCACTGTCACCCGGCTGCCGGCCGAAACGGCCGAATGGATCGGCATGCTGGCCCTGCCCAAGTGGATGGTGCTCTGCACCATTCTTCTCTGCTACATCATCGGCGGCTGCATCATGGATGCCCTGGCCTTTCTCCTGGTCTCGCTCCCCATTTTCTACCCGCTGGTCACCCAACTGGGTTACGACCCCATCTGGTTCGGCCAGGTGATTACCATCGTTACCACCATGGGCTCCATCATGCCCCCCATCGGTATCTGCTGCTATGTGGTATCGGGCATGTCCGGCATCCCGCTGGGCACGGTCTTCCGCAGCGGGCTCTATTACATGCCCTCCTATATCTTTTCCGTGTTCGTTCTCATGGTTTCCCCCTACTGGACGGTGCTGGTCCTCTCCGACTTGGTGAAATAGCTGTCGATGTACCTGATGCCCCTCTTGATACCTGCAGTTCTCATCCGCCGCTACCAGCGATTCCTCGCCGATTTCCAGCTGGAAAACGGCGAAATTGTCACTGCCCATTGCCCCAATTCCGGCAGCATGAAAGGGTGCGCTGTTCCAGGCAGTCCTGCCTTCATCTCCCGTTGTGACAAACCGGGCCGCAAGCTCTGCTACACCTGGGAGCTGGTAAAGGCCGATAACTGCTGGATCGGCATCAATACTTCCCTGCCCAACCGGCTGGTACACAAGGCCATCGAAAGTGGTGTCATAAAAGAGCTGCAGGGCTATCACTCCATTCGGCCCGAGGTGCGTTACGGCATCAACAGCCGCATCGATCTCCTGCTGAGCAGGGGTGACGAACTCTGCTATGTGGAAGTGAAGAATGTGACCCTGATGGAGGATGGCCGGGCACTTTTCCCCGATGCCGCGACGGTGCGGGGGCAGAAACACCTGCGGGAGCTGATGGAGATGGTCAGGCTGGGGCACCGGGCGGTGAACTTCTTCGTTGTCCAGCGCCCGGACTGCAGCTCCGTCTCCCCGGCCGATGCAATCGACCCGGAATACGGCCGGTTGTTGCGCCTGGCTGCAGCCAGCGGCGTCGAGCTCCTTGCCTACCAGGCCCATGTCAGCATCGAATCCATCTGCATCGAGCGCCGCTTAGCCCTCCTGCTGTAGTATTTCCTCGTTTTTACAAGTTTTATGCCCTCTCAAATCCATCTCCAAAGTCCTCCACTGTTGAAATACATTTAAAACCGGCTCAGATAAGGGCTTGAAACTGAGTAAGCTATTGCAACGAGATGCCAAAAACTTGACATTTATTAGTTTTAAATAATGATTGAAAGGAGAGTTGCGCAGTAAACATTCTTAAGGGAGGTAACCGATGAAAGAAAAGTGCATGAAAGTAGTTGCTACATTCGTTGCTTTTGGTGCGTTAGTTGCCTCACACCCTGCGGAAGCACAGAATCAGACGGAGCAGCTGCAGATAGTGCAGGACAATGGCCAAAGCAAAATCAAAGAGGGGGCAGAGATATTCCGTTTCGACACCTTTGGAGATGAGCAGTTCTGGGGGGGGAAACTCAAGCTGCATCGTGCCATAGCCGGGGCAACTTTGGGAGGAGTGGGCACTGGACTCACTCCCAAAGCGGCCCTGGACCTGGGACTGAAAGTGGATGTGAATGCCCTCCCTGACACATTGGTGCAAAGACTTCGAGCCGGCACGGTTGATCTACCGATCCGGCGACCACCCTGGCGCTTCTGAAGCTGAATGCAGTGGTTGGGGTAAAGGGCGTTTTCTCTGGCGACCGGCTGTCGTCGGTGGGTATTACCTGTGCCCTGTGCCATTCCACCGTCGATAACTCGCTGACATTCGGCATCGGTCGGCGCCTGGACGGCTGGGCCAATCATGATCTGGACGTGGGAAAGATCGTCGCCCTGGCTCCCGACCTCTCGCCCTTTGTCGAGCTGCTGAAATCGGCCCCCGGCAGTGAACAGATCACCCAGCAGGATGTACGCAAGGTCCTGAGGGCATGGGGGCCTGGAAAATTCGATGCAGAGCTGATCCTGGATGGTAAAGGGTTCAGGCCCGATGGGGCTACGGCAGCGACCCGGATCCCCAATGCCTTCGACATGGCAGGTTTCAACCTTCATACCTGGACCGGCGCCTGGGGGTCGGTCCCTTACTGGAATGCATTTGTTGCCGTTCTGGAAATGCACGGTGTGGGGAACTTCTTTGATCCACGCCTGGATGATACGGCGCAGTTCCCTGACATCGCCTCGCGATTCCCGGTGGCAGTGGCCAACAAACTCGGCCATGTGACGGTGGACCCTGACAAAGACCAGGTTACCAGTAAACTGCCGGCCCTGCATCTCTATCAACTGGCATTACCTTCGCCCCAACCGCAAGCGGGGGTTGATTTCAACGGGGATACTGCCAAGCGCGGGGATGAGCTGTTCAGCGGCAAGGCGAAGTGTACCAACTGCCACAAGGAGCCTCTATGGACAGAGCCTGGATGGAATGCGCACCGGGCTGAGGACATCGGCATAGACAGCTTCCAGGCCGATCGCTCGCCGGATAAGGTTTACAAGACCATGAATCTTGCCGGGCTTTTTATCAGGGAAAACGGAAAGTTCATGAAGGCGGAGAACAAGGGCCGGTTCTACCACGACGCAGATTCAAGACTTTGCTCGACGTGGTCAATCATTACAATACCTTCTTTAACCTTGCCCTGACTGCTGATGAAAAGCGGGATCTGGTCGAATACCTGAAATCGCTCTAGAGCCGATAGCTGGGGTTAATATATCAAGGTTGTGCTCCGGCGCAGCCTTGATTATCAGCTACATGGGAAAAGGGCAGGGTAGAGGCATGCACTTCAGACGCGGCGGATTTTGCCTGATTTATGGCGGTGTTTCTTACCCGGTTTTTTGGCTGGCTGGTGATGTGAGCGCGCCTGGGAGGCATAGGCAAGCAGCCTGACCTTGGTTTTTCGTGCCGGTGGCTTTACCGTGGCCAGGGCCGGACGCATGAGCTCGGCGGTTATTCGTGCCACTTCCAGAGGCCCTGTCAGGCGCAGCAGGTCGTCGGCTACGGTGAAGGATGCTGCGGCAATGGTGGAGATATCGCGCCTCAACTGGTTGAAGGCGCTTGTGTCCCGGTAGTTCAGGCGATTGGTCAAAACAATGACAAACAGGTCCTGCTTGGGATCGATCCAGATGGAAGAGCCACTGTAGCCGGTGTGCCCAAAGGAGACCTCGGAAAACAGGGACCTTCGCGCGAAAGGGGATTCGATGTCCCATCCCAACCCTCGTACGACCCTGCCGTTGGAGTAAAAGTAGGGGGCGGTCATTTGATTGACAACCCGCTCCGAAAGGATGCGCTTCCCCTCTATGATTCCCCCTCCAAGAACCAAGCGCGCGAAACGGGCCAGATCCTGTCCGGTGCTGAAAAGACCTGCATGGCCGGCAACACCCCCCAGGCGGCGGGCGTTCATGTCCTGGACGACCCCTCCGGCAAACCCAAGGTTGGGGCTATGGCGTCGCCTAGTTCCCGTGGTGGCAAAAACATGGTGGCGGTATTCCCCATGGGAGAGAACAGCTCTTCATGGCAGAAGGCATCCAGCGTCTTTCCCGAGACCCGGTGCACCAGTTCCCCGAGAAGAATGAAGTTGATGTCCGCATAGTTGAAGCTGGTGCCGGCGCGGGAACGAGCCTTTTCTGCCGCTGCCTTGTGAAGGGCGCTTTTCATGGCATCGCCGCTGCTCAGATCGAAATCGTTGAGTCCTGAGGTATGGGTCAGCAAATTGAGGATGGTGCAGTCTTCCCGGCCGGTACCGGCAAATTCGGGGAACCAGCGGGTCAACGGGTCAAGGAGGGAGATCTTTCCCTGCTCCAGCAGTTTCATCACTGCCGGAGTGGTGGCGATGACTTTGGTCAGGGAAGCGAGATCAAACATGGTGTGGTCGGTGAGCTTTTCCGAGCCGGCCCTGTTAATTTCACCACGGGCGGTACTGTAGAGAATGCCGCATGGTCGCCGATAACGACGATCCCGCCCGAGATCAGGTTCTTGTCCATGGCCCGTTCCAGGAGCAGGTCTATGGTGCCTGAACGGTTGGCGTCAAGCTGTTCACCCCAGGCAGTACAAAGGGTGATGCAGGAGAGGATGAGGGCGATAAGATAGATTCGGATGAGGCGCATGATGGACCCTCTTGCAGCAGTTCAACGGTAGATCGTCTTACTTTTAAGGCTTTGGAACGAGATGAACTGACTCCTCATCCCGCAATATATTGTAGAAAGCAATTTCCGGGCCGGAAGGTTTTCGCCACCGCTGGCTATCTGCTGGCGATTATACAGGAACACCAGTGGCCATCAGGTGACCGCCATCACATTTTTCCCTGCATGGCTGACAAATAAAGTCAATCTCCCCGCATCGTCAAAGAACAAGCCAGTGCGCCTTTCACTGGCAGCAGCGCCTGTGTCTGGTATAATACCGGTAATTACAGCATCTTGCAGGCGTCCATCTCAATTGCCAGCAGCAAAAGGGGTAATAATGAACAGGCTGACTCTTATCCTTCCTGTATTCTTTCTCGTTGTAATAGCTTTCGCGCTCTTCTATTTCCTGGGATCGCCGGCTCCGACCATCTCGCTGACCCCGGAAAACGGGCCGGTTGCCATCAGGCGGGACCTGAAGGTTAAGCTGGATGCAGGGCGTGGGGTGCTGAAGCGGCTGACCATTGCCGCCGTTCAGGGTGAAAAGACGGTCAATGTGCTGGTCAAGGATTACGCCGGAAAATCACATGAGGCCACGGAAAATGTCAACCTGCTCCAGTCAGGCCTGAAAGAGGGACCGTTCACTCTGCAGGTGAGGGCGACCAACTCCGCTCCGCGATTTGGCGCTGACAGAACCACAAGCAAACAATTCGCCTTCACCTTCGAAAACAAGCCTCCGGCAGTGGCTGTCCTGAGTATTGCCCATAATATTACCCGCGGCGGAGCGGGGCTGGTGGTTTATACCGTATCGAAAGAGGTGGAAAAGACCGGGGTTGTTATCGGCAATCAGTTTTACCCCGGCTACCGGCAGGGGGGAGAAAACTATGCCTGTCTCTTTCCGTTTCCCTATGACATGGACCCCAACCAATTCATTCCAAGAGTCACGGCGGTGGATAGAGCCGGCAACGAGCGGGTGGCGGGGATCAATTATCACCTTATCGGCAAGAATTTTCCGCCTGACCGCATCAACCTGACCCCGGCTTTTGTGGACAAGATCGCTGCCGAGTTCAAGGACAGGTATCCCCAGGCTGCATCACCCCTGGAACTGTTCCTCAAGGTAAACGGCGAGGTGCGCGCCCAGGACCGCAAGACGATTCAGGACCTGAGCCGTCAAACCTCGTCCGTTCCACTCTGGGAAGGCATCTTTCTACGCATGCCGAACGCTGCCCCCCTGGGAGGCTTTGCCCAGACCCGCATCTATGTCTATGAAGGGAAAGAGGTGGATACCCAGACCCATCTCGGTTTCGACCTGGCCTCACTGGCCCATGCGGAGGTCCCGGCGGCCAACCGGGGCAAGGTTGTGTTTGCCGGTGACCTGGGCATTTATGGACAGTGCATCATCATCGACCATGGCATGGGGCTGCAGACCATCTATGGGCACCTGAGCCGGATCGGGGTCAAGGAGGGAGACAACGTGGAAAAGGGCAGATGATTGGCAACACCGGGGCCACCGGCATGGCCGGCGGGGATCATCTGCACTTCGAGGTGGTGGTTTCCGGGCAGTCGGTCAATCCCATAGAGTGGTGGGACCCATCCTGGATCAAAAACAACGTCAGCAGCAAATTGGAGTTGGTGAAAACGCCGGCAGGGAAGTAGGCCAGATTTTCCTGAAATCGCCGGCTGTTGTGGCTTCTCCGTTCGTTTGGTTGCCCCAGCTGCGGACCCCCCTGCTCACGTTATTCGCTTCCCCCCTATTCCATAGGGGGGGGCTGAGGGGGGTGAAGCCACGGCAGCCTCTGTTGACCTTTGGCTTCCGGCTACCAAACAAAATCCCTGGCAATTTCCCGCTTGTCATGCCCGTAGAGAACATGAAAAACTCGAAGTCGTTTCAGTTTCACCGGCGACAAGGAACCAAGGGGAATGTAGACGATCTTTTTGCCGAGCCGGGCGGCAATCTGCCGGAAATAGCTGCGCGGCGGGCGGGCTGCCACATAGACCACGTGCTTTTCCGGTGAATAGTCCAGGGCTGCCAGCAGCAGAACCTCCGACTTGCATCGGGCAAAGGCATAATCGCCATCGCTCCAGACGTCGAGCATCCTTCGCGGCGGATAGGAAAGGAGAAAGCCGCCATATTCGCAACGGCAGATGCCGGGGCCGACGATGTTGTCATCGGGTGAAGTGGCATAGAAAGCCATGTCCGATTCCTGGGCATGTTCCCCCAGCCAAGTCATGTGATAGGGGAACCGCTGGTTGCCGTTGTCTTCATGGAAGATCACCACCACCACCCCGCCGACACCCCCCTTGACCCTCTGGTTTTCCCGCACATAGATCCTCCCCTCGTGCAGGTTGCGCAAGGTCTCGCGCATGTCGATGCCGTCCAGCATGGATGCCGAGAAGGGCTCGACCCGGCTCTGCTCTTCCGAGAGCTGCTTTGCCCCCTTCTGTTTGAGAAAATGGCCATAGTCCTCGATGATGAGATCTTCAGGCGGATAGGAGCAGATGGACTGGTTGTCGAATCCCTCCAGCCACTCGCCGGGGCGCTTCTCCTTCTTTCGCCTGAGAAAGGCCAGCGGTGACAGTCCCTTGCCCCGGCGCTGTTCCCGAGGTCTGAACCTGATGCGGCGGCTGCCCGACCAGAGGTCCTCGGGTGTCAGCCGGACGGTGGGGAGGTCGCTTTGTTCCTGCTGCCACATTGGGAAAGTGGCCAGGCGGTAAAAGGCGTAGGCAAAATTGTCGTCGATGCAGGAACGGGCGGCGGTGAGCATCTGGAACAGGTCGGGGAGAAGACTGCCGCCAGCCAGGGCATAGTTGCGGGCAAAGCGGAAAAAGGCCCGCTTCTGCCAGATGTGGACCGGCTCGCCGGTTTCCTGCCGGTAATGGCGGGCCGCTTCTTGGAAGAGGCGGAGCATGATCCGCTGGCGGTCAGGCATTTCTCCCTCACCTCCCACGTGGTGGACGCTTCGCAACACCGCCTGGCGCAACGCCTCCTCTTCCGGAATCTCCGTTTTTCCGCCGCCGATCAGCTCCAGGGCGTTGAAGCGTTTGCGCAAGGACAGGTTTGACTGTTCCGGCTCGGGAGGGAGTGGGCCGCGGCGAAGGTCATACATCGCGGAAAGGAAGGGATATTCGGCCAGGACCTCCCTGCAGGAGTCGGGATGGAGATTCCAGAGGCGGACATCGTCCCGGCGCACCCGTGACAATGGCGCTGCCTGGGGCCGCTCGTAAAATTCCTTCACCCGCTCCAGATGATACATGCCGCAGACGAAGAGAATTCGTCCATGTTCCTTTGCCAGCTGCTGCAGCTGAAAGGTCATTCCCTTTTCCCGCAGCAGGTCTTCTTTGCCCGGCGGAGTGCTGCCGGCCTTCCTGAATTCATCGTAGTATGCCTTCAACCCAAGGCGATGAACGGCGTAGGAATCAGGCAGCGCTCCCTGGTGGAGCGGGTAATCGTCCAGGTCGATGTCCACCAGATGCAGTGGGATATCCTGCTCAAGGGCGAGCCGTGCTGCCTCTACCAGGGGATCGGCTGGCTCGATGACAAGGTATACGGTTCCCCCCTTGGAATCGTAACTGAGAACGGAGATTTCCGGTAGCCGTCGAATAGTTCGCAGCAGGTGGGATTTCAGGGTCGGTGGAAGCTCGATGCAGATGCAGTCAGGCTTAAGTCGGGCCACCGCCTCACGCACCAGGTGGGCGAACTCCATCCGGTAGTGGAGAATGGGAAGGGCAGATACGGGGCCGAACTGTTCAAGGTGGAGTCTGTGGGCCATGATTTTTCGATCTTCGCATATTAGTTTCGAAATGCAAACTAGATAGTTTCCATCCGGAAAGGGTTCTTTTCTGCCCTGGCGGCGTCAATCTGCGGGCTTACTTGTGCGACGTACCGATGTACGTCTCCGCGCAAGCCTTTGATTTACTTGCCAGAACAAAAAATCCCCTCTTTCCGAATCGGAAACCACTAGTTTCTCATCCGGAGTTTCCGGATGGAAACTAGATATATTCGGCTAATGCGCCGCTGGTCTGGCGCAAGCGCTGGCTGAGAACGCGGGCGATTTTCTCTGCCAGCTTCCCGTAAAGCCTTGGGTGAACCTCGGCAAGGTCACGGAAGCCTGCCAGCTTAAGGACCAGAAGGGTTGCATCACTGCGGGCAATCATTGTAGCGGAGCGCGGCTCTCCGTCGATAAGTGACATCTCCCCGATGGTTTTCCCCCTGCTGATGCTGGTCAGCACCTTGGCGCAGCCGCTGGAATCCTCCTTTACCACATCGATAACGCCATCGCAGATGAGACAAAGAAAGACCTCCCGGTCTCCTTCCCTGCAAACAGCCGTTCCAGTGGGGATCTTGTATGGGGACATGTAAGAGGCAAGTGCCATAATCTCGGGCCAACCGAGATCAGACAGCCACTGGTTCCGTTCCAGTTCCTCCCCCCTTCGCTCCAGGGGCCAGAAAAGCTCTTCGCACCCAGATAGAATTGCATCAGATGGACCTTTATCCATGACAAATCCCCCATTATTTCCTGCCGAATCGATGCCGGTCCCGGTGAGTCTTCCTCCATCGATGATTGATGCCTTCATTTCACCTGATGACTCTCCCTGATGACCCTGCCTGAAAGGCCTTCTCCATCATGCCGGGACTGCATCACCGCATATTGTCAGGAAAGCCTCCACCACCGCAGGATCGAATTGGTGCCCGGCACGCTCTTCAATATAGGCAAGCACCCGATGGGACTCCCAGCCTGGCCGATAAGGCCGGTCGGAGAGAAGAGCATCGTAGACATCGGCAACGGCGAGGATGCGGGCACCCAGCGAAATAGCTTCCCCAGCCAGGCCAAGGGGATAGCCTTCCCCGTTGAACCATTCATGGTGCTGTTCCACCAAGGGAATGACTTCCCGGTAGGGGGGAATAGGCTCCAGGATCAGGGCTCCCTTGGCCGGATGTTCCCGTATCAAGCGAACTCTTCCTCCGTAAGCTTTCCCGGTTTGTCGAGAACTGAACCAGGGACGGAGATCTTGCCGATATCGTGGAGCAGTCCACCCTGATGCAGCAATTGCAGTTCCTGCGGGGACAGTCCCATCGCTTTCCCTATTCTCAGTGACAATTCCGTTACCCGCTCAGAATGCCCGGCAGTCCACGGGGAATTGGCATCTACGGCCCGAGCCAAGGCCGTAAGGGTCCCCCAGCTGAGTTGAGCCAGTTCGTCGATCAGATCGGCATTGACTATGGCAACGGCAATTTGATCCGCTATCTGCCTGGCGCGAAGCAAATCTTCCTGGGTCGATCCGGTTTTTCACGATACCCAAGAACCAAAATTCCACCGATGTTCTGATGGAGACGTATCGGCAGAAGTGCATGCGCCATGAGGCCACCTCCCCCTACAGTGGAAAGCAGCCCTGAGAATTCACCCGGCCCCACCAGCAGGCTCTCAGGAGTCTTCTCCAGTAGATCCAGTTCATCTGGGGGAAAGACCGTATAGGCAGGATTTTCGCCACCTGCGTTGCTATGGTAAGCTATTGCCGTGTCTTTCAGGCCCGGTTCCAGGAGAAACAGGGCAACCTGATCGCATCCTATTACACTCTGCATATTGTTGACAACGGCAGCGATGATCTTTTTCCGTTCCAGGGCGGTAAGGATGGTACGGACAATCTGTCCCGTTCCCGACAGGGTTTCGAATTGTCGCCGCAGATGTTCCGCCATGATATTGAAGGAGTCGGCAACCTCTTCAAATTCATCACCGCTGTTGACCTCGATTCTGCTGGCAAAATCTCCACGGCTGATATGGCGTGTCCCTTCCTTGAGCCTTGCCAATGGAACGAGGCTCCGCCGGATCTGCACGCTGCTCAGGTAACAGACCACCAGAAGAGTCAACACGAGGATGAGTATGAAGGTCCGTGCAAACTTGGTGAGCGCCATGAAGGCGTCTGTCCTGGACTGGGTGACGACGACAGTCCAGTCATCGGTGAGAAAGGCACCCCTGAGAAAAATTGACCGATAATTGGCCAAGTGGGTGTCGGCTCCATCGGGCAGTTCGTATTGACCGAAAGCAGGCTGCTGCCCGTTTTTAAACCGGGCGATGGCGGCCGATGGAAAAAGAGGGGAGCAATAGAGTCCTGTGCCGGCGGAATCAATGATCGCTGCTTCGGTCAGTGGCGGCAATGCATCACTTACCCGTTCCCAGAGATAATCCGGATTTATTTCGCCAACCAGGAACCGGGGAGCAGTCCCTCTGCCGATGGCAATGGCGATGAAAACAGGGGTAGGGCTGTCGGTGCGACCGGCGTAGATGAAAGCTTTGCCGGAAGAAAGCTGCTTGAGAATCGGCTCGTTCAAGGGGGGAAGCGGGCACGATTTGCCGAAAATCACCTTGGTCTCTGCATTCGGCTGCAAAATGGCGAGGCTCAGGAAGCGTTGGTGGAGTGGGTTGCCCCCCTGCTTTGAGACCACAAGATGTGAAAGACCTGCGTTCTTGCCCCTCGATGCAGCCAGTTCTTCCATCTCGGACTTGAGGAAGGTCAACCCCTCAACGATAGTCATGGCGACATTTTTACTGGCCTGGTGCAGACGTTCATGGGCCTGCTCCCGAAGTTTATCGGCTACCT
Source organism: Geotalea toluenoxydans JCM 15764 (assembly GCF_001311985.1). GTDB lineage: Bacteria > Desulfobacterota > Desulfuromonadia > Geobacterales > Geobacteraceae > Geotalea > Geotalea toluenoxydans. The sequence goes on from NZ_BBCJ01000009.1 coordinate 31,640, forward strand.
GGCTGAGGGTAAAAATGCCGAGCGTTGCGGTGGGCAGCATGGCACAAAGGACGAACAGGCCGAGTATACGGCGGGCCACTATGCTGTGCAGATAATAAAAGAGCTGACGATTCATGGCATCTACCGCTCAATATAAGGAAGCCAGCCCGATATAGGCGCCGTTGTTGGCGCGGATGATGTCATCCTGGCTGGGCTTGGCCGTGAGTGGAGGGAGAGACTGACCATCCGCTCCCATGCTGTAAAGGTCGTAGTCGGAATTGATCGGAACCAGGTTGCGATCCTTGCGGAGCGAGCCTTTCCCCTTGATTTCGCCGTTGGCGATGTTCAGGTACTGGTACGGGTTTCCCCACGGGTCGAGGAGGCTCCCTCTTCCCAGTTCGTTCAGGTCCATGGGCAGGCGGTAGTTATCGTCAAGGAACATTTTGATATCCTTCTCCAGTCCTCTGATTTCGACAATCGCTATGGCCACCTTCGCCTTCTGGATGTAAGTGGAATAGGCTTGCGTGGCGATGGCGGCAAGAATGGCGACGGCAGACATGATGACGAGTAGTTCGAGTAGCGTGAAGCCTCTTTCGAGAAATGAAGGCATTCGTAGACGTATGGACAGCACCTGCAACATTCTGATAACTCCATACCAGGGACATTTCGCTTGTATGGACTTATCGGGTTCAGGCAGGTTGTGCTTGAATTGTATTTCATTGGCGGGTAAGTGGGCGGGTGCTGAGGTGAATCGTTCAAGGGAAAGGGCGGAGTCTCAATGCCTACAAGTATCTTAGCGCCTCCTCTCCCAGAATCCGCTCCACCGCCAGGGGCAGCAGAGCCTTCGGCTCCTTCTCGGTGGCGGCCATCATCTTCAGGGCATAGCGGGCGATGTTGATGCCGTCCCGTACCGAGTAAAGCTCGTCGGCTGCGTGGGCACGCTGGAGAAAATCGACCACATACCTGAGGATGGAAGCGGCGGCAAAGGGGAGGTTTTCCTTGAGGATCATCATCTCCTCGTCCGCCTCGGGGAAGTCGATGTAGATCTGGGGCTGGAGGCGGGAATGGATGTATTCCGGCACTTCGAAGGTGGAGGCATCTTCGTTCATGGTGACTACAATGCGGAAATCACGGTGGGCGGGGATGCGCAGGCCGGTGATGATGGACTCCACGTAGCGGCGGTCGTCCAGGAGGGGCGCCAGGGAGGCCCAGGCCTTTTCGCTCATGCGATTGCCCTCGTCGAGGATGAGGATGCCGCCGGCAACCATGGCCGAGACCAGGGAAGAAGCGGCATATTGAATCTTGCCGTCGGGACCGATCACCGGGGTGACGATCAGGTCTTCCGGCCGGGTATCCATGGTTGCCTGGAAGAGGTAGACCGGTCGGTTGAGACTGTGGCTGCGGCGTAGGCGAGGGTGGTCTTGCCTACCCCGGGCTTGCCGATCAGGCGGGGATTGAAGGGGATATCTCGCTCGTCGATGACCATCCACGCAGCCAGGAGCTGCTTCAGAAGTTCCCCCTGGCCGACCCATTTCAGGGATAGCTCCACCGGATTGGCGAGGCTCAGATTGATACCGTCAATGGTTACATGTTCCATTTTATCTCCAGCTATTTTTCAGGTGTTTTTCTCGTGAAGGTACATCATGGATAGCATCGCTCTGCTTTCCAGGCATTGGGTGCACAGCTTTCCCGCATCGTCCCAGACCTCGCCCGCCAGCCATTCACCGGCCTCGGCAAAAACAGACCGGCCGGCTTCCTCTTCATCAAATATGTTTTTGCAGATCAGGCACTGTTTCACCATTCACCCTTCACTCTTTACACTTTTTACAAGCTCCGCCAGGCACTGGATAAACGGTGGTGACGAGTTGAGGGACGGGGAGCGGCGGAATTTATCGATCCCCAGCTGCTTCGCCTCTTTTGCATACTGGATATCCACCTCGTAGAGGGTCTCGATGTGGTCTGAAACGAAGGAGAGTGGCACCATGAGCATCTCCTTCCGCCCTTCCTCAGCCAGCCGCTTCATCATTTCCTCGGTGGACGGTTCCAGCCACTTGACCGGTCCGGCCCGGGACTGGAAGGCCAGGTGGTAATCGACGTTGCCCAGCCGTTCCATGACCAGGCGCACCGTGGCCTGGATATGGGAAAGGTAGGGATCACCGTCGTCGATAAAGGACTGGGGCAGGGAATGGGCTGAGAAAACCAGCGTTACCCGTGAGCGATCGCTGAACTGGGAGAGACCTTCCTCGATTTTTTCGGCAAGGGCCTCGATGTAAAGGGGATGGTCGTAAAAGCGGTCGATATAACTGACCTGGAAACTGACCCCTGCCTGTCCCAGAACCCGTTTCAGCTCGTTGATGCTGGAGCCGGTGGTGGCCCTTGAATAGTGGGGGTAAAGGGAGAGGGCGATGACGCGGGAGATCCCTTCTCTTTTGATGGCGGCCAGGGCATCGATGGTGGTCGGTTTCCAGTAGCGCATGGCGACAAAGGCGCGGTAACCATCCCCCAGTTCCGTTTCCAGTGCCTTGGCCTGGGCCTCGGTCAGCTCCCGTATGGGCGATTTGCCCCCTATCTGCTCGTAATATGCCTCCACCTTCGGCGCACGTCTGCGGCAGATGAAGCGGGCAATGAACGGCTGGAGAAGGGCGGGGCCGATCTTGATGATCTCCCGGTCGGAAAAGAGGTTGAACAGAAACGGTTCGACAGCGGCGATGGAGTCTGGTCCCCCCATTTGCAGGAGAACTACGGCGGTTTTTTCGGACATGGCTACCTCATTTCAGCAGCTGCAGGCTGTATGCATGAAAGGGTATTAAGCAATATGACCGGGGATTTGTCAAGAAATGCATGGGGAGAGGCGCCGGGGGGCTGACCTTTGCTCTCGCAAAAGGATCCGTGCCGTGTATACTGTTGATGTGTAACGGAAGCAATAGCGTGCCTATTCCGGATTAAGACTGCGGAGGTGCAGCGATGAGAATTTACGACATTTCTCAGACAATTTCTGACAAACTGCCGGCCTATCCCGGCGATCCGCCGGTGCGCATTGAGCCTGTAATGCGCCTTGATCTGGGTGAACCTGCCAATGTCTCAGCCGTCTCCATGTGCAGCCACACCGGTACCCACATTGATGTTCCTCGCCATTGTTTTGAAGATGGTTTATCGGTCGACCTGTTGCCACTGTCGCTTCTCATGGGAAAGGTGGTTGTGGTGGAAATAACAGGGGTTACGGCGATCAGCGGGAACAGCTGAAGCGGTTGCCGGTCAAGGGTGAAGAACGTGTTTTGCTGAAGACGGATAATTCTTCGGCAGGTGCCGCTGGCATATATTCGGAGGAAGCTGCCTATCTGACGGAGGACGGGGCAGAATTTCTGCTGGAGTCGGGAGTGAAGCTGGTGGGCATCGATTCGCTTTCCATAGAGCGTGAGGATGGGCAGGCAAAGGTCCACCGCCTGCTCCTGCGCAATGATGCCCTAATTTTGGAAGGGCTCAAGCTGGAGGAGGTTCCACCGGGTCATTACGAGCTGATCTGCCTGCCTCTGAAGATAGCGGACGGGGACGGCGCTCCGGCAAGGGCGGTGTTGATCAGCCGCCAGGGCGCTGCAGAGGGCGGGTTCGACCCACATACCAGCAAGTGGCCCATTGCCTGAACGGTTGTCGAGCACAGGGCGATTTATGACTGGAACTGGTCGATCTCAATTCCGAAATCACGGCATACCTGGCGAAAAGCCTCATCGGGCGGGGCCGTGGCGCTGATTTCCTTTCCCTCCCTGGAGGTGAAGGCCATGGTCCGGCAGTGAAGCATCATGCGGGGGGCATGGTCGCCGCCGTAGGTGGCATCGCCGATGATCGGCAGGCCGCTGTGGGCGAGATGGACCTGATTTGATGGGTCCGTCCGGTAAAGGGATGGGCCTCGATCAGGGTTGCCCCTTTGCCGGCGGCGATGACTCGGAAGGCGGTACGCGCCTCCCGGCCAGGGAGGGCCACCCCGTATCGGAACTTGTTCAACTTGGCGATGGGGGCGTCCACCGTCCACTGGTCCTGCTCAGGAACATCTGCGACCAGCGCCCAGTAGACCTTTTCCACCGTTCCCTCCTTGAGCAGGAAAGAAATATGGGTGGCGGCCTTCTTGTGCTTCGGGAAAAACATCACCCCGAGGTGCCGCGATCGAGACGGTGGATGACCCGGGCCGCTCCTTGGAGCCGAGGGATTTGAGGTAGCAGTCCACCGCATATTCCACCGTCCCCTTCAGCTGGTATGGGGTGCGCTGGCTGTTGAGGCCGGCCGCCTTGTTGATGGCCAGGTAGCCTCCATCCTCGTAGAGCAGGTCTTCTTTGCCATAGGCTATTTCCACGCACCGCTCAGGCTCCATCACGCCAAGGGAAATCAGGTCCCCTTCCCGCAACTGCCTTGAGGCAACCCGCACCAAGGCATCCGAGATGGTGCAGCCTCCCCAGTCGATAATACGCCTGATCTGGGTTTTGGAAAGGTCGGGAAAGAGCTGCCTGGCCCCATCATCCAGACGCATGCCTGCCAATTCAGCTGAAACCGAGGCCTTAAGAATCATTTGTCCCTTCCTTTTGCCCGATACAGAGCGGCAATGGTCTTGCCATCGGCGATTCTGCATTCAGTGCCATCTCCAGGGCTTCATCCATGGGCAGGCGAACGGCTTCGATATCCTCATAGTCCTCCGGCTGTGCCTTTCCTTGTGACAGACCGGTGGCAAGGAAGAGATGGATAACCTCATCGAGAAAGCCGGGGGAGGAATGGATAAAGCGAGGGGCCTCAGATTGGTGGCGATCAGACCCGTTTCCTCCATCAGCTCGCGATGACTGCAATTGGTGGGTTCTTCACCGGGGCAGAGGCGGCCGGCGGGTATTTCCAGAGTAAAGCCGCCGGTGGCCGGGCGCAGTTGCCTGATCAAGGTTACCGTGCCGTCATCATGGAGCGGCAGAATAGCGACGCCGCCCGGATGGCGGACAACCTGGTAGCGGTGCCAGCCTTTGCCACCGATCTTTACCTCCATCTGCTCGATATTGACCACAATGCCATTGAAGACAATGGTTCTATTCTCAGTTTCCATATCAGCTCCTGCAGGGATATTGCATGTGAGGATTCATAACACTATTCGTCCCTGAAGTGAAGCCCCATTCCTTTACAGATCATGGGCAAATGCTACTATTAAATGAAATTAACTATAAACCAGGGAGGAGCCATGTACGGTAATGACCGGATCTATAAGAAAGTGGAGATAATCGGCGTTTCAAAAAACGGTATCGAGGCGGCCATCCAAGCTGCGGTGCAAAAGGCGGGGGAAACCCTGGAAAATCTTTCCTGGTTTGAGGTGGAGGAGGTTCACGGCCACGTGGGGGCTGACGGCAAGGTCAGCGAGTACCAGGTTGTCCTGAAAGCGGCTTTTCAATTGAAGCAGTGACCGGTGTGAAACTAGTGGAAAAGCGGTGTACGATCTGGTATTGTCGCAAGCTAAAAACCTATCATGAAAGGCGGATACTATGGCACAGGCAAAGAAAGGGGACCGGGTAAAGGTTCATTATACGGGAAAGCTCGAAGATGGTTCGGTTTTCGATTCTTCAGAATGTGGCGATAGCGACTGCGATTGTTCTTCCGGCCCTCTGGAATTCACAGTGGGTGCGGGAGAAGTCATTCCCGGCTTTGACCAGGCTGTGGAGGGCATGTCCATCGATGAGACCCGTTCTGTACACATACCGGTGGAAGAGGCATATGGCGAGCGGGTAGAGGAAATGGTCGCCCAGGTGCCTCGCAGCGAACTCCCGGCCGGCATGTTGCCGGAGGTCGGCCAGCATCTTGAGGTGACCCAGGAAGATGGTAATGCTTTTCAGGTGGTGATAACCGAGGTGACCGACGACCAGGTTACCATAGATGCCAACCACCCCCTGGCGGGAAGAGATCTTAACTTCGATATCCGGCTGGTGGAGATCGGCTGAGGGCAAAAGAGAAGGGACAACCCGGATGGCTGTCCCTTTTTCGTGGAGCTGAGGCAGCTTCTAGTTTTCCGTCATGAAGTGCTCTTCGTAGAGATCTTCCAGCGACTGCAAATGGCGGGTCTCATCGGCAAGCAACCGCTCGAACAATGCCGCCATGGGAGCTCCTGAACACCCTTCCGACATGCGCTTGTAAAAATCGATGGAACCGTTTTCCAGGTGGATGGCATAGGCCAGTGCCTCCCTGGAGTCGGAATTGGGGCTCAGTTCCTTCTTTGCCAGTACATAAGTCAGGTTCATGGTCTTCACCGGCTGGCTCAACTGATTGCCTGATCCCATGCTTCCTTCCACCAAGGCCTTTTCCAGCTGATGCTTGTGCTCAAGTTCATCCAGCGCCGCATCCTTGAGAATCTCGCGGGCTCCCTTATTGGCCACCTTGCGAATGGCCTCAAGATAGTGGCGGAAACCTTCTTCTTCCATTGTTACAGCCATCTCTATGGCGGCTTCAAAGGTATAACATACCTGGTTTTGCTCGGCCATGGTCGTGCCTCCCTCTCATTGAACGATAAGTGGACCTTTTTTAACATAACGCTGTCTTAAGTACAAGAGGCAATGTCAGTATTAAACGCTGCATGAGTTTGTTAAGGGTTGACACCTTTTTGTATACGATGATATTAAAAAGCATTTTTACCATCAGGCAAGGTATTGCAGAAGATTTTATAAAATAAATTTCGGGGGGATTTATGAAAGCAGTATTACTGGAAGGTTTCGGTGGCGCGAGGTACTCAGGTGGGTGAGGTGGATAAACCCACACCAAAGGAAAACGAAGTGCTGGTCAAGGTCATGGCCACTTCCATCAATCGTCCCGACCTGGTGCAACGTGAAGGCAAATACCCACCTCCGCCGGGTGATTCGGAAATTCTCGGCCTGGAAGTTTCCGGCATTATCGAGGCACTGGGGCCGAACGTTGCCGGCTGGAAAGTGGGCGACCGGGTCATGTCGTTGGTTGGTGGCGGCGGTTATGCCGAGTATGCAGTGGCCTATGCCAAGCACCTGATGCCGATCCCTGAATCCATGACCTTTGAAGAGGCAGCCTGCGTCTGTGAATCCTACATTACGGCTTTCCTCAATATTTTCATGCTGGGCGAATTCAAAGATGGTCAGACCGCCATTCTCCATGCGCGGTGGCGGCGTCAACACGGCGGGTATCCAGCTTTGCCGGGCACTGGCCCCAACTTCCAGGCTCATCGTCACCGCTTCTCCGGAGAAAATGGAGCGGGTCAAGGAGGTTGGCGCCGACCTGCTGATCAATTTCCGCGAGACTCCGGATTTCAGCGAGATCGTCAAGGAGTACACCGGCAAGAAAGGGGTCGATCTGGTCCTGGATCATATTGGCGCCAAGTATCTGGCCCCCAACATGAACTCCCTGGCCTACAAGGGAAAGTTGGTCATTATCGGCGTCACCAGCGGCATCAAGGCTGAGCTCAACCTGGCGCTGATGATGGTTAAAAGACAGCAGATCATCGGTTCGGTGCTCCGTTCCCGGCCGGTGAGCGAAAAAGGGGAGATCGTCGCTGAATTTACCAGAAGGGCGCTGCCGAAATTCGCCGATCGGACCATTGTTCCGATTATCGAGAAGGTCTTTACCATTGACCAGGTGGCGGATGCCCACCGGATGATGGAAGAGGACAAGCATTTCGGCAAGATTGTGCTGAAAATCGGAGCCTGACCTGCCAGCAGTTCAGACCTGTATTGAGGATATCTACCATGGGAGCAATTAAAACCTTCTGCATTACTATGGCAGCGACGCTTTCCTTTGTCCTGTCTGTGCCGCTTCATGCCGCCGAAGTCAAGGTTCTCGACGACCTGGACAAAACTATCCATACCGATGCTATAAAAGATCGCTGTTCTCGCTATCAGCAGGCTTCACTGGCACTGCAGAAATCACTTGACGAGCTGAACAGCAGTGAAGAAATATCAAGCATCTTCCGGATTAACAAAGTTTTGGCACAGGTGGCACAGAGTGAAAAAATGATGGCTAGGACAAGCGGGGAACTGGCAGAACTGAATGGTTATCTGACGGTAAATAAAGAAAAGCTGGTTGCGGGTGGCCTGGAGATGTTCCTTCCGCTGGCTAAGTTGAATGATGTTGGCTACAAGGGGTATGAAGAGGCTCTAAAAGCATATCTTGAAGCCTTTAACGATATGCTGGAATACTCAAAGTCGAATATGCCTGCCCTCAGAGTTGGAAGAAAGGCTGAAATGGATGCCTACGACAACTTGTACAGTAGGTATGTGGCGGCGACCGATCGCCAGGGAGAGGCTTACACCCGATGGAACCAGTTTCTGCTTGATTTCTTCCAGGAGTATCCGTTGCTCCGGCCCTATCTGGAACAAAAACCAAAGAAAGAGGAGATGTCATGAACAGTTGTCCCTGCGGATCGGGCAGCACCTATGAAAACTGCTGCCAACCGCTGATCAATGGAGCCAGGCAGGCGGAGACGGCAGAACAGTTGATGCGGTCCCGCTATTCGGCTTACGTGAAGGTGGAAACGGATTACATCCTGGAGACGACCCATCCTGAGCACCGGCAGAATTTTGATCCCGAAGGAACCAGGCAGTGGCTGAAGAATCTGTCTGGGATGGCCTGGAAATCGTTTCCACCGAAAAAGGGGGGGCTGCTGACACTGCTGGGGCGGTGGAATTCATTGCCCGCTTTCGTGAGAGGGGTGCGAGAAAGACCCATCACGAGCTGGCAGAGTTCAAAAAGGATGCTGGACGGTGGTTTTTTACCGACGGCTCGGTCGTACCGGCCAGACCCCTGGTCAGCAGCAAGGTGGGACGCAATGATCCCTGCCCCTGCGGCAGCGGCCAGAAATACAAGAAGTGTTGCGGCAAATAAATGGCACATCTTCCCATGGCTCCATTACTAACCCCGTCCTTTGTAACGGGGTTTTTTATTGTTATGTCATCAACTGGCAATGCTTGATGAGTGAGATACAATATCTTTCGTCAGCGGCACTTGTCAGGAGGTAGCAATGAATATATTTGTCAGCGGCGGTACGGGATTTGTCGGCGGACATTTGAGGAAAGCATTGTTGGAAAGAGGGCATCATCTCAAGCTCCTGGCTCACCGGCCCAGTGACAGCTATGAACCGGGGGTAGAGCAGGTGGATGGGGATGTGACCCGGCCGGAGACTTTTGTCCGGCACTTTGCCGGGTGCGATGCCGTCATCAACCTGGTAGGGATCATTCGCGAGTTTCCTTCGCGGGGGGTAACTTTTCAACGACTGCACGTGGAAGCCACCAGAAATCAGGTGGAGGCGGCGAAGCAGGCAGGAGTCAAACGGTACCTGCAGATGTCGGCGCTGGGAACCAGGGAGGGTGCTACTTCCATGTATCACCGGACCAAATACCAGGCCGAACAATTTGTGCGGGACTCCAGACTTGATTACACTATCTTTCGGCCGTCGATCGTCTTTGGCCCGAAGGATGATTTCATCAACAAGCTGGCCGGGATGATCAGGAATCTTCCGGCGGTGCCGGTCATCGGTGACGGCAAATACCGACTGCAACCAATTGCCGGAGACGATGTGGCGCGCTGTTTTGCCATGGCGCTGGAGATGCCGGAGACTATCGGCAAGACCTATGAGTTGTGCGGCAGCACCCGTCTCAGCTATAACGATCTGCTTGATTGCATCGGACGAGCCCTCGGCAAATCCCACGTAAGCAAGATTCCCAACCCGCTGGTGCTGATGAAACTGGTAGTTCCCCTTTTCCAGAATATTCCAGCCTTTCCCATCACCATGGACCAGTTGCTCATGCTCATTGAAGAAAACATTTGCGACGGGGCCTGGCGTGACACGTTCGGATTCGAACCCCAGGACTTCGACACCGGCATCCGCGGCTATCTGCATTGAAAACAGCTTTGATATTCCGTGAAGAAGTTTTGATTGACAATAGATGATGTTGATTGTATTTCATTAATTTCCTAATTGATTGACGAAAAGGCAAAGCACGGGTAATCGTGCGACGCAAAGCTACCTGTCCAGAAGCCTGGAAAGAGGGGCCGCCGAAGTCGATGAGAAACAGCCCACCCTATCGGAAATGGGCTGTTTTTTTATCTGGCGTGACTTGTTCGCGCTGATCGTCACTGGAAAGCGGGAAGTACGAGCTGCTGCCCTCGAAGTGGTACATCTCAGGAAAAGGCGACAGTTTTCACCATTTTCGGCCGGGACGTAAAACTTGGCCATAGCGGTACGGGAGGGTATCATGGGCGCATTATCGAGAAATCTGGTTCTGGTTTTATTGGCATGGCTGATGCTCGCTGGAGTATGTCTCGGCAAGCAGGTCTATCTCAAGGATGGAAGTATTATCGACTGCGAGTCATTCTGGCGGAGGGGAAATCAGGTTATCGTCAAGGTAAACCGGGACGTTGTACTGGATTTCGAGCGAAACGAGGTAGATCTGAAGCGTACTTTCCCGGAGACCAGGAAAAAGCCTAAACCGATCAAAAGAAAAAAAATCGCCCACGCTGCTGTGCCACCCAGCGCTGTGAATCAGGCAGCAGAATCTGCTGCACCTCCTGCCGCTCCTGTCGCAGCAGCTGCACAGACCCCTGTAGCCGCTCCTGCGCCAGCCATGAAACAGGCCCAGCCTGTGGCTGTCACAGTACCTGCCCCCAATCCGGTCCCGGCTACGGCTACTGTCCCTGCCCCCGCATCGCCGGTGCAGCCGGAAACGACTCAACCAGCCCCGGCAGATCCTGCTTCACCCACTGATAAGGCGGAGCAAGAACGAAAGATGAAGGAAGCCGCTGAAATGATGGCTGAGGCAATCAAGAAGCAGGACCCTGAATTGTTGAAAAAGGCGGTCGAGGCGCAGAAAAACGCTGTGCCGCCGGAGCAAAGGGCGCAATCAAGGGGGCTGAGCATCAAGATACTGTTATTTCTGCTTGTGTTTACCCTGCTGATCGTTATTTCCATGTGGGTGGTTTATGTAAAAACAGGCCAACCGGGCTGGCACAGTATCATCCCCATTTACAACATGTATGTCCTGATGGAAATATCCGGCAAGCCCTGGTGGTGGATGTTTCTTCTCTTTATTCCCGTGGTAGGCTTCATCATCTACCTGCTGGCCATGCTCTCGTTGGCGCAACGATTTGGCAGAGGTGTCGTGTATGGCCTTGGGCTGTTCTTTCTGCCCATGTTCTTCTTCCCGATGCTCGCCTTTGGCGGTGCGCAGTATGAAGGGTAGAGAGACTGCCATAGGCAAGTCACTGCGGCCTGGAGGAAGAAGTTGCCGAACTGGATATTTATTAATTACAGGTAAGGCGATGCCAGCTTTGCTACTGCGTCACGAATCTTTGCCGGCAGGCTTCTGCCGTCAACCTCTGCCAGGGTGGTTTCCTGGGAGGCGGCCACTGTCCTGTCGAACCTATCCGAAAGTTGTCTTGCCAACTCTCTGTCATAGACCTCCAGGTTGAGCTCGAAATTCAATCTCAGGCTGCGCGGGTCCAGGTTGGCTGAACCGACGAGGCTCCAGATATCGTCCACCAGCAGCAGCTTGGTATGGACGAATGGTGGAGGCTGGTAGTAGACCCTGATGTCGTGCTGCAGGAGTTCCCACAGGTAGGCCCGGGTAGCCCAATGGACGAAGGGAAGGTTGTTTCGCGCCGGCAGCACCAGTGACACCTGCACGCCACGCAGAGAAGTGGTGATGAGGGCGGAGATCAGCGGCCGGTCCGGTATGAAATAGGGGGTCATGATCCGCACCTTGTCCCGGGCGCAGGACAGGGCTCCCATGATGATCCAGTTCAGCTTTCTGAATTCCTTGTCCGGTCCGTCGCTTACGGCCCTGACAATGGCATCGCCTGCCGCCGGAATGGCGGGAAAGAACCTTTCATCGTTGATCAGGTTTCCGGTGACGAAGAACCAGTCTTCGAGAAAAGTCCGCTGCAGATCGTTTACCACCTGCCCCTCCACCATAAAATGCATGTCCTTGACGATTGCAGGGCCGCCGACCCTTTCCGTAACGTGCCGGTCGCCGATATTCATGCCGCCGGTGAAGCCTTTTTTGCCGTCCACCACCAGAATCTTTCGGTGATTGCGCAGGTTGACATAGCCCCCTTGACGCAATGGGAGGAATCTGCCCACTTCCACCTTTGAACCTTTCAATAGCTTACGTGCCGTGGGGCGCGAGTACTTCTCCCCAAGGCTGTCGATGATGACCCGCACCTCGACCCCCCGCTCCGCTGCATCGGTCAGTGCCGTAACGAATCTCCGGCCGGTGGCGTCGCCATCGAAGATATAGGTACTCAGGTTGATGGTGCTAGTGGCGCTGTTGATTGCTTCCAGCATGGCTGGGTAGGCGCCTTCGGCATTTTCCAGTGGGGTGAGCCGATTTTCCGGCAAAAGATCGGCTATTACGACGCGGTCGGTCAGGGAGCGAAGTTCCTGCAGATGTTCGGTGCCTGGGGGAAGGGAACAGGCTTTCTGTTGTTTTCTGCCCAGGGAGAAATTCCCCCATCCCGCCAGTCTCTGCCCGCTTTCCAGCCACTGGCGCGCTCTCCGCGAGATGCGATTGATGCCCATGCTCCAGTAAAGGAGCGGCCCGAAGAGGGGTAGGGTGAGGCAGACGACGATCCAACCCAGGGCAGATCGCGGGTCACGTTTCAAAAGCAGGGCGTGACCCGCGGAAACCAGCCCCAGCGCAGCGAGCGAGCTGTAAAGAAGACCAACCAGAACGTGATCCAATACCCCTCCTTCAAATCAAGAACATATCATGGAAGCCCTGCTAAAGCAGGTTGTATGGCGAAGCTCTCTTCACCCATTCGCTGGCCGGATATTCGGCGGCAAGACGCTGGTAGGTCTCTTTCAGGTTTCCGGCATTGTGGCTTGTCTTGTAACGGCTGATACCTGTCAGGTACAGGCTTCCGGAGCTGCGCCACTGTTCCTGTGGCTTGAAAGGACCTCATTGAAGCGGAGAATGGCATCGTTGTAATCCCCGTTGTCGAAGTCGGCCTTGCCGAGGCCGAGAAGCAGGGACGGGACCAGTTCTTCCGGTGGGAGGAAACCTATGGTGCGCTGATGCTCCTTACCGTAAAGATCGAGAACGACGATGGTCGGCGTCCAGCCCACCCGGAAATCCTTGGCCACCTGCCCGTCGGCAGGTACTTGCAAGGGAATCATCCGTGATGTGACAAAATCGATGACATTGCTATTGGGATACGAAACCGCACCCATCTGTTTGCAGCCTATTCAGCCAGGGCTGAAGAAATCCAGCAGCACGCATTTCTTTTCAGCCTGCCCGCGGGCGAGGGCCTTGTTGATGTCGCTTTCCCATTGGATCATGGCGGGACCTCCCGGTATTTGGTGAACTATCCTTAAAAGGTTAACGTCAGTCAAGGTGATGTCAAGAAATGTCTCTGCAGCCTTGCAGTTTTGCAGGGAATGCATATAATGCAGTTCGCTTTTCAACTAACAGTGCTTCGAAAAACTTCTGCCGGGCCGATCTGCTTTGTTGCCGTTCGCTCGGGAACTCAACATGCATCAGGTACGTTTCGTCTCCTCGCTCATTTGAGCCTTGCATATGGGCACTTGTAGGCGCTGTGGGTTCTCATCACGTTTTTCAAATCCTGTAATACATACGGAGTCATGGTGTCCAGCTCAAATCCACGTAGTGCCGCTTTTGAAATTCTGCTGCGCATCGACAAGGAACGATCCTACGCCGATATCCTGATCGACCGGGAGCTGTCAGCAGGAGCTCTGCAGGGCCCCGACCGGGGGCTGCTTACCGAGCTGGTATATGGGGTGCTTCGACGCCAGGCTACCCTCGACCATATCATCAGGCGTTTTTCGAGCCAAAGGCTGGAGCGGCTGGAACGGTCAGTGCTGCTGCTTCTGCGCATAGGCCTTTATCAGATGTTTTACCTGGACCGGGTGCCCGTTTCCGCAGCTGTTAATGAGACGGTAAAACTGGCAAAGGTGCTGGTGCCGCGGGCATCGGGCTTTATCAATGCGGTACTGCGCAATGCGGATCGGGAACGGGATCATATCTCCTATCCCGACAGGGAAATAGATCCGGCTGCCTATCTGGCCACCGTCTATTCACACCCTGTCTGGCTGGCAGCGGCCTGGATCGGGCAACTGGGATTGGATGAGGCCGAGATGCTGGCCAGGGCCATGGCCGAGCCCCCTGCCATTACCGTCAGAACCAACACCTTGAAAACGACCCGGCAACAGCTTATGGAGATCCTTTCGGCAGAAGGGGTGCAGTGCGAGGCCGGCCGATTTTCCCCCATGGCTATCCGCATCAACCTGTCCGGGTCGGTGTCGCGGCTCAAGTCTTTCCGGGATGGCCTGTTTTTCGTTCAGGATGAATCGTCGCAACTGGCTGCCATGTTTCTCGGCCCGCAAGCCGGGGAAAGGGTGCTGGATGCCTGTGCCGCTCCAGGGGGGAAGTCGACCCAGCTGGCACAGCTGATGGGTGACCGTGGCGAGATCCTTGCCTGTGATGTGATTGGCCGCAAGCTCAAGCTCGTTGATGAAAATGCCGCCAGGCTCGGCATTTCATCCATAAGGACAGTTCTTCTCGATACGGCAAGACCTCTGAAAACCCTCGAACGGAGTCCACTTGACAGAATCCTTCTGGATGCTCCCTGTTCGGGACTTGGTGTCATCAGGCGCAACCCTGAAGGGAAGTGGTGGAAGTCTGCTGCCGATGTTATAGATCTTGCCAAGGGTCAAAGAACGCTGCTCGAAAACCTGGCCGGGCACCTCAAATCAGGGGGCAGTCTTCTCTATGCCACCTGTTCCACGGCAGTCGAGGAAAATGAGGCGGTGATAGAGGCGTTCCTTTCGCGCCATGATGAGTTCGTCATCGAGAATCTGCGCCTGCTCTTTCCCGACTTGGCCGAGCTGTTCACCCCGGCAGGATTTTTCCGGGCGTGGCCACACCGGCACGGCATGGACGGTTTTTTTGCTGCCAGATTAAAGAAAAAATGAGAAATGCCAATGAGTATATGGGGACTGTTAAGACGGCGGCTTTCTCTGACTTGTCGGCATTGGGGCAAGAGCCCCCTTTTACTTCCCGGAGGTTGTCATGAAAAAAATAGCACCATCCATACTTTCCGCCGACTTTTCCCGTCTCGGAGACGAGGTGCGGGCAGTGGAAGCGGCGGGAGCCGACTATATCCACATTGACGTCATGGACGGCAGTTTCGTCCCCAATATTACCATTGGCCCCCTGGTGGTGGAGGCCGTCCGCCGGGTGACCCGGCTGCCCCTGGACGTGCATCTGATGATCGATGCCCCTGATCGCTACATTGGCGAGTTTGCCAAGGCCGGAGCCGATATTATCGTTGTCCATGCCGAGGCCACCAATCACCTGCACCGGACGGTGCAGCTCATCAAGTCCTTTGGCAAAAAGGCCGGTGTGTCGCTGAATCCAGCCACAAGTCTGCACTGTCTGGACCATATTCTGGATGAGTTGGATCTGGTGCTGCTGATGACGGTCAATCCCGGCTTTGGGGGCCAGTCTTTCATCGATGCCTGTCTGCCGAAGATACAGGCACTGCGCGGCCTGCTTGATAAAAAGGGACTGGAGACCGAGCTGGAGGTGGATGGGGGGGTCAAGGAATCCAATATCGCCCAGATTGCCCACGCCGGCGCCGATGTCTTCGTGGCGGGAAGTGCCGTCTTCGGCAGCAGTGACTATGCTGCCACCATTGCCGAGATGAAGCTCCGGGCAAAGGAGCCGGTCCTTTGATTGCTGTTAACCATGTTGCTGCTTTCCCGAAACCAGGACCATTAACAATTGTTGAACCGGACTCAAAAATATGGCAACAAGCATCCTCATAATCGATGATTCCAACCAAGTCCGGGCCCAGATCGTAAAGACCCTGCAGAAAGTCTCTCTTTTCGACAATTACCTGGAGGCGGCAGATGGTATTGAAGCCTTCAAGCTCGTTCTCAACAGTCCGGTAGATCTGATCCTCTGTGACCTGGAAATGCCGCGCATGGATGGCTTTAAATTCATTTCCATGCTGCAGACGCGCGATGAACTGAAGGATATTCCGGTAATAATGCTCACTGGCCGTGAAGACCGGGATCTGAAGATAAAAGGGCTTGAGGAAGGGGCGTGCGATTACGTTACCAAGCCCTTCGATGCAGGGGAACTGGTAGCGAGGGTCAAGGTTCAATTGAAGATCAAGTGCCTGCAGGACGAGCTGAAGCGTTCCAACGAGCTTCTCAAGCAGCTCTCCAACACCGACCCGCTCACCCACCTGTACAATCGCCGCTACCTTATGGAGGCACTTGATCGGGAATACCAGCGGGCCGCGCGGAAGGAGAGCTCCCTGTCCCTGATAATCATAGACATCGATCACTTCAAGAAGGTAAACGACAATTACGGGCACCAGCAAGGGGACGTTGTATTGGCTGCGGTCGCAGCTCTGCTGAAAAAAATGGTCCGCAGCTATGATGTGGCTGCCCGTTACGGGGGGGAGGAATTCGTAGTCCTGCTTTCGGAGACGGCACTGCCCCAGGCGATGCTTTTCGCTGAACGCTGTCGCTGTGCGGTACAGGAAATCGTCTTTACCGGAAAAATGAATGGTTTGACGATTACCGTCAGCCTTGGTGTGGCCACATTTCCGTCAGCCAAGGTGGATTGCGTGGATTCGCTGTTCAGGCAGGCGGATGAAGCACTCTACAAAGCCAAACAGGGGGGTAGAAACAAGGCAGAGGCGATGTCATGAGCCATTGCAGGAAAGATGCAGCCTGCAGCCGCTGCACAACGGCTTTTTTCGACAATGCACCTTGCAGTGCTGGACGATCAGGGCATGGAAGTCATTGAACAGTGCGGCATCGGCTGGAAGATTATCCATGAACAGAGCGCGCACCGCCTCATAGTCATCCTTTGCCGAGACTAATCCCAGGTGGGTAAAAAGCCGCTTGGTGTAAGCATCAACGACGAAGGAAGGTTTATTGCCGGCATAGAGCAGGATCGAATCGCAGGTTTCCCTCCCGATACCCCTCACCTTCAGCAGCTCTTCCCTCAGTTCAAGCCAATCTCCGGCAAACATCGCCTCAAGCCTGCCAAGGTATCTCTCAAAAAGCCAGCCGACGAAATCCTTCAGCCTGGCGCTCTTCACATTGAAAAAACCAGCGGGCTTGATCACCTGGGCGAGCTCTTCCACCGGCACATCACGCAGGGTTGTTGCCGACAAAAGATCCGCTTTTTTGAGGTTGGCGATTGCCTTTTCCACATTGCCCCAGTTGGTGTTCTGGGTCAATATGGCGCCGACGCAGACCTCGAAGGGGGTCTCCGCCGGCCACCAATGCAGCTTTCCATAGTGGTCAAAAAGCGAGTTGAAAACCCGGAGGAGTTCCTGACGCCTTGCCGATCGGTTTTCCGCTTGCAACGGCTTGTGCATCAGTCCCTTGGAATGGCCAGCATTCGGTCCAGTGCCAGTTTTGCCGGCTCCCGTACCTCTTCGGAAACCTTGACGACGGGGGTCATTGTTTTCAATGCGGTGAGAATGTCTTCCAGCGAAGTAAGCTTCATGTTGGGGCAGACAAGGCGGGTGAGGCGAGAATGAATTCTTTGCCCGGATTTTCCTTTTGCAGTTTATAGAGAATACCGGCTTCCGTGCCGATGATAAAGCGTTTGGCCGAACTTTTTTTGCAGAAATCGTACATGCCGGTGGTTGAACAAACATGATCAGCCAGCGCCTCCACCTCGGGGTTGCACTCGGATGGCAGATGAACAGGGCGTCGGGATTCTCCTTTTTCAGACGGATTACGTTATCTGGCTTCAATCGCTCGTGGGTGGGGCAGTAACCGTCCCAGAAATGGAAGACCTTGTCGGTGAAACGGGCCACATAACGCCCCAGATTCCTGTCCGGAACAAAGATGATTTCCGGCGCAGCCAGTGATTGTACGACTTTCACCGCATTGGCGGAAGTGCAGCAGATATCGCTGTTGGCCTTGACCGCTGCCGACGAATTGACATAGGTTACGACCGGCACTCCGGGATGGCGTCTCTTCATCTCCTGAAGAGCAGGCACAGTCACCATGTCCGCCATGGGGCAGCCTGCGTCGAGTCGCGGCAGAAGGACCGTCTTGTCCGGTGCCAGGATAGATGCGGATTCAGCCATAAAATGAACACCGCAGAAGACAATCACCGAGGCTGAGGTCTTTGCAGCCTCAACTGAGAGCCCGAGGGAATCTCCGGTAATGTCTGCGATCTCCTGAACCTCGTCACGCATGTAATTGTGGGCCAGCAAAATGCCGTTTCGTTCCTTGAGCAGGGCTCTGATTTCATTCTTCATATCATCCTGGTACATGGTAGATGCCAACGTCTCCTTTTGCATGCAGGTACACTGTTTTCAAAGTGCCAACCGATAGTAGTCAATGTTCCTGGCTATGTCAAATCCTTAAATTACGTCCCTTGACACACTATGGTAAAACCTCTATTATTTTGTCAGGATTGAGGCCGGGAAGCGGTTTCCTGAGAGTTGTTAACACTTTAACGGATCATGGGTGGGGTTCGATATGTTTGGAATCGGGATGCCGGAACTGATTGTCATTTTTGTCATTGCGCTGGTAGTCATAGGCCCGCAAAAACTTCCCGACCTGGCCAGGTCGCTTGGGCGAGGGCTCGCTGAATTCAAGAGGGCCACTGAGGATTTCAAGCAGAGTGTCCAGGAGGAGTCCAGCACTGCGGAGGAGAAGGATAAGCTTCCCCAGTCGGAAGAGAATGGAGAGGCTAAAGAAGAAAAGGAATCGGCAGCAAAGAAGGTGTAGTCCTGCCGATACAGGAGAGCGAAAAGGCAGACGGGGCCAAAGCCCCGTCTTTTTTTACTTAAGATCCTTTAATTTTTCTTTGGCAACGCGCGCTTCATCCGTGTGCGGATAATCTTCCGACAGCTTTTTGTAGACGTATCGGGCGCTTTTAGCATCTCCCAGTTCCTTGAAGGCCATGGCCTGCTTCAGCATTGCTGCTGGAATCTTCTCATTGCCGGAATAATTCTTGATGATCTCCTGGAATTCGAGGATAGCCTGGTCGTATTTCTTTTCGCTGTAATAGGTTTCTCCCAGCCAGTAATGCACGTTTGCCGCCAGGTCGTGTTTGGGGAACAGTTCCAAAAATCTGCTCAGGTACTCCCTGGACTTCTGGGGGTCGCCCTTGCGCAAGGTCTCCAATCCTTTCTGGTAAAGTGCCTCAGGTGTTTGTTCAGCTTCCGCTGCTTTTGCCTCTGTCATTTTCTTCTGGAACTCATCAAAGCCCTTGTCGAGTCTGGCAAGGCGATCTTCCATGGCAGCCAGGCGACGGTCGGTATCTTCCTTGAGCAGGGCCAGATCGTCTGCCGGCTTCTGGGCCAGGACCCGCACATCGTCGACCTTGCCGGTCAGGACCTGCATGTCAACTTTGGTGCTGTCCAGGGTCGCCTGTAGATCAGCGGCTCCCTTGCGCTGGCTTTCCATCTCCTTGTGAAAGTCCTTGATGGTCTTGTCAATCCCTTCCTTGGTCTCGCTGCGCATCCCGCCGATGTCCTTTTCCATCTTGAACAGGCGGCTCTTCATTTCATCCATGTCACGTTGCATGGAATCCACTGTTTCTCTCGTTGCACAGCCGGCGAGAGCGATAATAAAGATGAGAGGCAAACCTCTCCTGACGAACTGCATGATTTTCAATCCTCCCCTGTACAGCAAAACTAGTTGGAACGGCATATAAAAAAGGAGCCTGCACGAGGCTCCCTTTTTACTTTATGTTGGACGTTCTATTTGAGAATAACGAATTCGGCTCTTCTGTTTTGCGCCCACGCAGCTTCGTCATGACCCGGGTCAGCAGGCTTTTCCTTGCCGAAACTGATAACGCTCAGCTGGCTGGCGGGGATGCCGAGGGTAACAAGATAATTCACTGCTGACTTGGCGCGCTTTTCTCCAAGGGCCAGGTTGTATTCATCAGAACCGCGCTCGTCGCAGTGACCCTCGATCTGGACTTTGACCTGTTTGTTTTTCTCCAGCCACTGGGCATTCTTGGACAGGGTGTCTCGGGCCGCCGGCGAGAGGACGAAAGAATCGAAATCAAAGAGGACTTTTTCCAGTTCGGTGGCGGCGATAACTGTCGGAGCTTGTTCCTTGACGGTTGATTCAGCCGTTGTCGTCGGTGCCTCCTGGATAGGTTGTTCCTTAACGGTTTCACTGGGGGCGGGCTTGGCAGGTGGGGTTACGGCAGGCTTTTCCGTCGTAACCGGTGGTACAGTCGCCTCTTCAGCTTTTACCATATCCTTCTTGGCACAGCCACCGCATAAAAGAGCACCGCAAAACAAAACCGTCACCAAGCCTACCATACCCTTACGCATTTCTTCTCTCCTTTTAATTACAGTTTTAAGAACAGAGGATCGACTCCTCGCAAAGTCAAAAACTAGATGGATTATACATAAGTCTAAGGCAATTTCAACAAATGACTTAAGAAATATAAATGAAACCGGAACTCACCAGTGTGGCGACCAGGTGGGATGAGAATCGGCGCTGCTGCCGCGGGATACCCTCACCTGTCCAGTGCCGTCGCTTCTCATGACGTATATCCCTTCTTTTCCTGCCCTGCTTGAGCTGAAGGTTATGAACCGGCCATCCGGCGACCATCTTGGATGCTCATTGCTTCCATCGGAGGTGAGCTTGATGTCATTGCTTCCGTCCACGTTTATGACATGGATCTGGAACCCTCCCTCCTGTCGGCAGTAGGCTATGGTGTTTCCCTTTGGAGACCAGCGCGGGCTGACGTTGTATGTGCCGCTGGTCGTGAGACGGGTAACGTGGGAACCGTCCGCATTCATGACGAAAATCTGCGGTTTCCCCAGGCGGTCCGATACGAAGGCGATGCGGGACCGTCAGGAGACCATGCCGGAGAGACATCGATGGCCTCATTTTTGGTGAGCCTGACCACCTGCTTGCCATCTTTGGAAATAGTATAGATCTCGGAGTTGCCGTCCTTGCTCATGGCCAAAGCTATCCTGCTGCCGTCCGGAGACCATGCGCCGGTCACGTTGATGCCTGGATGGGAGGAAATCCGTGCCTCGGCGCCGGTGAGCAGTTCCCGCCGATAGAGATCAGGGTTGCGCCTCTTGTAGGAGGTATAGATGAGTTCCTTGCCGCTTGGCGAAAAATCGGGATTGAGGTTGATGGAGCCGTTTTTGGTAAGGCGCTGCACATTATACCCGTCATAGTCCATCAGGTAGATTTCCTTGTTGCCTGATGCCGTGGAGACGAAGGCCGTCTTGCCGGTGAATGGACCAGTTTCCCCGGTTGTGGCCGAAAGTATCTCGTTGCTGAACATGTGGACGATCTTGCGTTGATCGTTGCGCTTGCCCGTAAAGCGTTTTACCACCAATTCCTTGCCACGGCTGACGTCGAAGAACCTGAACTCCATGGTGATGGTTGCACCGTTGTCGATGTAGCCGCTCTTTACCAGCAGATTTGCACCTGCAGCCTGCCATGGGGCCAGGTCGAACTCTCCCGCGCGGATGCCGGTCCGTGTTTCACCAGGGGGAGAGGGCATCACGGTAAATTGACCGGCCAGTGTCAGGTCGAAGGCGAAAATGTCGGTTATCGTTTTGCCCAGTTCGGCATTATGAGTGCCGGACAAGGGAACGGGGGGGGCGATGGCAAGTTGTGGTTGCCGATTGCCGGGGGCGGTAACCTCCAGATAGTCCTGGGCCGAATTCAAGCCAGGCAGGCAGAGCAGCATTATGAGAATGAAAAATTTTTTCAATTTTTACCTACCCCTTGAGGTTTGAAAACGAAGCCGTGTTCATAGCTGCCGCCACCGGGCGGCGGCCTGAAATCCCTTTCGGCCCTGCTTATGGCCCGCTCGACGGCATTATTGAACATTATATCATTCGAGCTGCGCTCGAAACGTTTGCTGATAATTTTTCCGTTGCGGCCGATGGTCAGCTTTACTTCCACGACCTTATTCCTGTCAGGTTTGAAGGTATCCTCCTGCCGGAAGGCATCTTCAAGGCGTGAGCGGATGTAGTTGGAATAGTCGCTTCCTGCTTCAGTGCCGGTAGCTGCCGGCATGCCAGTCGGCCCTTTGCCGATGCCGGCGGCCCTTTTCCTTGCGGCTTCCAGAGCGGCTGCCTGATGTCGAGCTTCGGTTTCCCGCTCAAGTTTTGCCAGACGCTCTTCGAATTCCTGCGCTGTTTCAACTCCTGCTGTGGTTTTCGGCTGCTGTTTGCCTGCTTCTTTTGGAGCAGGTTTTGTGGAGGGCAGCTTCATCTGTTGTGATTCCGTTGTCGGTGGGGAAGGTTCAGTGACGGGAACGGAGGCAGGAGAGCCGCCGGCCGGAGTTCCTGCCTGGGGACTTGCCACCGGCAGACTGACCACATCCACATAATAAACGGGGGTGTTATCGGTATACAGACCCGGCAGGAAGTTGAATCGGGTGATTATAAGAAAAATTACCAGGTGGAAGAGGAAGGAACAGACCAGCATTCCCCCTGGTCCCGGCTCTTTTCTTTTAAGTGTGCGTTTCATTTGCCTTGGGCAGGCTCCGTGACCATGCCGAGACGTTCAATACCGGCACCTTTGATTTCAGCCATGGTTTTTACCACTTCACCATAGGGAACATCCTTGTCCGCCTTGAGAAAAACCTCTTTCTTGGCTCTTGACGCAAACATGCCTGCCAGCCTTGTCTTGAGCTCGCCCTGCGGCACTTCCGCCTTGTTGATGAATATACTGCCCGACCTTTCCAGGGTGACGATGACTGTCTCTTCCTGGGGGGCCAGTGCCTTGGTGTCCGCCTTGGGGAGGTTGACCTGCACCCCTTGCTGCATCATGGGTGCGGTGACCATGAAGATCACCAGAAGAACGAGCATGACGTCAACCAATGGTGTGACGTTGATCTGTGACATGGTGGAGCGGCCGTTGTTGTCCCTGCTTCCCAGTTCCATCCTGCTCTCCTATTTGCCGGTGAAGGTGCGCTGGACAATGTTGAGGAATTCCGTGGAAAAGCTGTCCATCTCGCCGATCAGAACGCGGATTTTTTGTTGAAAATGGTTATATCCCATAACGGCTGGTATGGCGGCAACCAGGCCAATTGCAGTCGCGATCAAGGCCTCGGCAATGCCGGGAGCGACAACGGCAAGTGATGCGGAGCCGGTTTCGCCGATCCCCTTGAAAGCGGTCATAATGCCCCAGACCGTGCCGAAAAGTCCGATAAAAGGAGCAGTGGAGCCGGTAGTCGCCAGGAATGTCAGGTATTTCTCCAGTCTGGTTATTTCCGACGTCGTGGCGCGGCGCAAGGCACGGGTTATGTTGTCGATTCCTGCCAGATCGGTACTTATGACATTAGGGTCCTGTTTTTCCTCTCCCTTTTCCATGAGCTTCTTCAGCTCACCATAGCCTTCATTGAAAAGCACGGTGAGGGGTGAATTGGCAAAGCGGTCCAACTGGGCATTGATGGCGTCGAAGCGTTTAGCCTTCCAGAAAAATTCCAGGAAACGTTCTGATTCGTTATTCGCCCTGTGCACCTGAAGGAGTTTGTAGAAGATGATAGCCCAGGAAACGACTGAAAAGTAAAGAAGAACAAAGAGTACCAGTTTTACGACCAGTCCGGTTGTGGCGAAAAATTCCAAGGCTTGTTACCTCCTGATAGCGGATGCAAAATTTGTTAGTCTGCGGCGATAAAGTCCAATACATAAGCCTTCCGCATGCCGAAGTCAACACGATTTTTCTGCTTGAATCAACATGGGGTGGGTTAATAAAATTCCGGCTTTCGATCGGGGAAGCAGGTGATCTGCTGCCGCCAGCTCTCCATTTCGGCAAAATCCAGGACAGCCGTGGGTTCGCAGCTTTCATAGCCACCTTCGGCGAGGATCTCTCCCTTGGGGCCGATGATCATGCTGGCGCCGAAGAAGTCCAGCTTTCCCATCACCCCGCAGGCGTTGGCTGCAACAATAAAGAGCTGGTTTTCGATTGCCCTCCCCAGAAGGAGCAGCCGCCAGTGTTCCTGCCGCGGCTTCGGCCATTCGCCGGGGACGACGATGATCTCTGCCCCTTCCACCGCCCAGACGCCGGGTCAGCTCGGGAAAGCGCAGGTCGTAGCAGATGATGACGCCGATCTTTCCCAGACTGGTATCGGCTAACAGCCATGATTCGCCGCCGGTAAAGGCCCGGTCCTCGTTCATCAGGGAAAAGAGGTGGATCTTCCGGTATTTCCCCACCAGTTTGCCCTGATCAAGGACATAGGCGGTATTGCAGACCTTGTCCCCTTCCGGTTCGGGCAGGCTCCCCACCAGCACCATGCCCAGTTCCGCCGAAAGGCGGCCCATCTCCTCCACCACCTCGGGAGTCCGCCTGGCCAGCTCGTTCAATTCCCTATAGGCAAAGCCGCAGCTCCACATCTCCGGCAGCACCGCCAGCTGCACCCCTTCCCCATGCAGCCGGTGCAGGGCTTCCCGCACATGCTCCACGTTGGCATCTATATCCCCAACCTTGATAGTGAACTGCACCGCGGCAGCCTTGATCTGCTTGCTCACAGGCGACCTCCTCCATAAATAAAATTTCATTATGATGTGGGGAAGTTTAATGCAAATAAACATCTATTTCAAGAGGAGTTAAATTTGGACATTTGCCGTTCCTATGGATTATCATTTCTTATGCACGTTTCTCTCTACATCCATTTCCCTTTTTGTCTGAAAAAATGTCTCTACTGCGATTTCGATTCCGTTGCCGGTTCCCTGGTCTCCCCTGATGAGTATGTGGCGGCGGTGGTGCGGGAGATGGAGCTTCGTGCCGGACAGCTAGCCGCTCCGGTTTCTGCGCCGACTCTTTATTTTGGCGGCGGCACTCCATCGTTGATGGCGCCGCAGCTGGTGGGGCGGGTAATCGACACCGCGGCGCGCCTCTATGGATTGGACACCGATGCGGAGATTACCATTGAGGCGAACCCCGGCACGGTGACGGCGGAAAAGCTTGCCGGTTATCGTGCTGCGGGGGTAAACCGTTTGTCCCTGGGGGTGCAGGCGCTGGATGATGCCCTTTTGCAGCAACTTGGCCGTGTCCATAGTGTAGAAGAATCGCTAGCCGCCTATAAGGCCGCGAGAAAAGCCGGCTTCGACAACATCGGTTTCGATCTCATCCACTCGCTTCCCGGCCAGAGCCTGACCATTTGGGAAAAAGCTCTTGGCGAGGCAATCCGGCTTGGCCCGGAGCACATTTCCGCCTATAGCCTCAGCGTCGAGGAGGGGACTCCGTTTGCAGCCATGTTCGAGGCTGGGGTGCTTAACCTGCCCCATGAGGATGAAGCGACAGCCATGTTCGAGGCTACCAGACATTTGCTTGCCTTGCATGGTTACGAGCATTACGAGATCTCCAACTTTGCCCGGCCTCTTTTCAAGTCCCGTCATAATCAGGTTTACTGGCGGCGTGGCAACTATCTCGGTTTCGGCGCCGGTGCCCATTCATTCCTGCGAGAACCCGGTTGGGGCTTGAGGTGGGTCAATCCCCGCAATCATACCGCCTACCTTGCGGCAATGCAGCAAGACCAGCTGCAGGAGGAAGAGCTGCAGCAACTTGCGCGTCGGGATGCTCTTGCCGAGGCGTTTTTCCTTGGGCTGCGCCTGCTGGAAGGGGTTGATATGCAGGATGCCATCGAGGAATTCGGCCCTGTTGTTGAGGAAGAATACGGAGGCCTTATCGGGGAGCTTGAAGGCAAGGGGCTGCTGATGACGTCGGGTCGTCACATTGCTATCCCTCAAGACAAAATCATCTTTGCCAACAGGATTTTCTCCAGCTTCATCTAGCAGGCTTGCAAGCTGTCAAACCCCCATCAAAAGGGGGGAAAATCCCTTGACAAAGACTAATCCGGTTGTTATTTTGACAGCATTAGCACTCAAATTCTTTGAGTGCTAATGTGCTTTAAAGAGGTACACTTATGGACGAGCAGCTTTCTCCCCGAGGCAGGCAGATTCTCGAAGCGATCATCGAGGATTACATCGTCACGGCGGAGCCGGTCGGCAGCAGGACCATCACTCGCAGGCACCCCATGTCCCTTTCCCCGGCTACGGTGAGAAATGTCATGTCTGACTTGGAGGAGATGGGTTTTCTCGCTTCGCCTCATACTTCAGCCGGGCGTATCCCCACTGACAAAGCTTACCGTTTCTACGTGAATTCGCTCCTGTCGGTGAGGAACATTGGCCGTGACGAGCAGGAGGAGATTCTCAGGCGCTGTTCCGTGACAGGCAAGGATATGGCGGAGGTGCTCAAGGAAACGAGCCGGATGCTTTCCTCCACCTCCCATTATATGGTATTGTCGTTGCCCCGCGCTTTGATGCCAACGTTTTCCGTCAGATCGAGTTCGTCAAGCTGGGGAGCAGGCGCTTACTGGCGATCCTCGTTTCTCAGAACGGCACGGTGCAGAACCGCATCATCGAAGCGGACGAGGATATACCGGCTGATGACCTGGTTAAGATGTCCAACTATCTGAATGACCTGCTTGAAGGGCTTACCATCGCTCAGGTGCGGTCAAAGCTTTTGCAGGAGATGCAGAGCGACAAGGCGAAATATGATCGCTTCATGGCCAGGGCATTGGCCCTCTCCACCAAGACGATCGACGAGGATGTTGCAGAGATTTTCATCGAGGGGCAGGTAAACATCTTTGATCAGCCTGAATTTGCCGATGTGGCGAAGATGAAAGAGATATTCCGCACCTTCGAGAAAAAAAGCACCATCCTGCAGCTGTTCGATCGGGCCATTGCCGCTGAAGGTGTGCAGATATACATTGGAGCCGAATCCCACCTGAGCGACATGCCGGGAATGAGTCTCATCACCTCCACCTATGTCACCGGCCAGAATACCCTGGGGGTGCTGGGAGTGGTCGGACCCACGAGAATGGGCTATGCCAAGGTTATTCCCATCGTGATTATACGGCAAAGCTGGTGAGCAGGTTGTTGGAGATGGAATAAACAACAATTACACTTAAGCACATGGTCAAGGAGATTAACAACAGTGGATAAGAAGAAACACAGCGCGAGTTCCATCAGCGAAGCTCTCAAGGAAAAGGCTTCGACTGCTGAAGAATCCGAAAAACAAGAAGGCGCGGAATCAGCTGACCTGACTGAAGCTGAGCCCGATAAGCTGGCAGAGATGGAAAATGCATTAAAAGCTAAAGAAGCTGAGGCAGCGGCAAACTGGGATAAATATCTCCGTGAGCGGGCTGACCTGGAGAATTACCGGAAAAGGGTGCAGAAGGAGAAGGAAGAGCTGCTCAAGTACGGCAATGAGTCGTTGATTCTTGAGATTCTCCCTGCCATTGATAACATGGAGCGTGCCCTTGAGCATGCCAGCGAAGAAAGCATGGCAGCCATCATAGAAGGGATCAAATTGACCTTGAGCATGCTCCAGTCGACCCTGAAGAAATTCGGTGTCACCCCGGTGCAGTCCGGACCTGGTACCGCTTTCGATCCCGCCTTTCATCAGGCCATGAGCCAGGTGGAGTCCACCGAACAGGAACCCAATACCATCGTAGCTGAGTTCCAGAAGGGCTACCTGCTCAATGAGCGGTTGTTGCGGCCGGCCCTGGTCTCGGTGGCGAAGTAAAAAGAGCAGGTTCGAGGTGCAATGTTCGAGATTCGACGTTAAAAGCCCGAACCCCGAACCCCGAACTCCGAACTTCGAACTTCGAACTTTTTTTACCTGTCCCCTTGCTTTTGCCGGTGATGACTAGCTTTTAGATACAGATATTCAAAAGGAGGAGTTTAAATGAGCAAAGTTATAGGAATAGACCTGGGAACCACCAACTCCTGCGTCGCAATCATGGAGGGTGGCGAACCCATTGTTATAGCCAATGCCGAAGGGAGCCGCACAACCCCTTCAATGGTGGCAATCACCGACAGCGGTGAGCGTCTGGTCGGCCAGCAGGCCAAGCGCCAGGCGGTAACCAACCCGGAGAACACCCTCTTTGCCATCAAGCGTCTTATCGGCCGCAAGTTCGAATCGGAGGCTGTGAAAAAAGACATTGCCATCTCTCCCTTCAAGATCGTCAAGGCCGATAATGCCGATGCCTGGGTGGAGGTACGGGGGCAGAAATATTCACCTCCCGAAATTTCGGCCATGGTACTGCAGAAAATGAAGAAAACCGCCGAGGATTACCTGGGTGAGACCGTGACCGATGCGGTCATTACCGTACCGGCGTATTTCGATGACTCCCAGCGCCAGGCCACCAAGGATGCCGGCAAGATAGCCGGCCTGAACGTGTTGCGTATCATTAACGAGCCGACTGCGGCCGCTCTTGCCTATGGCCTGGACAAGAAGAAGGACGAGAAAATCGCCGTTTTCGACCTGGGTGGCGGTACTTTCGATATTTCCATTCTTGAACTGGGAGAAGGGGTTTTCGAGGTTAAGTCCACCAATGGGGATACCTTCCTTGGGGGTGAGGATTTCGACCAGAACGTCATCGACTGGATTGCCGACGAATTCAAAAAGGATCAGGGTATCGACCTCAGGAATGACAAAATGGCACTGCAGCGTCTGAAAGAGGCTGCAGAGAAGGCCAAGTGCGAGCTTTCCTCATCCATGGAGACCGATATCAACCTGCCGTTCATCACCGCCGATGCCAGTGGCCCAAAGCATCTCAACCTGAAGCTTACCCGGGCAAAACTGGAAGCGATCTGCGCCAACCTCATCGACAAGCTGGAAGGCCCGTGCCGTACCGCCCTCAAGGATGCGGGGCTTTCTCCCAGCGACATCGACGAGGTGATTCTGGTCGGCGGCATGACCCGTATGCCAATCGTTCAGAAAAGAGTCCAGGACATCTTCGGCAAGGTGCCCAACCGGGGCGTCAATCCTGACGAAGTTGTGGCCATCGGTGCTGCTATCCAGGGTGGAGTGCTCAAGGGTGACGTGAAGGACGTGCTGCTTCTGGACGTAACGCCGCTTTCCCTTGGTATCGAGACCTTGGGCGGGGTTATGACCAGGCTGATCGAGAAGAACTCCACTATTCCCTGCCGCAAGAGCCAGATCTTCTCCACTGCCGCCGATAACCAGCCGGCAGTGAGCATCCATGTTCTCCAGGGCGAAAGGGAAATGGCCGGCGACAACAAGACCCTTGGCAACTTCGAATTGACCGGCATTCCCGCTGCACCCCGCGGTGTACCCCAGATCGAGGTCACTTTCGACATCGACGCCAACGGCATCGTTCACGTTTCGGCCAAGGATCTGGCACCGGCAAGGAGCAGTCGATCCGCATCACCGCATCTTCCGGTCTTTCCAAGGAAGAGATCGACAAGATGGTCCGCGAAGCAGAATCACATGCCTCAGAGGACAAGAAGAAGCGAGAGCTCATCGAAGCCCGCAACCAGGCCGACAGCCTTGCCTATTCAACTGAAAAATCCCTCAGCGAATTCGGCGACAAGATCGATGCTGCCGAGAAACAGAAAATCGAGGAGGGACTGGCAGCCCTGAAAAAGGCCATGGAAGGCAACGACGCTGATGCCATCAAGAAGGCGAGCGACGAATTGATGCAGGCTTCCCATAAACTTGCCGAGCAGTCTACGCCAAGGCCCAGCCCGCCGGCGAGGAACAGGCAGGTGCTGCAGCCCACGAAGGTGAAGCAAAAGGGGAAAAGGTCGTCGATGCCGACTTCGAGGAAGTGAAGGAAGACAAGAAATAGACCGGCTGCTACCTGCCCGGTTTAAAAATAGGGGCGACGCTTGCGTTCGCCCCTATACGTATTTATGAAAGGACTCTTTTCCGCTCTGGCGCTGTCAATCGGCGGTCTCGCCTGTGCGACATACTCATCCTCTCTTCTATCTTCCTCTGGGAGAGAGATAGAGAGAGGGTCCGTACGTCTCCGGGCAATTCCTCCATTTCCTTGCCGGAACAAAAAATCTCCTTTCGAGGCTACTTAAAAAGGGAAAAGGAAGGATAACTTGGCAAACGGTGATAAACGCGACTATTACGAGGTGCTGGAGGTACACCGAAACGCCTCTGAAACCGAGATCAAGAAGGCATACCGGCGTCTGGCAATTCAGCATCACCCCGACAAGAATCCCGGGGACAAGGCGGCGGAAGACAGATTCAAGGAACTGACGGAAGCTTACGAAGTGCTCTCCGACTCGCAGAAAAGGGCTACCTACGACCAATTTGGCCATGCCGGCATGGCTGGGGGTGGATTTTCCTCCGGCGGCTTCGGTTTCGGAGCCGGTTCCCCCTTCGGTGACATCTTTGGTGATATCTTTGGCGATGTCTTCGGCGGCAGGCCGCGCAGCCGCGGCAAGCGTGGAGATGACCTGCTCTACAACATGGAGATAACCTTTGAAGAGGCTGCCTTCGGCGTCGAGAGGAAGGTAGAGGTCCCCTATGCAAAGCGATGCGAAAGTTGCGGCGGCAGCGGCGCCAAAGCCGGTACTGAGCCTAAAACCTGCCCCACCTGCCGTGGTGCCGGCCAAGTCCGTTTTCAGCAGGGCTTCTTCAGCGTCAGTAAAACCTGTAGCCATTGTAACGGGGAAGGAAAAGTGGTGGAAAATCCTTGCCCCGATTGCCGCGGAGCCGGCACGGTCAGGGACAAGAAGACTTTGTCGGTGAAGGTTCCGGCCGGGGTCGAAACGGGCAATCGGCTCAAGCTTTCCGGCGAGGGGGGCCAAGGTTCCAAGGGGGGCGCAAATGGCGATCTGTATGTGGCCCTTGCCGTCAAAGAGCACTCCATCTTCAAACGGGAAAACAATGACGTTATCTGCGAGATCCCCATCAGCTATACCCAGGCTGCCCTGGGTTGCGAGTTGGAAATTCCCACCCTGGACGGCAAGGCCAGTCTGAAAATACCGGAGGGTACCCAGTCGGGGAAGCTGTTCCGCATTCGTGGCAAGGGAATTCAGGTGCTGCAGGGATACGGCAGGGGAGATCACCTGGTCATAATCAAGGTGGAAACGCCGACCAATCTGACCAAGCAGCAAAAGGAACTGTTGGAAGAGTTTGCCAGGATCAGCGGCGAGGATGTGAACCCCATGCGGAAAAACTTCTTTTCCAAGGTTATGGACCTGCTCCATTGAACGGCGTAAGGGGATCAGGCATCAGATCAGGGATGCTGTGGCGATTTTCGCCATGGCCATTCTTTGCTTCGCTGTCTCGCCAGTGTATGCCGGTGGCAGTTATACGGCCAGTACCACTCTGCTGCGCAACCAGGAGTACGGCGATGCCCTGGTGAAAGGCATCAGGAGCGCCCGCCGTAATGTTATCTTCTCCTTTTACCTGTTCAAGGTCACTGAATCGCGCAACAATCGGCCGGGAACCATCGTTGCCGAGCTGATCAAGGCTGCCCGGCGCGGCGTCGATGTAACAGTTATCCTGGAAACGAGCAATGATCTAAAAGACAAGCTCAATGATGAAAATCGAAAGACAGCGGCTCTTCTTACCAAAGGAGGAGTCAAGGTCTTCTTCGATCTGCCCGGCGTAACCAGCATCTTAAAACTGCCGTCATAGACAGCCGTTATGTTTTTATCGGCAGCCACAACCTTACACAGAGCGCCCTGCAGCACAATAACGAACTTTCGGTCATGATCGATTCTCCGGAGATGGCCGCGGAGATCAAAGCATACCTGAACCGCCTCTGACCCTGCTGCGGCTTCAAATCTCCAGTCATACCCCTTCCACCGCCAGCTGTGCCGATAAAAATACTTGCTTTACCCTATTAAGTGGTATACTTCCACCGTCAATTTTCCACTTCATGTCAAACAGCTAACCAATAGCCAAGGCCAACTATGGATCGAGCCGAATTGAAACTCCTGCTGCAAAAGGTGAAAGAAAATCGAATCAATGTTGATGAGGCGCTGGAGTGCCTCAGGCACCTGCCATACGAGGAACTGGATTGTGCGACGGTGGATCATCACCGTGCCCTGCGCCAGGGTTTTCCCGAGGTCATCTTCGGCGAAAGCAAATCGGTGGGGCAGATGGAACAGATCATCATCGCCCTTATGGCCAAAGGAAACAATGTCCTGGCAACGCGGATCGATGGGGAAAAGGGAGCGGTGCTGATGCACAAATTTCCGGCTGCCCGTTATCACAGGGAATCGCGCTGCCTGACCATCGAGCAGAAGCCGGTGGAGGCCAAGGGAGGGGCAAGATCGTCGTCATTTCTGCAGGCACCTCCGACATGCCTGTTGCCGGAGAAGCAGTGATAACCGCACGGATTATGGGCAACGAAGTGGAAACGCTCTTCGATGTGGGGGTGGCTGGGCTGCACCGGTTGCTGGCCAGAAAGGAACTGCTCTTTTCCGCCTCGGTAATCATCGTCGTCGCAGGTATGGAAGGGGCCCTCCCTTCGGTTGTCGGTGGTCTGGTGGACAAGCCGGTCATTGCCGTTCCCACGTCTGTCGGCTACGGGGCGTCCTTCGGCGGGGTCGCAGCCCTGCTTGGCATGCTCAACTCCTGTGCTGCCGGGGTAACGGTGGTCAATATCGACAACGGCTTCGGCGCTGCCTATGCCGCCAGTCTCATAAACAGGGAATCATCTTCTACAATATAGCTACGGAGAACGGCTTGAAGGTTTTGTTTTTCGATTGTTTTGCCGGGATTGCCGGTGATATGACGGTGGCAGCGATGATTGAGCTGGGCCTGCCCCTTGAACATCTACGCCGGGAGCTTGCCCGGCTGTGCCTGCCTGCCTCCACCTACGAATTGGCTGTGGAACCTGTCAGGCGAAAGGGGATCGCCGCCAGTCATTTTGAAGTGCGGGTTGAGCAGGATCAGCCCCATCGCCATTATGCAGACATAGCTGCCATGATCGATGAAAGCTCCCTTGCTGCGGCGGTAAAGGACAAGGCGCAGCGTATCTTTCGCCGAATTGCTGAAGCAGAGGCGAAGGTGCATGGCATGGAGATCGGCCATGTGCACTTTCACGAGGTTGGTGCCGTCGATTCCATTATCGATATTGTCGGCGCCGCCATCGGTCTCGATTACCTGGAGATTGAGGCGGTATACGTCTCGCCACTCCCCTTGGGGAGCGGCTATATCGAAACGGCCCACGGCAGGCTTCCGGTACCTGCACCGGCAACGGCAGAGCTTCTCAAAGGCCTCCCTGTCCATGGCAATATCGGCCTGGTGAACGGGTCACTCCCACCGGCGCGGCCATTGTTGCTGCCCTGGGCACCGCCTTCGGCAGCCCCCCCCCCATGGAGATCAGGTCCATCGGCTATGGGGCCGGCAGCAAGGATTTTGCAGACATGCCGAACCTGTTGCGCCTGGTCCTGGGGGAGACTGCAGAAACTCTGCAGCGGGACGAAATCGTTGTGCTTGAAACCAATATCGACGACATGAACCCGGAACTCCTCGGCTTCCTCATGGAACGTCTTTTTGAAAAGGGGGCACTGGATGTAACCTTTTCCCCCTTGCAGATGAAGAAAAACCGTCCGGGAACCCAGGTAACGGTCATTACCCCCTGCGACAAACGCGATGAACTGGCACGGCTGATCCTGTCCGAATCCACAGCTATTGGTGTCCGGTATTACCCTGCCAGCGGCTGATCCTTTCACGAAGCGTCGAGGAACGGCTGACCAGCCTGGGGGCGGTGAAAGTCAAGGTGGTCACGGATGATGCCCTGCTCAGGCGTGTGGTGCCTGAGTTCGAGGAATGCCGGCGTCTTGCCGCGGAAAAGGGCCTGCCGCTCATGCATGTCTACCGCATCGTCGAACGTGAGGTGGCGGAAACATGAGGCGCTTTGTCATCCTTTCCGCAACCTGGTTCGGTGCCGGCTTCAGCCCTGTGGCCTCGGGCACGGTCGGCACCCTGGCTGCCATCCCCCTTTATCTGGTCCTGGCCAGGCTGTCGCTTCCCCTTTATCTGCTCACCTTGCTGGGCTTTTTCTTCTATGCCTGCTGGGCTTCCGACCGGGCGGAGTTTATTTTCGGTGAAAAGGATTCGGGAAAGATCGTCATCGATGAGGTTATCGGCTTTCTCATTACCATGACCGGCGTTCCCTGTAGCTGGCAAGGGATTGTTGCAGGCTTTTTCCTGTTCCGCTTTTTCGATATCACCAAGATTCCACCGGCCCGCTTCTTCGATCGCCGGGTGAAAAACGGTTACGGCGTGGTGCTGGATGACGTGGTGGCCGGCATTTATGCTGCCATTGTCCTGCATCTGCTGCTGAGGTTCATGTGAGAGCTGCCATTCTTTCCATCGGTGACGAACTGCTTCTGGGCGAAGTGGTGGATACTAATGCCGCCACCATTGCGGCGCGGCTCTATAATCTGGGGGTCAACCTGCCGCTGCAGATGACGGTGGGGGACAGCATGCAGGATATTGTCGATGCCTGCCAGCTGCTGGCAGGGAAGAGCGATACCGTTATCGTCACCGGCGGCCTTGGTCCTACGGTGGATGATGTCACAGCCATGGCTGCGGCAAAGCTTGCCGGTTCACCACTGGAACCGAACCTGGAGGCGATGGCTCATCTGAAAAATTTTGCCGAAAAAGTGGCAGAAAAGCTGCATCCGGCAAATGACAAGCAGGCGCTGATGCCGGTGAGCGCCAAGGTGATACCTAACCCGGTGGGTACCGCCTGCGGCTTCTCGCTGGTCCATGAAGGCTGCAGATTTTTTTTCCTCCCCGGTGTTCCCGGCGAGATGGTCTCCATGCTCGATGAAACGGTGCTGCCGGCACTTGCTTCCTCCGGTCGGCTCAGGACATTGCGGACAAAAACATTCAAAGTATCGGGTGTGTCCGAGGCCGAACTGGATGTGATGTTGCAAGGGATGACGGAAGGTTTTGCCGCCGCCTCCATTGCCTTCTGCGTCAATTTTCCGGAAATTGAGGTAAAGATCAGGGTGGTGGCGGACGAAGAGCTAACTGCCGACGAAATTATCGCCATCGTAGGTGACAAGACCAGGAACATTCTGGCAGCCGCGTTTTTGCCGAGGATGGTGAAACCATCGACACGGTGGTGGCCGGTCTTTTCAAAAAAACAGGAGCTACCCTGTCCCTGGCCGAATCCTGCACTGGCGGCCTCATTGCCAAACGCATTACCGATCTTTCCGGAAGTTCGACATATTTTCTCGAAGGTCTTGTTACTTACAGCAACCGGGCCAAAATCGATCTGTTGGGCGTTCCCGCGCAACTTCTGGAAGAAAAAGGTGCAGTCAGTGCCGAGGTGGCAATGGCAATGGCTCGTGGAGCAAGGGAAAAATCCGGCAGTGATCTTGCTCTTGCCGTTACCGGTATCGCGGGTCCCGAGGGGGGCTCAGCGGAAAAGCCCGTCGGCACGGTGTTCATGGCACTTGCCGGCCAGGAGCAATGCCGGGTCAGGCTTTTTAATTTTCATGGTGACCGGGAGCAGGTTCGCCTGGTCACCTCGTTTGCCGCCCTTAACTGGCTGCGAAGGGAGCTGCTCGCCCGGCCATAACAAGCAACAATATGCAGCACGATGACAGGTGGATCATGACGTCTGCCAGAAAAAAAACCGCTGTTAAAATCCTCATCCTCTCCATCGGACTGATGCTCTCAGGCTCATTGCCGAGGCACTCCTTCCCGCCGCCGTTTTTTCACCCCTTCTTCACCTGGCTGTTGTTGTTTTGCTGGCGGTTTCGCTCGTCATCCTCAAGGTAGCTGGGGGGACAACGAGAACCCACAGGGAAAGCGAATACTCCCATGAACTGCAGGAAATGCAGCGGGAGGTGGACAAGACCATCCGCCGCTACAAGAGTCTTCTTGAAGGGGCCGGCAATGCCATCTTTGTCTTCAATGCAGACAGCGGCATTCTGGAAGAGGTTAACCGAAAAGGGTGTGAACTCCTCGGCTTCAGCAAGGAGGAAATGGCCGCCATGCGCGGCAAGGATCTGGTGCTTGAGGATGAGCAGGGAAAATTCACCTTGATGGTCTACCGGGTGAAGCGCCGTGGCCGGGCCCATTCCGACGGCATTACCTTCAAAAAGAGCGACGGCTCTTCCTTCCTTGGCGAGATAGATGCCCGGCTGATCGATCTCGGAGATGAAAATTTGGTTCATGTTATCGTACGCGATGTTACCTACAGGCACCGGGCAAAGCTGGAGATCCAGCAACGGAACAGAGAATTATCAATTCTCAATAATATTCTGGCCGGTACCCAGACTTCCGATCTGCAGACGGTACTTGAAACAACCATCAAGGAGACTCTGGAAATATTCTCTGCCGAGGGGGGCACCATCCACCTTCTGGAAGACGACGGGAAGAGCCAGGTGCTGGCTGCTTCCATCAACATCTCTCCGGAACTTAATGGGAAATTGGCCCATAATAGATTGCAATGCCCATCGGACTGCCGCATGTCGTCAGTTCAGCGTTGCCATGTGCTGAACTCTCTGGAGGAATTTCCATGCCACATTGCCCTGGCCGCAGCGGAGGAAGGTTGGCAGTGCATCACGGCGGCGCCCCTGGTGGCGAAAACGGACCTGATCGGCATCATGCATATCCTGACCCGTGCGGAGCAGCATTATGCCACAGAGGAATTGCGATTTCTGAGCACCATGGGAAGCCAGATCGGCATAGTTATAGAGCAGTCCCGGCTTTTCAGCGAACTGAACTGGAAGAACGAGGAACTGCTCCGCTCCCATCGCCTGCTGGAAAAAAGCAGCAACAAACTGGCCGTTTCCCAGAATCGGTTGAGGAAGAATCTGACCCTTGTGGAGCGGGCCAACGCGGAGCTGGAAAGATTTGACAGGATGAAAAGCCACTTTATCGGCATGATTTCCCATGAATTCAAAACTCCTCTTACCAGCGTCCTCGGTGGCGCCGAGTATCTCCTCAACCTGGACAACCGGGATCTGTCGGTGGAACAAAGGCGCATGCTGGAGATGATATACAATGGGGGCCATCGACTGAACGAGATAGTCAGCGATCTTTTGACTGTAATAAAACTGGAAACCAGCGCTTCACCGGTAAAAAAAGTATCGTTGCAGCTGTCGGAGATTATCGAAACCTTGCAGGAACAATTCAAGCCGCTTCTCAATGAAAGGAAGCAGACCTTGAGTTTCCGTAACCAGGAAGCCCTACCTTATTTCAATGGTGATCGTGAGTATCTGGAGGAGGTTTTCAATGAACTGCTGGAGAATGCCATGAAATTTACCCCCGATGGCGGTGAAATCATCATCAAGGGACGAGTTGTCGACCGACAGGCTTTGGCAGAAAAGGCGGAACTGCTGATTCGCTTCAATCCCGGTTTTTAC
Source organism: Geotalea toluenoxydans JCM 15764 (assembly GCF_001311985.1). Lineage (GTDB taxonomy): Bacteria > Desulfobacterota > Desulfuromonadia > Geobacterales > Geobacteraceae > Geotalea > Geotalea toluenoxydans. The sequence continues at coordinate 68,762 of NZ_BBCJ01000009.1, forward strand.
GAGCACCAGAGCGGCTCATGCTATCTTGAGGTGCAGGTGCAGGATTCGGGCATCGGTATCAGGGTTGACGAGCAGCTGAAAATTTTCGACAAGTTCTATGAGGTGGGGGACATCAGGCACCATTCCAGCGGCAAACACAAATTCCAAGGCAAGGGGACCGGTTTGGGACTGGCCATCGTCAAAGGGATGGTGGAAGCCCATGGCGGAATGGTGTGGGTCGAATCGTCGGCGGGATCAGGCAGCTCGTTCTTTTTGCTCCTGCCACTCGAGGAGATTCCAGGGCAGCCTACACTCCCCTTTGTTCAGCAGGAAGCTCTCCCCTTTTTAACAGGTCTTTGAAAACGCAGAGATTTATGAATTGGTTTGCTGCAGAAAAACTGTAAGCAGAAGCGGCTTCTGCAGGACAAAGATAAACTTGAAAAGGCACTGATAAGTGTGCTATTTGTGGGTACGCTCCAGCTAATAGTGTTATGTGGAGAGGGTATAAAATTACGGGAGGCTCCTGAATGCAGGAAAGAGAGAAGGCTATTGACCTGGCGTTGAGCCAGATAGAAAAGCAGTTCGGCAAGGGTTCCATAATGCGTCTCGGCAATGAAGAGGCCTTGCCCGATGTGGCAGCCATACCTACCGGCTCCCTTTCCCTCGACATTGCCCTTGGTGTCGGCGGCGTGCCCAGAGGGCGCATTATCGAAATCTACGGCCCGGAGTCGTCGGGAAAGACTACACTGGCACTGCACATCGTTGCAGAAGCACAGAAAACGGAAGGCATTGCTGCCTTTATCGATGCCGAGCACGCACTGGATATCGGCTATGCCCGTAAGCTGGGGGTGAAAACCGATGACCTGCTGGTTTCTCAGCCGGACACCGGTGAACAGGCCCTTGAAATAGCGGAGACACTGGTGCGAAGCGGCGCCATTGATGTCCTCGTTATCGATTCGGTAGCGGCGCTGGTGCCGAAGGCTGAAATAGAAGGGGAGATGGGGGATTCGCACATGGGGCTGCAGGCCCGCCTCATGTCCCAGGCCCTGCGGAAGCTGACCGCTATCATCAGTAAATCCAACTGTTGCGTCATCTTCATCAATCAGATCAGAATGAAGATCGGCGTCATGTTCGGCAATCCGGAAACAACCACTGGCGGCAACGCCCTCAAATTTTACGCCTCGGTGCGTATGGACATCAGGAAGATTGCCAGCCTCAAGCAGGGAAATGATGTCATCGGCTCCCGCACCAAGGTGAAAGTTGTGAAGAACAAGGTGGCTCCTCCCTTCAAGGAGGTTGAATTCGATATTCTCTACGGCGAGGGCATTTCCCGGGAGGGGGACATCCTTGATCTGGCCGTGGAAAAGGGAATTGTCGACAAGAGCGGCGCCTGGTTCTCTTACGGCAAGGAGAGGATCGGCCAGGGACGGGAAAACTCCCGCATCTACCTGAAGCAGAATCCGGAGATATGTGCGGAAATAAAGGAAAAGCTCGCCCAGCAGGCAGTACCCTCCGGAGGGGGTGCATAAAAAATGGATCTTAACGAGATACTCACCATAGCTGTCAAGGCGCGCGGTTCGGATATCCACATCAAGACCGGCATGCCTCCCATCGTCCGCATTGACGGAAGGCTGAGGGCCATTCCCAATGCGGAACGCCTTACGGCCGAGAATGTCATGAACATGGCCATGGGGATCATGAACGAACGGCAGCAGAAGCATTTCGACGAGAATTTCGAGGTCGATCTTGCCTATGGCGTACCCGGCCTCGGCCGCTTTCGTGTCAGTGTCTATGCCCAGCGGGGTAGCATCGCCATGGTGTTCCGTGCCATCCCCTTCGGCATTCCATCACTGGAGGCGCTCAATCTGCCGCCGGTCCTGAAAAAAATTGCCATGGAAGAGCGCGGGCTGGTCCTGGTTACCGGGACCACCGGCAGCGGCAAGTCGACGACCCTGGCGGCAATGGTGGATTTCATCAATGAAAGCCGCAACTGCAATATCATCACCATTGAAGACCCGGTGGAATACCTGCACAAGGATAAAAAGAGCATCATCAGCCAGCGTGAAGTGGGATTCGACACCTCCTCCTTCGGCAAGGCCCTGACCAGTTCCCTGCGTCAGGACCCGGATGTTATTCTTGTGGGTGAAATGCGCGATTTCGAAACTATCGAGACCGCCCTCACGGCTGCCGAAACGGGCCACCTGGTCATGTCGACCCTGCATACTCTGGATGCAGCCGAGACCATCAACCGCATCATTTCCGTCTTCCCCCCCTATCATCAACGTCAGGTAAGGATGCAGCTTTCCGGTATCATCAAGGGTGTCATTTCCCAGCGACTGGTACCGAGAGCCGACGGCAAAGGGAGGGTGCCCGCCGTCGAAGTCATGATCGGTACAGCCCGCATCCGTGATTGCATCGACGACAAGGAAAAGACCAAGCAGATACCGGAGGCCATTGCCCAGGGTTTCACCACCTACGGCATGCAGACCTTCGACCAGTCATTGATGCAGCTATTTACCCGAAAGCTGATTACCTACGAAGAGGCCCTGCGCCAGTCATCCAATCCGGATGACTTTGCCCTCAAGGTTTCCGGCATCTCTTCCACCTCCGATGCAACTGGGATCAGTTCGCCATGGAGGGAGGCGAAGAAGGGGAGAAGCTGGAAGTAGACAAGTTCTGAAATGGGTGATAAGGCCGGTGCCATGCCCGTGGCCCTGAGAATCCTGGCCCGCCGGGATCACAGCGAGGCGGAACTGCGGCGCAAGCTTCAGGAAAGAGGCTTTGGCTGCGGCGATACTGAGGCTGCCGTTGCCAGGATGAAAGGGCTCGGTTACCTGGATGACAGCCGCTTTGCCCGGCAATGGGCGGAGTCGGCAGTTCGGAATGGGCGCGGTTTCGGACCGCGGATCCGGCTGGAGTTGCTGCGCCGGGGAGTTGCCGAAATGATCATTTCGGAGGTGCTTGTATCTCTGACAGGTGATTACCAGGAGCGGCAGGTTCTGGAATCGGTCGTGGCCAGGAAATTCGGCAGCTTCGACTACCGCAAGGCCGATGACAGGGAGAAACGTCGTATTGTCAGCTATCTCCAGCGCCGCGGCTTTTCCCTTTCCCTGATTTTGGATGTTTTACATGAGCAGCAAGGTTGCCAAGGCAACCTTTTTTAATTCCTTTCAAGCTGCTTTTACAATATTTTGCAGAGGTTTTCATGACAGGCAAAGAAATCAGAGAAAAGTTCTTCAGATTTTTTGAGGAGAGAGGTCATACGGTTGTGGAAAGCTCCAACCTCATCCCCAGAAATGACCCGACCCTCCTCTTTACCAATGCGGGGATGAACCAGTTCAAGGACCTGTTCCTCGGCCTGGAGAAACGTGGCTACGTCCGGGCCTGCAGTTCCCAAAAATGTGTCCGAGCCGGCGGTAAGCACAATGACCTGGAAAATGTCGGTCGCACCGCCCGCCATCATACCTTTTTCGAGATGCTGGGAAATTTTTCCTTCGGCGATTATTTCAAGAAGGAGGCCATTGCCTTTGCCTGGGAATTTCTGACTAAGGAACTGAAGCTGGACAAGAATCGTCTTTATGTGACTGTTTACACGGACGATGACGAGGCGGCCGAGATCTGGAACAAACAGGAAGGGGTACCCGTGGAGCGGATCTACCGCTTCGGCGAGAAGGACAACTTCTGGTCCATGGGTGATACCGGACCGTGCGGTCCCTGCACTGAGATCTTCTGGGACAACGGTCCCGGCACCGGCTGCGGCAGACCTACCTGTGAAGTCGGCTGCGATTGCGACCGCTATATGGAGATCTGGAACAACGTCTTCATGCAGTTCAACCGGGATGCCAAGGGTAACCTGACGCCGCTGCCCAAGCCGTCGGTGGATACCGGCATGGGTTTGGAGCGGATCTGTACCGTCATGCAGGGGGTTACTTCCAATTACGACACTGATCTTCTCCAGGGAATAATCAGGCATGTGGAAAAGCTTTCCGGCAAGCGCTACGGTCAGGATGAGAGAGACAGTGTTTCCATGCGGGTCATTGCCGACCATTCACGGGCCATCACCTTCCTCATCTGCGACGGGGTACTTCCCAGCAACGAGGGGCGCGGCTACGTGCTCCGCCGCATCATGCGCCGGGCCGCCCGCCACGCCAAGATGCTCGGCTTTGCCGAGCCGGTGCTGTACCGGATCGTCGACGCAGTCAATGCCATGATGGGGGACGCCTATCCAGAGCTTCTGGAGCGGGAGGAGTACGTCAAGAAGGTGATCCATGCGGAAGAAGAACGGTTCATGGAAACCCTGGACCGTGGACTGTCCATTCTCAATGAAGAGGTCGCCCTGCTGATGAGAAGTGCGGGTACGGTCGTGCCGGGCGACGTTGTCTTCAGGCTCTACGACACCTTCGGCTTTCCGGTGGATTTGACAGCAGATATCGTCGCCAATGAAGGGCTGACCATCGACGAGGACGGCTTCGTCCTGTGCATGGAGAAACAGCGCCTCCAGGCCAGGGAAAACTGGAAGGGGTCCGGAGAGGAAGGTCTGGCCGAGATTTACAAGAACCTGCACGGCAAAGGGATCAGGAGCTCATTTGTCGGCTATGACGAGCAGACGGCCTATTCTCCCATAACTGTTCTGGTGCGGGAAGGCAGGGAGGTTGCTGAAGCGGTTGCCGGAGAGGAAGTGGAAGTCATCGTCGCCACCACCCCCTTCTACGGCGCTTCCGGTGGCCAGGCCGGGGATACCGGTACTATCTCTACCGGCAATGCCCATCTGAAAGTCGTCGGTACCAGCAAGCCCTTTGCCGATCTCACCGTGCACCGCGCCTGGTGGAGAAAGGGACGATCAAGGTGGGGGATGCGGCCGATCTAAAGGTACTGATCCGGGAGCGCAACGCCACGGCCCGCAACCACACGGCTACCCATCTCTTGCAGTCGGCCCTGCGCCAGGTCGTAGGCGACCATGTGAAGCAGGCCGGTTCGCTGGTCACTGCCGACCGGCTCCGCTTCGACTTCACCCACTTTTCTGCCATGACGGCCGATGAATTGCGTCGGGTGGAGAACATCGTCAATGGATACATCATGGACAACTCCGACGTGAGTTCGGTGGAAATGGCCGCGGCAGAGGCCATGCAGAGCGGCGCCACCGCCCTGTTCGGCGAAAAATACGGGGACCGGGTCCGGGTTGTCAGGGTTGGTGAGGTGAGCAGCGAGTTGTGCGGTGGTACCCATGTCCGGGCAGCCGGCGACATCGGACTTTTCAAGATTGTCAGTGAAGCGGGGATTGCCGCAGGGGTGCGCCGTATCGAGGCCGTCACCGGCAGCGGCGCCATTGAGTATGTTCAGCAGCTGGAAGATGAGCAGAAACACCTTGCGACTCTGGTCAAGGCGGAGGGGGGCGGCGTCATCGACAGAGTTGAGCGCCTGCTGGCAAGACAGAAAGAACTGCAGCGGGAAGTGGAGGAACTCCAGTCCCGCCTGAACGCCTCCAAATCGGCCGACCTGCTTGCCGGGGTACGGGAAAGCAATGGAATAAAAATTCTTGCCACCAGAGTTGAGACCGAGGACCCGAAAGGGCTGCGTGATCTGTCTGACAGCCTGAAAGACCGCCTCCAGTCGGGGGTGATCGTTCTCGGCTGTGCTGCAGCCGGCAAGGCCAACCTGCTGGTGGCCGTGACCAAAGATCTCACCGACCGCTGCAAGGCGGGGGACATCATCAAGTCACTGGCTCCCATCATCGGCGGCAGCGGTGGCGGCAAGCCCGAGCTTGCCCAGGCCGGCGGCACGAAGCCTGAAAATCTCGATGAGGCATTGGAAGCAGCCTATAAAATAATCGGTTAACCGGGAGTGACCCCATGAACTGGAAAAATGTCGATTCTAATGCTCTGGCTGAAAATCTCCATCCCAAGCACGACAAATACTTTCTCAAAGATCTCGTTGTCAAGGCTGACAGCGGTCATCTCAGTGTCCATCGCGGCAGGATCGAGCCTGGTGGAGAGATCTTTGTCCACACCCACGAGGTAGAGTCGGAGACTTTCTATATCCTCTCCGGCCGGCTTGAGTGCACCATGGGTGATGAGAAAATAGCTTATGCCGCCGGCAACTGCGGCTTCGCACCACCGGGCATTCCCCACGGCCTGCGCAATACGGGAGATGTCCCAGCGGAGCTTATCGCCATCTTTACCCCACCTCTGAAGTAGTCTGCAGCCGATTTTGTGAGGCGCCATGCTTGATGTCGTTCAGACTCAGAACATAGAGCTCCGCCAGAAGCAGGAGGGGAAATGCATCCTCATCGTCGATGATGAGGCCATCATCCGCGATCTCTGCAGCAGAGCCCTCAAAGGCTACCGGGTGCTGGAGGCTGCCGATGGCGAAGAGGCCCTCAAGGTCTTCGATAATGGCGGGGTCGATGTCATTCTCACCGATGTGATGATGCCCAACATGGATGGGATCGAGCTCCTGAAGAAGCTGAAGGAGCTGGAACCGACGCTGGTGGTTATTGTCATGACCGGCTATGCGGACAAGGACATCATCCTTAATGCACTGAAGGCCGATGCCGACGATTTCATCACCAAACCGCTCAACCTGCTGCAACTGAAGACGGCGATCGAAAAGGCGTTGGTGAAAAAGGCGCTCAAGGAGGAGATTGCCAATCTCAAGAATGTCGACCGCCTCAAATCGAATTTCCTCTCCCTGGTTTCCCACAAATTTCGCACTCCCATTACATCGATTTCCCTGTTTCTGCAGAACCTTGCCTCAGGAGTATATGACCCGGAAGACCCGGCGTACCGTGAGAACCTGAGCATGATCTACAAGGAGTCGTGCTATCTTGGCGGACTGGTCACCGATCTTCTCAATTTCAGCCAGATGATGGACAAAGGTGACAAGCTAAAACTTGAGCCATGCAACCTGAACAGCATAATTCTCGACATCCTTCCTGCTTCACGGGAAGTGGCCGGCAAATCGGGGGTAGAGATCGCCTTCAACCTGGATCCTATCCCTAGCCTGTTCCTTGACCGGGAAAAAGTCAGCTTTGCCATCAAGCAGGTGATCGATAACGCCTTCAAGTTCTCAAAAGAGAAAGGCCGCGTTTCGATCCGGATCGAGAAGCAGGAAGATCTCTCCAGGATAATCGTTGAAGACGAAGGCATCGGCATAAGTAAAGAAGATCTGCCTAAGATCTTCGAGAAATTCTACCAGGTGGACAGGGAAAATACAGGTCAGATCCGTGGTTTTGGTCTGGGTCTTTTCTATGCCCGTGAATTCATCCGGCTGCACCACGGAAAGCTCGTCATCGAAAGCGAGCCTGGAAAAGGAACTAAAGTCACCATCACCCTACCGGCTGCAGAAGCTGCCCCATCTCGATTTCCTCCGCACCAGAAAATCCCCTTTGATGTTGATTATTTCGCCTTATCTGCTATATTTACTTTTTTTCTGAAGGGTGCCGCATGAACAGTTTACCAGAATCGCAGATGCAGAAACTGATTGAAAAAGCAAATACCTTGATGAAGCGCTTCCGTACATCAGGCGTTTTTCCGGCAAGACCGTCGTCATCAAATACGGTGGCCATGCCATGGCTGACGAGGCACTGAAAAAGTCATTTGCTCTCGATGTCATCCTGCTCAAATATATCGGCATAAACACGGTTATCGTCCATGGGGGTGGCCCCCAGATCAACGAGACTCTCAAGCGCTACGGCATCGTCTCCCAGTTCGTCAAAGGGATGCGGGTTACCGACGAAGCGACCATGGGGGTGGTGGAGATGGTGCTGACCGGCCAGGTGAACAAAGAGGTCGTCGGTTACCTCAACCAGCATGGCGGCAGGGCAGTCGGGCTTTCCGGCAAGGATGGCGGACTGCTCTTGTGTAAAAAGCTGCTTCAGGAAGTGAAAAACGAACAAGGGGTGTTGGAAACAGTCGACATTGGCTTTGTCGGCGATGTGGTTGATGTGGATTCCAACATTCTGGTGACCCTGGAGGCGGGAGGATTTATTCCGGTCATCGCCCCGATCGGTGTCGGCACCGGTGGCGAGAGCTACAACATCAATGCCGATGTGGTTGCCGGCAAGGTTGCTGCAGCCCTGAAGGCAGAGAAGCTGATTCTTCTGACCGATGTTTCCGGGGTTAAGGATCAGGGCGGCAATCTTCTCTCCAGTATTGCCCTTGGCGATGTTCCGGGGCTGATCGAAGACGGCACCATTACCGGCGGCATGATTCCCAAGGTCACCTGCTGCACCGATGCCCTGACCGGTGGGGTGCACAAAGCCCACATCGTCGATGGCCGCATCGAGCATGCCATTCTTCTTGAAATCTTTACCAATGTCGGTATCGGCACTGAGATACAGGCTTAACTCCTTTAAGAACGGGGTACAGTATGAACTCACAACAATGGATCGCCAAGGGCGACAAATACATCATGAAGACCTATGGCCGCTATCCCCTGGTGCCGGTCAGGGGTGAAGGGTGCTACCTGTGGGATGCGGACGGCAAACGCTATCTGGATTTCCTCGCCGGGGTGGCCGTCAACAATCTTGGGCATTGTCATCCGAAAGTGGTGGCGGCGCTGCAGAAACAGGCGGCCGAGCTGATCCATTGCTCCAACTATTACCACATCCCGACCCAAATCGAGCTGGCCGAGCTGCTCTGCAACAACTCCTTTGCCGACCGGGCTTTTTTCTGCAACAGCGGCGCCGAGGCCAACGAGGCCGCCATCAAGCTGGCGCGCAAGTACAGCCGTGAAAAGTTTGGGCCTGAGCGCTACCAGATCATTACCGCCATTTCGTCCTTCCACGGCCGGACCATGGCCACCGTCTCCGCCACCGGTCAGGAGAAGGTACAGAAATTCTTCGATCCCCTGCTGCATGGCTTCGTCCATGTCCCTTTCAATGATGCCGATGCCCTGCGCCAGGCGGTTACTCCTGCTACCTGTGCCATCATGCTGGAACCGATCCAGGGTGAAGGCGGGGTGGTGGTTCCCGATGCAGAATATTTCCGCCAGGTAAGGCAGATCTGCGACGACAACAACCTGCTCCTCATCTTCGACGAGGTTCAGGTGGGAATCGGCAGGACCGGCAAGCTCTTTGCCCATGAGCATTTCGGCGTCATTCCCGATATCATGACCCTTGCCAAGGCTCTGGCCGGAGGCGCTCCCATCGGCACCATGCTGGCCAAGGAAGAGTTGGCTGAATCCTTCGGGCCGGGTACCCACGGCTCCACCTTCGGCGGCAATCCGCTGGTGACGGCTGCCGGGGTTGCAGCCATAAGGACGATCCTGGAAGAAGGCATCCTCAACCACGCCGAAGAAATCGGTGAATACCTGGTGGGCGAACTGGAAGGACTGAAAAGAAAGTTCCCCGTTATCACGGAGGTACGCGGCATCGGCCTGATGATCGGCGCCGAGCTTTCCGTTCCCGGCGGAGAAATCGTCAAGAAGGCACTGGAACGGGGCGTTCTGCTCAACGTGACCCACGACAGTGTGCTCCGGTTTGTACCACCGCTGATTGTCGGCAAGAAGGAAGTGGATGAGATGATCAGCATACTGTCCGGGATTCTTGCGGAGATGTGAATCTTTGTAGGGGCGGTCCCGTGTGGCCGCCCGATAATAGGGCAACCACGCGGGGTTGCCCCTACGAAAGGATAAAAATGAAAAAGGATTTTCTGGCCTTGAGCCAGTTCAGCAAAAGCGAGCTGGACGCCATCTTTACCCTGACCAGGGAGCTGAAGCAAAAACAGAAAAGGGGAGAGGATCATCACCTGCTCAAGGGGAAAACCCTGGCGATGATCTTCGAGAAATCCTCCACCCGAACCCGCGTCTCCTTCGAGGTGGGTATGTACCAGCTGGGGGGGCATCCGCTCTTCATCTCTACCAAGGATTCCCAGATGGGACGGGGCGAGCCGATCAAGGACACGGCGCGGGTGATGGCACGCTATTGCGACGGTGTCATGATTCGCACCTATGGCCAGGAGATCGTGGAAGAATTTGCCCGCTACTCATCGGTGCCGATCATTAACGGTCTCACTGATCTGCACCATCCCTGCCAGATCATGGCCGACCTTTTTACCGTCATCGAGCACCGCGGCAGTTATGAAGGGCTGAAGATAGCCTGGGTAGGGGACGGCAATAACATGGCCAACACCTGGATCGAGGCAGCCGCCATTTTCGGTTTCGACCTGACCCTTGCCTGTCCCAAGGGGTATGAACCGGATGCGGCGGCCATGCAATGGGCGCTTGCCAATGCCACCTCCAGTATAGTCCTCACCGACGATCCCCAGGAGGCGGTAAAGGATGCCGATGTGGTCAACACCGACGTCTGGGCGAGCATGGGACAGGAAGCGGAGCAGAACAAGCGGGAAAAGGACTTTGCCGGTTATCAGCTGAACGAAGCGCTACTCGATCTGGCCAAGGGGAACTGCATGGTACTCCATTGCCTGCCGGCTCACCGGGGCGAGGAGATTACCGATGACGTCATCGAGGGGCCACATTCGGCGGTGTGGGATGAGGCGGAAAACAGACTACATGTACAGAAGGCGATAATGGCGACATTGATGAAATAGGGTAAAACTTGAAAACTTTTATTTGTTGAATTCGTTGAAAAGGAGATATGTAAATGGCTAAGCAAGAAGTGAAAAAGATCGTCCTTGCCTACTCCGGCGGGCTGGATACCTCCATCATCCTCAAGTGGTTGAAGAACGAGTACGGTTGTGAAGTGATTACCTTTTCCGCCGATCTGGGCCAGGGGGACGAGTTGGCGCCGATCCGGGAAAAGGCTTTGGCCACCGGTGCCGACAAGGTCTATATCGATGACCTGAAGGAGGAATTCGTCCGCGACTTCGTCTATCCCATGTTCCGGGCCAATGCCATTTACGAGGGGCATTACCTGCTCGGCACTTCCATTGCCCGGCCGCTCATTGCCAAGCGGCAGATGGAGATTGCCAAGATCGAGGGTGCCGATGCCGTTTCCCACGGCGCTACCGGCAAGGGCAACGATCAGGTCCGCTTCGAGCTGGGCTACTACCATTTCAATCCGGCTATTACCGTCATCGCCCCCTGGAGGGATTGGAAGCTGAACAGCCGCCAGGCGCTGGTCAACTACGCCAAGAAGAACGGCATACCCATTCCGGTCACCAAAAAGCGCCCCTGGTCCTCCGACCGAAACCTGCTGCACATCTCCTTCGAAGGCGCCATCCTTGAGGATACCTGGGCAGAAGCACCGGAAAACATGTACGTGCTTACCAAGGCGCCGGAAAAGGCCCCCAATAAGCCACAGTACGTGGAAGTTGAGTTCAAGAACGGCAACGCCGTGGCCGTTGATGGTGAAAAGATGTCGCCTGCCCAGCTCCTTGCCCACCTCAACTTCATCGGCGGCGAGCACGGCATCGGCCGGGTCGACCTTCTGGAGAACCGCTCGGTGGGCATGAAATCCCGCGGTGTCTATGAGACCCCCGGCGGCACCATTCTGCGCGAGGCGCACATGGCTGTTGAGCAGATTACCATGGACCGCGAGGTTATGCATCTGCGCGATTCCCTCGTTCCCCGCTATGCTGAGATGGTCTACAACGGCTACTGGTTTTCGCCGGAGCGGGAAATGCTCCAGGCACTGATCGACGAGTCGCAGAAAACGGTCAACGGTGTGGCACGGGTGAAGCTGTACAAGGGTCATTGCCGAACCGTCGGCCGCAAGTCCGAGACCGATTCCCTTTTCAATCTGGACTTCGCCACCTTCGAAAAGGATCAGGTATACAACCAGAAGGATGCGGAAGGTTTCATCAAGCTGAATTCCCTCCGTCTGCGTATCCGCTCGCTTCAGGCTGCGGCAAAAAAGAAATAATGGCTGAAACACCAAAGATGGATTAATCTGTAGGGGCACGGTAACACTGTGCCCCTACGGTCTTATATGCCACAGATAAAATACAAAAAAGAACATATCGTCACCTCGGTGGTTGCGGTTATCGTCGATGACGACGAACGGGTGCTGCTGACCAAGCGGAACATCGCTCCCTTCAAGGACCAGTGGGTAATGCCGGGCGGTCAGATCGACCTGGGCGAACCAATCCTCAAAGCCCTGCACCGGGAAGTGATGGAGGAAGTCGGGCTTGAGGTGGAGGTGGTGGGACTGGTGGACGTCTTCGAGCACCTGACGCCCGGTCCTTACAACAGCCATTTTGTCATTCTATATTACCGCTGTCGCCCACTTTACTGCGACATCACCCACAATCCGGAGGAAGTTGCCGAGGCCAGCTGGGTGCCACGAGGGGAGCTTGCGGTTTACAACATGCCCGACGGCACCAGGTTCATTCTCGGCAAGATCTTCCCCGAACTCTGTAGTTGTGATATTAGGTCATGAAGTTGTGGGTTTTGGTCCTGAAACAAACCTAACTGACTATGGTTCAAATCATCGACAAAAAGATCAATCTGGAGTTCCCCCAGGGGCATCATCTCCATTGCCTGATCGCCCAGATTCCCAATCACCTGCGGCGTGTGGAGCACGGCTTCGCCATGACCGACCCGGAAGAGAAATGGACCCAGGTCAAGGCGATCCTCGACCTGATCAGCATCGGTGAAGGCAACCTGAAAAAGCTCCACTTCCTGGTGCTGCCTGAGACCAGTATCCCCTTTTCCCGTTTCGACGAGATGCTGGCCATTCTGGAGCATAGTTTCCGGCCCAACACCGTCACCATGTTCGGTGTGGAGCACGTACGTCTCAAGATTTACCGGGACCTTCTGGAGCGCTTCCGGGAGGACAACGGCGAGGCGATCGAGCTGGTGGACCGGGACATAGACTCGGGCGACATTCTGGAGATGCCGGTCAACTGGTGCTGCATCGCAGTCAAGGAGGCAACGGGCAAGCTGCGGGTTTTTCTCGAAGCAAAGTCGCACCCTTTTCACGGCGAGGAATTTCTCGACAAATATCACGACCTCTACCGCGGCCGCCATTTTTACCTCTTCAGGAGCCGCCCGTCATGCTTCAACTTCATGGCCCTGATCTGCCTGGACTACATATATCGGGATCTGTACGCTTCCAACATCAAGCAGATCATCGACCATGCCGACCGCCTCTTCTTCAGTACCAAGCAGGGGTTGGATGCTCTGTTCGTCATCCAGTGCAACCCTAAGCCGGAGCATCGGGCCTATTTCGAGGTCATCAGCGGTTTCTATGGTGAATATCTGGAGGATACGCCGGGGGTAAGGGAGACGGTTTCCGTCTTTGCCAATACTTCCGATGAGACCAGTCTGGAAGGACTGCCATCCCAGGCACCCTACGGCAACTCTTTCGTTGTTATGAACAAGCACTACAAGCTGGGGAAGATCCAGCACCCGGAATTCACCACCGACAATTTCAACGGTGCCCCGGTGTGCCGGCTGCGCTTCGGCACCGGCACGCGCCTCTATTACATCAACCTGCCCCTGTACCATGAGTTGGACCCTCGCACCAGCAGGATCCCCCTCAAGGTGCACGTGGTCCTGCGCTGGTCCGAAGGGAAGTGGGTCAAGATACAGGGCGACGAAATGGTGGCAGCTGTAACCGGCTGACCGACATTATATTGCATGCATTAGCATCAGGAGAGACCAGATGAGCAAAGACAAGCTGTGGGGTGGCCGTTTCACCCAGCCCACCAACAAATTCGTCGAGGAATTCACCGCTTCCATCGACTTCGACAAGCGCCTCTACCATCAGGATATTCGCGGCTCCATCGCCCACGCTCGGATGTTGGGCAAACAGCGGATCATCCCAATGGAGGATGTGGAGAAAATAGTCCATGGACTGCAGGAGATCCTTGACCAGATCGAGGCCGGCAAATTCGATTTTTCCATTTCCCTGGAAGACATCCACATGAATATCGAGTCGCGCCTTTCGGCGAAGATCGGCGAGGCGGGCAAACGTCTGCACACCGGCCGCTCGCGCAACGACCAGGTGGCCCTGGACATCCGCCTCTACCTGCGGGATGAGCTGGTGGAGATCAGCGCTTACCTTGATCTGCTGGTGGATTCACTGCTCAACCAGGCGGAAAAGAATATCGATGTCATCATGCCGGGCTATACCCACCTCCAGACTGCCCAGCCGATTCTCTTCGCCCATCACATGCTTGCTTATGTGGAAATGTTCAAGCGGGACAAGGCCCGCATGGAAGACTGCCTGAAGCGGACCAACGTCCTGCCGCTGGGGGCCGGTGCCCTGGCAGGGACCACCTTCCCCATCGACCGGGAGCACGTGGCCGAATTGCTGGACTTCCCCGAGGTAACCCGCAACTCCCTCGACTCGGTTTCCGACCGTGACTTTGCCCTGGAATTCCTGGCCCATGCTTCCATTCTGATGATGCACCTCTCTCGATTCTCCGAGGAGCTGATCCTCTGGTCCACAAGTGAATTCAAATTCATTGACCTCTCCGACGGCTTCTGCACCGGCTCTTCCATCATGCCCCAGAAGAAAAATCCCGATGTACCGGAACTGGTGCGGGGCAAGACCGGCCGGGTATATGGTAACCTGATGGCCCTCCTCACCGTGATGAAATCACTGCCCCTGGCCTACAACAAGGACATGCAGGAGGACAAGGAGCCGCTTTTCGACACCATCGACACCGTCAAGGGAAGCCTCAAGATCTTCGCCGACATGATCCGGGAGATGCAGGTCAACACCGACACCATGCGCAACGCAGCGGCAAAAGGCTTTTCCACGGCCACCGACGTGGCCGACTACCTGGTGCGCAAGGGAATGCCGTTCCGCGACGCCCATGAGGTGGTGGGAAAATCGGTTGCATACTGCATCGCCAACAAAAAGGACCTGCCGGAGCTGTCCATCGAGGAATGGAAGGGTTTTTCCCCGATGATCGATACCGACATCTATGAGGCCATCACCCTGGAGGCCAGCGTCAATGCTCGCCGTGCAACCGGCGGCACTTCTCTGGAAGGGGTAAAAAGAGAGATTGCCAGGGTTCGCGCTGGCAAATAGACGGCTGTGGCTTTTTGCCAATTTCGGCGTTGCCCGGCGTCATCTTCTTGTGCGGCGTAGCGCCGTCCCCCTCTCCCTAACCCTCCCCCACGAGGGGGGAGGGAATACAGTTTACCCTCTCCCTTTATGGGAGAGGGTGGCCGAAGGCCGGGTGAGGGCCTCCGCGGGATTCCTCGTGCGCTTTGACCTTGCCTCAAAATTCACAGCAGTTATGAAAGAGCAATGAATAAAGCAACGTTACTTCTTATAATCATGTTGCCCCTTCTTGCCGCCTGCGGCAAGAAAGGGCCGCTGGTGCCGCCGGAGGCGCTGGTGCCGGCTGCGGTGAATGATCTGTTCGTTGCCCAGAAGGGGGAGTATTTCCAGCTTTCCTGGTCGGAACCGACACGGGAGGTGGGAGGCGGGCGCCTGACGAATCTTGCCGGCTTTGAGCTCTTTCGGAGGGAGATGTTACCCCCGGCTGAGGATTGCGAACAGTGCCCCACTGCCTATCGCCTGCTGAAAAAGATCGATCAGGATTACCTGCGTGATGTGGACCGCCGCGGCAACCTGTTATTGGTCAACGACAACGGGGTAGAGACCGGCAAGACCTACCAGTACAAGGTCATCTCGCGGAAAAAGGACGGCACCCCCAGCCCGGAATCCAACCGGGCACGGCGGCAGAAGGTCAATCCCCCCTTGCCGCCGGAGGTCAAGGCAACTTCCCAGGCAACCAGTATCGTCATTGAGTTGAATCCTGCGCAGGTGGCGCCGGCCGCTGTCCTGTCGGGATACAATATTTACCGCTGGCGGACCGGGCAGTCCATTCCCCCGTTTCCCCTCAACGACAAGCCCGTTACCGGCAGTGCCTTTGAAGACCAGCGGGTGGAGCGGGGTGTTACCTATTCCTATGCTGTGCGTACCTGGTCAAGGCAGCGGGAGAAGATGTGGAGAGCGCACCTTCCAACCAGGTGAGCGGAGCTTTGACAGAGCCTGACTGATCGTCTTAATCTGCCAATATAACGTCGTTTATTTTGACTTTTACCCTCCTGTATGTTAGAAATATTCACTTTTATCGTTTTTTCCCCCTCTCCCTGCTTGAGAAAATCGATTCATCGCCACTGACACCGTATACTGGTAATTTTATCTAATAGTTTGAGGAAAAGTTTAATGCACCACTTTCAGTACAAGGGGCACGATCTCTATGCCGAAGATGTGGCGATCAAGGACATCGTCGCCAAGGTCGGCAGCCCCTTCTACGTCTATTCCCAGGCCACCCTCGAGCGCCATTTCCGCGCCATGGACGAGGCTTTTGCTTCCGTTTCCCATACCATCTGCTATTCGATGAAGGCCAATTCCAATCTGGCGGTGGTGAAGAACTTCGTCAACCTGGGTGGCGGCGTCGATATCGTTTCCGGCGGCGAGCTGTACCGTGCCCTGAAGGCGGGGGCGAGTCCTTCGAAAGTCGTCTACTCCGGCGTTGGCAAGAAGGATGACGAGATCGAGTATGCCCTCAATACCGGCATCCTCATGTTCAACGTGGAGTCGGAGCAGGAACTGACCCGCATTTCCGAGATCGCCAGCCGCATTGGCAAGAAGGCCGGGATCGCCATCCGCGTCAATCCTGACGTTGATCCCCAGACCCATCCCTATATTACCACAGGTCTAAAGAATGCCAAGTTCGGCATCACCATCGACCGCGCCATTGAAGAGTACAGTCGGGCCAAGGGCCTGCCTGGCATCGAGATCCTCGGCATCGACTGCCATATTGGCAGCCAGCTGACCAAAGTCAGCCCCTTCGTCGACGCAATCAAGAAGCTGAAGAATGTCATCGGCAAGCTGAAGGAGATGGGCATCAGCCTCAAGTACTTCGACCTTGGCGGCGGTTTGGGCATCCAGTACAACGACGAAGCACCGCCACTGCCAGCCGATTACGGCAGCGAGATCATCAAAGAGACCAAGGACCTGGGCATGCACCTTCTTTTCGAGCCGGGGCGCAGCCTGGTGGGCAACGCCGGCATCTTGGTGGCCAAGACCCTTTACATCAAGCACCGCGACGAAAAGAACTTCATAGTGATCGACGCCGGCATGAACGATCTGGCCCGCCCGGCCCTCTATGGGTCCTTTCACGGCATTAAGCCGGTGGTTAACAACCAGGACGGCGTCATTACCGCCGATATCGTCGGCCCCATCTGCGAGTCGGGGGACTTCCTGGCCAAGGACCGTGAGGTGCCCGTGTTCAAACAGGGAGACCTGATGGCCTTCATGTCCGCCGGCGCCTACGGTTTCGCCATGTCCAGCACCTACAACAGCCGTCCCCGCGTTGCCGAGGTCATGGTCAAAGGAAACAAGTTCGAGGTTGTCCGCGAGCGGGAGACGGTGGAAGACCTGATGAAGGGTGAAAAAGTCCCTTCGTTCCTGTAGACTAAATAATATATGGGCAAGACCCTGTCTTTGCCCGGATAAGGCAGACACACCCCGGTCTGACCCAAACGGAGGTTGCATATGTTCAAAGGAAGCATTGTCGCCATTGTTACACCATTCAACAATGGTGTGGTGGATGAAGAAAAACTGCGGGAACTGGTGGAATTCCAGATTGCCGGTGGCACCGATGCCATCGTGCCGTGCGGCACCACCGGGGAGTCCTCCACCCTGGACTACGAGGAGCATGACCGGGTCATTGAGATTGTTGTCCAGCAGGTGAACAAGCGGGTTCCGGTCATTGCCGGCACCGGCTCCAACTCCACCCGCGAGGCCATCGAAATGACCGAGCATGCCAAGCAGCTCGGCGCCGACGGCGCGCTGCTCGTTACTCCATACTACAACAAGCCGACCCAGGAAGGGCTCTATCGCCACTACATGGCTGTTGCCGATGGGGTGGCCCTGCCCCAGATCCTCTACAACGTGCCGGGACGCACCGGCGTCAATCTGCTGCCGGAAACGGTGGCACGGCTGGCCGAGCACAAGAACATCGTTGCCATCAAGGAAGCGACCGGCTCCCTGCAGCAGGCATCGGAAGTGCTGGACCTGTGCGGCGACAAGATTGACGTCCTCTGCGGTGACGATTTCATAACTTTCCCCATGATGCTTGCGGCGCCAAGGGGGTCATTTCGGTGGTCGCCAACATCATGCCCAAAGAGGTCGCCGCCCTGGTGGACGCCTTCTTTGCCGGCAAGATGGAAGAAGCCCGTCAGTGGCACCTGAAGCTGTTGAAGATCTCCAATGCCATGTTCATCGAGAGCAACCCGGTGCCGGTCAAGACCGCTGTTGGCCTGATGGGCAAGGCTAGCGACGAGGTAAGGCTGCCGCTGGCGCCGATGTCGGAAGCCAACAAAGCTAAACTGACGGCAGTAATGAAAGAATACAAGCTTATCTAAATCGATTCACCACTAAGGCACGAAGAGCACTAAGTAAACCAAAGGTTCTTCCTTTCGGTTTCTTCGTGTCCTTAGTGTCTTCCTGGTAAGACAAGGGGTTTTTCAATGGTGAAAGTTGCCGTTTGCGGTGCCGCTGGCCGCATGGGTCAAAGGATTATAGTTGCAATAACCGAAGCCGAAGGGATCGAGCTCTCCGGTGCCCTGGAGCGGCCGGGCCATCCCCTGGTCGGTCAGGACGCGGGGCTTCTTGCCGGCTGCGGCGAACTGAAGGTTAAGATCAGCGACGACATCAATGCCGTCGTCGAAGGGTGCGATGTCCTGATCGACTTCACCACCCCGAAGGTGTCCCTGAAGAACCTGGAGGTCTGTGCCCTGAAGAAGAAGTCTATCGTCATCGGCTCCACCGGCTTCACCCCCGAAGAACGGGCACTGGCTGCCGAGCTGGCCAAGGAGATCCCGGCGGTGCTCGCCCCAAACATGAGCGTCGGCGTCAACGTCTGCTTCAAGGTCTTGAAGGACGTGGCCAAGACCCTGGGTGACGACTTCGACGTGGAGATCGTCGAGCTGCACCACAACAAGAAGAAAGACTCCCCCTCCGGCACTGCGGTGCGCATGGGGGAGGTGGTGGCCGAGGCCCTCGGGCGCGACTACAACAAGGTGGCCAACTATCACCGGGAAGGAATCTGCGGCGAGCGGACCAAGGAAGAGATCGGCATGCAGACGGTCCGCGGCGGCGACATCATCGGTGAGCACACCGTCTACTTCATCGGCATGGGTGAGCGGATCGAGATTTCCCACCGGGCCATGACGCGGGATATGTTCTCCCGTGGTAGTGTCCGGGCGGCCAAGTGGATAGTTTCCCAGAAGCCGGGGATTTACGACATGCAGGATGTGTTGGGGCTGAAGTAAGGAGCATTAAAATGGCTACCACCTATCGGGACAGGCTGATCGCTGATATTGACGAGGTTCCTAAATCAAAACTGCCACAATTGTATGCCATCGTGCATACAATAAAGGAACAGTTGCTGACAACAGCTCCGACAGGACCAGGTGTTGGCAAGCGTTGTCTTGGCAGTGCCAAAGGGCATGTCTGGATGGCTGATGATTTCAACGCGCCGTTGCCGGATGAGATAGTTGACGAGTTTTACAAATGAAATGCCTGCTGGATACCCATGCGTTCATCTGGCTTATTACCGATGATGATCGCTTGTCAGCGAAGGCAAGAAAAACCATTCTTGATAGTCGAACTTTTTTATATCTTAGCAGCGCCAGCATTTGGGAGATGGTTGTCAAGGCCGCTATCGGCAAGTTGAAGCTTCCTGTTCATCCTGAAGCTTTCGTGCAGAAGCAGCTGGCGGCAGCCCAGATACAGGAACTCCCCGTCTCCTTCAAGCACGCCTTCCATCTGCAGCATCTGCCCAATCACCACAAGGATCCATTCGACCGAATGCTGGTGGCGCAGGCTCTAGCCGAAAAACTGACCATTCTCACAATCGATCCATTGATTGCCCAATATCCTGCAAAAACACTTTGGTAATAATTAAAATAAGGAGATTTCTACGTAATGGCAAAAATCAACGACAACTACCTGAAACTGAAAGCAGGCTACCTCTTTCCCGAAATTGGCCGCCGGGTGCGGGCCTTTGCCGAGGCTAATCCCTCTGCCAAGGTCATCCGTCTCGGTATCGGCGACGTCACCCGTCCCCTGGCCCCGGCCGTGATCAAGGCCTTCCACCAGGCGGTGGACGATCTGGCTACCACCGACCAGTTTGCCGGCTACGGCCCCGAGCAGGGCTACGACTGGCTGATCAATGCCATCATCGAGAAATCCTACAAGCCCCTGGGCGTTTCCCTGAAGACCGAGGAGATGTTCATCTCCGACGGTTCCAAGTGCGACTGCGCCAATATTCTGGACATCTTTGCCATGGACAACGTGGTTGCCATCGGCGACCCGGTCTACCCGGTTTACAACGACACCAACGTCATGATCGGCCGCACCGGCGAAGCCGATGACAAGGGCTACTACAAGGGGATCGTCTACCTCCCCTGTAACGAAGCCAACAACTTCATTCCCGAGCTGCCCAAGGAGAAGGTGGACATCATCTATCTCTGCTTCCCCAACAACCCCACCGGCACCGTCGCCAGCAAAGCAGAGCTGAAGAAGTGGGTCGATTACGCCAACGCCAACGACGCCGTCATCTTTTTCGACGCCGCCTACGAGGCCTTCATCACCGATCCATCCATTCCCCACTCCATCTACGAGATCGAAGGGGCCAAAAAGTGCGCCATCGAGTTCCGCTCCTTCAGTAAGACCGCCGGCTTTACCGGCGTCCGTTGCGGTCTGGTGGTCGTGCCCGAAGAAGTCATGGGCACCACCGCCGACGGCGAGCGTTACAGCTTCAATCGCCTCTGGCTGCGCCGCACCACCACCAAGTTCAATGGTGCTTCCTATCCGGTACAGCGGGCTGCTGCTGCAGTTTACAGCGATGAAGGCTGGAAGCAGACCAAGGAGATCATCGACTACTACATGGAGAACGCCCGCATCATCCGTGAAGGTCTGAAGGAAACCGGTGTCACCGTTTTCGGCGGCGTCGATGCCCCCTACATCTGGCTCAAGACCCCCGGCGGCATGACCAGCTGGGACTTCTTCGATAAGCTGCTCAACGAATGCAACGTGGTCGGCACCCCCGGCTCCGGCTTCGGGCCTAGTGGGGAAGGATACTTCCGGCTTTCTGCATTTGGTCATCGGGAGAATGTGATTGAGGCGGTGGAGAGGATAAAGAAGAATTTGAAGTAGTTTGTGACGAAAGGCGGCCTATGAGGCCGCCTTTCATGAAAGGGTTTGTATTTCATTTTAGGCTTTGGCTTCGGGGGAGGCGGTGGTAGCAGGTCCGACAAGGTTTCCTGGCGTAACGTCACAACATAATGTAACAATTGACGGTAGATTGCACGTGTCCGTCGGCACGAAAAACATTAACGAGGTGACAAAGATGAAACAAAATACGTTCAAGAAACTTGTAGCAAAAACAGTACGAAAAGCAGCGCGTTGTACGAGTACCGTGGCGTTACTAGGAAGCCTTGCATCTGCCCCGCTGACCAAAGCCTAAAATCCACAATGTACCAGCTCTTTTACTAATTCCAAATGCTCTCACAAGATTTTCTCACGCTGACGCTGTCTTTCGCGAGCTTTTTCAGCACCGATATCGCGACCGCAGAGTGAAAAATTTCGGTCTCCATGCCCTTCTAGTTCCTGACAATCACACCCGTCTTTGCACTTCCTTTCGACATCGACTTCAATATTGCCTGGTATGTAGCGGTACCGCTGGATACCAAAATCACTGATTCCCCCAACCCCAGTTGCCAACGCAATCAACTGAAGGACCTCAAGGGAAGCAAGATTGGTGCTGAAGGGGAAGACATTCTCGTTATTTTTGTGTCGATGATCAGGTGGCAAACCTTTCATGTAGCTCGGGTCATCAAGTTTGCCTGATTCTTCCAAATTTACATCCGTGAGATTATAAGTCCCGAGGCACGCAAGACAGGGTCTGCCAGGCGCGACTGTCTGAAGTTGCCAATCGACGCCAGTGAACCGCTTATTCTTGTCGAAGCGAACTTCAATTCCTCCATCAACAACCGGTATTAAATGACTATATGCAAAATGGTTGAGAATATGTCGGGCGCGGGGGCGGTCAACGCAACTAAAAATAACGTCGCAATCCAGCGCTGCACGGTAACCTTCTTCTTCTGCTAAGCTGTGCGGTGTTGAAGCAATATCTGTTCTCTCTGCAGTTGCTGAATGCTCAAACTGCCGCTTAGCAACTTCTATCTTTAGTTTGCCAAGGTCTGCTTCTGTTGCCCCTAAAAGTCTGTCGAGATTGTGCGGCTGTATCTCGTCGTAATCAATCAAAGAAATAAACTGCATTCCCATGCGGGCCAGGGTTTCTGCGACAATACTGCCAACGCTGCCTAGCCCAATGATGCCAATTTTGAGACGAGCAAGGTTTTGGTGATTATCTTTGCCCCAAACGGTGATAGAACGCTTAAATTGCTCTCGATAAACAGGTTTCGGCATTAAATCATCATTAAAATCTGCCTTAAGCCCTATCCCGACAATGCGAACAGATTGGCACCATTCGCGACGATACTCGCGGCCACCAACGTGTTGCCACATTCTCGCACTCCAAGTGCCATCAGAACCTATGGTCATCCCTACAAGCGGCAAATCGGTTAGTGCTGCCACTGCCCCAGCGATCTTCCGCTCGGCCAAAATGTCGTCTTCACTCATACCCTGCCAACCGGCTCCGGGGTGACTGTGGAGAAAAGCAATTCCACAGCCTTCCCGTAAAGCAATTGCGCAAACTTTCTCAAAATAATCTGGGTTAAAGCTAGCGTTCCCATGGACCTGCCTATCTCCGGCTTCCGGAAATATAATTGTATGAATCAGAGCAGTTAAACGTGAATTCCCCTGTGATGGAGTCCACAGAGCAAAAGTCAGATCCTCTTGCCGATCCTTTCGAATTAGAAAATTTGAGAGGCTGGTGTTCAGCCTCTCAGGCATGGCTACAGATAATGAAATCTTAAGCATTGGCGAATATCCCCTTTATTTGGTTCATGAGAAGACGTGTCGACCGTTCACTGCCGTTCCATCCGAAGTTGTGGCTCCAGTAGCGCCACTCTGGCCCCAGTGAGCTATTGGTTATGTTCCGTACGCCTGGTAACGTATCGGAGTAGTCAAATAATTGTGGTTCCGTTCTCACGTGTAATGATGCGCCTACAGTACGAGGGAAATCTGGAGTGGCCGGGATGGCTAATTCAATAGTTCGACCAGCAAACTGTCCAAGGGGAACCTCATACTCCTCGATAACTGCAAAAACCGCTTCACCCACGTTAATCATTTCAACAGCGTAGCCGAGTTCCACCAATTCAATGCGAAGTCTTTCAGGTCCAAACATATCAGCACCTCACGAAACAGTAGTTGGGGTATTGTGGTAAACAACAAATTTCATGCCGTTAACGAGGGTTAGGACCATGGCAAGGTCCATAAGTTTCTCGAGTTCATTCCCATGCCGCCTAACTAATGTAGTCTCGTTAGGGTTTGACATGGCGAAATCTTCGAGGAGTTCGCGAACAGTGACTTCCGTTTTCTCAGTTTTGAATTGTTCCTGATCGATGAAAAACACAATTTCTTTCTTCATGGCACCTTCTCCTTTTGCACGGGTTAAATTCTTAAACGTGTGCTTAGGTTATTTTATTTTGCTTGATACGTCAAGCATTATTTTTGCCTTGCGTAGTTAGTCAAGCATTAAATAAGTTTTGCTTGCTGAAGTGAGCATGTTTGTCATAATATCTCTATATAAAAAGCACTTCCCCGGGAGGTACCCATGCCAAAGACAAATGAAAAGCCTAATCGTCCTGAGGCAAAAGAGCTGGGAAACTATCTAGCCAACATCCGCACCGCAAAGCGTATGACGCTCAGAGAAGTTGAAGATGCAACCAATAAGGATGTATCTAACGCCTACCTCAGCCAGCTCGAAAACGGTCGGATCAACAAACCTTCGCCGAGCATTCTCCACTCCCTTGCTTCGGTATATAATGTCCCCTATGAAATGCTCATGGAAAAGGCCGGTTATATTTCATCAGCCGCTGATCGTATTGAAAGTCAGAAGCACGGTCGAGTTGCAACGTTTGCTGGCGAAAATCTCACTCCAGAAGAAGAGGATGAATTACTAGAGTATCTTGCTTTCCTCCGCACACGTAGGGGCCATAAATGATCAAGGCAGATGATAGCACCATCGACCCACCACAACTTTTAGCAATTCGCAAGCATGCACAAAGAGCATTGGAAGCTGCTGCAGCTATCGGTAAATACCCTACACCAATAGCTGACGTGATGCACAGTGCACAGGTAATCGTGGTTGAAGAAGATGTTTTGGATGAAGGGTTTTTGGCGCGCGTTCGCCGTGCGTCAGGGAAGCTAAAGCAGGCTCTTAGCAAGGTTTTAGGTGTGCTCGACATTAAAGCGAGGCTTATCTATCTCGACCGCACATTACATTCAGTCAAGTTAACCTTTCTAAAGCTGCACGAAACTGCTCATGCTGTCCTGCCTTGGCAAAGAGATATTTATGGAGTGGTTGAGGACTGCAAACAAACTATCGCACCTGAAGTCAGTGAGAATTTCGACAAGGAAGCAAACATATTTGCTTCCGAAGTTCTTTTTCAATTGGATGACTTCACAAGACAAGCAGCTGATCAATCGTTCGGCATCAAAGTTCCAATTTCATTAAGCAAGAAATATGGTTCATCAATTTACGCTGCCGTACGAAGATATGTTTCCACAAATCACAGGGCTTGCATTGTTATTGTCATTGATCCTCCGGAGTTAGTGGCAGGTGATGGCTTTCAGGCAAATTTGCGTAGGGTGGTTACCTCTGCTGGATTCGATCTAACCATGGGAACCCTTAATTGGCCAAAGTACTTTACCCCGGGAGACGAAATAGGAGCAATGATTCCGATAAATGGCCGAAAAATGTCTTATCCTAGAAATTGCTCTCTTAGGGATGCTAATGGTGGCCTGCATGAATGTATCGCCGAGGCATTTACTAATACCTATCAAGTGTTTGTGCTTATTTATCCAGTTTCAAAGCTTTCAAAAAAAAAATGTCCTGTTATAAATAGCTCTGGGGAGATGCATAAGGGTCGGGAGATGCATAAGCGGATGCATAAGGGTCGGCGGATGCATAAGGGTCGCGTCTACACATTACACAAATTGCTTGTGAGATCCTTCTGTAGTTCAGTCCCTTCGCTGACAATCTTGACGTATTCTCGGTACATGAATTTGCGATTTCTCCTGCCTTTGCTGATCTGCTGCAGAAGGCCCAAACGCTCACAGGTGCCAATCATTTCGTTGGCTTTGGTATAGCTTACCCCGGCTATCTTGGCAACGTCGTTTGCCATTACAACAGGTTGCTTCATGAGGCCCCGCAGCAGTTTCAGCCCGTGGGCGCCTTCCCCTGCCTCTACCAGCCGGTCCACATCATCCCGCTCCAGCGCCTGAATTCTCCTGGTCGTTTCAAGCACCATTTTGGATACTTCGATTATCCCCTCAAGAAAGAAGCGGGTCCAGGCTTCGAAATTTCCGTCCACTCTCACCTGGGTCAAGCGGTCATAATATTCCTGCTGATGCGCTTTTAAATAGGCGCTTAGGTAGAGCATCGGCTCATCGAGAATCCCTTTCCAGACCAGATAGAGTGTTACCAGCAAACGTCCCACCCGGCCATTGCCGTCGTTAAATGGGTGGATGGTTTCAAATTGATAGTGCAGCAGTCCGCAACGAACAAGCGGAGGGAGGGAGTCTTCCTTGTGAAGATAAAGCTCGAAGAGGTTCAGTGCCTCCTGCATTGTCTCGGGAGGTGGCGGGATAAAACGGGCATTGGCAGGGTTGGAGCCGCCAATCCAGTTCTGCATGGTTCGGAACTCTCCGGGAGTCAGGTGAACCGCTCCACCTCGAACCTGTTGCATGAGAACCTCGTGGATCTCGCGGAGTAGTCGCAGCGACATGGGGAAATCGTCTGCCCTGAGCCGTTTCAACCCGTGGCGCATGGCTTTGACATAATTTATTACCTCGCCTACGTCGGCAGTCGGCTCGTGATCTTCGTCGGCACCCAACACATCAACGAGAGATGACTGGGTGCCTTCGATTTGTGAACTGAGCAGTGCTTCCTTCTGGATAAACATCCCCACCAGCAGATCAGGGTTGGGAAGCACCGTTACTACCACATTCAGTGCGCCAAGCGCGCGGTCGGCAGCCGAGAGCAGCAATTGCAACTCACCTTCAAGACGGATTGGAGGATCAGGCGGCAGCGGCGCCGGGAAAAAAGAAGTGTATCCTGCGAGGGTTTTTTTGAAAACGCCGCTTCGAGACATAGTGCCTCCTGTGCTATGTGTAAATTCTGAGTTATAGCCGGATTGGAAAGAGGTATATCACGTTTTGTTAAATATAAGGATAATTATTTACGCCATATCTCGCAAATTCGAGATATGGCGCCTTGGTAAACCGCCATATCTCCCAGCACTGTAAATTAAGCGAACACCATACTTAATTCAAAGGCGGCCAATCGGCCGCCTTTGCTGTATAGTAGTCGGTACTGGAATGAAGTATTTGTTCTGCGCTGACGGTGATAATCCACCGGCCGATCAAGACGACCTGTGCGGGGTACAAGATGCAGAGCGAGGAAAGGTTACATGGGAATAGCTAAACATCCTTCAGTAGTTACCATGCCGAGAACCGCAAAGCCATACCCGTCCCTCCTTGTTTTCCTGTGTGACCGATTCCCCGCTATTTCCCGGGAGATTTGGGCGCAAAGAATTGCCGAGGGAAAGGTCCTGGATGAAAATGGCCAACGGCTGACGCTGGAGACTGCATATGCCCCCTTAAAGCGTATTTTTTATTTCCGCGAGGTCCTTAGCGAGCCGTGCATCCCTTTTGCTGAAAAGATCCTCTTTCTCGATGATGAGATTTTGGTCGCCTGCAAACCACATTTTCTTCCTGTGACTCCGGGTGGACGCTATGTTGACGAATGCCTGTTGAACCGTTTGCGCAAGAGTACCGGAATTGAAGATCTGGTGCCGCTGCACCGGTTAGATCGTGGCACAGCCGGCCTGGTTCTCTTCTCGGTCAATAAAAAGAGCAGAGGGCTCTACGCAGGACTCTTCCTGAACAGGCTGATTGAAAAAACCTATCAGGCAGTGGCGGCATGTCATCCACTTCAGGAAACAGCCTCATGGAATGTGGAGACAAGAATAGAGCGGGGAGAACCGGGGTTCCGGATGAAAATGGCACCTGGCAGGGTCAATGCCATTTCCGCCATTCATCTGGTTGAGGTCAGGGGAGAACTGGCTCGCTTCACCCTGCTGCCGCAAACCGGCAAAACCCATCAGCTGCGGATTCATATGAGCGGTATCGGCTTCCCGATACTGAACGACAGCTATTATCCCGAGCTGCTGGACGAAAGCGCTGACAATTTTGCCGTGCCACTCCAGCTTCTGGCTCAAAGACTGTGCTTCAAGGATCCTCTGAGCGGCAAGAACAGAGAGTTCAGTCTGAGCGAGAGCTGTTATGGTGACGATTCCAGAGAATTCCGGTGGGACATCATAGTTAATTAAAAAGGCGGCAAATTGGCCGCCTTCGTTGTTCTGAAGAAGGGGCGCAAAAAAGAGGCCAAGGGAGTAAACCCTTGGCCTCTAACTGTCTCTGACTGATGGATCGATTACAGCTTCACATCCAGCTCATTCTGCACCAGCTGCTCACGAACCTGCTTCTTCCTGATCAGCACCAGCTCACCGCTGCGGGTTTTCATGACCGCTCCCGGCTTGCGGTGGGAGTTGTAGTTTTCCGGCGACATACTCTCGGAGTAGGCTCCCGTGCCGCCGATGACCACATAATCCCCGATTTCCGGTTCGATAATCAGCACCGGCACGATGTTGCCGTCTTTGTCCAGACGCACAGAGTCGCCGCTTTCGCAGCAGCGCCCGACAATACCGAACGGTTTCAGTCCGGCCGTCGGCGTCTGGTCGTACTCGCTGGAGAGCAGCGTACCGTCCTGGCGGACGATGGCGATGGGGTGCTCTGAGCCGTACAACAGCGGGCGTGTCAGCAGTTCCATGCCGCCATCGACGATCAGGAAGTTCATGCCGTTGGTCAGCTTCTTGTCGATTATCTTCGTAACAATGTGGCCTGAGTTGGCTACGACAAAGGTTCCCGGCTCGATCTCCATCGTCAGTTCTCGGCCGGTGGCTGCCTTGAATTCCTCTACCCGCTGCTTGGCATAGGCGCCCAGGGAGGTGATATCGGCCTGTTT
This sequence comes from Geotalea toluenoxydans JCM 15764, assembly GCF_001311985.1. Lineage (GTDB taxonomy): Bacteria > Desulfobacterota > Desulfuromonadia > Geobacterales > Geobacteraceae > Geotalea > Geotalea toluenoxydans. Next base: position 96,895 of record NZ_BBCJ01000009.1, read on the forward strand.
TTCTCCCGGCATCCTGGCGACCTTGAGTCCGCCGCCGAAGCTGACGGTGGTGGCATCGGGGAAATAGCTCCGCACAAAGCCCAGTTCACGGTCGATGTTTTCCCGCCATTTTTCCGGGTCGCCACCGGAGCCGATATGCACATGCACCTGGGTGAAGCGTAGTCCCTTCTCATCAGCCAAGGCTTTCACCTTGGGACATCGTTCAGGTGGACGCCGAAGCAGGAATATTCGCTGCCGGTGTCGCGGGTGGCGCTTTCACCGCCGCCGGCAGCTCCCGGATGGACCCGGATCGACAGGTCGATGGTGTTGACTTTGGCAAAGTCGGCAATCAGTTGAAACTGGGTCAGGGAGCAGACGTTGTACTTGAGGCCGGCTTTGAGCATCGCCTCCAGTTCGGCGCGTTCCTCATCGGCCGGCACCTCCTGGGTGGTGAGCATCATTCGGCTATAGGGAATGCCGGCGGCATGGGCGCGGGCCGCTTCATCCACCGACGAGCAGTCCAGATCCAGCCCCTTGTTGGTGACGACCCGCAGGACGGTGCGATCCGAGTTTGCCTTCATGGCGTAGCGCACATGCAGGCCGTAGGCATTGGGCATGTTCAGCAGCTGTTCACAGCTGTTTTCGATGTATGCCTGATCGTGCAGATATACCGGCGTTCCCCACTGCTTGGCAATTTGGGGGATGAGCATTGCATCGAGTTTGGTCGGACCAAAGTGTTTCATCGTCATTCTTACACCCTCATAATTTGATATGACACTGCATTCCACAGTCTTCGAACAAAGATGGACATTCCTTTTAACATTTTAGACCGGTATGGTGCAAGATATCTGTGGAATTTTGTGCGTAACGGTGGAGTTATGGGGATAGCACATTTATTCCAAAAGTGGGCCAGTGCCCCCTTTGCCATTTTAATGCTTGAAATTTTCCGGTTTAATGAGCGAGAATGTGCAGCATGCATATCAGTTTCTTCCTTAATGAAACAGCCACCGTTTCAATGTTTTTATGATGACCCACGATTCCCCTTTCATCTATCGCCCCATCGGCGTCCTGCAGTCCCCCTATTCGCGTCGCATTGACGCACCCCATCAGAGCACGGTGGTGGCAGGCACCAAAACCGGGGATTTCGCCTTGGCCACCCTGGAACTGCAGCAGTGGCTGGACGAGAAGGTCATTCAGGATCTGAGCGGCTTTGACCGGCTCTGGCTCATCTTCGCCTTTCATCTGAGTGAAGGCTGGAAAACCAGTGTCAAACCCCCTCGCGGTGGACCGAAACGGGGCGTGCTGGCCACCCGCTCCCCCCATCGCCCCAATTCCATCGGTCTGTCGGCTGTGGAACTGGTAACGATCGAAGGAAGGACACTCCATCTGCGCGGTGTGGACCTCCTGAATGGCACACCCGTTCTGGATATCAAACCCTATGTCCCTATGCGGATGCCTTTCCAGATGCCAGAGCCGGTTGGATCGATGACCTGGATGCCAAGCTCGGGCGTCACTCGGCGCCGGGGCCGCGAAAGCCCAAGTGATGGTGTGATTTGCTGGAAAATAAGGTGGATATCGCTCCGATGCTGTGGTACCTTTTAACTAGCTAGACTGTCTAGCTAGTTAAAGGAGCTCCTATGAAATCTAAAAAGACGGATCGCTTACCCCATGACCGGGAATGGCAGCTTCAGGAAGCCAAGAACCGCTTGAGCCAGGTAATCGAACTTGCTCAGCATGATGGTCCGCAGACGATTACTCTGCGCGGCAAACCTTCTGCTGTCGTCGTATCGTTTGATGAGTATCGCAAGCTGACCGTGCCGCGTACCGGCTTGGCCAAGTTTTTCAGTGAATCTCCCCTGCGTGATGTGGAGCTCGATCTCAGCCGCAGTGCCGATGTATCCCGCGAGGTGGAGCTGTGAAATTCCTGCTTGATACTTGTCTGATTTCCGAGCTGGTGAAAAAAGAGCCGAACCCTGCAGTGGTCAATTGGTTGGACGAGCAGGAAGAGCAATCCCTTTTTCTCAGCGTTCTGAATTTGGGAGAGTTGCAGAAAGGGATCAGCAAACTCCCCGATGGCCCCAAAAAAGATGAGCTTCAGGCCTGGGTCGCCCTTGACCTGGTGGAAAGGTTCACCGGACGCATCCTGGACATTGATCTGGAAACCGCTCTCTGCTGGGGGGGACTCCAGGGAATGGCGGAGCAGAAGGGAGAGAGGTTGCCGGTAATGGATTCTCTCATTGCCGCCACCGCTACGGCGCATGGCTTGGTGGTGGTTACCCGCAATGTGAGGGATATGGAGCGATGTGGCGGCAGGGTTTGCAATCCGTGGGGGTGAGGTAGGCAATTTTCTACCGCATCCTTGAATTTAAGGAGGAAAAGATGTTTGAAGACTTGAAGCCTGGAGAGACTGAACTGGTCGGTATGTGGCTTGACCTTGGCCTGAAGGTGACTGGGGATGCCATTGCCGACCGGGTTGAATGGCTGGCCGCCAATCGGCTGCAGAAGCTGGCGGAGAAGCCGGATGAAGGTGCGGAACTCTACCGCGACCCCAGGGACAACCGCCTGTGGGAGAAGGTGCTCCCTTTTGCCGGCGGACCGCCGACCTTGCGAGTCATCACCCAGGCCAATGCGGCGATTCGTTTCGGGTATACCGGATGAGCCCATGCGGCAAAGAGAGGCTGTGGATATGGAGAAGAGACACCTTGTGGTTTGTATGATTTCCATCGTCTTTGTCCTCATAGCCGGATGTGCAACGGACCCGGCGCAGCGGCAGGCCGCTTTGCTTCAAGCAGAGCACAAGGCCCAATACACCAAAGCTCTGCGCAGTATTGAGGGGCATGACGGAGAGTATCCGGCCCGGGTCCTGCGCGGCATGGAGCTGCTGAAATCCATGGCAGAGCAAGGTTATGCCCCGGCCCAGTTCAAGCTGGCCTACTATTCCTATACCGGCCCCGCCTCCTACGACTGCTTGAAGCAGGATACAAAGGAGGCCTATTACTGGTTCGGAAAGGCGGCAGAGCAGAACCACCGAGAAGCCCAGTATGAATTTGCCATGCTATTCAACCCGAAAAGCGGTTTGAAGCAGTACGCCGATGCTGAAAAGTACGTGTACTGGATGCAGAAAGCTGCCGATGCCGGATACGCCAAGGCCCAATACGCCCTGGGGAGGATGAACGAAAAGGGAGAGCATGTGCCGCAGGATGTGGCCTTGGCCAAGGAACTTTTCGAGAAGGCAGCTGCACAGGGGGATGGGCAGGCGCGGAGGGCGTTGAAGAGGTTTGGGAAGTAGCTGAAGGACACTGAAGATTTGGATCGATGCAGATGCCTGCCCGCGGGCGGTGAAGGATATTCTGTTTCGGGCATCGGCCCGACTGCGGGTGCCGCTGTGCCTGGTGACCAACAAGAGCCTCGCCAAGCATGCGGGCCCGCTGGTAGAGACGGTGGTGGTGGGGACGGGCTTCGACGTGGCAGGCGACTACATCGCCGACCCACGCCGCACCGACAGATCTGGTGGTCACCGCTGATGTGCCGCTGGCTGCCCGAATCGTCGCTAATGGGGGGTGGCTCTGGACCCCACGGGGCGAGCTCTACACCGAAGAGAATATTGGTGATCGGCTGGCCATGCGCGACCTGCTGTCTGAACTGCGGGACGGGGGGATGCTCCAGGGCGGCCCCGCCCCGTTCGGCCTGGCCGACCGCAATCGCTTTGCGTCGAGCCTGGATCGCGCGCTTACTCCTATTATGCGAGGTCAACGACCTAGCTGCAAGGTGTTATGGCGTTACCTTCGAAAATCTACAAAGCAACCATTGAGCTGTCTGACATTGATCGGGGCCGTTACGAAACTCTGCAGGCCACCGTGGCCCAGCACCCGTCGGAGACGGCGGAGCGGCTGTTGGCGCGGCTTCTGGCCTACGCCATCTTTTGCGAGGACGACCTGACCTTCACCAAGGGGCTTTGCGCTACCGACGAGCCGGACCTCTGGCTCAAGGGGGGGCGGCGGCCGCGTACAGCTCTGGGTCGAGGTGGGCCTGCCCGATGCCGAGCGGATAGTAAAGGCGAGTCGCCACGCAGAAAATGCCGCCCTGCTGGCCTGAGGCCGGGCGCTTCCAAGCTGGCAACAGTAGCATCTCCCCAAACTCACCAACATCGCCAACATCGCCAACCTCACCGTCATTACCATTGATCAATCGGTTTTCGCCAGCCTGGTGGAGCGGCTGGAGCGCTTCATCTCCTGGTCTATCACCATCACCGAAGGAATTTTGTACCTCACCATCGGCCAAGAAATGCTGGAGACGACAATTACAAAGCTATAATCCGGCGAGAAGCCTCACTGGAAGGAGTTATCTTCACCTCTACAATGGGGAATGGGGGTGACTGCCGGAAAAGGATTATATGCAGCCGATCACCAGTGAAGGCAGATGTCGGAGAAGTAAATAAGTAATCTTTAAGTTCCATATTCATCCTACAGTTGCAGCTCCTGCGCCATTCAACTGTTCCCTTTTCACAATCTTCCTTCGTATCGTCCCCATCCTGCACGTCACGCGTGCATCACTCCCACAAAATACACGCTACACATTGTAGTAATTTAATAAATATTTGATATTGTACCTCGACGGCTTGTCAGGTTGGCGGTGACCAGAGCCGTTAAAGCCGGGGAAGGGAGGACTTGTCACCTCTGCGAAACCGGTTCTTGCAGTCAACTCAACCCACATTACAGGCGGGAAAAATGAAAAAGCTCATTTCATCGTTCGTCGTACTTACCCTGTTGGTTGCTGCCAATGCCCATGCCGGTGTCTGGAATCCATCGGTGCACATCTCGGAAATAGAAGTGAACACCGATGCTGCCGGTGCTGGGTCGCGGGCTTTCCTCTCCTTCCAGGAAGGGGCGACCAGCAAACCTGCTTGTGGCGCTGGTTCGCCCTATGTTCAATTGCAGGGGACTACGGAAAATATCCGCAACCTCCTCAGCATCTCAACGACGGCATTTATCAACAGCCGGCCCGTTGGCGTCTTTTTTGACGGCACCTGCACCGGGCCTTATGCCAATGTCGTCGGTCTCGCCCTTCGCTGAAGGAACTCAAGTCCTCAGTGGAAACTTTTTGAAAATTACTGGGTGCAGTACTGTAGCTTTCGCGTAATGCTGGATTTAGAGGTTTCTTAAGCCTCAAAATACCGCGTTCCTGCCTGCCTTGCTTGCTCGGGGGGAACGGAGTGTATGTGCTTTTGTCGTGCTGTCGTGTTCAGCCATAAACGGGATTTTACCGGTGGTTGAACCTATTTCATTCTTAGCAAGGGAGGGAGTATGAAGCGAGTGATTCACAAGTGGTTAGGTTCGGTGGCGACCATTGCGGCAGTCACAATATGTCTTTCAACTCAGAGTTTTGCCTTGGTCAGTTCGGGGCAGATCGCGCCAGCCGATGGCATCTCCGGGCAGGACATCATGGTGGGGAACGGTGTCAAGACTGGTCACATTCAAGACGGGTCCGTAACAGATGCCAAGATCGTGAGCATTTCCGCAGAAAAGATAGCGGGGATCATCGGTGTGGATAAAATAGCTTCCTACGCCGGGGTCAAGATTGTTCACAAAGGTGCGGTGGACGGCGTCAACACCTTCACTACAATTGCCGCAGCGGTTCAAGCCATTGGGGCAAACACCGCTGAACGGTATGCCATTGTCGTTATGCCCGGGGTTTATACTGAAGACTTTTCCTTCTTCGACGCAGCCGGCACGTTCAACATGGACATCATCGGCGCCAGCAGAAGCGGAAGTTACCTCAAGGCCACCGGAAACCACTGGCGTGCGTATGACCCGTCCTGGAGATCCTATCTCCATCTGGCGAACGGCCTCTTTCTCAAGAATCTTTCCTTCGAAGGGATCGTCGACATCGGATATACCAGCGGCGCAGGCATAGTCGATTGTGACCTTCTCCCGGCTCGCGCACCACAAGGTGCGGGATACGCCATCATGGGCCATGCACCGAAAAGTGTCACCGTAGAAAACGTTTATATCGAGACGGATCAACTGGGAATGTGGCTTTATGCCATGGGTGACGGCAATCCTGAGGACGGCTATATCTTCAACAATATCAGGATTCATGGCGTCGGCACCGGCGCAGAAGGCATATGGGCCTTCCCCAGCAATACATCCCGTCCCATCCGCTTCTCCAACATTACCATGACCAGCACGATCTACAAAGGATTCACCTTCTACAGCTATAGCGGCGGCGAGACCGAGTTGTACAATATTACTTTCAGCGGCAGCGGCTCCCCCTTCCAGTATGGCGGCTCGGGCTGGCATAGGGTAAATGCGAGGAACTGCAACTTTAACTCCGCTGCAGATCTGGTTTATGGGGGCGGCAATAGCGCCATGGCCATAACCATCGACAACTCCACCATCAAGAGCACTGTCTCCGGCTCGGCAAGCCCAGTGAAAATAGGCGGTTCCAAGATCATTGCGCCAATCACCAGTTCAAACGGTTCAGTGAAAATCATCAATTCCTATGACGGGAATTATGACGCCATTCCGAACGGCAACTACTAATAGAGCGACAGGGATCGCCAGTTCAAAAGGCGGCCAATTGGCCGCCTTTGCTGTTTCCGGGAGTTCCGGCAGGGAGTTCCGGGGACATCATACTTAATTTTGCAGGCCAAATTCCGGGGTACATCCACACTTACTTGTCCCCGCTCCCTCTACCTTTCCCGAACAGTTCCTTAAAAAGCTCCTTTGACCGGGCAAGCCCCTCTTGCGTCAAGACTACCGACTTAGCTTTGCCACTCGGGTCAAGAATATATCCCTTGTCAAAGAGCCTATCCATGACCTCGAAATCTAAGCCCTTCCAGGCACGTGCCATGTCATGGAGCGTCAACTGCAGAAGGGCGAGGACAACATCGTCGACCTTATCCCTGTCCCATTCCTCAGAAGGCTCCGACGAACCATACCCTTCCCCTGCCTCGTGGACCTTGCTCACCAGCGGATAGCGCTCCGGATGCAGAATACTATCGACTTCCAGATCGACATCCAGGTCCGGCCAGTACAGGTGCTGCGGTGTGGGGAGCTCGACGTGGACTACTTTTCCTACCGGTGCATCCTGAAACCAGGGAAACTTATCGAAGGGAAGAAAGAGCTCCTCATCATTGAGCAGAAGCCAGAGGCCGTGCGTCGATATGTTGGTGACTTCAACCATTGAAGTGCCTGGTCCATTCGTTCCGTATCTCATGCTTATGTTCCTCTATCAGCTTTCGGATGAGGCTCAACTTGGTTCCCCCGTGGGGGAGGGCTAACAGCAGACGGCATGCATTCGGTCATTGACAAATCACCCTGCATTGATTGAATTGTCCTATAAGCGGCAGAGTTTAGACCAAGGAGGTTCTCATGGGCATAGTTGACACCATTACCAGTAAGCTCGGCGGCCAGAGTCAAGCCTCTGATGGAAAAGCGGGCTCGATTTTGAGCGGCGTAATGGAAATGTTCTCGGCACGGGAATCGGGGGGGCTCCAGGAGTTGATCAGTTCTTTTCAGCAGCGAGGCCTTGGTGACGTTGTCTCGTCGTGGGTTGGCCGCGGTGAAAACAAGCCAATCTCGCCGGACCAAGTCCGAGAGGGCTTGGGCAACGATCGGGTCAGAGATTTGGCTGCCAAAGCCGGCGTATCGGAGGATGAGACTGCCAGGCATCTTTCCAGTCACCTTCCTGACTTCGTCGACAAGATGACTCCTGATGGCCAGGTGCCGCAGGGGGATGGATGGAAAAAGGGATGGAGTTTTTGAAAGGAAAATTCTCTGGGTAGTCAAAGGAGATCTGGGACAGCATAACTAATTTAAAGGCGGCCAATGTGCCGCCTTTGCAGTTTTAGGTGCAAGAAAGGAATGGGGTAGCTTTGATATTCCGACGAAATTCTTGCCTGCATCTTGCTTAGACGAAGTTCTGTCATTTGTGGCGGGCACCCCGTTTGAGTGCCCGCCACTGTTTACAGCCGTTTCAGTTTATTCAGTGCAGTGTTGAAGAACTTTGCATCGCTCATATCGACTTTACCATCCTGATTAAGATCGTAAGCTATATTCTTGAGAGTAGCTTTACGGATCTCTGCCAGTAGTAGCGAGTAATCGGCGGTGTCTACCTTGCTATCCTGGTTGAAATCAGGAAAGTTCGAATCTAATCGGACCACATACGGCCTCATCATCTCATTGTCTTCATGCTCGAGAATATGGCAGTGCCAGACGAACAACCCGGGAATATCGAACTTGGCTTTGATGCGGGTGATCTGGCCTGGCAAGGCGAGAACCGTGTCCTTATATCCTGCCTCAGTCGGAGTAGCTGGTGCTGCCTCATCTATCGGGGTGAAATCGTCCGGATCGAACTCCTGGCGATTCAGGACATTGAATCGCACCATGTGCAGGTGGATGGGATGGGCATCGGCGGTGGTGTTAAACAGTTCCCAAACTTCGGTACTGTTAAGCAGTGGTGTCTCGGTAACAGGGTCCATCCACCGCAGCGGCATGCTTACCAGGTCGCCACTGGAATCCTTGGCCATCACCCCGAAGAGGGCTCTTTTCGGGGCCATGGGTGAACCTCCCGCAGCAGCGCAGTCTTTGGCGAAATCAGCATCCTTCGGCCGGTTGAAGAGGGTGACGATGCTGCCGTCGGGTAGCGTCTGGACGCAAAGCTGGTTGGATTCCTCCTCATTGAGACTTAGGCGACGGGTATAAGTGGCTGCTCCCAGCGGTCGCTCGGCGGGCAGCACAAGGTTCTGCGGCGTCGTCGTCTTGGAATCACTGGTTTGGGTCAGGCTGGTGTTGACGATAAACTGCATGACCTGCCCGGTGGTACCGGGGTCTGCTGGCGTTTCCAAAGAGCCGTTGAAGGGGAAATCGGGACCGGTATTGATCATGCGTACACCGTGCCGTTGGCCAGGCCGCTGAAATCGACGATGACATCGGCTCGTTCCGCCGGGCCCATGAGTAAGGCGCGCTTGGGATCAGCGGCGGGGATATTTGCTGGAATGGTACCGTTTCCCGGCAGGGGTGTAGCACTGCCGGTCAGGATCTTCACCACCTTTGGCAGGAAACCTTCCTCGGCCCCGATCTGATAGAAGGGGATTTCCTGGCCGAGCCTTTCGTTGGCTTTTCCTGCATTGGTGACCGGAAAGAGGGACAGGTTGAAGGTCCGCCCGTTGGCGGCGGCCAACAGTCGGAAACGATAACGGGCCGGAGCAACGGCTAGTTGAGGCCAGGTACTGCCGTTGACGACGATGGTATTGAAGAAGGCTTCAGGATTCCAGATGGGCGGGATATCGGAAGCAGGGATGAACGGGATGTCGAGCACGCCTGCTCCGGGAAGCTGAGGTGTGGTGCCCGGTACGTTCAATCCCTCGAAGAAAGCGCGGTTGTCCGGGTAGAAGAGAGATCCGTCCTGGTTGAAGGATCGATCCTGTACGACGATCGGGATCTCCCGGATTTTGGCACGGACCGAAGCTGAGAAGTTAGGGTCGCCTCCTCCTGCCTTTGGGGCCGGTCCGGGGAGTACGGCAGGATTCCCTCGGCTGTCCCTGACATTGGCATCGCCGTTAGGGCCGCCACGGATAAGCCAGAAGCCAGCAGGACCGGCATAGACGTTGTTTCTTGTCATGCCGAGGGTGTGATCATGATACCACAGGGTTGTCGCCGGCTGGATGTTCTGATATCCGAAAAATGCCGATCCCGGCACGGTGTTACTGTTGTCGAACTGGTCGAAGTTCGATCCTCGCTTGGCGTAGCAGCCGGGATATTATCGGCCGCCGGCAGCCACCATGACTCGGGAAAACCGTCGCTTGACGAATTGACGTGGGAACCGTGGACATGGACCGTAATGGGGACCGGCCCGTATAGGGTTTGGGGTTTAAGGTGTTGCAGTCGGTGCGGTTGGTCCCGTCGGCACAGCCTCTTGCCGGTGGGTTGGCCCAATGAAGTGTCTGGTCGATGGCAAAGAGGTGCGGCAGAAAATTTTTCGTCAGCGGGTCGACGAGATCATTGATCCACCTGACGGTGGTCAGCCTCGCCGAGATATTTTCCACGGTGAACGCAGGATAATTGAAGGAAATATCGGTCGATAGTGGCGTGGGCGCGACAAAGTTTGCCGGTAGAACATCCTCTGCCCGGCCATAACTCCAGACAGTAGTCGGATCAAACGAGTCGGAGCGGCCGTTGATACTGTTCCATATGCCGCCGGGCAGGACCTGCTGCTTGAACTGCCGCACCGCAATGTTGTAATCTGCAGCGGGTTTTCCTGGTTGGGTGGTGCTTTTCGGCATTTCTGGTGGAATAATGAGCGGGATGACATATTTGGGATGGTGGTTGGATCGAGGGTCCCTCCCGGGACCGGTTGCCCATGGGCTTTGTTTGGCTCCCCCTGCATGAGCAGGAAGAGCGCCGCGCCAATTGTGACAGCTGCCTTCGGTATACTGTGTATTTCAGCCATAGAATCGTGTTACCTCCTTTTCGCAATTTTCCTGTTGTACAGGAATTCGGTTGGAGATCGCCATTCCAGGGAATCACACGGCAACAATGGTAACTTGTAGAGTTAAAAGGAAACTTTCCCCCCTTTTCTATGATCTTTATGGATGCCTGTGTGCCGGGATACATGGTGAAGTACAAAAACCGAAAATCGTCTTGGTTCAGCATTAATAATACCAAATTAAAATCCTGATGCTACTCTTGATCTCGAGAAAGGAGGGATCCGCGAGGCGTACACATACGCTGGGCGAAATAGGTCCATCCCTGGCCTGGGAGGATGCTCCAGTGGAGTGAAGAGCCTTTCGTAGTCCTCCATCCGCCACAGTTCGAGGATTCCTTTCAAGTTCTGTTGCACCTTCGCTGCCATGGTACTCCTCTTGATGGAAAAAGGGACTCGGTTGCCAATAGTGCTGTGTATGCGTGGATTCCATCCATCGGGAGAAGTGCTACAAGATGCGACTGTGCAGGAGGCCCGTTCAGTCTTTCAATGCCCACCAAACTTCCCCGAGTTCCTTCCTTTTCTCCGCAAAAGCTCCGGCAGTTCCAGGGCGTTCAGCACATCTACCTTTTCCAGCCAGCCCCTACGGGCAGTGGCTACTCCGTAGGGAAGGAAATCGAAGTTGGTGATGACGTGGGCATCGGTGTTGATGGCCACCGGTATCCCCAGCTCCTTGGTTCGCCGCGCCTGGCGGTCGTTGATGTCCAGGCGGAGAGGATAGGCGTTGATTTCCATGGCAGTACCGGTTTCCGCAGCCACACGGAGCACATCGTCCATGTCGATCTCGTACGCCTCCCGCTCCCCCAGTACCCTGCCGGTGGGGTGGGCGATCATGGTCACCCACGGATTGCGCATGGCGGCCACCATCCTGGCGGTGATCTGCTCCCGGGGTTGCTTGAACGCCGAGTGGATGGAGGCGATGACGAAATCGAGCTCCTTAAGCACCTCATCGGGAAAATCAAGGGAGCCGTCGGGCAGGATGTCCATCTCCGTGCCGTGCAGCACCCGGAAATCGCCACTATTACGGTTGAAGGCGGTGATCTCCTCCCGCTGCTCCATGAGCCTCTCAATGGTCAGGCCACGGGTGACCCCCAGGGACCGGGAGTGATCGGTGAGGGCGATATAGGCAAGCCCCCGCTTCCTGGCTGCGGCGGCCACCTTGTCCAGGGAATGCATGCCATCGCTCCACCGGGAGTGGACGTGCAGGTCCCCCCTGATGTCTTCGGCGGTGACCAGCCGGGGCAAGGCACCGGTCAGGGCCCGCCTCCACCTCGCCGCCGTCTTCTCGCAGTTCCGGTGGAATGAACGGCAGTCCCAGCACCCGATAGACGTCCTCCTCTTCTGCCCCGCCGATCCGTGAATCGTCTTCGGTGCGGAAGATGCCGTACTCATTGATCTTCAGCCCTGGCGCACCGCCATGTCCCTGAGCCGCACGTTGTGGTTTTTAGAGCCGGTGAGATAGGCGAGGGCAGCACCAAAGGAGTCCCGCTCCACCACCCGGAGGTCGACCTGGATCCCGTCCGTGACAAGCACCGACGACTTGGTCGGCCCTTTAAGCAGCAGGCGGGTCACCTGGGGGAGCGTGGTAAAGGCAATCATCAGTGCCGTCGGATCGGGGGAGGTGGCGACCATATCGATGTCCTTGACCGTCTCTTTCCAGCGCCTGATACTGCCGGCAAGCTCGATTCGCTCCACCAGTCCCTGCTTGCGCAGACTGTCCACCAGGGACTCGGCCAGAGGCAGCACCCGCCCGAGGGGAAACCGTTCCCGGCCCCTCTTTACCATCTCTATCCCCTTGAGGATATTTTCCTCGGTCTTGCTCTGGATCTTGGGGATTGCCCCAGCCAACCGGTGCTCGGCAGCGGCCCGTTCCAGATCGTCGATCCCTTTGATTTCCAGCTTGTCATAGAGGAGTTTCGCCTTTGCCGGTCCCAGACCGGGAATGACCAGCAGTTCCAGCATCCCCAGCGGTACCTCTTCCTTGAGCTTTTCATGGGCCTCGATCTTGCCGGTGGCGAGATACTCCTCGATCTTGGCGGCGAAATCTTTGCCGATCCCGGGGATTTCCAGCAGTTCCTTATGGGAGAGGTTGTCCACCGCCTGGGACAGTCCTTCCAGGTTCAAAGCGGCACGACGGTAGGCCCTGATCTTGAAAATATCGTAGCCACGGAACTCATGGATGTCAGCGATTTCGGAAAAGATGCGGGCGATCTCATGGTTTTTCATGGGTGCCTCCTTCCTTAAATTTTATCAGGTGAAGGTCAAGGAGGTAACTTCAACGTCCTGTAATTCGCCGCCTATTGAACATTGCTGATGGGGAAGTAGCAAGGATGTTTAACGGAATCCTGGACACATATGATCTGACGCTGTTCAGTGCAATTCCAACCGGCGGCTCAAGTGCTCCGGTTACGGAGCCTGGGGCCTGCTTCCTTATCGGCAGCGGATTGTTAGTTCGAAATTTGAATTAAAAAAGAGACCTTTTGCGAGGCCAGGGGCAACCATTGGGGGCGACGTCCTTGCTTTTTGGGCCAGTGTAGCTGTATACTCCTGTTTTAAAATATCAAGGAGCCGAAGTATGGGCGGCAAGAAACGGCTGCGAAGGACCTTTCTGTTGCTGCCATACTGCCAGTACCAGCCCCGCAGTGGAAGACGCTCCAAAAGGTGAACCATAATGCCGAAAAATCGTGAAGCAGCTCGCGCCAATCTGGAAAATCTCTACCGGATCTTTACCGTCCCGGAAGCGCCCGATTCGACCCTGGGCGCTATCGATCAGGCGATTGCCGCAGATGTCACCGGCTTTTTGCAGACCCATATCGTTGCCATCGAACGCGACCTCGAAGCTATCGAGCCGATTTCGCCTCTGCCATCATCCCGGAAGAACCGACCTACGTCTCCGAATATACCGAATTCGTCAAGGAGAACCTGGTCGCCCAGTCGGTCCATACCGCTGCCCCCGGCTTTGTCGGCCACATGACTTCGGCGATCCCCTACTTCATGCTCCCCCTGGCGCGCCTCATGACCGCCCTCAACCAGAACCTGGTCAAGGTGGAGACCTCCAAGGCCTTTACCCCCATGGAGCGGCAGGTCCTGGCCATGCTCCATCACCTGGTCTATCGCCGGGATGCCGACTTCTATCCCGCCTGGATTCACAACAGCCAGCATGCCCTGGGGGCCTTCTGTTCCGGTGGCACCATTGCCAACGTCACGGCACTCTGGGTGGCGCGCAACCGCCTCTTCGCACCACACGGTGATTTTGGCGGCATTGCACAGGAAGGGCTGGGCCGGGCGCTGCAGCATCGAGGGGCTGAGGGTATTGCGGTCCTAGTCTCCGAGCGCGGCCACTATTCCTTCGGCAAGGCCGCCGATCTCCTGGGCCTGGGCCGGGACAACCTGATCAAGGTGCAGACCGATGCCCATAACCGTGTCGACCTGAAGCTGTTGCGGGAAGAGGTCCGGCGCCTGCAGGACAGGAACATACTCCCGCTGGCATTGGTTGGCATTGCCGGCACCACCGAAACCGGCAATATCGACCCGCTGGAGGCCTTGGCCGATCTCGCAGGGGAGCTAGGGTGCCATTTCCATGTGGACGCTGCCTGGGGTGGGCCGACCCTCTTTTCCGACCGGTTCCGCTCCCTGCTCAGTGGCATCGAGCGGGCCGACTCGGTCACCATCGATGCGCACAAGCAGCTCTATGTTCCCATGGGGGCGGGGATGGTCGTCTTCAAGGATCCGACGGCCCTTTCGGCGATCGAACATCATGCAAACTATATCCTGCGTCATGGCTCCAAGGATCTGGGGAGCCATACCCTCGAAGGATCACGGCCGGGTATGGCGATGTTGGTTCATGCCGGTTTATCCATCATCGGCCGCAAGGGGTACGAACTCCTCATGGATATGGGGATCGAGCGGGCGCGGACCTTTGCCGCCATGATCCGCCAGTATCCCCATTTCGAACTGACCAGCGACCCGGAGCTGAATATCCTTACCTACCGCTACTGTCCGCTCAATGTACAAAAGGCCCTGGCCGCAGCGCCTGCTGAGCAGCGTGCCGGTATCAATGCACTCCTCGACCAGGTCTGCCTGCTGCTGCAAAAACATCAACGGGAAGCGGGGAAAACCTTTGTCTCCCGGACACGGCTGCGAGTGGCTCGCCATGATGAAGAACTAACTGTCCTGCGCGTCGTGTTGGCCAATCCACTGACGACCGACGAGATCCTGACGGCGGTTCTGGCCGAGCAGTGCGAGATCGTGCAGCAGCCGGAGATTCAGCCTTGTTGCAGCAGGTCGAGGAAATCTGTACAGGTTTGACGGCGAAATAGAGGGGGGCTATTATCTTCGGGGGTGAGAGCTTCCACATCTAATAAAACCCCGCTTCCCGTTTCAAGCGTGTATATTGGGCGCCGTCGTTAAAAGAATGCCGACACAGCAAAGTCGAGAGAAGGTGAAACTATGAGTATCTTTAATCTGTTTAATTGTAAGCCAGTGTGTCGAACCCGCATGGTCAGTCAGGATTTCTTCGAGTGCAAGGTGAAAAGACCCAAGCCGAAATTTTGCGAGTATTCCCTCAGCATGGGAGAAAGCTTCATCTGCAACCACCTTGACCGCGCCGGGTTTTCAAGTAAAAAGTAGTGCCGTAGCCACGTCCTGGAGTCCCATTCATCATGAAAATACAGAAGTTGACGATCGAGAACCGCTCCAAGGTCTATGCGCTATTGCAGCACGCCTTTCCCGGCACTGATTATGAAGTGGCGCTGGTACGGAAACTCCACGAGAACAGCAGACCCGTGCATGAATGGGTCTGTATTCATACCAGCAAGGTCATCGCCTACATTGCTTTTTCCAACGCTTATGATGGCACCGACATCTGTGGCTTGCACCTGGCCCCCATGGCGGTGGCCCCCGAATTTCAAAATCAGGGGGTGGGTTCGGAACTGCTGAAATTTGCCTTGCGACAGGAGGCGATTAAAAGCCGGACCCTGTTTGTCCTGGGGGAACCAGCTTATTACCAACGGTTTGGCTTTGAACCCTGCGGCGCCCCCATCTGTCCGTTTGATAAGAACAACTCACATTTCCTGAGTATGCGAAACAACATTGCCGTCAGTTTCTCTGTGGGTTATGAGCCTGAGTTTAACGCTGCTGCCACATCATCCGGCAAGCAGGGAAAGAAGCGCCGGTTACGATAAGCATCGAAACGAGCGATTCACTTTTATTCAAAAGGCGACCATTATTGGGTCGCCTTTGTTGTTTCTTGTCCCGGAAACTGTTTTTTCGCCGCCGTACAGCCAACGTCCTCCCCATATCCACATTTTGGTGCACATGGGCGGTTATGCCGGGCTGATCAGCCAGCATTACCCGCAGCGCAACAAAAAAAGCTCCTTCGATCTGGTTCTAGGAGTCTGTCGGACTTAGAATGAATCGGCTGCGAAAATGGCAAATCGGTCCGGATCTCCGTAAATTTTCGACAAATAGGTCCACTATTCGCTCTCAAATTTCCAAATATCCGTCCTCGAATTTCCATTCTCTCGCTTCGATCCCTAAGTCCGACAGACTCCTAGCGCCGGAATGGAAAATCCAGTGGTTACTGGTGGCGTGACTTGAGCAGAAACGAGAAAATGAGCCTGTCAGGAGAAACCCGCACGCAGGGCAAAACTGTAGAAAGATGACCGTCCGGGGTAGAGCCCGGCCGGATAACGATCCTTGATGAGGCGACCAGCTGTGGGCCGGCGATACCGGCGGCGGACCAGGCAGTGAGGATTGTGCCATAGACGGCAGGCATGACCCTGCTGCCGAACAGGTCGAGCACGAAGGAGGGCATGGTTCCGAAACCGCCGCCATAGCAGAGGAGAATGTAACAGACCAGCAGCGCGAATAGCCAGGGATTGTCTGTGTACGTCAAGAGGATAAACGCCAGCAGTTGGGTGCCGAGAATGACCCTGAAGGTCTCCCGGCGGCCGATCCGGTCCGAGATCCCTCCCCATAAAAACCTGCCGATACCGTTGAAAATGGAACTGACTGCGATCAGGGTGGCGCCGTACCTGGCAAGAGCCTCCTTTCCCAGCGCCGGGTCTGCCTTGCTCCAGATATCCTGAAAGAGCGGCGACTGGAAACCGATAATGGCGATGCCGGCGGTGATGTTGCAGAAGAAGATCACCCAGAGCAGCGCAAATTCCCGTGAAATCAGGCAGGCACGGGTTCCCCTGCCATGCTTGTCCGGGCCGCTCCCGGCGCCCGCCAATGGCAGGATACAACCGGACGGCATCCATCCGGTGGGCGGATTCCTGACAAAGGCTGCAGCAGGAATGACCAGCAGGAGGAACACCACCCCCATCACGGCAAAGACCCTTACCATATCTCCGCCCAGTTGCGCCAGGAGTAGAGGCGCTAAAACCTTCGACATCAGGAGGGCGCCAAAGCCGAACCCCATGACTACCATGCCGGTGGCAAACCCTTTCCGGTCTGGGAACCACCTGGCCACCGTTGCGACCGGAGTGACGTAGCTTAGTCCCAGGCCGGTTCCCCCGATTACGCCGTAACCGGCATAAAGGAGCGGGAGTGAATGCATTCTGAGCGCCAGTGCTGCCAGCAGGTAACCGCAGCCGAACAGCATCCCGCCCAGCAGGGCAAGGATCGTCGGTCCTGTCTTTGGCAATAACATCCCTCCAGCTGCGGCAGCCAGACCGAGAAAGCAGATGGCGAGGCTGAAAGCCCATGCCACTTGGCTGTTCGACCAAAAGTAGGCGTCGCAGAGGGGTTTCTGGAAGAAGCTCCAGGCGTACACGGTTCCCAGGTTGACCATCAGCAGCGTGCAGATTACCGCAATCAGCCAGCGGTTGAACGTCTTTACCACCCGTGCACCCCCTTTATTCCCGGACAACCCCCCATGCAGCAGCTCCGGGTAGGAATTTGAGTATATAGTTAGAAGCAATTTTGTCCAGTTAACTAATGATGGGCAACAATGGATTCTGGGGACGGAATTTGCTTAAAGCAGAAGGCGGCCTGTTGGCCGCCTTTGATGTTTCATGCGCATATAAGTGCGGATAAATGCCTTACTCCCTTCAGCCGTGCCGCATCAGCTGGCGCCGACCACTCCACAGGCTATCCTGTCACCGGAGTTGCCGGTTGGGTCGGTCTTCTCGTCGTCAGGCTTGGCGTGGATGATCAGGGCCGTACCACCATCTTTCAGCAACGAGGTCTTCCCTTTGCCCAGTGTTGCACCTTCGGCGGTTGCCGTTAATTCTGCGGTGCCGTTCCCTTTCACCTCCAGGTTGGGCAGGTCGCCGGCATGCTTTCCTTCCGGGTGACCGGCACCGTGGTGCCTGCCGGTGGGGTTGAAGTGAGCGCCTGCGGTGGCAAAACCGGGAGGCTCGCACTTGCCGTTTTCATGGATATGCATGCCATGTTTACCCGGCGGGAGTCCCGACACCTTGACCGTCACTTCTACGCCCCCCTTTCGTTCGGCGAAGGTTGCGGTACCGATCGATTTCCCGGTTGTGTCGACAATGGAAGAGGAAACAGTTTTTCCCGTTTCGCCAGCTCCGGCAACAGTGGCAGAGGCAATCAGCAGAAGACATGTGGTTGATCTGATCATCGCTTTCTCCTTGTAGGTTAGTTTCTGGTGCTAAAAGTGTAGATTGCTTAACCTGCTGTCAATCCGGCTCAAATGAGTGCTCCGCCGACTCCGTCAACGCTGCCTGGCGGCATCGACGCTCCAGATTCCACCTCCCTGGGCAGCTATGAAGAGGAAGACAAAACAATACAGTGCCGCCAGTTCGCCTTCATTCTGAAGCGGCAGCAACGCCTTCGTTCCATGGCCGATCCAGTAGCGAAGGCCATCTGGCCGCTGGCAATAAAGGCTGCCCAGTGGGTGAACAGACCTATCATAACCAGTATCCCGCAAAACAGCTCGATGGGACCGGCCACATAGGTAATGAAGGAGGGGACTCCTGCCGGCATAGGGCTCGGAATAGCGAACAGCTTCTGGGCGCCGTGCCACAGAAACAGAAAGCCTGCCACGATGCGCATCAATGCATAACAGTGGGGAATGTAGTCGGACATGAATGGTCTCATGTAACACCTCCAGATCGATACGCTGCTTACTCCGGTTATTTCGGAGAAGCCGGGTTCATCTGCCAGAGTGCCAGTGTCGCACCGGTGGGGTCGGTGATGACGCTGAACCAGCCGATGCCGGGAATTTCGGTGACATCTTTGCAGATCTTCGCCCCCAGGGTCCGGGCCTTTTCGGTGGCGGCGGCCGCATTGTCCACCAGAACGTAGGCGATCCAACATGAGGGGGTATCCGGGTCCGGGGTCTTCATCATGCCGCCGCCGGTTCCTTCGCCCACCTTGATCAGGGTGTAGTCCATCCCCGGTATTTCTTCCAGCTGCCAATCGAACAGCCCGGTATAAAAAGCTTTTGCCTTGCTACATCGGTGGTCACAAGCTCCACATGTACGAAGGGATTTGCCATAAGTACACTCTCCTTTTTATATTGGTTTGTCTTAATTTATTATACGGCATCCTGCGCCTGAGTTGTGGTTACAATCATAAAAACAGGACGTTTTTGTTGACATCTGGACCATCTGGTCCTAAAGTGGAACCCATGACACTTGGAAGACCATTGGCATATGACCCCGACAAGGCACTCAATGCCGCCATGCAGGTATTCTGGTCGCAGGGATATGAGGCCACTACACTGCAGGACTTGCTGCAGGCTATGGGGCTCTCCAAAAGCAGCTTCTACCAAGCATTCAGCGGCAAGAAAGAGCTTTTTCTGCGCTGCATTTCCCTATATCGGGAAAAAATTTCCCAAGGGCTGGCCGAGCTGCTGGAGAATTCTGTTTCCGGACGGGATTTCATCGAGCGGATGCTGCTCAATTCTGCGGCAGAGGCAAGGCGCACCATTGATATGCGTCGCGGTTGCCTGCTGATGAATACCGCCACCGAATGTGCACAGAAAGACCGCGACATTGCCGAGAGGGTCTCTTCCGGGTTCGCGGGGTTGAAGGAACTGCTCATCCAGGCGGTCAGGCGGGGGCAGACCGAGGGAGAGATAACCAGGGCAGTGGCGGCCGAGGTGCTGGCCGGTTACCTGATCAGCAGTCTGGGGGGTATCAAGACGGTTGTCAAGGGTGGGGCGGATGAACAGCGCGTATGCGATATCGTAGCCGTTATCCTGCGGGCGCTGGACTGAATTTTTTTAAATATTTTTGGACCATAAGGTCCACAATAATCCAAAAGGAGGAACAGGCAATGACCATTCAGGGAAACAACTTTACCGCAGAGCACACCGGGCCGTTTGAAACACTTTTAAAAAGGGATTTTCTGGGCTTTCACGGCAAATTCTTCATCGGCGGCGATCTGGGACTCACCGGCTGCGAGGTCTCTCTTAATCGCCTTCCGGCCGGCAAGGGGATGCCATTTGTCCATGCCCATAGCAAGAATGAAGAACTCTATATTGTTTTGGGTGGCAGTGGCATCTTTCATGTGGATGGGGAGGAGTTTCCGGTGAGCGAAGGAAGCCTGATCCGCGTGGCGCCGGCTGGAGAGCGTGCCTACAAGGCAGGAGATGTGGACCTCTATTTCATCTGCATCCAGGCCGAGGCGGGGAGTTTGACTCAGGCCACACTTGAAGATGGGGTCAGGCTCGCGACCAAAGCCTCGTGGATGACCAAGTAGCGTATCTGTGATCGGGGAATGCATGGAGACTCTTTGGTTCCTGCCAACTGCAGGTGGCGGTGGTAATCCTTTGCGGCTTACTTCTTCACAGCTGCTTTTCTTCCTTCATACCAGATACTCCGGTCAATGGCCTTCAGGTGTCCAGATATGAGCGGTGATCGATAACCTTGCTCTTTCCTGTCCGCGATATTATACTACGGCGGTAAACGCGGGTGCTGACAGTTCCCAAGATCATCATCAAAGGAGAAATGAAAGTGAGAGCGAAAAGTTTCATCAAAGTAGTTGTTGGCGCATCTATAGTGGCCATGCTGGCAGCTGGTTGCGCAACCAATCCCGATGGCAGCTATGAATTTAAGAGAAGCGCCATAGGCTCTTTGGGTGGGGCGGCACTGGGCGCAGGTATCGGGGCGCTGGCGGGCGGAAAGACCCATAGGGGAAGAAATGCGGCTATCGGTGGTCTGTCCGGTGCAGTCGTGGGCGGCGGCATCGGTTATTACATGGACCGGCAGGCAGCAGCCTTAAAGAAAAACCTGCCTGAAGCGGAGGTGGTCAGGGACGGTGACAAGGTTTATGTGGCTTTGCCGTCAGGTATCCTCTTCGACCTGGGCAAGGATTCCTTGAAGTCGGGAGCCAAGGAGTCTCTGAGCAAGGCGGCGGCAACCCTCAAGGCCTCTGAGACCAATATCATCGTTCAGGGACATACCGATTCCACCGGCTCCGATGCCATCAACCAGCCATTGAGTGAAAGGCGCGCGAAGCAGGTCCGTGATTTTCTCACTGCCAACGGTGTGCCTGCGTCCAGGCTGACTGCTGTAGGCTATGGATCGAGCCGCCCGGCCGTTGCCAACGACACCGACGCCAACCGCGCCCTCAATCGTCGGGTGCAGATGGAGATAAGCCCCAACGAGAAGGCCATAGAGCAGAACAGCGGTAACAACTAGCAGCACCTTACAATTTGAAAGTAGATTAAAATAAAGGCGGCCCCGGGGTCGCCTTTATTTTTTGATAAAAGGCTGCAGGTGCGTCGGCGTGATAAGACCGGGGAATAATGGTGGAAAACCTCTTCTTATCCGGCTATCATAGGGGCCTTCATCACAGGAGGGATATATGGCGACCGTATGGCTGTTGTATTTAGTACTGGGGGCATTTGCAGGCGTCATGGCGGGGTTGCTCGGCGTCGGCGGGGGGCTGGTGATCGTACCGGTGCTGTCGTTCATTTTCGCCTATCAGCAGTTGCCTCCTGAGCATATTCTGCACCTGGCCCTGGGTACTTCCCTGGCCAGTATCATTTTCACCTCCATCTCCAGTCTCCGTGCCCACCATGCACGGGGGGCCGTCAACTGGAACGTGGTGCGGCAGATCAGCCCGGGCATCGTATTCGGCACCTTTCTCGGCTCCTGGGTTGCCTCCAGGCTTTCCACCGCGTTTCTCAAAGGTTTCTTTGTCGTTTTCCTCTTTTACGTGGCCATACAGATGTTCTTCAATATCAAGCCGCAGCCCCATCGGCAGCTCCCGGGAAAAGGCACGATCTTCGGCGTGGGTGGCCTGATCGGTGGGGTTTCCAGCTTCGTCGGCATCGGCGGCGGCAGCATGTCTGTCCCCTTTCTGCTCTGGTGCAACGTTGCCATGCACAATGCCATCGGCACTTCGGCGGCAATCGGTTTTCCCATCGCCCTTGCCGGTGCGGCAGGCTACGTGGCCAACGGGCTTGCTGCTTCCCTTCCGCCACATACTCTCGGTTTCGTTCATCTCCCGGCCCTCATGGGAGTGGCGGCGGCAAGCATTGCCACTGCGCCCCTTGGGGCGAAACTGGCCCACTCGCTGCCAGTGGCGGGGCTCAAAAAAATCTTTGCGCTGCTGCTTGTGGTGATTGGAACGAAGATGGTGCTGGACCTTTTTTAGCAGGTTTCGGGCGGGCTTTGGTGCAGAAAAGGCGACCCCGGCGGGGCCGCCTTTTCTGCAATGATCTACAGGGTTATCCATTCCTTCGGCGCAAAGTTGCTCTCCATGGTCCAGGCCAGGGCCTGGCATCCCTCGACGCGGAAAACCGACATCAGGCTGTAGCCACTCGCCTCGATCCATGGCTTCAGGAATTCCCGGCCCGGCGAGTTGACAATCTCCTCTTTCAGCGCCTGGTCGTCCACCAGTTTAGCCTTCCCTCGTACCCTTACCTGAATGTTTGCCTGCCAGTCATGAAAGCAGAGCTCCACGGCGGAATTGACCGTCATCTGCCGGTGGACATCCTTCATGGCTCCTGTGTGGAAAAGGATGCCCCGGTCATCGGCGCGATAAACAAGCATGCCCCGCACCCGTGGTTCCCCCTCTTCGATGGTTGCCAGATGGAATACCGGATTCCTGTTGATCAGCTCAATGAGTTCTTCTCTTTTCATCAGCTCCTCCTCGACTCTTTTTCCGCGAAGGTAACAGATTTGCAACAACGGGGCTTCCGGATTCATGCTTTTCGCTTCGGTTATCCTGCTTTTACGGTGTCATGACATCCGAGGGGGGGCAACCGAAGCGTTTGCGAAAAGTGTCGGTGAAGTGGGAATGACTGGCGAAACCACAACGAAGCGCGACGGAGGTGACGCAGGTTTCGCCGGAGACTAGGAGACGGCGGGCTTTTGCCAGGCGCAGGTCGATCAGGTAATTCATCGGTGAAAGACCGGTCTCCTTGCGGAAGACGCGGCTGAAATGGGAGGATGACATGGCCGCCACGGTAGCCATCTCGTCCACCGTTACCTTTTCACCATAGCGATGGTGGAGATATTCGACAACGCGATTGATTTCAATCCGGTTCGAAATATGGGGCGCCGATGAATTGATACCATGGGCGGCCCGGAGGATGGAGTGGGTGATGCGGATTGAGACTGCTGCCAGCACAGCTTCCCCGCCGGGGAGTCCCGCTTCGTGTTCGGTCATGAACTCCTTAAGTAGATTGATCAGTTCCGGACCCGGAAGAAATCGACGGAAATCGTAGGCTTTTCCGGCAAGATCGTACTGCCTCGCCTCCCGGTCGTGAAGGGTATGGGAGACGAGGATGGCGATGTAGCGCGACTGCTCTTGTCCGGGAACTTCATGATGCAGTGATCCAGGATCGATGGCTACTACTTCGCCGGGGGCGGGGGTGATGTTTTTCCCCTTGGCCTGAAAATTACCCTTGTCGTCGAAAGTGAGGACGAAGGAGTATGCCGGGTGACTGTGGTCTCGGGTAATGGCGTAGAGACAGGGACCAACTGCCGGAATGAAGAGCCCTATGCCATCGCCGACGAAGCAGTCAACATATTTGAGCTGTTCTTCCGACACCTCGCCGACAAGGGCGCGTATTTTTTCCAGTTTACTGGTTTCCATAGTTTCTCCGGACGGGCATTATATACGATAGCGGAGGGGGATATGTCACTATCTTTATTGAGGTGTTTTTCGTCGCTTTTGGCCGCTCACAACCTGTCGATTCAGTAAAAATGAACGTTTTCCCATGGAGTTAGGCCTTTTCAAAGGTGAAAAAATTATGGTATCGTCAGTCGCTTGAAACCAGGAGGTAAACGTGAAAACATTGCAGGCCGGATACATCTCTATGGGTCGCCAGGGGAAGGCAACGGCGAGATTTTCTTTGCTCGTGCTGCTGATAATGCTTGCCGTGCTCTACGGTTGCAGCAAGCTGACCACGGAAAATTACGAGAAAATCAAGATGGGCATGGACTACGGCGAGGTAGCCGGTATTCTCGGCAAGTCGGACAGTTGCTCCGAGGCGCTTTTTGCCTGCATCTGGGGCAACGAGCAGAAGAACATCACGGTGAATTTCGTTGGCGACAAGGCGATTCTCTTCACCAGCAAAAATATCAGGTAGTCGGGGATAGGCTTAAAAATCCGGATTAAGATGAGCCGATTGAGATTAAGACAATTCATGTGCTATGGCTTTGCGGCAGTGCTGCTGGTCAGTGGCGGCTGGTATGCCCATGGCTGGTACCACCCCCATGACCACAGTGCATCCCGCCGGGTCAGGATTGCCGGCTTTCGCTTTATCAGTCCTCTCCTCGATGTGGAACTTCCAGAAGGGATGAGTATGCGGCTGGAGCCGATTCCCTTCAAGAACAAGGTGCTGGATTTCGTCCGCCAGCAGACCCAGACCGGTAGGGTCAGCGGCATGTCGGTTTATTTCCGGGACCTTTTCGACGGACCCTGGTTCGCATCAATGAAGATGCCAAATTCAATGCCGCCAGCATGATGAAGGTGCCGGTCATGATTGCATGGCTGAAGCGTGCCGAGAAAGATCCGCGGATACTGGATCGGCAGTTTTATTATGACGGCAAGGAAGACCTGACGGCAATGCAGGATATCAAACCAAGACGTGCCATCGCTGCAGGCAGGAAGTACACGGTTGAGGAGTTGCTGCACTACATGGTCAATTACTCCGACAACAATGCCACCTCCTTGCTCTACAACGCATTGCCTCCCCAGGAGTTGAACGCAGTGCTGGATGGCATGGATGTGGACAACGACACAAGTGCGGGAAATAATGACATTACCGTCCACGGCTATTCGGGCTTTTTCCGCATTCTCTTCAATGCGGGCTATCTGAACCGGGAGATGTCGGAAAAGGCTCTGCAACTCCTTACCCTTGCCGACTTCCCCCAGGGGATTGCAGCGGGGGTGCCGAAAGGCACCCCGGTAGCGGCAAAATTCGGCGAATTCAATCAGGGCGAGGAACGGCAGTTGCATGAATTCGGCATTGTCTATCATCCCAAAGGTCCCTACATCCTTGGAATTATGACACGTGGCCGTGATGCGAAGATTCAGGCGGAGGTAATAAGGGATCTTTCCGCCCTTATCTTCACTGAGATTTCCAATGGTTCGCCAGTAAAAGGCCCAGGGGGGATGCAATAAATTCCACGGCATTCAGTTCCCCCCTTGCCACCGCACCCTGTTGAAGGAGTTCGTATGTCATCGGAGCAAGAATCTTTCGAAAGCCTGCCGGAAGTGGGTGGCCGCTGGCCCGGCTCCTGCTTTGTCTGTTCGGCAGATCATCCCCATGGGCTGCATCTGCGCTTCCGCCACACGGCAGAAGGGGTCATTTCTAGCTGTGTCGTACCGGAGCACTACTGCGGCTTCGATGGGATGGTCCATGGTGGCATCATCACGACACTTCTGGACGAGGCATCGGCCTGGGCTCTGATGGCCCGCCACGGCAAACTGGGCGTGACACGGGAGATGACGGTCCGCTTCCTGAAACCGGTCATGACAGGGCAGGAGCTTACAGTTGAAGCCTGCATCGTCGAATTCGACAGCAAAACGGCTGCCGTAAAGGGTACGGTAAAAAACAGCGAAGGTGAGATCCTTGCTGAAAGTTCCTGTTCCTGGGCTTTTCCGCGGTTATCGCGCATTGCGGGGCTGGCTGGGGTGGAAGAGCAGCGACTGCAGGCTTTTCTCGACGATTGTCGGCTGCCGGGCGATGGTGGTAAATGAAAAATCTGAAGGATTGTTTTGCGTAATGTCATGGGAGGTCCCAATGACGGGCCTCGGAAAGAGAGGGGATAGAAGAATGATGAATCAGAAGCAGACAGCGTATTTGAAGGAATGGCAGGGATATGAAGGATTAGCCGAGCAGATGCTGCCCATAATCGGCAGACTTTACCGTGACCATAACGTGGTGACCACCGTCTATGGCCGTTCGCTGGTCAACACTTCCACTATCGATATTCTCAAGGCCCATCGTTTTGCCAGGCTTATTCTGGACGGAGAGCTGACGGTGGTGGATACTTTTCCCATCCTGGAGGAGGTAGGCAAGCTGGACCTTGCTCCGGCGCGCATCGACATCGGCAGACTGGCCATTCGTTACCAGGCACAGGCGGGGCAGTTGCCAGTGGACGAATTTCTCCGCCGCGAGCTTGCCCCGGTAAACACCGGCCGGGTGCCTCTGCTGGATGAGCCGCGGGACATCGTCCTTTACGGTTTCGGACGTATCGGCCGTCTTTTGGCCCGGATACTCATCGAAAAGGCGGGAAGCGGTGAAAAATTGCGCATCAGGCGGCGGTGGTCCGCAAGGGGAGCGCCGGAGACCTGGCAAAACGGGCCAGCCTCCTGCGTCGTGACTCTGTCCACGGCCAGTTCCACGGCATCATCACCATCGACGAAGAGGAAAACGCCATCATCGCCAACGGAACATGATCCGCATCATCTATGCCGATGCCCCTGAAAATGTGGATTATACCCGGTACGGCATTCACAATGCCATTCTCATCGATAACACCGGTAAGTGGCGGGATCGGGAAGGGCTGGGGCGGCACCTGCAGGCGAAAGGGATTGCCAAGGTCATTCTCACCGCTCCGGGCAAGGGGGACATTCCCAACGTGGTGGCCGGGGTCAACAACGAACTGATTACTGCCGAAGAGCCCCTCTTTTCGGCCGCCAGTTGCACCACCAATGCCATCGTGCCGGTGTTGAAGGCCGTGAACGACCGCTTCGGCATCGTCAGCGGCCATGTGGAAACCTGCCACTCCTATACCAATGACCAAAACCTCATCGACAATTACCACAAGGCTTCCCGTCGCGGCCGGAGCGCTCCTCTCAACATGGTCATTACCGAGACCGGTGCCGCCAAAGCGGTGGCCAAGGCCCTGCCCGAGCTGACCGGCAAGCTGACCGGCAATGCCATCCGGGTGCCGACCCCCAACGTCTCCCTGGCCATACTCAATCTTGAACTTAAGGAAGGGGCTACAGTGGAGGCACTGAACGATTATCTGCGCGACATCTCGCTGGAATCGCCACTGCAGAACCAGATCGACTTCACCAACTCGCCGGAGGTTGTATCCAGCGATTTCGTCGGTTCCCGCCATGCCGGGGTCGTGGATTCCCTGGCGACCATTGTCCAGGGTAACCGTTGTGTCCTCTATGTCTGGTACGACAACGAGTTTGGCTATAGCTGCCAGGTGGTGCGCATGGTGCAGAAGATGGCTGGTCTTGAATTGCCGGCAATGCCAAGCTGAAGGGTCTGCAGATCCACATCATATGAAAGCAAAGGCGACCGCAGGGTCGCCTTTACTGTTTCAATGCTTCCCCGGCCCGGCACCTTGTGAACGACCCTGGCCAGGGTGCAACACAAAGATCTGGCAGGATACTGTCGATGAAAGTAATATACGAATTTACAGTAAATTTTGAGGAGAGCACACAATGAATGAGTTGCTGATTCCCCGCACCCCATCCGCCCATAGTTACCAGCTGCTGATCAGGAACATGCTCTACACGCCAATGGTCAACAATCCGGACCAGGAGATCGTCTACCGTCATCACTATCGCGGCACTTACCGGGATCTTCGCGAACGTGTCTGCAGGCTCGCTTCGGTGTTGACCAGTCTTGGGGTAAAACCGGGGGACACGGTGGCGGTGATGGACTGGGACAGCCACCGCTACCTGGAGATGTTCTTCGCCGTGCCCATGATCGGCGCGGTGCTGCACACCATCAATGTCCGGCTTTCGCCGGAGCAGATCCTCTATACCATCGACCATGCCGAGGATGATGTCCTTTTCGTCAACAGCGAATTTCTGCCCATCCTGGAGCAGATCCGTGGCCGAATCGACCTGGTGCGGACCTACGTGCTCATTGCCGATGAGCCGTGCGACGCCCATACTGTCAAGTTTGCCGGAGAGTACGAGCAACTGCTGGCCCAGGCGGCCCCCCATTTCGATTTCCCCGATCTGGATGAAAATACCCGCGCCACCACCTTCTACACCACCGGCACCACCGGTTTGCCGAAGGGAGTCTATTTCAGCCACAGGCAGCTGGTGATGCATACCATGGGACTACTGGCCATGCTGGGATCGGTGGTCGGCCATGGCGGTTTTCGCCGTGACGATGTCTACATGCCCATGACCCCCATGTTCCACGTGCACGCCTGGGGAATCCCTTACGTGGCGACCATGCTCGGCGTCAAACAGGTCTATCCCGGCCGCTATTCGCCGGACCTTCTGCTGGAGCTGAAGGAGAAGGAGCAGGTAACCTTTTCCCACTGTGTGCCGACCATTATGCATATGCTCCTCAAGCACCCCCATGCCGACCAGATGGACCTTTCCGGGTGGAAGCTGATCATCGGCGGCGCGGCCATGTCCCGGACCCTCTGCCTGGATGCGCTATCCCGCGGCATCGACGTCTTTACCGGTTACGGCATGTCCGAGACCTGCCCGATCCTGACCATATCGCAGCTGACTCCGGAGATGCTCGATCTGTCACCGGATGAGCAGGCGGCGATTCGCTGCCGCACAGGCCTGTCTCTCCCCCTGGTCGAACTTAAAGTGGCTGACGGCAACATGCAGGAACAGCCATGGGACGGCAAGAGCAGCGGCGAGATCGTCGTCCGCGCCCCCTGGCTGAGCCAGGGCTACCTGAAAGACCACAAGGCGTCCGAGCGATTGTGGGACGGCGGGTACCTGCACACGGGCGATGTGGCGGTGCGGGACGAGAAGGGATATGTGAGGATCACCGATCGTACCAAGGATGTGATAAAGGTGGCAGGGGAATGGATTTCGTCCCTTGAACTTGAGGATATCGTTGCCCATCATCATGCTGTGGCCGAGGTGGCGGTGATCGGTCAGCCCGACGAAAAGTGGGGTGAGCGCCCCCTGGTCCTGGTGGTGGCAAAGCCTGGGGAACAGGCCAACGAGAAGGAAATTGCCCATCACCTTCGGCAGTACGCCGACAAGGGGGTAGTGAGCAAACATGTGGTGCTGGCCAGGGTGCGGCTGGTGGAGGCGATAGACAAGACCAGTGTCGGCAAGATCAACAAGGTTGCCTTGCGGGAGAAATACCTGTAGCAGTTGCCTGCTTTCCGGCAAAAGCAGCAGGATATGAAGCAGCCGGTTGATTGAAGATGTTTCTCTGATGGGCGGTCAAGATGACCGCCCTTTTATTTTTCTTTATCCCGCAGGGTCTGCCGTTCCTCTTCGGACAGGCTTTCCACATATTCAATGAGGCCGCGCAGGGTATTGCCCAGGAAGTAGCGTTCACGGACGGTTATGTCCTGGGGCAGGCGGCTGACGTTGCGGTAATTCTCGTCCTTCTGCAATAGCCAATCGACAATCGCTTCCTCCCGTTTAGCTCCTTCCAAAGAAATGTTTGACGCAACGCCCCTGACCCAGAGCAGCAGCTGGTTGCGGGCAACATGCAGATGCTTCAGCGCATCATCCACCAAGCCGTAGTGGGCGAAGACCATTGTGCGCGGAGCAAGGTCGATCATCCGGTCGATGGAGTCCAGTGCCACCTGGAGAATGAAGCGGGGTGGGGTTGCCGGGCGCATGTAGAGGCCTTCGGCAAGCTCGCAATGGACACCGGCCACTTCCCCGGCGAAAAGGAGGTCATCGAGCAGATAGCTGCAGTGGTGCTGGGCATGGCCGGGGGTAAGGAAGGCGTGGATGCCGGTTTTTCCGATAGTTTCTTCGTAGCCGATTCTTCCTTCTGGCACTGGGACGATTTCTCCATAGGCCTCGGCCAATAGAGGGCCAAGCACCTTTCGCGTGCCTTGCCACAGTTTTTCCGGCGCCGTCATGTGCCGGACTCCCTCGGGATGGCATACCACCGTCGCCTGGGGGAATTCCTTGAGCAGCGCCCCGGTTCCACCGGCGTGATCGATGTGGATGTGGGTAAGAAGCACATAATCAAGGCGTTCGACCCCTCTGCGGCGCAGCTCGCTGCAAAGATGGGGGATGGTGGAAAGGGGGCCGGGATCGACGAGGATGGTGAAGGTTTCACCCAGGTAAAGCCAGGAACTGATGAATTTGCGGAATCCTTCCAGGCTGGGTTGATCAAGATCAATGCAGAAGAGGTTGTTACGATTCAATGGGAACTCCTTTCACTGAAGACCATCGGAGGGGCAATAAATTTACCGGCGGGTGATTTTCGCCGAATAGAAGATACTTGTCAATGGATGATCCGCATCTGGTCTCTCTGCCCCATTGTTGCATTCCCCGGCTTTCCTGCAAGAATTTAAGGGGAGCATCAATTCACAGGCAGGAGGTTGAGATGGAATTCAAGCTGACGTGTCCCGCTTTTCACCATGGCTCACAGATTCCGTCCAGGTATACCTGCGATGGAGACGACATCAATCCTTACCTGGTCATTCAGGGCGCGCCGGCGGCGGCAAAGTCGCTGGCCTTGATCATGGATGATCCGGATGCACCGGGCGGAACCTGGGTTCACTGGTTGTTATGGGATATCTCTCCGGAAATAAAGGAGATAAAGGAGCATACCGCTCCCTTTGGTGCAAAGGAGGGTGTCAATAGCTGGGACAGGAGCGGCTATGGTGGACCCTGTCCTCCCTCCGGCACCCACCGCTATTTCTTCACACTGTTTGCTCTCGACATCAGGCCGAAGATTGCCGGGTCAGCGGCGAGGGAAGAGCTGGAAAGGGCAATGGAGGGGCATATCCTTGCGACAACGGAGCTGATGGGAACCTATGCCAGAACAAATCAGGCACCGATGTAAAAGCCTCTTGAATAAAAAGGAGGGGCAGGTGTGATCACTGCCCCTCCTCTACTGAAATGCCGTGCCAGCTCTGCATGGATTTCCTGCTATTTGACGATGTCCAACAGCTCGACTTCGAAGACCAGCGTGGCATTGGGGGGAATGGCGCCGGAACCTGCCTTGCCGTAGGCTATTTCAGGCGGGCAGATGAGCTTTGCCTTGCCTCCGGTCTTCATCATCTGCAGCCCTTCGGTCCAGCAAGGGATTACCTGGTTCAAGGGAAACTCGGCGGCCTGTCCCCGTTTGTAGGAGCTGTCGAACTCCTGACCGTTGACAAGGGTGCCACGGTAATTAACCTTTACCTTGTCCGTTGTTTTCGGACTGGTTCCGCTGCCATCCTTGATCGGCAGGTAGATCATGCCGGAGGCAGCCTTAACCGCACCCTTTTCCTTTGCCGTCTTTTCCACGTATTCTTTCGCCTCGGCGGCAAGCTTTTCTCCCTGGGCATTGCGCCGGGCAGTGGCAAGTTCCTGTATCTTTGCCGTATAACCGGCTTCATCCACAAGGGGCTTCTTGCCGGTTACCGCATCGGTCAATCCCTGCTTGATCAGTTCCAACTCGGAGGGGGTCAGGTTGAAGACGGACAGCTGACGGGCGATGACCGTGCCGATGGCATAAAGGGTCTTCTGTTCTTCCGTCTTCGGCTCTTCAGCGGCGAAGACAGGGGCGGCGATGAGGGTGATCAGAATAGCGATGATGACTCTTTGCATAAGTTCCTCTCTTTGAATTAATGTGAACAGGCTAAATAATATCAGCATTTTTTTAGGAATCAATCCCGCAAATTGTTTTACCTTGAAAGGGAGCTAAAATAGATGGATAAAAGTATAAAGGAGACCACCATGGGAGAAACAGCACGCATTACGGTTTCGGATGCCCACCGCAGGGTGGAGGAAGGAAAGGCCCTCTTTGTCTGCGCCTATGAAAGCGAAGATGTTTGCAAAGGCATGATGCTCGCGGGGGGAATGTCCCTTGCCCAGTTCAGGGAACGCGCTCCATCACTGGACAAAGGGCAGGAAATCATTTTCTACTGTGCCTGACCCACCGAGCACACCTCCGCCGGTCGGGCGGAAGAATACCGGAAGCAGGGATTCGTCAATGTCTCAGCTCTGCTGGGCGGAGTCGAGGCATGGAAAAAGGCAGGTTTCGGGGTGCAGAACCAACGATAAATTGCATCTACAATGTCTTGGATATGCGGCCTATGGCCGCTTTTTTTTGGTTCATCGGGAATTCTGTGGAAATAAAAGGCAGTCGCGACATCGTCCGTTCGCTCTGTCGCCACGACTGCTTTCCCCGGGAAATGTCAGAAGAATCTTTTTTTGGGTTATGGTGACGATTTCTTTCAATTAGTTCTTGGGCAAGACCGAAAAGTCAGAAATGAGATGTAGTTTCCATGGGTGCAGGAGAATCAAAATTGGCTTTTTCAAAATGGTGTTCCATAAGGACAAAGCTTCTTGGCATCATGTTGCTGTCCGGATTGCCGCTGGTGTTGGCGGTCGGTTTGCTTCTGTATGGCAATTACAAGGGAGCTTACCGTGAATCTGAGCATGCCGCTATCGTAACTGCACAAGCCATTGCCTACCGCCATAACGCCCAGGTCGAGGGGCTGCGCCACCTTTTAAGTGCACTGGCCCAGCATCCTGATATCAAAGCAAGGAATAGGGGCGCATGCGCTCGGATTCTCCAGGAAACAATGAGCCAGGGTTCTTCCAGCTCCAATATCGGCATTGCCGACACCAAGGGCTACCTGATTGCCTCGGGAACCCGCTCGCTGGCGCACGGCTTCAACATCGGGGACCGGAAGTATTTCCGGGATGCTCTTCGAAACAGGCGCTTCAGCGTTGGAGAGCTTGCCATCAGCAGGACCTTGGGAAAGGCTTCGTTGCATTTTGCCTTGCCGGTCCTTGATGCATCCGGAGAGCCGCAGGCCGTAATTTTTGCCATCCTGGACTTGAACCAGTTTGAAACTTTCTTCAACCAGCAGGGATTTCCGGCCGATTGCAACCTTACCATTTCCGATCACAGAGATGATCATCTACACCTACCCTGGCGTAAGAGGGTTGAAAGTCGGCAGTCACGACAGGCTGGAGATTACCGGACTGTTGCGTGGTGGCGGGGATGAAGGGACCTTTGTCAAGGTAGGGCTGGACGGGGTGAAGAAGCTGTTCGCCTTCAAAAAAATCCGGCTGGAACAAGATGGGGAACCCTACATGTACATCCGGATTACCATCCCCCATGAAGTGGCCATGGCTGACGCAAACCGGTTTATCCTTACTTCTGTGGCAGTGCTTTTCCTTGCCACACTGTTAACCATAGCTCTAAGCAGTCTGCTGGCAGGCCGGTATCTGACAACGCCCCTGGAGCAGCTGTCGTCGGCAGCCCGGGAGGTGGCTCATGGCAATCTCTCCGTCAGGACTGCTCTTCCCTCCCACGACGAGTTGGGCATTCTCTCCCGTTCCTTTGATGCCATGACAGAAGCTCTGAGCGCCAGACTGCATGAAAAAGATGCGGCTGAAGCACAGCTCAAGCTAAGCGAGGCGAAATTCAGGGCGATCTTCGATCACCTCAGCGATGCAATTTTTATCCATGAAATCGGCAATGGCCGGATCATCGATGTGAACTACGCCATGTGCGATATGTATGGATATACTGCGGCAGAGGCCATTAACCTGACTATTCAGGAGATAAGCAGGGTGAGCCCCCCTATTCGGTAACAGAGGCGATGCAGTTCATGCAGCTTGCCGGGGATGGCGAGCCACAGCTCTTCGAATGGCATGCCAGGCACCATGATGGCTCCTTTTTCTGGGTGGAAGTGAGCATGCGCCGGGCGGCGGTCGGTGAAACGGATGCCATCGTTGTTCTGGCCCGCGACATTTCTGAACGCAAAGCTGCAGAAGCTGAAAAGAAAACTCTGCTGGAGCAGCTCAACCAGTCCCAGAAGATGGAGTCCGTCGGCCGGCTGGCTGGCGGTATTGCCCATGACTTCAACAACCTGTTGACCCCCATCATCGGCTTTGCCGAGCTGGCGGCACAAGAAATTCCCGAAAATGGCGCTACCAAGCAAAGATCGACCGGATCGTCCAAGCCGCTTTGCGGGCCAAGGATCTGGTCCACCAGCTTTTGAGCTTCAGCCGGAAGCAAATTCTCGACATGAAGGTCATCGATCTCAATGTGGTCATATCCTCGTTTTATCAGATACTGCGCAGGACCATCAGCGAACGCATCGAGATCCGGCTGCAACTTTTTCCCGGACTTGGCGGAATACGTGCCGACAGGACCAATGTGGAGCAAATTCTCATGAATCTGCTGGTTAACGCCCAGGATGCCATAGACGGTGCAGGTACGGTCACCATCGAGACGGGGGAAGTCGTACTTGATGATGAATATGCGCGGTTCCATGCCGAAGCCGTGCCGGGACGTTATGCCCTGCTTGCCGTGACCGATACCGGCAACGGCATAGCCAAAGGGGATCTGCCCCATATATTCGAGCCGTTTTTTACCACGAAAATGACCGGCAAAGGCTCTGGCTTGGGGCTGGCGACGGTATACGGCATAGTGAAGCAGCATCACGGCAATATCTGGGCCTATTCCGAGGAAGGGCAGGGGACGGTCTTCAAGATGTATTTTCCCATGGCAGAGGCTATGCCCTATCTGGCTGATGAAAAACCGATAGAACAGGCTGACAGGGAGGGAGGCCAGGGAGTTATCCTGCTGGTGGAGGATAACGAACTGGTGCGGACCATGCTAAAGGAACTTCTGCTTGGCATCGGCTACGACGTTCTGGATGCTGAGCATCCGCGCCAGGCGATCCTGTTGGCCGAGGGTCGGCAGATCGACCTGCTGCTCACCGATGTCATCATGCCTGACATGGACGGACCGGAGCTGCATAAAAGGCTTCTTGCCGTGTATCCCGGCTTGAGAGTAATCTTCATGTCCGGCTATACCGACAATGTGGTTGTGCAACTGGTGGAAGAGGCGCAAATGGCCAATTTTATTCAGAAGCCGTTCACTGTCCATGATATCGTCGAGCGGGTTGCGGCCATGATGGCCGCGGCGCAACGCCCAGTCAACTGAAGAGGCGATTTTCCTGTTCCTGAACGCGGATGAAAGTGGTGCGCTTGGTCAGTTCCCGCAGCGCTTCTGCTCCCACATAGGTACAGGCAGAGCGCACTCCACCGAGAATGTCCTTCACCGTTTCCGCTATGGGACCGCGATAGGGGACCTCGACCGTTTTGCCTTCCGAAGCGCGATATGCAGCCACTCCGCCGGCATGCCTGGCCATGGCTGTCTTTGAACTCATTCCGTAGAACAATTTGTACTGCTGCCCACCTCGCTCTACCAGCTGGCCGCCGCTTTCGTCGTGACCGGCAAACATGCCGCCAAGCATGGTAAAATCTGCACCGCCCCCGAAGGCTTTGGCGACATCGCCGGGGCAGGTGCAGCCGCCATCGGAAATGATCCTGCCCCCGAGACCATGGGCGGCATCGGCGCATTCGATGACTGCCGATAGCTGAGGGTAACCGACACCTGCTTTAGTTCTGGTAGTGCATGCCGAACCGGGACCGATTCCCACCTTGACCACATCGGCGCCGGAGAGAAGCAATTCCTCGACCATTTCGCCGGTTACCACATTGCCGGCGACAATGGTTTTATCCGGGTAGGCGTTTCTGACGCGGCTGAGAAAGGCGACAAAGCTTTCGGAGTAGCCGTTGGCCACGTCGATGCAAATGAACTCCAACTGGGGATGATTGCCGGCAATCTTGGCCAGCTTGCCGAAGTCGTCATCGGAGGTGCCGGTGCAGACCATGATCCTGGAATAGATGCGGCTGTCACGGTCCTTGAGGAAGTTTTGCCAGTCGGCTGGGGTATAATGCTTGTGGATGGCGGTGAGCATGTCATGTTCTGCCAGCACCCCGGCCACTTCAAAGGTGCCGATGGTGTCCATGTTGGCAGCGATGATCGGTACGCCGGTCCACTGCCTTTTACTGTGGAGAAAGGAGAAGGTCCTTTCCATTTTCACCTGGGCACGGCTCTTCAGATTCGACCGCTTCGGTCTGATCAGCACATCCTTGAAGCCCAGTTTAAGATCCATCTCAACCCGCATCCTGCACCCCCCTTTGATTGCTGGAACCTTCTGCAGAGATTATACAGTACCCATTTTACCTCAAGGTGGTGCATAATCACGTGGATTTCTACCGTGGAGGAATTGCCCATGGAGCAATACCGGGAAAATGATCTTGTGGATGCCTGCCGCTTGCTGTTCGGTGCCCATACGGGTGTGAACAGGGATTTTCTGAAGTACATGCAGCCCGATGGCCTGCGCCGGGCCTATCGCAGCCGGGCACGTGAATACCATCCCGATGTGGCGCCTGCCACTGCCGACCAGGCAAGGCGTAACGAGCTGTTTCGCCGTTCTGTCGAAGCCTATGAGCTTCTGACTGTCTACCTGCAGCAGCGCCGGGTAACCGTGGCGCCGCCGCGCCCAAAGTCGCAAAGGTTCTCCCGGCCGAATCCATGCCAGAACCGGACTGCCAATGAAAGGTACTACAGCGGCCTTTTCCCCTCGGTGGAGCTGAAGATAGGCCTCTTCCTCTATTACCGGGGGCATATTTCATACCAGGCGCTGGTCCGCTCGCTTCTGTGGCAGCGTGAGCAGCGGCCTCCTCTGGGGGAATTGGCCTGCAAGTGGGGCTGGTTGAAGGAAGAAGCAATTCCGGTGATACTCAAAGCAACATTTATTCCCGGCTTTTTCGGCGAGCGGGCGGTAAAGATGGGATTTCTCAAGGAACAGCAGCTCCGGGTCCTGCTCTTTCATCAGCGTTCGCTGCATCAGCCCATAGGCCGTTACTTCGTCACCAACGGGCTGATTACTGAAGACCTGCTTCGCCGGTCATTGCGGGAATGCGCCATACACAATGGGAAGGTGTGTGAAGGCCGCAGTTAGTTCCGAGGCTCGGCCGGCTTCATTCCTGTAAAACATTGGTTTGAAATAAGCCAAGTCTCTCTTTACCCTCCCACATCCTTGTGCTAGGATGCCCTGACCGTCGAATGCACGGTTCAGGAGGGGGAATGCCCGATCAGCAAACACGCCGCCAGCGGTGGATAATCTTCGCCGTGCTGGCACTCATGTACATCCTCGTATATTTTTATCGCGTATCACTGGCGGTCGTCGCGGGAGACATCTCCAGGGAACTCAGCCTCACACCGCAGCAGCTCGGCTCACTTTCCGGCATCCTTTTCTATGTCTATGCAGTGGCCCAGATTCCGCTGGGGCCCATGATCGACCGGTTGGGCAGCCGTCTTGTCATCAGCGGCTGCGGTGTCCTCACTGCCATCGGCGGCATCCTCTTCTCCCAGGCAGAGACTCTCTCTACGGCCATGGCGGCGCGGGTTCTGATCGGCATCGGCACCGCCTCGGTGCTCATGGCCACCTTCACTATTTTCAGCCACTGGTTCAGCAAGCAGGAGTTCGGGCGCGTTTCCGGTTTCATGGTTGCCGTGGGCAACTTGGGGAACCTTTCGGCGACGGCCCCCCTGGCGTTGGCGGTGGCGGCTTTCGGCTGGCGCAACTCTTTCCTTATTATCGGCATCGGGCAGACACTGGTTACGATGCTGGTCTACACGATGGCCAAAGATCGGCCTGCCAAGGCTGTTTCCGCCGAACCTGCCAGTACGGCAACCCAGTCGCTGGGCTTGGTGGCTGCCTGGAGACGGATCTTTTCCAGCCGCGATTTCTGGCTCCTGGGGATCATTTCGTTTTTCTGGTATGGCAATTATCTGGCGCTGCAGGGTTTGTGGGGGGGGGCCTTACCTGATGGAGGTGATGGGGCTTTCCCGTGCCGCTACCGGTAAGATGTTGATGTTCACCTCGTTGGGCTTCATCAGCGGCAGCATGGTCACGGATACCATCGCCCGCAAATTCTTTCATTCCTATAAAAAGACGCTGCTGGTCGGGCAGATGGTCCTGCTGGTGCTCATGTGCGCATTTTTCGGCATAGCCGAACAGCTGCCGCTGCCGGTCCTGGCGGTACTTTTCTATGCCATCGGCTTGGCAGTATCGAGCGGCGTGATGATCTATCCCATCGTCCGCTCCATGTTTCCGGTCACCATCGTCGGCACGGCGCTTACCTCCCTCAATTTTTTCGTTCTCATGGGGGCAGCAATGACCCAGCACGTCATGGGGCTGGTCGTCGGGGGGCTGAAACAGGGGGCAGGGGGAATACCGCAGGCATTCCATGGGGCCTTCGTATTTCCGGTGGCTGGGCTGGCCGTTGCCATTTTTCTCTTTTTCTTTGCCAGGGATTATTCAGAGGTATGAGGCGAGTTCTTTTCAGCGGAGAGGTTCGAACAGGTATTCAAGGACATTGACCTTGATCTCGTAGATGGTGCGCAGCTGTTCGCCCAGTTTCCCCTCGGGAAAACCCTGCCCGGCAAACCAGACCACATACGGCTCCGGAAGATCGATTAGCCGCACTCCCTGGTATTTGCCGAAGGGCATCCGGGCCCTGGCCAGTTCCAGCAGGGCATGGTGGTTCAAAGCAGGTGACTCTGTCACTGAAGTTCCTCCAGCGCCGCCACGAAAGCCCCGATCGTTTTCGTCTTCCTCAACCGTTTGACCGGTTTTTCCAGGTGGGGATCATTGATGAAATGGAGTACTTCCTTTATCTTGGCAAGAACCTGCACGTCCCCACAGAATAGCTCTCCATAGCGTGCCAGCAGTTCCAGCAGATAGCTTTGCAGCATCGCCGACCGGTCATGCTGATCGGGCTCACTGGGGGCCGGCTGCCGCAACCTCTGAAAAATGAAGGGGTCGGCTATGGCTCCCCTGCCGAGCATGAGGCCGGCGGCGCCTGTCTCCTCAAGGAGCTGTAGCCCTGCCGAGGCCGTGCGGATGTCGCCGTTGGCTATGACCGGTATCTCCGTTTCCCTGACGACGCGGGCGGTAATGGCATGATTGGCCAATCCCTGGTATTGCTGCAGTACTGTCCGTGGATGGAGGACGAGAAAATCAACCTCCGCCGCCTCAAGGAGGGGGAGCAGGCGAAGGATTTGCTCCGGGTCCTCGTACCCTGCCCGCATTTTCAATGAAAAAGTACCCTTGATCACCCGGCGCAGGGAGGGGATGATCTCGGATAATATTTCAGGGTGACGGAGCAGACCACCGCCGGTGGGGCCCGAGGTCATGCGGCCATAGGGACAGCCCATGTTCAGGTTGATGTGAATCGCTCCGGTTGCCTGGGCAGCCTCGGCAGCGGATACGAGGGCATCCCTGCCATGACCGATCAGCTGCACCACCAGCGGCACGTCCTTTTCTGCAGCTGCCATTTCCTTGAGATCGCCGGCAGAAATGCGACGAACGGGGGCAGCGGCATTGACCCTGATGAATTCGGTAAAGACGGTATCAGGACTTACCCAGTCGATGAACAGAGAGCGCATGGCGCGGTTGGTCACTCCCTGCATGGGAGCGAGCATCAGCGCCTCTTCCCCGGTTGCCAGGGAATAGGCCGGTTGCTTCTGATTCCGTTACAGGATCTCGACAAGCTCGAACTCATAGGTTATGTCTTCACCTGCCAGAGGGTGATTGGCGTCCAGCAGCACCGCACTGTCCGTTACCTCGACTACCGTAACTTCCAGCACCTCATCGTCGTCGCCTGTGAATTCCAGTTCCTGGCCCACTTCCGGGGTAATGTCGGCAGGGATCTGGTCGCGGCCGATGCTGAAGACCTTTTCTTCATCATACTCGCCAAATGCGTCTGCTGCGGCAATGGTGAGCTTTTTCCGTTCCCCTGGCGACATGCCGATCAGCGCTGTCTCTATCTGGGGGAAAAACTCCTCCTCACCGATTACAAGCTCCATGGGACCTGTTTCACAGCCGCAGCCGTCGTCATCACAGCCGCAGCCGTCGTCATCACAGCCGCAGTCGTCGCCATCGCAGCCGCAGTCGTGTGCATGATCGTGATCTTCATAGGTGGTGTCGATGACGGTACCATCCTCCAGGGTGCCAGTGAAATTGATCTTCACCTTGTCTCCATTTTTTGCCAATGCCATACCTGTCCTTCCTCATCAATTAATTTTTCTAGCCTCTCAAGCCTAAACTCTAAGGGTTGCGTCTCCATAAATCCAGCAAAATCTTAACGGCCAAGAGATTAACCAATGTAAAAAAACTTAATATTCCCGTTGCCGTGCCGATATTTCAAAGGAGGGCTGCAACCTCGGGCCTGTTTGGAGCTGACCATTTTGAAGGCCTGTTTTTGGGCAAGGGGCGATGATGCCGGAGCCACAACGGTATGAGATGATAGAGGTCGCCCTGAAGATCAGGATCACCTGGCCCGACAAGGGGACGGTCATCGGCATCACCAGATATGTCAGTGATGACGAGACACTCCTTGTTGCCGATTTTGACGAGGTGCCTGCACCCGGGACGGAAATGCTGCTGCAGTTGGACTGCACCGTTCTTGAACGGGAGGCCCCAATAGTTAAGGCAACGGTGCTGCGGGCAGACGGGCAGGAAATAATTTTTCGTCTGCCCGTTGAGAAGGCCGGCTGATCAAGCAGCCTGCCGGCGTAGGGAAGGAAAGGTATGGCATTCATCAGTCTTAAAACGAAGATGTCAGTTGCCGTTTCCCTGCTGGTGATTGCTTTGGTGGGTGCGCTGGCCCTCTCCCTGTTCTCCTATTTTGAGAATCAGACAAAAAAGTCCATTGCCCAGCACCAGTCCGTTCTCATATCTGGGATTGCCGATGACATTGACGACAAGATCCTGCGTTCCCTAAATGCACTCATCTCGGTGGCAAAGACCATCTCCCCCGACATCATCAATGATCCGGAAAAGGCGCAGATATTCCTGGACAAACGGCCGGGCACCCATTCCATCTTCGATAACGGGCTTTTCCTTTTCTCCGCCGATGGCAAGATCATCGCCGAGAGCCCATATTGCCCGGGACGAAGGGGGCGGGACATCTCCTTTCGCGACTACTATAAAAAAACAGTGGCCACCCAGAGGCCGCAAATTTCCGATCC
Source organism: Geotalea toluenoxydans JCM 15764 (assembly GCF_001311985.1). Taxonomy (GTDB): domain Bacteria; phylum Desulfobacterota; class Desulfuromonadia; order Geobacterales; family Geobacteraceae; genus Geotalea; species Geotalea toluenoxydans. The sequence continues at coordinate 137,558 of NZ_BBCJ01000009.1, forward strand.
ATATCTTTCCACCCATAATCCTGGAAAACCGGCCATTATTCTCACTGTCCCCGTTTTTGACTCCAACGGCCGTTTGCAAGCCATTTTTGCCGGCAGCCTCGATCTGACCAAGCAGAACTTTCTCGGCAAACTTTCACAAATCCGGTTGGGCAGAACGGGCTATCTTTTTCTCTTTACCACCGACGGCACTTTTGTCATGCATCCTGACCCGGGGAGAATCCTAAGGCCAGGGACTCTGATCGGGAGCAGCTTTTTCCACATGGCCGCCAACGGTTTCGAAGGGACCAATGAAAGGGAAAATTCCAGGGGCATCCGCGTTCTAACCACCTACAGGCGTTTGCATGCCACCAACTGGATCCTCGGCGCAAACTACCCTCTCAAGGAAGCATATGCTCCTGTGGAGCAGGCAAAGTTTTACGTCGCCCTGGCCTCTTTTTTCGGCATAGTTCTTTCCATTCTGGTTGTCTGGCTTGGCATGAGGTACCTGACCATGCCGCTGCTGAACATGGCCCGACATATCAGGAGCATGCCAGGTAAAACATCCCCGGTGGAGGTAAGTTCGGAGGACGAGATAGGCGAACTGGGGCTGGCGTTCAACGATCTGCTGGACCGTGTGGGAAAAGAGCAGGAAGCGTTGCGCGAAGCCGTGCTGACTGCAAAAAATGAACGGGCTAAATCGGAGGCGATCGTTGCCGCTCTGGGCGATGGCATGAGCATGGTCGATACAGACTTCAAGGTCCTGTACCAGAATAAGGTGCACCAGACTTTGGCTGGTGGGGAATTCATCGGCAGTTACTGTTATCAGGCATTCGAAGGATGGATGCTCCCTGCAGCGGTTGCCCGGTAGCGATGTCCTTCGCCGACGGTTTGGTGCATACGGCGGAACGGGTCGTTGAGCGGGACGGAGAAAAGCTGTACCTGGAAATAACAGCTTCCCCCCTCTTTGATTATGATGGCCGGATAAATGCCGGTATCGAGGTGGTGCGGAATATTTCCAAGAGGAAGCAGATGGAATCAGCTATTGAACAGATGGCTTTTCACGATGCACTTACCGGCCTTCCCAACAGGCGGCTGTTCAATGAGCGGCTGGCCCAGGCAATTGCATATGCCCAGCGCAATGATCAGTTCCTGGCCGTCATGTTTCTCGACCTTGACCACTTCAAGGACATCAATGACAGCTTGGCCATACCATCGGCGATGAACTGTTGAAGGAGGTAGCTACGCGGCTGAAGCGCTGTGCAGAAGCTGAAGACACTATCGCCCGCCAGGGGGGTGATGAGTTTCTGCTGTTCCTTTCTGAAATAAAGGACAAAGAAGATGCCGTGCACCTTGCCGCTCTTCTCTTGCAGGAGATGACCTCTCCTTTTATCCTGTCCGGCTATGAACTCTTTGTCAGCGTCAGCATCGGCATCAGCATTTATCCCAATGATGGAAAGGACGTGGAGACCCTGGCAAGTAACGCCGATATTGCCATGTACCGGGCAAAACAACAGGGGCGAAACAGCTTTAACCTGTATAACCATTCAATGGGAGAAAAAAACCGGCAGCGGCTGACAGTGGAGACAAACCTGCGGCGGGCCATCGACAAAAACCAACTGGTGCTCCATTATCAGCCCCAGGTGTCGGTAAATTCGGGAAGAATAATCGGCATGGAGGCACTGGTGCGCTGGAACCATCCCGAGCAGGGGTTGCTGCTGCCCACCTCCTTCATCCCCCAGGCGGAAGAAACCGTTGATCCTCGATCTCGGAGAATGGGTGCTGGAGACCGCCGCTGCCCAGAACAAAGCCTGGCAGGATGCCGGTTATCCACCGGTGAAGATTTCTGTCAATTATTCACAGAGACAGTTGCGCCAGCAAGATTTTGTGGAGAAGCTGCTGAAGTCACTGAAACAGGCAGGACTGGAAGCACGCTGGCTTGAACTGGAAATACGGGAAGCGGTGATGGCCGAAGGCAGTATGGATAACATGCAGGCGCTGGCGGCCCTGCGTGATGTGGGGGTGCGGATCGCCATCGACAATTTTGGCACCGGATATTCATGTCTGAAACAACTGGGGGATTTCCCCCTGGATGCATTGAAGATCGATCTGTCTTTTGTCTCCCGGATCTCGGCGAGTGAGGTGAATAAGGCTATTGCCGGGTCTGTCGCTGGCCTTGCGAAGGGCTTGCACCTGTCCGTCATTGCCCAGGGGGTGGAAACCAAAGAACAGATGCAGCTGCTTTGTTCTCTCGGCTATGGGGAAATGCAGGGCAACTACTTCAGCAACCCATTGCCGGCCGAAGAAGCAGGGTTGCTGCTTTCAGGGGAAAAGGGCTGGAGTGGTCCGCTCTGGCAGCTCAGCCAGAAGTAGCATGGGAGCTTGTATTCATCCCTTTTTCAGGTACACTTCGGAAAATTACAGGCAACTGGAGGATGCACTATGCTTCTGGAGAGAAAAAATGTGGTGACTTTCAAGGAAAAACCGGTAACGTTGCTGGGCCCCGAACTGAAGGTCGGTGATCCGGCTCCGGACTTTACCGTCGTTGACAATGCACTGGCGCCGATCACTCTTGCCAGCTACCAGGGGAAGGTAAAGGTCATAAGTGCGGTACCGTCTCTCGATACACCGGTATGCGATATGGAAACCCGCCGCTTCAACCAGGAGCAGCTACACTGCCGGACAATGTGGTAGTGCTGACAGTGAGCCTTGATCTGCCCTTTGCTCAGAAACGCTGGTGCGGGGCGGCCAATATCGACCGGGTCATCACCCTGTCCGACTACCAGGAGCGCTCCTTTGGCCAGGCTTATGGTGTGCTGGTAAAGGAGCTGAAACTGCTCTGCCGTTCCATCTTCATCATCGACGACAAAAACCTCATCCGCTATATCCAGTTTGTTCCCGAGATTACACATGAACCGGATTATGCTGCGGTCATCGGTGCGGTGAAAAACCTGGTCTAGGAGTCTGTCTGACTTAGGGGATCGTAGCGAGAGGATAGCAGGTCGAGGACAGATTTACGGAAATTTGAAGACGAATAGTGGACCTATTGGTCGAAAATTTCGGGAATATGGACCGTTCTGCTATTCTCGCAGCAGATTCATTCCTAAGTCCGACAGACTCCTAGCTTCACCCATTGCGGTGAAAAAAGCCCCCTCCGTACAGGAAGGGGCTTTTTTGGGGCACAATGATCCCGTTGGCCGTAAATTCTCTTAGTAAACCAGCCTTATGGAACGATTATCATGGTTCGGTATCGTCGTCGGCGTAATGGTCGATGTAAATTTTCTTGTCCACGCGGTCGAGGCCATGGGCAATAAGACGTAATCCCATCATTATCAGGATCAGTCCGGTAAAGACGCTTGTCGCATGGCGAAATACAAGCAGCGTGGTGCCGATGCTGATATAGAAAATCCCGAGGCGCTGGCACTTATGCTGCTTTTCCTCGCCCGTCCGCGACACGGCGAAGGCGTAAAACTGGTAAAACATAATTACAAAGACCATCATTGCCAGGTATTCAATAAATGTAGTCATGGCCGTTCCTCCTGCACAAATAATAATATAAGCATGTAGCAGCTATTGTGCAATGCCTGTCATGGAAAGCACTAAAATACCCATGGCGGGTGCATTTGCTCCTGCCCCTGATTTTGATGCACGACTGTCTAAAAATTGTTATAGTGCCATGGAACCTTTATCTGAAGGAGAGACGGATGGATGTAACGTTAAACGAAGTAGAGGTGCGGGTTCTCGGTTCACTCATCGAAAAGGAGCTGACTACTCCGGAATATTACCCATTGAGCCTTAATGCGCTGACCAATGCCTGCAATCAAAAATCCAACCGGGATCCGGTGCTGAACCTGGATGAAGGAGAGGTGGTCAGGGCTCTGGATAGTCTCAAGTTCAAGCAGTTGGCTTTGTTATCCGGCGAAGGGGGAAGAGTCCCCAAGTATCGCCATGCACTGGTGGAAAAACTGCGCCTGGATCCACCGGAACTGGCGGTTTTGGCTGAACTGCTGCTGCGAGGCCCGCAGACAGTGGGAGAACTGCGAACCAGGGGGGAGCGGATGCATCCTTTTCCCGATCTTCCGGCTATTGAAGAGGTTCTGGAAGAGCTGATGGCCAGGACTCCGGCCTTGGTGATGCGACTGCCCCGCCAACCGGGAAGAAAGGATCCCCGCTATGCACAGCTCTTTGCCGGTGAGCCGCAAGCTGCGGCAGAGCAGTCGCCGCCACCGGAAGCGGCACGGCTCAGGGTGGTTGCGGAAAACGAGCGTATTGGCCACCTTGAAGAGGAGGTCGTCCACCTGCGTGGGGAGGTGGCAGAGCTGCGACGTCTGGTGGAAGAATTCAAATCCCAGTTTGAGTAAAAAAATGGACAGATGCAGGTGTAAAAACAGAGAAATCACCCTCTTTGAAACCATTGAGTGCGTTCTTTCGAACCTTGAGCATGAGGTTTTCCCGGCCGACCGGCGTGTTCCTGCCGCTGTGGCGTTGATCCTGCGTCATGGCCCGGCCGGCCCCGAAATGCTGTTCATCGAACGGGCAAAGCACAAGGGAGATCCTTGGTCGGGTGATCTGGGCTTTCCGGGTGGCAAGGTGGAAATGAGTGATGTGGATGCCTGCAGTGCCGCAAAGCGTGAGGCGTTGGAGGAGATCGGCATCGATCTGGCTGCCGCCCGTTACCTGGGTTGTCTTGCCGAGATCACCGGCGCCACCTTGCCGGTCAGGGTGACTTGCTTTGTCTTTGCCCTCGATGAAGCTCCTGAACTGACCTTGAATGGCGAGGTTCAGGATGTTTTCTGGGTCTCCCTTGCCGATCTCAAAGACCTGAATCGTCACACCCTCACTCCGGTCCGCGTAAAGGGAGAGATGGTTCATTATCCTGCCGTCATCATGCCGTTTTCCGGTAAGCCACCCTTGTGGGGACTTACCTACCGTCTGGTGAAACGTTTTTTCGAACTGCTGCCGGAGGGTATACTTTAGACTCGAATATTGACGGTCAGGCCTCCAGTTAAAGTGACGGTCACTGGGGACGATAAGAAGCAGTATATGCCTGAAGCTGGCCGGGGGGGCTGAATGGAACGCAGCAGGATTCTCCTTGTGGATGATACGCCGGAAAACCTGGAGCTGTTGGCCGAGATACTCGGTGAATCCTATGCCACCATTTCCGCCGGCAACGGTGAAGCTGCACTCGTAGCGGCAAGTACCCAGCCGCTGCCCGATCTCATCCTTCTCGATATTAACATGCCGGACATGGACGGGTACGAAGTGTGCCGGAGATTGAAGGAAGACCCGCTGCTGCGGGAAATCCCCGTCATCTTTCTCAGTGGCCTCGATGCCACCCAGGATAAGGTGAAAGCGTTCAAGGCCGGTGGCGTCGATTACATCACCAAGCCATTCCAGTTCGATGAGATGCAGGCCCGGGTCACTACCCATGTGCGCCTCAGGCAGTTCCAGTCAGAACTGGAGCAGAAGAGGCGGGAGCTGCAGGATGCCTATGACCGGCTGGACCGTGAATTCAGATGTGTCGGCGAGGTGCAGAAGAGCCTTTTGCCTGACCGGTTACCGGATGTCCCCGCTTCGATCTTGCCAGTTATTACTGTCCTGCCAGACGCGCCGGCGGTGACTATTTTGACGTCCTGCCCGTCAACGGCAAGCGATGGGGGATTTTTGTCGCGGACGTGACCGGCCATGGCCCCCCTGCCGCCATCGTTACCGCCATGACCCATGTCATGCTTCATCTGGCTCCGTGCAAGGACCACCCCGACCAGCTTCTCTCCTTTCTCAACCGGACCCTCTATGGCAGGACCCAGGAAGACCAGTTCGTAACTGCCTTCTACGGCATTCTCGATCCGGACAGCGGTGAATTCATCTTTTCCTCTGCCGGGCACCCCCCACCCCTTCTTTGTAAAAAAACCGAAAATAGCAGAGCGGTCTGTTTTGACGCAGGTTTGCCCCTGGGTATCAACCCGTTGGAAGAATACACCACAACCCGGCAGATTTTGGCAACTGGCGATATTTTTCTCCTTTATACAGACGGGATAACTGAAGCGGCCAGAAACGACGGGAGATGTTCGGCCTGGAGCGGCTGATGACTGTGTCGGGGGTGCAGCGGAATCTGAGCGCCGGCCAGTTCTGCGAAAGGTTGTGCCAGAATGTGGACCTGTTCAGGGGAGGGGCTGAACAGGGGGACGATGTAACGGTACTCGTTCTGAAGGCAAAATAACTGCTATTCCATTCCTCCCGAAGCCTGAGACGATCATGACGGTCGTCTTTTTTTGTGCAATCTTGACGTCGGTCCGTGAATAATTTATTGTCGTGCAACAAACGACTGGAAAGCGAGACGTCCGATGACCAAATTCGTTGCTGTCTGTGTTGCATGGATTTTGATTGCCACAGCCGGGGTCTGCCCGGCAGACGAAACATTGCCGGAAACGGCCGGATGTCCACCACTGTCGCTGGCGCCCCTTGCCCTGCCACCAGGAGTTGAAACAAACCCTTATTCCTACCGCATATCCACCTATGGGGGGCAGCAGCCGATAAAGATTTTCTTTACCTCGGGTGCCTTTCCGCCAGGACTTGTCATGTCCCCGACAGGTGAAATAACGGGCGTGCCCAAGATTTCGGGGACTTTCGAATTTGACCTGGTTGCTGAAGACAGCTGCCCGACCGGAGCACAAAGGGTGTCCCGTTCGCTGAAGCTGGTCATCGTCTCAGGAAAGGACCAGCAAGCGCAAGCATCGGTCATCAGGCACCAGCGGCTGAAGCTGAAGGTGACGGCGATCCCGGCTGCGACCACCCTGGCTGGCGTAAAGCGACCGAGCAGGTGGTGACTTACGAAATAGCGGCACAGCCCCCTGAAACGGCAACACTCTATTCTCCAGGAGGGACCTTCTCCGTTGCCGGATCCGTTGTGGAGTCGGTTCCCGCGCCATTGGCCATAGCCATCATCAACGGGAGTGCAAAAGTTTCCGAGAAGGTGACGGTTTCGGCGAGGGTTCTGGAAAGGGCCCGGCGCGAGAAGTCAAAGATCATCTACAGCCGTCCATTCAGTGGCAGGCAGACCACTGAACTGGCGGTGGTGGGTTTTACCCTTGAATGATTAAAGGAGATTTAGCGTGAAACCTGGTAAAGAAGAGCTGGCCCTGGCAATAGACGTGGCGGAATGGGGCTGGTTGCGGGTGCACCTGGAAAGAGACGGGCTGATCCTGATTTCCTCCGACATGGACCTGGCGGAAGCGGGATGGAGGATAGCCATCGACGATACCCCTGTTATCAGCGGCTGGATCGAATCGGGCAAGGTCGGCAAACCCTCGGTGGCGCAGATTGCCAAGTGGGATGAGGACAAGGGGAAGCAGTTCCAGATGCTGATTGTCAGCCCATATATCCTCATTCAGGATAAGGCTCTGAATATACAATGATGGAGGGCAAGACGATGGCTGACGAAACACCCGTATCCTGTTCAAAATGCAGCGCTGTCTGGCAGAAGTGCGGTGTCACCAACTGCTGGAGCGGCGATCCTGAGACCGCTCCGCCAAAGCCTGGCAACTGCCCGTCAGAAGCATATACAGACATCATTCACTCATCTTTCAACGAATATAAGGGGGACAGCGAAGACGCCAGGCTGGCCAGGGTGGCGGCCAGGGTGGAGGGGCTATGCTACCAGAAGGTAGAGGGAAGTGATGCGGTAAATGCCCGCTGGACCAGGGTCGAGGATACCATCGCCTTCGCCCGGCTCATGGGCTGGAAAAAGATCGGCATTGCACCTGCATCGGACTTCTTGACGAAACGGAGCGGCTGGTGGCCATCCTCAAGGCCCAGGGGCTGGAGCCCCAGAGCGTCTGCTGCAAGGCGGGGAGTATCGATAAGAAGGAGCTGGGTCTTGCTGAATCGGACAAGGTACGTCCGGGTACCTTCGAGCCTGCCTGCAACCCCATTGCCCAAGCGGAAATCTGCAATCGCCTTGGCTGCGAGATGAACATTGTCGTTGGCCTTTGCATCGGCCACGACATGCTCTTCAGCAAATACTCAAAGGCACCGGTCACGACCCTGGTGGTCAAGGACCGGGTTACTGGCCACAATCCGGCTGCAGCTCTCTATGGCCAGAATTTTTACTACAAGAGACTGCAGAAACAGCCGGTATTGCCGGACGAGAAATAGACAATAGGAGTC
>NZ_BBCJ01000010.1 GCF_001311985.1 Geotalea toluenoxydans JCM 15764
GTTGGACGCCCTGCCTTCCCCGATATTTTTTACCTTGACCACGACGGTCGCCTGTGGCGTGCTGTCGGTATCGGTGTCGATGACGGTCGGACCTGATACAGAGGTTACCACCAGGTCGGGACCTCTCAGTTCAAGCAGGTTTCCTGCCAGGCTGTTGTTGGTCTCATCAGCCTCGTACTGTACATTGGCGTAATCTGCTATCGCGCCGACATAGTAACTCCCCATGCTGCCGTTAAGAGTTACGGTGGTTGTCCCCGAAGAACATTGTCCTGCTGCAAGGGAAGCTACTGAACGGCTGCCAACGCGTGTATCGCTTGTGGCAATACTGTTGTCGGGTGAAAGGTATAATCCTACCGAAAAGGCATTGGAGTCTCCCGCACCGATATTGCACACGGTATCGGTTATGGTAGCCGAGGCTCCTGTTCCTGCTGTCGGAGGACCAGCGATTGTCTGCATCACCAGGTCGGGGGGCTGGAGACGATTAATACTCACACCCGTCGTTTGCGCATTACCGAGAGTATCGGTGGCAATGACGGTGAAGTTATTCATTCCCAGTGTCAGTGGAACCGTCAGTTCATAATATCCGTCGCTTGAACGGTAAGTGGCTTCCGTCCCGTTGACTGTAACCGAGGCGATTCCGGAATGGTCGGTCGCAGTCCCGTATATCTTCGACTCGGGGAGATACGTGTCATAGCCGTTCGAGGAGTTGGCGGTCAGTTCCGGTGGAACGTTTGCGTGGTGAAGCTGTATAGTCTTCCGCCGTTGTCGCTTCTTACGAGGTTTCCGGCCTCGTCGGTCGAATAAAGCTCATAGTAGTAGGTCTTGGCTTCTTTAAGGTTTCCAAGGCCGATACCATGCTGGGTTGACAGTTTGAAGTCGGATTTATAGGAGCCGAGGGCGCCTGTTTCGCCGTAGTTAATGGTAGAATCGGCCGGTTCGTCTGTCAGCCATGCGGCTGTTGCACCGATATCGGATATGGAATCAACGGTTACCGACGATATGACCGGGGGGGTGATATCGATCAGGCCGTAGCGGTTGCCGTGGCCGGAGACCCAGTACCGTCGTTGGCGTCCTCATAGGTACCGGTAACGGTGTTGCCCCCGATTACCTCAAGATAACCGTTGTTTGAGGCCGGAGCACCGAGCCTGAGGCCGACCGTGCCGGTAAAGATTGATGAGTCGGGGGTGGTTTCAACAAGTCTCACACGCTCGCCTGCCTGCTCCGTGTCGCTCTTTATGTTTACATATACTTCCTGAAGTGTTGTGCTGTCGGTATTGAGGTCGAGGTCGGCCACCTTTATCTCTATGGTGCCGGCTGCGTTGTACCTGTTCTTGTTGAGACTGATCATCCCTTTGGAGGTGACCCCGGAAGCGCCTGTAAGGACAAGGGCGAACGGTTGTGGCCCGTTCGGAATGTTATACCCGCTGATGGTGATGGTATAGGTGCCTTTATTCGGCGCTTTGATGAGGATCTGTTCTTCCACGTTCATCCTGTCGGCATTGCCGCCGGCCGCTGATTCGCCGTTGGAGAAGACGTTCCCGGTATATGTGGTCCCGTCTGGTGCCGTAATTGTCAGGTCCAGATCGTTGACGAGCGCCTTTGCGGCGCCTACCGCACCGGGATAGTCTGTCCAGACAAGGGTTGCCTTCAGGGCATGGTCGCCGGTGACAAAGTAGGGCTGACTCCAGCTTTCGCCGGTGGCCAACCCGGTGTTATTGTCCAGGATTTCCAGCGTATTCGCGTCACCGCTGAAGCTGAGGGTTTTTGAAATGTTGATCCTTCCCCACCCTTGACCGCTGGAAGGGATCACGTCGTCGGTGTTACTGCCGCTCATGTTCTGGCCGCTGTTCACCAGGGTTGCCTTGATGAGGGCGGCTGAGGGTGTGAAGGCATTAGCAGAACTGGCCGCTCCCCCTGGGTAGAAACCTTCGGTGTAATACTGCCTGACCAGTGCTGCTGCTCCAGCCACCGTGGGAGTGGCCATGGAGGTACCGCTATAGGCGAGGGTGCCGCTGTTGTTGCTGTTTTTGATTCCGTCGGAGTCAGCCGAGATGATATTGACTCCCGGCGCTGTTATTGTTGGCTTGATGCGGCCGTCTGCCGTGGGACCATTTGAGCTGAAGGAGGCGATATTTTCTGCACCTGCTCCATTTTCCGTGGCCCCGACGCTGACAACGCTCTTGGCTGAAGCCGGGTATCCCACACTGCCGACTCCGGGACCGGCGTTACCATTGGCGAAAAGGGCCAGGAAGTCTTTATGTTCCCACATGAAGCGGTCGGCGCTCATTGCAGCTGCATTATAGGAACTGCCGCCGCCCCCCCAACTGTTGGTATGAAGCCTGGCGCCTGCGTTATACGCAGTTATGAACATGAGACCCAAGTCTGAAGGTGGGTAGACATACCTTGTTTCACCGGGGCTGATATCCTGGAGAAAAAACTTGGATTTGGGAGCCATGCCGTTAGCGTTTGCAAGGCCGTCGACTGGGGTACGGTCGCCACCCACAGAGCCGGCCACATGGGTTCCATGACCGGAGTTGGAATCGTAATCATCGCCGTAGGTCGGATCGTAACCGACGACCTTCCGGTGCATAGGTCCGATGGTTGTACCTGCCGGATCACGGAACCAGGGCATGTCGTAGTCGATCCCGCTGTCGCTGATGCCCACGATCTGCCCTTCTCCGTGGAGTCCATGGTCCCATATCTTGGTATTATTCGAAGTGTAGGTCTGTATGACCCATTTGGAGGTGTCGTTAAGGAGCTGAAGATCAGTTGCTTCTTCGACGGAAAGCACTTCTTCGATCTGGGCCAACTGGGCAATATCCTCCTGGTTTACCTCCACCCGGAGTAAATCGCCGCTCACATCGAGGATTTTTCCTTTTTTCCCATGAACAATGGACAATACCTGTGATTGATTTTCCTTGCTGTCCAGCTTGATATGAAGCTTTACCTTCTTTCCTTTTTGTACTTTCAGCTCACCGCTCTCGTCCTTGAGATTCTGGTGAATCTTGTAAGCGGGCTTGTACCGCACGACGCCGCTTACGAATGGTAGCTTTTTCACCTCATTTGTCGTCTTGTTGTCCATGCTGACGATAAATGCGAAATCGGGGACATAATCTCCGATTCGGGCTCCAAGTTCGGCCAATTGCTTCTTGTCTGCCTCATGCACTGGGCCGTCGAACTGAACGATCCACTTCCTGTCGCTTCTTTTTTTGTGCCGTCCGTTCTCTGGCGGTCCCTTGTCAGGCTCCTGCTCGTCCGCAGTATCGAGTACTGCCGGAACGGAAGGTTCTCCTTCTTTCAGGTCGAAGTTGTAACCGTTGATCTGCACTCGGTTCTGGGCGTGTGAGATTCCCACCCCGCCGAGAATGATCAATACCGGCAACAACAACCCCAGCATCCTGCTTAGCCTGTACCTGTACATTGCATCCTCCTTTGTTTTTTTGCTGCTGCAGAAAATAACAAGCGTCAACACAACGCACTGTGGATCTTTTGGGTAATTTGGTGCAGCCGGCAGTAACGGTTTAGGTGAACAATCAAAAATAAGGGGATGGCATGAAGAATAACGGGAAGTGTTTAAGAATGGTTAATATAATTGTCGTAATTATAAATTGTCAAGCTTCAATTTGCGGAGCTGGATAATTACGCGCACAAATCATAATCGACGACGAACTGCACCGCCCGGAATACGCTGTTGGCATCTGTTTCACCTTTGACAAGAATGGGCGGTAGTTATATAGTTCGCCCGTGTTGGAAAAGTGTATATTCACATCTCGTTAAAGAGACCTGGAGGGTATGATGGGAAAAATTATTTTCGTTTTATTGTGGCTGATCCCGCAGCTTTCTCTGGCAGGCGAGCTGCAAACGACAAAGGAAGCTAAGGAACTGTCTGAAAATATTGTCGGTTTCTTTATCAAGCTGACTTCAAAAGGGGGCTGGAGCTGGCCAAACCATTCTGGCCTCTGCCGGAAGTGGAAATAGACGGGCTTGCAAATCAAATAGCAACCCAATGGCCGGTGGTTCAACAACGTTTCGGAAAGGCTACCGGCAAAGAATTTGTGAGAGAAGAGAGTATAGGAAAATCCTTCGTTCGCTATTACTATCTGCATAAATTCGAGAACCACTCGCTGCTTTGGCGTTTCACTTTCTATAAACCCTTGAATACATGGAAAATCAACGGCATTCAATATATCGATGATTTTGACTATCTTTTTGAAAGTAGAAACTGACAAATTGATTCGGTTCTGTATCATAGAATGAGATATCAGGAGACTCTTATGACATACCGATGTCAGTGCAACAAATTACTTACCATCTGTATATTCATTGTCATGCTTTTGTCAATTGGTCAAATCGCGTTTGCAGGAACAGAATACAGGGCTTCAAAAGGACAAATCTTATATGTGCCCGTTTATTCCAATATCTTCAGCGCCCCGAAAAAGATTCCATTCAATCTGGCAACTATTTTAAGTATCAGAAATACGGATATGTGGAATTCTATCAAAATTGTTGCTGCGGATTACTATGATACAAAGGGTAGGTTGGTGAGAAAATACTACCAACAACCAATAACCCTCGGACCTTTGGAGTCAACGGATATTTTTATTCCTGAGGAGGATACAACGGGCGGTACTGGCGCCAATTTTATCGTCAGATGGACTTCGCAGAAAGAAGTAAATGTTCCTGTCGTAGAAAGCGTGATGATCGGCATGAAGTCCGGACAAGGCATCTCCTTTGTAAGCTCGGGACAGGAAATAAAAGACACGACCCGTTGAACTACAACCTTGCATTTCTCCCGGAAATTTTCCCCCTACGAGCAGTGAGGGGGAAATCTCCCCATGGTGCCGCAATCTTCTCCTTACTCCGCGTAACCCCCCATTAGTAAAATCGGTTTGTGGCCATTGCCACCTTCCGTCCTTAAGTCTTATCAACACACCCTCTGTCATCCTTATTCTTTTCCTTTGACCTGCCTTGACATCGCACCGTGCTGCGGTAAATTAAATTAAGCTATTTAAATAAAAGAAAGATAATTAACTTGCTGGTCCCCCGCACGGGTTTGGTCCCTGAGGAGTCCTCGAGTAAACCGCCCAGATCACGTTGGACTTTCCGGTAAGGCGAAACACTGTTCACAATCCATGGCTGGAGGATTCGGTTTTGCTAAAGTTTCTCGTGTTGCTCGTCTTAATCTTCATCTTGTCCGGTTGCAGCGGCAAGGCAAAGGAAGAGCTATATGCCGAGGGAATCAGCCAGATCGGCAAAGGCAACGCCGGCGGTGCGATTGTGTTGTTGAAGAATGCCCTGGAAAAGGACCCCGCATATCTGAGTGCGCGATATCAGCTGGCTTTGGCTTATGTGAAGGCCAACAAGCACGAACAGGCGGAAAAGGAGTTCCTGCAGGTACTGGAGCAAAATCCTGCAAAAAGTACGGTACATCTGGACCTGGCAAGACTTTACAACACCACGGGAAAGCCTGGACAGGCCCGTGCCGAAGTTGAAGAATACCTGAAAAGCAATGGCCGTACCGCAGAGGCGCTGGGCTTGATCGGAGAAAGCTATGCCCTGCAGAAAAACCTTGAACAGGCCGAACGCTACCTGCTGCAATCCATGCAGGGGGACGCAAAAAACACCGGCGTAAAACTTGCCCTTGCAGGTATCTACATGGCCTGGCGGAAGCACCCGGAAGCACGGCGGCAGCTTGAGGAAACACTGGCCATGGAGCCGAAAAACAGCAAGGCCTGCTACCTTATGGCAGCACTTGAGAATACCTTGGGCAACAGCGACAGAGCCCTTGAGCTGTATCAGCAGATTGCCGGTTTCGATAAGGCCGACCCGGTTGCACCTTACAAAATGGGCCTTGTCTATCTGGACAAGCATGATGTGGAAAAGGCCCGGAAACTGGCAACTTACCTGGTGAAAACCTTTCCGGACAAGGGTGAGGGGAGCCGGCTGCAGGGGCTTGTCCAGTACTATACGAAGAACTACACGGAAGCTATCGCACTTTTGCAGGAATCCCTTAAAAAACAACCATCCATGGAAGGGTATTATTTTCTCGGGCTTAGCCTCTATAGCCATGGTGAACTGGAGAATGCCCTCAGCCAGTTCAGAAGAATAATCGATTACAACCCGTCATTTGTCCAGGCTCGCGTCCTCACCAGCTTGATACTTCTCAGGCAGGGGCGGACCGATGATGCTATCAGTGAAATCAAGAAGGTCTTGCAGGTTGACCCAGGTCATGCCTTTGCCCATAACGTCCTCGGCAGGGGGTATCTGGCGAAGGGGATGGATGAAGAGGGCGTGAGGGAGCTAAAGGCAGCGACCGGCCTGGGTCCGACAGCCACCGGCAACATGTTGAAAAGAGGGGGCGAAGGGGATCAATGGAATATTGAAACCCTGATGATGCTGGGTGATCTGAATGCTGGAAACAAGGACAACAAGGCAGCCATGGCAGCATTTACCCAAGCGGCGCGGAACAAACCCGACTATGCTCCTGCACTGTACGCACAGGGGGTATTGCTGGACCAGTCGGGACAAAAGAAAGAGGCGGCGGCAAAATACCGGGCAGCCCTGGAAAAGTCGGAAAACTATGTCCAGGCGCTGAACAACCTGGCTTGTCTCTATGCCGACGGTTATGGCGGCCTCAGTGAGGCCGAACGTCTGGCCATGAGGGCATACAAGCTTCAACCCTCCAATCCTGCCGTGATGGAAACCCTTGGCTATGTTCTGCTCAAAAACGGGCAAAAGCCCCATGCCCTCGAACTATTGCAAAAGGCGGCCGAGAGACTGCCGAATAATGCTATGCCCAGTATCATCTGGCTTTAGCCCTCATGGAAACCGGAAATGAAGCTCAGGCCGGATTGAAGCTGAAGAAGGCCCTTCAGCTGGGAAAATTCCCCGAACAGGACCAGGCAAAAAACCTACTTGCCAGTTGCGCAGGTCTGAAAAAAGGAATTAGCTCATGGTCAAAAGGGTCCTAATTTTGATAACCGGGGATGCGGTAGCGGCATGCCTTGCTCTGATCCTGGCCCATTATGTCCTTTACGGGTTTCTGCCGGCAGGCGAGGAACTCCGCGAGATTCACCTGGTAAGGGTAATTATTTTTATCTTTACCTCCCTTTTTTCTTCATTTCTTGTGGAGATCTACTACCTGAACAGGTTTCTCGGTGGCAAAGAAAGCGCCGTCCGTATAGGCACATCGGTCATTTTTTCATTTTTCGTGTTGTCGGTGATCTATCATTTCCGGCCGCTCCATATGTATGGAGGATGGATGTTGGTGCTGGCGCTGGTGCTGTTCGGGTCTTTACAGCTGGCCTGGCATTATCTCTGTTACTTGAGCTCCAGGTTCTCAGCCTTTGCCAGAAGGGTGCTGGTGCTCGGGACCGGCCCTCTGGCAAGGCAGATCGGCGGGCTCATCACCGCTGGTAATCAGAACTACGTTCTTTCCGGCTATGTGGACTGCACCAGTGAGACATTCGATCAAACATCGGCAGAGATTCCTGCCCTGGCTGTCCAACTTTACGAAAGGGTGAAGAATTCACGGGCACACAAGATCGTCATTTCCCTGTCCGAACGGAGAGGCATATTCCCCCTGCAGGAGGTCCTGACCTGCAAATTCAGCGGCATCGAGGTGGTGGATGCTCCCTCTTTCTACGAGCAGATGACGGGAAAGCTGCTTCTGGAGAATATCACTCCCAGCTGGTTCATATTCTCCCAGGGATTCAGGGTCACCATACTCCTGCGTATCATGAAAAGAGTGGTGGATATAGTGTGCGCCGCGCTCATTCTGCTGGCGTTCCTCCCTTTTTTGCCATTTATCGTGCTCCTGATCAAGCTTGATTCTCCAGGGCCGGTCCTGTTCAGGCAGCAGCGGGTGGGGGCCAGGGAAAAGCCGTTTACCATCTACAAGTTCAGGACCATGAAGGCGGATGCGGAGAAAGGGACCGGTGCCGTCTGGGCCAGCAAGGATGACCCGAGGGTCACGAAAACAGGTGAATTTCTCCGCAAAAGCAGGATCGATGAGATCCCCCAGCTTTTCAACGTGCTGGGAGGTTCCATGAGCCTGGTCGGCCCCAGGCCCGAGCGCCCGGAATTCGTGGAGAAACTGAAGGAGATCATTCCCTACTACTCCAGCAGGCATTTCGTCAAACCGGGGGTCACAGGATGGGCGCAGGTCAGCTATCCCTACGGCGCGTCAGTTGATGATGCCATAGAAAAGCTCAGGTACGACCTATACTATATCAAGAACCTGACCCTTATTTTCGATCTGATGATCATCCTGGAGACAATAAAGGTGGTTCTTTTCAGGCGAGGTGGAAGATGACAAAACGATGTATGGGATTGACGGCTTTTGTACTGACAGTTCTGATGTTACTGCCCCTGTGCGTGTTTGCCGGAGATTATGTCATAGGGGAGGGGGATGGCCTGGACATTTCCGTATGGGGGGTGAGGGACCTTAACGTATCGGTGCGGGTAAGGCCCGACGGGAAAATTACTATTCCCGGTCTCGGCGACGTCACCGCATCCGGTGTGACCCCCAGGGAGCTACAGTCCACCCTGGCGGTCAAATTCAAGTCCCTGGTGAAAAACCCGATCGTCTCGGTGGCGGTGCGGGAAATCACCAACAGCAAGGTCTATGTATTTGGCGGTGGGGTAAGCTCCGGCGTTTTCGATCTGAACCGACGAACGACCCTGCTGCAGTTGCTCTGCGCCATCGGCAATTCAGGTCCTGGCGTTGCGCCCGGCCCGGTAGCCAGGGGCCAAGGGGGTGGAGGAGTTGCTGCCAACTCGAGGGTGGCCGACTACAAGAATGCCTATGTGCTGAGAAACGGAGCCAAGATAAAGCAGGATTTTCATAAACTATTCGTGGATGGGGATGTGGGCGAAGATATGGTCATAGAGAGTAACGACGCCGTATTTATTCCGCAGCTTCTGGATAAGAACATCTATGTGCTAGGTGCTGTCAATGCTCCGCGCGTCATAGAGTACCGTGAGGGAATGACAGTCATGGAGGCTGTTCTTGAATCAGGCGGTTTTACCCGGTTTGCCAAACTGAATGATACATCGATTCTGAGAAAGAACGGCAAGAAAGATGTAACCATCTCCATCAAAGCAAAGGATTTGATAATGGATGGAGATCTGGCGCAGAACATAAAACTGAAACCTGGCGACTATATAATAGTCAAAGAAGGCATGTTTTGATTACCCCCTGCCACTTACGTTCGCTTCCGTCCTATGTAACAGGGTGGATTGAGAGGGTAGGTAAATAAAATAAGTCATATGGAGTTGTTATGCCGACAACGAATGATTTCGATTACAAGCGATATCTGAATCTGGTCAAGCAGCGCAAAACACTCTTTCTGGTGACGGCACTGGCAGTCATGACCATTACTGTTATCGTCAGTTATGTTCTGCCTGAAAAATATGAGGCAAAGTGCACGGTGTTTATCGAAAAAGCACTGATAAATGAGCTGGTCAGAGGCTTCGCAGTAACTCCATCCATGGAGGACAAGATCAAGGGCCTGAATTATGCCATGGCAAGCCGCCCCTTATTGCAGAAGGTCGTCAGCGATCTTGACCTGAATCTTGGCAAGAACGGCGATACTGACACATTGATAAGCCAGTTTCAGAAGGACACTAAAGTGGAGCTCAGAGACAAGGAAAATCTCTTCACCATTTCATACACAGGGGAAAACCCGAAGCGGGCCAGGGATTACGTGAACACCCTGGTAAGGCGATACATCGAAGAAAACTCTTCATCGATACGGGCCGAATCCTATGGCGCCAGCAAGTTTCTTTCGGAACAGATCACCGTATTGAAAGAGAAAATGGACAAGGCAGAAGCCGAAGTCAACAGGTTCAGAATGGAGAAGGGTTCCGTGGCCACTGCCGACCCGGCTGCATTGGAAAGGGAAATATCGGGTGCGCAGCAGAGAATCGACGAGATAGCGTTTCGAAAAGCACAGCTTGAAGCTTCACGCAACCAGCTGAAAAAGCACAATCCAGCCCAGATGCGATTACAGACACTGGAGAAAAAGCTGGAGGAGATGCGGGTTGAATACACAGATCGGTATCCGGAAGTCATGCGATTGAAGTCCGAAATAGAATCGGTGCGGGAACAGGCTCTTGCTTCCTCCGGCCAAGCGAGACTGGGTGGAGCGGAAATGCAGGAACTGGAAAGGATCGACGCCGAACTCAGGCACTCAGGTCAGCGGAGTCCAAGCAGTACGCCAATATTGCCTCGTCACGGGCTATGCTTCGCAACATTCCCGCAGCAAGGGCAGAACTGGAACAGCTGGAACGTGACAAGGCCAATCAGAAACAGGTCTACGACCAGCTTGTCACACGCCATGGGCAGTCGGAGTTCTCAAAACAGATGGAGGTGGAGGACAAGGGGACCACTTTCAGAGTAGTCGACCCGGCAGTGTTGCCGGTCAAGCCCACAAGCCCCAACAGGATCGCCATCATTCTCGGGGGGATTGCCGGGGGCCTTGCGGCTGCATTCGGCCTGGTGCTGCTCCTGGATTACTATGATGAATCGGTGAAGAGTCTGGATGGACTCAAGGCACTGGGATTGCCGGTGCTGGCGGTCATTCCCAAGATGCAGATCCCGGCAGAAATCAGGCAGCAGAAGGCTTACGATGTGAGGCTCTATGCCATTTCCGCCTGTTACTTTTCGCTCATACTTATTGTCCTGTTGCTGGAGCTCATGCAAATACCGCTCTTCTCATCGTCCCTGAATTCCCTCCAACTGAAGCAGTACCTGTCCCAGGCGGCGGGGCAATTCAAATGACGGTCGACAGGATGGTACGGAAAACTTCAACAGGAGAGAAATCTTATGAGCAGAATTGAGGAAGCACTGGAGAAAGCGGCAAAAATGCGGGGTACGGATGGCAAAGCAGCCATGGGCAAAGTGCCCGGCTCGCCATTGGCAGTTGCCCAGGGATCTGTGCATGCCTATCAGCAGCCGATGCCCAATGAAAGGCTGAAGGTGAAAAATCCGCTGGTGGTAAGCGTTACCGCACCGCAGACGTCCGTTGCTGAAGAATATCGAAAGCTGAAGTCCCTTCTGGTCAAGCTCACCAATGGCGACCGGTTCAGGAATACCCTCATGGTTACCAGTGCCTTTGCCAGTGAAGGGAAGAGCATAACGGCAATAAATCTGGCCGTGAGTCTGGCCCAGGAATTTGACCACACAGTGCTCTTGGTGGATGCAGACCTGAGAAAACCTTCAATTCATAAATACTTCGGTTTCGAGCCGAAGCTGGGTCTTACCGATTGTCTCACCAGGGGAATCGATGTGGGGGAGACGCTGATAAAGACCGGCATAGGAAAACTGTCGATCCTGCCTATGGGAAAAAGGTGGAGAATCCGGGGGAGCTGTTCTCCTCGTCGAAGATGAAGAGCCTGATAGCCGAGATCAAAAGCCGTTACCCTGACCGATATATCATCATCGATACGCCGCCGGTGCTGCTTTTTGCCGAAACCCGAACCGTCAGCACATTTGTCGACGGGATCTTGTTTGTGGTCAAGGAAGGGGCTGCCAGCGTCAAGGAAGTCAACGATGCCCTGACCGCCCTGGATAAGAGCAATCTGCTGGGGATCATTTACAACGAAACGGTGAATGAGAACCTCAACGGTCACTATCACGATTATTATCAGCATAAGCAGTATGCCTGGTGAAGGAACCGGATCAGCAGCAGAGACGTCCCATAAGGGGAGAAGGCATGTACGAATCCTATTTCAAGTTGACCAAAAAGCCGTTCGACCTGTTGCCCAATCCGGATTTCATGTACCTGAGCAAATCTCACAAAAGGGCACTGACCTATCTGAACTACGGCATCAAGGAGCGCTCTGGCTTTATCCTGCTCACCGGTGAAGTGGGTTCAGGCAAGACGACCATCATCAGGGACCTGATAAAGAAAAACCACGAAAGGGTGTTGTTGGGCAAAATCTTCAATACCAGAGTCAACTCCGAGCAGCTCATTTCCATGATCAATGATGACTTCGGCCTGCCGGTGCACGGTAAGGACAAGATAGAGCTGCTCAGGGACCTGAACGTTTTTCTCATCGAGCAATATGCCAAGGGAAACCAGCCGACCCTGGTCATAGACGAGGCCCAGAATTTGAGTGCCTCCCTCCTTGAAGAGGTGCGCCTGCTGTCCAACCTTGAAACCGATCACGCCAAGCTGATGCAGATCATACTGGTGGGCCAGCCGGAGTTACGCAAGACCCTGGCGCGTACGGAATTGCTGCAGCTCAGACAGAGAATCAGCATCAACTGTCACCTGCAGCCATTGTCCCGGCAGGAGGTCGAGGAGTACATCCATCACCGGCTGGATGTGGCCGGGGACCGTGCAGCCGTAATCTTCGAAACGGAGGCCCTGGATAACATCTTCACATACAGCAGGGGTATCCCCAGGCTGATCAATATCATCTGCGACTTCCTCATGCTTTCGGCCGCTGCCGAAGGCCTAAAGAAGCTTGACGGCCAAATGGTCCATGAGATCATCGGCGACCTGGACTTTGAAAACCAGTATTGGAAGACAACCATTGCCGAAACCGATAAGGCTCAGTTGATGGTGCGGGCGCCGGAAACAGTGAGAAAGAGAGTCAATTGGCTTCAGTGCTGGTCGATATCAGATCGAGGCTGGAATCCCTGGAAAAGGAATCCACCAGGTTCAATACCAACATGGTGAATGACATCGGCAACAGGATCAAATCCGTGCAGAACCTGGTCACAACCTATCGTGGCGAAACCGATCATTCCATAAGCGAGATCAGGCGCAAGATGGACAGCTACATGGAAAAATCCAGCCATGCTGCAAGTCAGCCGGTGATGCAGAAAGAAGAGAAATCCAACTTTATCCGCCGCATTTTTGGAAACTGAAATGAAAAACAAAGGCTTTCTTTACATTTGCCGTTTTCTGTTCTTCGGCCTCTCTTTGTCTGTTTTTGCCGAGGGTGATGCCCTTGCCGATTTCGAGATACATCCCGGCATTACCGTAAGCGAGGAGTTTACGGACAACGTCTACGAAAACAAGAACAACAAAAAGAGCGATTACATAACGCGGGCCATGCCCGGCATCCAGCTCAGGTATGAGGCCCCCATAGGTACGGTTGACGGGGAGTACCGGTATGACTACCGCTATTACCTGCGCCAGTCAAGGAAGGACGACGATACCCATTATGCCAATGTCAATGCACATTTGGCACTGATCGACCAATTGCTGTTCCTGGATGCGGGGGACAACTACCAGAGAGTTTCCCTGGATGTGTCGCGGGATGTGACCCAGGAAAGCCTGTTCGTCGGCCAGACCGACCAGAACAACCTCACCGCCACGCCATACTTCTCCTTCAATCTTTCGCCGAGAACCACAACCCGTTTGGGTTACCGGTATACCAACATCTGGTATCAGAGGCCTGATGAGGCTCAAATTGCGGCCCTGCGCCAGGTCGACAGCATTTCAAGAAGGGCGCATACGGGTTTCGGCGAGGTCGCCTACGAGTTCGCCAGGAATGCCAAGGTCAGCGCCGGATATTCCTTTACCCGTACCGACCGGTCCTCGGGAAGTTCCAACAAGCAGGACTCGTACCTTGGGGTGGAAAAGAAATACGGGCCTGACGATACATCGGTTATTTCCCTTAAAGGGGGCTGGACAACCATTCGCTACCGTCAGGGGCGACGGTACAACGCCCCGTTCTGGGTCGCAGAGATAAAGCATCAGATGGGCAACGTGGTAACTACCTTGAACACCAGGGTATTTTACGGCGAGGACCCCCTGAGAGCGGTCACCAAGGAGACCAGCTATTCCGGAGCGATAGATCTGCTGCTTTCCAAGGGACTGGTGGGCGGCATGATTTCCTATTCCAGATTTGTCGACACGGAACTTGACCGACTGGTAACCCAACGAGCTACAGCCGCCATAAGAGGACGGTATGAACTGTTGAACCGGCTGGCTGCCGACATGACCGTGGAAGGTTCCCGCTATGAGAACAACAGCCTGATTTCCATCAACAATCTCTCTACCAGCAACAACGATACCCACAGGTTGCTGGTCGCAACCGGCATCACTTATTCCTTCGGCGAGGGTATGTCTGCTTCCGCCCTCTATCGGTACGTCAACTATTTTTCCGGCTACCAGGGGGACGTAAACAGGATTGCCCTTGAATTCAGAAAGGTTTTCTGAGCCGCTACGGAGCCCCATGCACAACGCACTTACCATCGATGTGGAGGACTACTTCCAGGTGACGGCATTTGCCGGTCGCGTAAAGATGGCCGACTGGGACAATTTCCCCATACGGGCAAGGGAAAACACCCTTAGGATTCTGGAACTCCTGGAAACCCGCTCGATCAGGGCCACCTTCTTCATTCTCGGCTGGCTGGCCAACCGCCTCCCTGACCTGGTGCGGGAAATACGGTCCCGCGGCCACGAGATCGCCTGCCATGGTTACAGCCACCAACTGGTATATGAAATAGGCCGGGAGCGGTTCCGCCAGGATATCCGCCGGTCGAAAGCAATCCTTGAAGATATCACCGGTATGGCTGTCTGCGGTTACAGGGCGCCCAGTTATTCCATTACCGGCAGATCCCTCTGGGCACATGAGATCCTGGTGGAAGAAGGTTTTACCTTCGATTCGAGCATCTTTCCCATAGTCCATGATATTTACGGCATCCCCGGAGGCAACAGGTTTATCCATGACATAGAGACCAAATCCGGCAGGCTCAGGGAATTTCCCATCACCACATTGCCGCTGCAGTTTGGGAGGCGGAAATGGACCCTGCCGGTGGCCGGGGGGGGATATCTCAGGTTATTACCCGCCCAATTGGTGGCGTGGGCCATAAGGCGGGTGAACGAGAAAGAGCTGCAGCCGGCGGTCGTCTATTTTCATCCATGGGAAATAGACCCGGGACAGCCGCGCATAAAAGCCGGATTGAAGTCCTCCTTCCGCCATTACCTGAACCTTGAGCAAATGGAAGGCAAGGTGAGGTACCTGCTGGATAATCTGAAATTCACCAGTATGGGAGAGGTCCTGCAGCAGGAAATAATCGGCTCCGGGAGCGATGCCTACATCAACGCAGGCAGGTGGCTGCCCACTAGAAACCAAGGATTTTATCGATGCCAGTCAGCGTAGACTTGATAAA
The DNA here is from genome assembly GCF_001311985.1 of Geotalea toluenoxydans JCM 15764. Classification (GTDB taxonomy): domain Bacteria; phylum Desulfobacterota; class Desulfuromonadia; order Geobacterales; family Geobacteraceae; genus Geotalea; species Geotalea toluenoxydans. Next base: position 15,137 of record NZ_BBCJ01000010.1, read on the forward strand.
AAACGGTGATTCAGCCTGGGATGCCTATGTCCTGGGCCACGGTGAAGCAACCTGTTACCACCAGTTTGGATGGAAAGAGGTCATCGAGAAGAGCTTCGGCCATGAGGCGTATTTTCTGGCGGCCAGGGGCGACTCGGGAGAGGTATGCGGCGTATTGCCGCTGGTGAAGATGCAGAGCGCCCTCTTTGGCAGGTACCTGGTATCAGTGCCATTCTGCAATTATGGCGGCGTGCTCTGTGACGACACGGCAGTGGAGAGGCTGCTTATCAACAAGGCGAAGGAAATAAGAGAGGACATGGGGGTAACCCATGTGGAGTTGCGCCATCTGGACAAGTGCCTGAAGGGTATGGCGACCAGGAGCCACAAGGTGACCATGATCCTCACGCTGCAGGAAGATGAAACGGCGCAATGGAAGGTTCTGGATACAAAAGTGCGAAACCAGATCCGTAAGGCTGAAAAAAGCCGCTTGAAGGTGATCACGGGGCATGTGGAACTGCTCGATCCTTTCTACAGGGTCTTTTGCAGAAATATGCGGGACCTGGGGACGCCGGTGTACGGCAAGGAGTTTTTCAGGAACATCCTGGAAACATTTCCCCGGACGACGAAAATCGTTTCCGTACTGCTGGACGGCACCACCGTGGCTTCAGGCATCATGATGTGGTTCAGGGATACGGTGGAGGTGCCCTGGGCTTCGTCCATCAAGGAATATAGAAACCTTTGCCCCAACAACCTCCTGTATTGGCAGGCCATAAAGCATTCCCTGAAATTGCGGGCGCGCAGGTTCGACTTCGGCCGTTCGACGCCGGGAGAGGGCACGTACCGTTTCAAGAAACAGTGGGGGGCTGAGGCGGTACCCTTGTACTGGCAATATCTGATCGAGGAAGGGACTAGTCTGCCGCAACTTAATCCGTCCAACCCTAAATACAGGACCATGATCAAGGTCTGGCAGCGCCTGCCCCTGGCAGTTGCCAACTATGTGGGGCCTAAAATCGTGCGCGGCATACCATGAGAATCGGCAGATCGATACCGCCGGCAGCAGCGCCCATCTCTCTTGTGGATCTCTTGAACGGCATCCGCGGATTGTTCAATGGCCAACGGGAAATTGAACGGTTCGAGAACGAATTGAAGGAGTACTTCGGGGTGAAGCACTGCTTTCTCGTTTCATCGGGTAAGGCGGCTCTGACGGTAATCCTTGAGGCTCTGAAAGAGCTTTCCCCCGGCAGGGAAGAGGTGGTGATTCCTGCCTATACCTGCTATTCGGTGCCGGCAGCGGTGATCCGGGCCGGATTGAAGATCAGGCTTTGCGATATCGATGCAGGTAACCTGGGATTCGACTGTTCAAAGCTTGCGTCCCTGCTGGAGAAACGCCGTACCCTCTGCCTTGTTCCGACATATCTTTACGGCTTGCCGTGCCAAATGGAGCGGATCAAAGGTATGGCAAGGGACTGGGGCACCTTGGTTGTGGAAGACGCAGCCCAGGCCATGGGCAGTGAGGTTGACGGGATCAAGCTCGGCTGCGTCGGGGATGTGAGTTTTTTCAGTCTGGGACGCGGCAAGGCGTTGTCGACCGTGGAAGGGGGCATCATTATCACTGACCGGGATGACATTGCAAGGCCTTTGCACCGGCAGGTGGAAAAGCTCCCACCGTACAGCCTGGCCCGGAACATGATGCTGATTGTTCATGCTCTGGCACTGTTTCTTTTTCTGCGGCCATCCCTGTTCTGGTTGCCAAAGTCCATTCCGTCCCTGGGGCTTGGTAAGACAGTTTTCGACCCCGGATTTGACCTCTACGGCATGTCACCCTTCCAGGCAGGACTGGCAGGAAAGTGGGGTATGAAGATAAGCCGCTTCAGGATGGCTCGGCGACAGCTTGTCAATCGCTGGCAGGCACTGACCAATGCACACCGCTTTTTCAGGGGACTGACAGGTCAGGATTCTTCAGCGGATTTGATCCGTTTTCCCGTATCCATAGCCGATGAAAGTTTCAAGGAGAAGGTTCTGAATGAGTCTGAACGTTCCGGGCTGGGTATCATGGGAGGCTATCCCGCTTCCGTCAACCGGATAGAAGAGATTGCCCACCTCTTTCACGGAGAAACCTATCCTGCTGCTGAAAAAGCGGCACGGGAACTGGTGACATTCCCGGTCCATCCCTTGATCACCTCAAGGGATGCCGTAACCATTGAAAAGTTCGTTAAGGAATGGTGAACGATTGAATCGACGCAGGAATATCCCGATACTGATGCTCGCATACCACTATCCGCCGGTCGTTGCATCGGGATGTGCAAGGATAAAGCGTTTTGTCGACAACTTGCCGCTATTCGGTTACGACCCGCTGGTGGTGACGGTGGAAAACGGCAAACAGCCTGCAGCTTCCGATGGGGAGATGGTTTATCGTGCCCGTCAGTTTGTCTACGATAAGGTGGCACTGCTGGATGCGCTGGTGCGCAAGTCGTTTCAGCAGTTTGGGGTGAATTATAACTTCCGACTCTTTGACAGGCTGCTTCTTTTCCCGGATAACGCGGTAGGTTTTGTGCCCGGCGCCGTTGCCAAAGGGATGGATGTTTACAGGACCAGTGCCTACGGGTTGATATATGTTACATGTAAACCTTTTTCCACAGCCCTTGCTGCCGTTTCTCTGAAAAAAAACTCAATCTTCCACTGGTAGTCGATTTCCGCGATCCCTATGCCTATGATTACCATGAGAAGATTCCGCCATACTACTATTTCATGAAGAAAATGGTAGAAAGATATGTCTTAAAGCATACGGATTGTCTCATAGTCAATACCAAAGGGGGAGAGGAACTCTATAAAGCTCATTACAATAACATGAACATTACAACAATAACCAATGGTTTTGATTATAGATCCATTTCTTCGGTAGTACGTAATGACAGAATGATCATTTCCCATGTGGGGCACCTCTATGGCTTGCAACGGGATCCGGAGAGACTGTTTGCCGCCATGGCAAAGATGAAAGACTGCAGGATACTCTTCCGGTCCATCGGCGACACGTACAAGGGAATTATGGGAAAAGCGGCTCGTTTCGGCATCGAAGACATGATCGAGATAACAGGAAATGTGCCCCATGAACAGGCGCTGGCGCACATTCAGGCCTCCGACGTGCTGTTCCTTTCGCAACTGGCATACTTTGACCGTCATTTCTCCATATCCATCGCCAATAAATCCTATGAATACCTGGAAACGGGAAAGCCGGTCATTGCTGACCTGCCGGAAGGGGACAATGCAGATCTGTTCAGGACCTACTCGTCAAATTCCTATGTCATAACCGACAAGGACCCGGAAAAAATCCATCACGCCCTGAAAGACGTCTACGAAAAATGGAGCAGCGGCAATCTCAAGCCACAGATCAATCCGGCCTTCATCGACCGGTTCAACGGTCAGGCACTGACACAGCAGCTGGCCGAAGTCTTCGACTTTGTCCTCAACGGGATAAATCGATGACGAAATTCTACGTCATTATCTTTCTTACTCTGGCTGCATTTCTTGCCACAGGCAATCTAGTCCTGAAACTGCGTGCCCAGCCGGTGATGGAAAAGCATAAGGAGTTATATCTGCCCCTTCATATAAAGGGATGGGAAGGGCGCGAACTTACCCTTAATGACGCCACAGTCAATGTGATAAGGCCTGACAATTACCTGTTCAGGGATTACCGGAGAAACGGGGAGAACCTCAACCTGTACGTGGGCTATTACGGCAGTCTGAAGAAGTCGGATGCAGCCATATTCCGTCATTATGCTACCCGGCACAGGGTTGGCAGATATTGGAGAAGACCGACGTGATTACGGCAGTAAATGGCAGGAATCTCCGGTTTTCACGATTGAAGGTAAAGAAGGGCTCTGCATACGAACTGGTCTATTACGGCTTCAGGAACGCCCGCATGACAACGGGCAGCCTGATCAGCTTGAGAACTGACTTGGTCAAAAGCATGGTCATGGGCAAGGAAACGGAAAATGCCTTTATCAGGTTTTCAACGCCGGTAACCTCTGGTGGAATTGTAGTTGCGGAAGGCACATTGAAAGAGTTCATTGGTGAAACAAGCCCCTTTATTGATGAAATCTTCGTGAAAAGTGGTGGTGACGATGGGAAACCAGCGAATCTCTGAACCGGCCGGACGATGTCTTTCCTATGGATTTGCCGTCCTGGCGATCTTTCATACCGTTCTGTATATGCCGGTATATTGGCGTCTGGTCCAGGCGTGGCAAACAATGCCCCAATGTTCCCACGGCTGGTTCATACTGCCTTTGGTCGCCTGGTTGTGCTTTCAAAAAAGAAGATACCTGCAAGGCTGCTTATACAGCATGTCTTACAGCGGTTGCATGTTGACAGGCGCAGGGCTCTTTCTTTACCTGGCCGCAATGGTTTATGAATCCGACAGTTTTGTCTATCTCTCGTACATGATCAGCCTGACAGGCATAACGGTTTCCATGTTCGGTTATGCAGCCCTCAGAATACTGCGCGTTCCCTGCCTGTTTCTTTTATTCATGTTCCCCCTGCCCGATTACCTGTATCTGCGGCTTACCGGTCCGCTCAAACTCTTTGCCAGCAACCTTTCTGCCCAAATCATCTCGTCTGCAGGCATTCCGGTACTGCAGGAGGGTAACATCATTCAGCTTCCAAACCTGCAACTGAATGTTGTTGAAGCCTGCAGCGGGATACAGTCGCTGATTTCCTACATCATGATCGGTTGCCTGCTTGCATATTTACTGGCCGGGCCGGTCTGGAAAAAGGCGGTTCTTGTAGCTGCAACCGTACCCGTTGCGCTTGTGAACAACATTCTGCGTATTACCGTTACCGGGATTCTGGGAGAATTCCTGGGTAAGCCGGCCAATAGCGGTTTCTATCATGAACTTCTGGGTCTGGTGATTTTTGTCGTCGGATTTCTTGCTTTGGCTGGAGTTTACTTGTTGCTCGCCCGGCTCGACAGGAGGCCGTACCTCTTTTCCGGAGCGGCGAAGGCTTTGAACATGGGTGAAAAATGCCTGTAATAGTGACCAATGCCAGAACCAGAATGGCCTATGCCATTACCAGAAGCCTGGGGAAGAGATACATCAGGTTTATACCTCCGATTTTGTGCCGGGATCAATGTCTTTTGCGTCCAAATACAGTAGCGGGTCATTTCTCTATCCTTCGCCCTTCAGCCAACAGAGTGGGTTCGTCCAGACACTGATGGAAAAAGTAAAGCTCCATTGCTGCAATGTGCTGATACCGGTCGGGGAAGAAACCTATCTGATTGCCAAACACAAACAGAAGTTTCTGCAGCATACCAATATGGCTATCCCTGACTACGATCAGATCCTGATTGCCCACAACAAGGATCGTTGGGGGGCAATGGCGACAGAGCTCGGCATTCGCTGTCCTGCAACTTTCGAAATCAGTGACGTAAGGCAGGGCCGCGTCGATGGATTGCCGTTTCCGGTGCTGATCAAACCCAAGCAGGGGGGTGGGGGATGGGGAATAGTCCAGGTGGATTCGCCCCAGGAAATGGAAAGCCTGCTGAGCCGTGATGACCACTGGGGACGCCCTTGGGAACGCTTTTTCATTCAGCAGAAAATCGATGGCCAGACACACTGCGTGGCCATGCTCTTTCGACAGGGGGAGTACCGGGCAAAGGTGGGCTACAAACAGCTGCGCAGCTATCCCATCAAATGCGGGCAGGCCACCCTGAGGATCAGCGTCGAACACAAGGGAGCGGAAGAGAGCCTGCAACGGCTACTTGAGGAGATGAAATGGCATGGGGTTTGTCAGGCCGATTTCATTGTTGAAAAATGCAGCGGAGTCCCTTACCTGATTGACGTCAACCCTCGTTTCTGGGGCTCTCTGGCCCAAGGTATCGCCTGCGGGGTCGATTTTCCATACCTGGTTTACAAGATTGCGGCCAGGGGTGATGTTCCTTCACAGGCATCATTCAGCACTGGGGTCGTCACCCGCTGGATAGGGGGCGATCTGGCCGCCTTCATGCCGTCGTTGCGACAGGCCGAGAACAAGCTCGCTTTTCTCAGGGAATATTTCCGGCCGCACCGCAGGGCCAGTGATTACGACGATCTGAGTCTTTCAGACCCTTTGCCTTTCATGAGCTGGATGGCCGACGCCCTGTACCGATCGGTGAAAAAGCGGGGAACACAATCCAGAAGCCACGACTCCCTGGAAGGCATCTGGGAATAGCAGGAGATCCTGAACATGCCAGTCTCAGCCGCTGCACCGGTGCTGCATACCATTGTCGTCCTGACCTATAACAGAAAGGATGTTCTCGCCGAACTGCTGCTGCAGCTGCAGCGAATATCCCGCCCCGACGTCGAGGTGGTGGTGGTGGACAACTGCTCCACCGATGGTACGGAAGAGTTTGTCAAGGCATCGTTTCCAAATTTCACCCTGGTCCGGTTGCCGATCAATATGGGAGCTGTGGGACGGAATCGGGGAATGGCCATTGCCAGGGGAAGTCATGTGATCACCATAGACGATGACATTCTGGGGCTCGATGTCACTGCCCTTGAAGCGATCGCCAGCATGTTTGCCGTGGACTCCAGGCTGGGCGCCGTCTGCTTCAGGGTGATCGATCACTATTCGGGCCTTGTCTGCAACTGGTGCCATCCCAGAGATCCACAGCTCCATGGGGAAACCTCCTTCGAGACCAACGAGATAACCGAGGGGGCAGTGGCCTTTCGCAGGGAGGTACTTGACCAGGTGGGGCTTTATCCGGACGAATTTTTTATCAGCCATGAGGGGGCAGACCTGGCGGCCCGGATCATCGACCGCGGCTATGAAATCAGGTACACGCCCCAGGTGACCGTCAGCCATAAATACGCCCAGAATGCCCGGCCCGGGTGGCGCCGTTACTATTACGATACCAGGAATGATTTCTGGCTGGCCATCCGCAACTACAGCCCATTGTTCATCATGTTGCATCTGGTGCGGAGATTACCCGCAACTTTTATTTATGCGGTGCGGGACGGTTTTCTCCACTACTGGGTGAAAGCAGTCGGGGATGCTCTGCTGCATCTGCCCGAGATGATGAAGCAAAGACGCCCCATTTCCCGGGAAGCCCACCTGAAGCTGCGGCTTCTAAACAAGGAAAAACCTGGTTTGGGTTTTTACCTGAAAAAACGGCTCTTCGCCAAGCGAGTCAAGATATGAACAATGCAACCGGAGCTCCAATTCCCGTTCTATTCGTCTTGCCGACCCTTGGTACCGGCGGTTCGGAACGGGTCGTCTTCAATTTGTGCCTAAATGCCGGGCCCCAGTATTTTCCCGTTGTCGCTGCATTCCGTGACGGGGCTCTTCGCAGTGAATTTACCAGGGCCGGCATTTGCTGTCACGTCCTGGACCGGCGCGGCGGCATAGATGTGAGCCTGATCTTAAAGCTGTTGCAGTTGATGAGAAAATATGGGATTCGGCTGGTGAACAGCCATCACTTCGTTTCCCTCTTCTATGCCTTCTGGGCGGCACGCTGTCTGAGGCTGCCCCTTATGCATACCGAGCACTCCAAATGGGAGATGGAATCCAGAACCCCCTTCTGGAACGGCTGGTTCAGGTTCTTTCTCAGGAACATCCAGATGGTGAATGCCGTATCGGAAGCATCCTTCGCCCATTTGAAACAGGCGTACGGCGTCAACTCCAAGGCGGTGTTGACCTTGAATGGCATTGACGTGGAACTTTTTCAATCAAAATGCGACAGGGTGAAGCTGAGGGAGTCTCTGGGACTGAAGGCGAATGATGCTGTTGTGGGAACGGTTGGCAACCTGCGCCGGGAAAAGAACCAGGCCCTCCTTATTCGAGCCGTTGCCATGCTCAAGGATTGGGGCCGACCATGCAAGGCGGTTATCGTTGGTGACGGGCCCTGTCGCAAGGAGCTTGAAGAACTGGCGGCAACTCTTGGGGTGGGGGAAGAAGTCATGTTTCTGGGCACCCGCAATGACGTCCCATCGCTCTATGCCGCCTTCGATATGTATTGCCTCTCTTCCCGTTACGAAGGCCTGCCCTTGACTCTTCTTGAAGCCATGTCCGCCTCTCTGCCGGTTATAGGCACTGAAGTGATGGGGATTGCCGAGGTTGTATCCCATAATCACAACGGACTGCTGGTACCTGATGACAGCTGCCCCCATCTGGCTGCCGCAATCACCGTGTTGCAGAACGATGCCCCATTGAGGCAAAGGATTTCAGAGAATGGCCACCGTTTCGTCAAGGATAACTATCAGCTTGAAAGCTCCGTGAACCGTTACAAGGAGCTGTTTACCTCACTAATCTGCAAATAACGGTTCGGAGAGAGCATGGAAATACTGGCGTTTTTGTTCTGGGTTCTCATAATTCTCATTTTTTACCCCTATGTCATTTACCCGGGGATGCTCTTTCTGCTGGGACTTGTCCGCAACAGGAAAGTCGTTGCCGGCCCTGGGAAGCCGCTGGTGACGATCATAATCCCGGCCTTCAACGAGGAAGCCGTCATCGGAAAGAAGCTGCAAAACACCCTGATGCTCGACTACCCGCGGCAGCTTCTGCAGATCATCGTCATATCCGATGCTTCAACGGATGGAACCGATGAAATAGCCGGCAGCTTCGCCAAAGAAGGGGTGAAACTGCTGAGAAACGAGACGCGAAAGGGTAAAACCTACGGCTTGAATCGCGCCTGTGAAATGGCCAGGGGAGAGGTACTGGTATTTACCGATGCTGACTCCATGTTCCATAAGGAAATGCTCAATCTGCTGGTGCGTAATTTTGCCCACAAGGAGATAGGCCTGGTCACCGGGAGCACCCGCTATCTGAGTAAGGCAGGGGACGGCAGCATGGTGGCCACCATGGGCAAATATACCCTCTTCGAGAGATGGATCAAGGAACAGGAGAGTCGCATCGGCTCGTGTATCGGTGCTGACGGAGCCATATTCGCCATGAGAAGGGAGTATTACCGTCCCCTGGACGAAAAGGACATCAACGATTTCGTCATTCCCCTGAACGTTGTCCGGCAGGGGAAACGGGTAGTCCTAGACCGGGATGTCTACTGCCTGGAGGAGCATGCCGACGATGAGGGAATGGAGTTTTCGCGGCAGATCAGGATCACCAACCGGACCATCCGCGCCCTCATAAGTAACCGGGACATGCTTAACCCTTTCAGGCATGGCTGTTTTGCTGGATGCTCTGGTCCCACAAGATGCTTCGTTTTCTTCTGCCTTGGTTTGCCATATTGCTCTACGGAGTGATCGTCTTGCTGGCCCTTGCCGGTAGCCTTTTCCATCAGGTTCTGTTTTTCCTGGTTGCAGCTTTTGTCGCATCCTTCCTTGTTATCAAGCCGGGGGGCAATGCCATTCTCGCCCTGATGAGATCATTTGTTCAGATGAATGAGGCGTGTCTCCTTGCCTGGCTGAAAATATTCCGGAAGGAGACTATCGTGGTGTGGGACAAGTCGAATAACCCATAACGGCTACCTTTAAACCGGCGGGATTTACGTTTCTGAAAGGCTACCGGTTGATGGGACCAACGGACACGGTGACTTATGACGATGCCAAAACTGTTCATTCTCGGCCTGCTGTACATCAATATCGGCCGGCCACAGGATGTACTTACTTTTCTTAAACCCTTGAGCCTGGGATATATCTTCGGCGGACTGACATTGGCTTACCTGCTGCTCAAAAAGAAAGAGCTGGATCAAGGCCTGGAGGTCCAGGCTGAAGAAAATAAAGCAATTTTCCGGGTCTTGCTGTGGATACTCATCTCGGCCCCTTTCTCAATGCACCTGGGGCACACGGTCGGCACCATGACTGTCATACTTAAGAACCTGGTTCTCTATGGGGGATTGTATTACTGCTTCAAGACTGAGGAAGACTTCGAGCTTGTCAGCAGGACATTGCTGTTTTCCATCCTCACCCTTTCCTTGGGGGGCTTGTTCATAGGGGAGTCATCGGAAAGATCCAGTGTCGGAACTTTTTACGACCCGAACGACCTGGCTTTGGTCCTGACGTCGTGCATACCTTTCATCATGTATCACCTGAGGGACAGGAATATCGTGCTAAAAATCATTGCTCTCATAACTGCACTGGCGACACTCATGCAAATAGTGTTGACCCAGTCGAGAATGGGCTTTCTGCTGCTGGTCCTTGCTTCCCTGTTGACTATTCTGCAAAACAGGTCGTCGCTTCTGGGCTTGTTGAAGGGGGTATTCATAACGGGGGTTTTTGCCGTTTTTTTCATGGGCATGGTTACACCTGCATATCTGGAACGTATTCAAACTATTTTTATGAAAGGATCAACCGGGTCCGGCAGGACCTACATTTGGAAAAGGGCAGTGGAAATGGCCAATGCCAATCCTGTATTCGGTGTGGGCTTTGGAGCCTTCCCCTCGGCTTATGGCAGGCTTCTGGCAGACGGCAGGTTTTCAAAAGTCGATGACCATAAATACAATGTTGCCTGGAAGGTCTCCCATAACAGTTACCTCAAGGTTCTGGCAGAGACGGGCTATATTGGATTGTTCCTGTATTTGTTGCTGCTGAAGAAAGTGGTAATGAACATGCGATCGGTAAAGGCCTGGTTCCGGGAACAAGGTGATTGGAATGCAATACAGAAGGTGAATGCCGTGGAAGGTGCCCTATACCTGCTGCTGGTTGGCTCCTTTTTTCTCGACCAGGAGTTCAATTCCTTTTTTTTCACCCTTGTGTCACTGGGCATCCTTTTCCAGCGTGTCAGGGCGGTTTCTCCTGCGACAGCCCAGGCACCCGCAGTTGAGACGACAATGCTGCAACCCGGAGCCCTTTTTAACGAGCCGGCTAAATCAACTTGATCTTAAAAATTTGAGTTTTTCCTGGTGGTATAAATGGGATTGTCTCTGGAAGCCAGTACAATAAAAACCAAAGTGCTACACCTGATTGCATCGCACAAGATCGGGGGGGCTGAAAGGCTGCTTATTGCTTTTGCCCAGGCCGTGGACCTGAACAGGTTTGATGTGGTGCTGGGGATATTCGTCCGTCCCGATCATGAAAATGACCTCCTGTGGCAGGAAGCGAAAAAATTGAAAATTCCGCTGGAGCCGGTCGTCATTCGCTCTGCCTTCGATTTCAACCAGCTGCACGACATCTACGCCATTATCAAAAAGCACAAACCGGATGTCATCCATACCCATGGTTATAAAACCAATATCCTGGCCTTTTTATTTGCCAGACTTTTCAATATCAAAGCCGTATCTACGGTACATGGGTGGCTGCATGCGGAACGTTTCGTTACCCGATTCCTTCAACGGGTCAACTTTCTCTGCCTGAGAAGGTTCGACAGGGTCATAGCTGTTTCAGATGCGGTTAAAACAGGTTTGGAAAAGTGCGGTATACCTGCCGACAAAATCACAGTCATAAAGAACATTCCCAGCTTTTCTTCCTGTGATTCAACAGCTGGAGAATCTGTCAGGGATAACCTTGGCATTCCGCCGCAGGTAAAAGTGGTGGGATTTATCGGTCGGCTGGAGAAGGTGAAGGGTGGCGCTCAATTCATCCAGGCAGCCTTATGCGCCCTTGAGACCAGACAGGATCTTTTTTTCATTGTCATTGGCGAGGGTTCACAGAAGGCTGATCTGGAAGAGATGGTTGCAAAGTCCGGATTTGGTCCCCATTTTCATTTTTCCGGGTTTCTGAGCGACCCGACAAAGGCCTTCAGTGCCCTTGATCTTTACGTATTATCATCCCTGGATGAAGCATTCCGCTGACGCTGTTGGAAGCCATGTATTTCGGTGTGCCTGTCATTGCCACCAGGGTCGGCGGCGTTCCCGAAGTGGTTAGCAACGGCATAACCGGCATCTTGCTTCCTCCGGACGATGCTCCGGCCATGGCTGCTGCTATCTCCAATACTCTAACGGACCATGTCAAAAGAGACAGAATGGTTTCCAGGGCGAAAAAAGAAATAGCCATGAAATATGATGTGGGAACATGGATCGCAAAGATTGAAAGCTTGTACGAGTCTGGTGCCCAGAGCAGGCTGCATGGCTAATGATTATGGATCAACAGAAATCTTCAGACGAAGGAGCGGTCAATGACAGCCATTCATATGGTGACGCAAGGAAAGTCTTCCTCGGGACTGCCGGTCTATCTGCGTAACGGCTTGACCGATAATGGCCATGAAGTTAACTTCATCGATGCCCAATCCTGCCTTTTACCGAAGATCAGCGTGCTGCTGCAGTCATTCCATCCGAACAAGAAAAAATGGTTCCATCGCCGCTCCATGCTCGGAACCTATTCCGTCGCTGCCTGGCATCGAAACACGAGAATAAACGGGGCAATTCTCGACGGTGTTCTGAAGCCGGAGGACAAGATCCTGCAGATCGGCGGACTATATGCCCCACATCCGGCGTCTGCCGGGCTGGAATACTATCTGTTCTTCACCTACACCATGAAACTGGCCTACAGGGACGGCTACTCACCCTGGATCCCCGAACCATGGGAGCGTGAAGCTGTTGTCGAGCTCGAGACGCGTCTTTACTCTGAGGCAAAACATATATTCGTGGCTTCCAAATTCGTGCGCCGCCACCTGATTGCCGAATACGGTATTCCGGCAGATCGTATCACCGTCGCCGGTATGGGAGTGGATGATTTTTTCGTGCGCAACATGAGAATGCGGTTACCGGAAGAACCTGCAAAAAAATGCCTTTTTGTCGGTTATACTTTCCAGCTGAAGGGCGGGCCCGATGTACTCAAGGCATTCACCCTGGCAAGGAAATATGTGCCTGGCCTTGAACTGACCATCATCGGGCCAAATCACACCGAGGATATGGATCAGGAAGGGGTGCGCCATGTGGGCGCCGTAAGGGATCGTCAGGAGTTGCTGGAGTACTATCGAAGTGCCGACCTTTTCCTTCTTCCTTCCCGTTGTGATTCCTTCGGTTTTGTCTTCCTGGAAGCGATGACCCAGGGCCTGGTCTGTGTGGGCTCAAACATGAATGCCATGCCGGAGATTATAGCCGACGGCGAAACAGGTTTCATTGTCGAGCCAGGCGATCACGTCCGGATGGCGGAGTTGATTGTCACTTTTTATCAGAATTCCCATTTGAGAACAGCCATGGGAAACCGGGCCAGGGAGCGGGTATTGGAGCGATTCATCTGGCCCCGGGTAATAGAGATCATGGAACGAGAGATCTTTCGCTGATCAGACCTTTTCCCGCACCATACTGCTTCTCCACCCCCTGTTTTCCTCACTTCTGTCCCCCTGTCTTATAACCTCATCATCAAGCCTTCACGGCGCCTGTCCATCTATTTCCCCTCCGGTGATTCTTGTCACACCAATTAGAAGCCATTTCAGCCATAACTAGGAGCATGGAAAAACGGATCGTGACGCAGACGGCGACCACGGACCCGGCAACCAAAAACGTACGGAGGATCTTCAAGTTTTGATTGTGCATAGTTAATGGTTATCCACAGCGTAGCACAACTACATGTTTCAAACCTATTTTTGCTCCCCGTCAAAGGGCGCGGGTATGGAGGAAATACATGAGGAAAATCTTTAATCTAGTCGTTTTATCAGTTGTCAGCATGATAGCAGTCGGTTCAGCCAATGCAGCCATTATCGTGGCGGACCGTTTCGATATGGATCATGACTGGTCCGGAAAAACAGAGTCAGATTTGAAAGGCATCACATCTACCGATCAAAGTGGTAACGCATGGGGAGGAATTGGCGCTAATTACCCTGCTGTTATCAACGAGGCATCAAGATACGGGGATGCAGGCCGAGGACTTCGTTTTCAGCTTGCCCCCGGCAGCGGCAAAGAAACAATCGGTTGTGAAATGAGTGGCTACCCAAAAGCTCCATGGCAAGGACCGTCCCAGTTCATCGGATACTATTCGAAATCTCCGACAATACCAACTGGGGAACGAAAGGCAGCACCCTGAAGATGCTGCGCTTCAACATGGAGAAGAATGACGTCATTCCTGAGCTGGTAGGGGGGGCATACTCGGTTTTCATAGGTACTTCCAATGTTTTTAACGGCATCTACAGGCCTGACAACAACTGGCACAAGTATCTGTGGGAATTCACCGCCCAGTCAAGCTCGGCTGCTGCTGACGGTGTGATCAGACTGTGGGTTGACGATGCAGTGGTCTGGGAAAAAACCGACGTCAAGTGGAACAGCTATGGAACTATCGCCCATGGTACCCATTTTGACTATGGCTATACGACGAACTGGTACTTCTTCTTCCTGCAAGGAAACCTCTCGGCGACCTATAACGGCCCGGAAAAGTTCATGTACTGGGACAACTACATCATCGCCACGACCAAGGCTGAGGTGGACAGTTTTATCGGCACTCCGGCAACTGCCGCAGCCAAGGCAATGACCGGTGGCGCAACAGTCGAGGATAATCTTGCTCCCGATGATCCCACAGGACTCGCTGCAACAGCTTCATCGCCCAAGCAGGTGGATATCTCCTGGGGAGCAGCAGTGGATAACGTGGCGGTTACCGGCTACAAGGTCTATCGTAATGGTACCTATGTCACAACAGTTACCGGAACCTCCATGTCGGATACAGGACTGAACCCATCGACTGACTACAGCTACACTGTTTCGGCAATAGATGCCACAGGCAATGAATCTCAACAATCCATACCGGCAACAGCTACCACTGAATATGCGCCAGTGTCATAAGAAGTGGCTGCCAAATGGACTAACCCGTAGTCTCACAAAGACAAGGTGAGACAGTTTGTTATACTCGTACAACAAGGAGTTACTGCATGAAAAAAAAGGTTACAACGCTGTTTCTATCTGTATTATGTCTGTTCGCTGTCAGTTCTGCTAACGCCATGATTATTGTCGCCGACCATTTCAACATGGACAAAGACTGGTCAGGTATCACCGATGAGGCAACAAAGGGGATAACCTCCACCGACGCAAGCGGCAACAAGTGGGCTTCCCTTGGCGCGAACTATCCGATCGTCATTAACCAGGAATCCGCGTACGGCGGCGCCGGCCGAGGATTGCGGTTCCAGGTAGCGCCGGGCAGCGGCACTACAACCATCGGCTGTGAAATGGGGGGGTATCCACAGACCCCATGGCAAGGCAGGTCCCAGTATATCGGCTATTATTCCAAGTTGTCGGATAACTCCAATTGGGGGTCGAAGGGGAGCACCCTGAAAATGCTCCGTTTCAACATGGAGAAGAATGACGTTATCCCTGAGCTGGTAGGGGGTGCATACTCTGTTTTCATAGGCACTTCCAATGTTTTTAACGGCATCTACAGGCCTGACAACAACTGGCACAAGTATCTGTGGGAATTCACTGCCCAGTCAAGCTCGGCTGCTGCTGACGGTGTGATCAGACTGTGGGTTGACGATGTCGTCGTCTGGGAAAGGACCAATGTAAAATGGAATAACTACGGAACCATCAACAACGGAACCTATTTCAACTATGGCTATAACGGCAGCTGGTACTTCTTCTTCATTCAGGGCAATCTTTCCGCAACCTATAACGGTCCGACCAAGTACATGTACTGGGACGATTACATTATCGCCACCACCAAGGAAGAAGTGGACAAATTTATTGGAACATCCGGAACATCGCCTACACCTGCGGCGCCAGTAGAGCCAGCACCAGCCCCGGCACCTGTAGAACCAGCACCAGCACCTGCGGCACCGGCACCTGCTGCACCGGTTGAGACTGCAGGAGTAACCTTGCTTCAGGAAAAGTTCAACGATGCCCTGCTGTCTTCAAGGGGGTGGTTCGACGCAGGAGCAACCAACTCAAAGGTTGTGAACGACGCCACCAGGGGAAATGTTCTGGAATACTCGTACAACAGCGGCGCCAGCACTCCAACAACCGGTGCGCTGCGTAAGGAATTTACCGATGCCGATGACATCACCATCACCTATTACGTCAAATACGCATCGAACTGGCAATGGACAGGCTTGGGCTATGGACCCCACGAGCTCTACCTCCTGTCCAATCTGGACAGCTCATGGATCGGACCGGCGAAAACACATCTGACCACCTATCTTGAATCCATCGAAGGCAAGCAGACTATTGCCTTCCAGGATGCTCTCAACATCGACCAGAACCGGGTGGGAACTTCCCTGAAGGGAATCAGTGAAAATCGTGGCGTCTTCGGCTGTAACGGCAGTTCCGACTCCTATCCTGACGGCATCTGCTGGGGCACCCCCAAGATAAACGGAAAAACATGGAAGGCCTCCATGCCGGTCATTACCAACGGTGTATGGCATTCGGTCAAGGTCAGGCTGAAGATGAACTCCATCATCAACGGGGTAGGGGTGGCAGATGGCATCATGCAGTACTGGCTTGACGGCGTACCTTATATGGACAATAAAAACATCATGATCCGTACCGGTGCCAATCCAAACCTGAAGTGGAGCACCTTCATGATCGCCCCGTACTTCCACAACGGCGCCAAGCAGACCCAGAAATTCTGGCTCGACGATATCCAGGTCACGACCGGAACGTCGACTTCAGATACGCCGCCGGCGCCACCGACAGGACTGCGCATCGTCATGTAGGACGTTTGCCGGATAATACTGCACCAACAAAAAAGCTCCCTCTCGTTGAAAGACAGAGGGGGCTTTTTTCATAGTTTCCGTGATTTTGGGTGAAGGAGGCTGTCATTCAGAGTATGTGCAGAGAACGCTTTATTTCATCGCCAGTTCCAGGTAGCGACAGGCGGTCGTTTTCCAGGAAAAAGCACCGGCGATGGTATCGTACAGTTTGCCTCCCATCTCCTGCATCAATTGACGATCATCGAGAAGGTTCAGCATGGCCTGTGCCAGTGCCTGGGGATTGTCAGGGGGGACCAGCAGCCCGTTTCGCCCTGGGGTGATCAGTTCGGCAATGCCCCCCGCGTCTGAAGCGACGACAGCTTTTTTCACGGCTCCCGCCTCCAGAAGAACCAGGGGCACTCCCCCTTCGTAGCGTGAAGGCAGCACTACAAACATGGCGTTTGCCATAAGCTGCGGGATCCTCTCGGGGGCAACGTCTTTCATGATCGATACCGCGTGGGCGATCTCCAGGTCCGCGCAGATTGTTTCAACTTCAGGGAGAAAACTGCCGCTACGTCCCACCAGCAGCAGTCTGCAATCACTGTGGACCTGGAGAACATGTTTAAAGGCATGGAGCAGAACATCTTGCCCCTTGATCTTTTCGAATGACCCCACGTGCAGGATAATTTCTCCTTGAGGGAGTGCTGCGGGAGGGTTGTTCCTGTCATTTGCCAACCGGAACTTATCTTCGGCGACGCATTGTAGATGCAGGTGGTTCTCCCTGCCGTATCCGGGTCCACTTTCAAGAGTCTTGCTGCAAGGGAACGGCTGGGCACGGTGATATGATCTGCCGATCTCAATATCCAGCGCACAGCGGAGGTATGTGCTCATTCTTTTCAATGGCGATGACATCGCTGCCATGCAGCGAGATGGTGAAGCTGAAAAGACGGGGGAACAATCTTTTCAGGATGGCGAAGTGAGTGAGGAAGGGGCCCGGGTAATGGGCATTGACAACCCGTATTCGGTCACCTTTGATCAGTGTATATAGCTGCCGCAGGGTACCCGGCCAGCCAGCCAGAAAGGATGCGCATTTTTTCGGGAAATCTCTTCCCGGTGGCGGAGGCGCCGGCATTCTCAGATGGAGCTGTCCCTGCCGTCAAGGATCTGTCGAGTCAGCTTTCTGCATTCCCACCTGGGGATCAGGACAAGGGGAACGGCAATATGCTGTTCCTGGAATTCCCGATAGAGGTTCCTCACGACCTCGTTGACCCCTCCCACGAATGATAGATCCCAGGGGACGACCAACAGGTAACCGGGCAGGTGATTCCGGGTGTCTTCAGGCTTCATCTGTCTTAAGGTAGTATCTGCAGGACTTTATGACCCTTGCAGGGATAAAGGTCTTGAGAAGGGCGAACAGGGCCTTTCGTGTCGGCTGCAGCCCGAGAGAACTCATATATTCCTGACGAGCAGACTTCATATCCATGTTTCGGTACAGGTAGTAACCGTAATGGAAATGCTGGGCTGAGATCTTGCTCTTGTAAATGTCCTTTTCCTGCTTGGTAAGCAGTTTGGCGCTGCGCTTCAGGTTTTTTTCGTGTACCTCCAGGGACCCCTTGAAATATCCTGACAGATTATTGGTAATGTTGCTGTCGTGCCGCCTGTAATAGCTCAGTGGCTCCATAATGCATGCCATGGGGGTATTGAGGGCCAGTCGGAACCACAGATCCAGGTCCTCGCCGATCTTCATGTCTTCGGGAAACCATGTGCTTTGAGCCTCCAGGGCTGAGCGGCGTACCATGACGTTCTGGATGGCCAGGCTCGGGCAATGGGCGGACATGAAGTTGTAAAAATTGCCGTTGCACAGATAAAGTCCATCCCTTTTGCGGCTGAGGTAGTTGCCACATGATCCCGGAATTCGGCCCGTCCCAGGTAGCTGCCGCTCTCTTCTCCGTTTTCGTAAAGGTTTTTCACGTCGTGAAAGACCAGGTTGAGGTGCGGGTAGCGACGGAAAACGTCCAGTTGTTTCTCAAGTTTTCGGGGAAAGAACAGATCGTCGGCATCGAGGAAGCAGATGAATTCCCCCGATGATTGCCGTATCCCCACATTGCGGGCGATTGCGGGCTTTCCCGAATTCGCCTGGGAGAGGACGCGGATTCTGCTGTCTTTTTCTGCCAGAAACTTGACGATAGAAAGCGTGCCGTCGGTGGAGCCGTCGTTTACGACAAGCAGTTCCAGGTTCCGCACCCCCTGGCATAGTACTGATTCTATTGCCTGGCCGATGTAGCGCTCGCAGTTGTACGCGGGAATGATGACGGAAACTTTGGGCATGGGAAGTTATCCTTTCAGGCAGGTCTTGCAGAATCTGACGAAAGACCTGGGCAGCATGGTTTTGGCAACGGCAACCACCGCTTTTGTGGAATATCCCAGTTTCAGTGCATCCATATATTCTCTTCGTGCACGTTCCATTTCGTAGTTGCTGTACAGGAGATAGCCGTAGTGCCAGTGATACCCACGGATCTTCTCCTCGTACAGCTGCTTTTCCCCAGGGGTAAACAGGTGCTCCCCCCGCTTGAGATTCCGGCGGTGAACCAGGATCGATCCCTGGAGATAGTCGGCCATGTTGCTGGTGATGCTGGTACTGTGCTGCCGATAATAGCTGAGGATTTCATTCAAAAACGCAACACGGTTTGACAGTACCAGTCTGAACCACAGGTCGGCATCTTCGCCAATGGTGACGTCTTCGGGAAACCAGGTGCCTTGGTCGTCAAGGCACGATCTTCTGACCATGATCGACGAGGTATGGATAGTAAGGAAATATGCGGAAATGAAGTTGTAGAAGTTCTCCCGGCACAGGTAGATGTTTCCTTGTCTTGGCGCCATATAGTCCTTCGCCAACTCGGTGAATCCGGCGTTGCCCAGGTAGCTTCCCAGGTCATGCCGGTTGTCTTCATATAGATGCCGTACGTCATGGAAAACTAGGTTCAGCTCGGGAAACCGCCGGAAAATTTCCAGTTGTTTTTCCAGTTTTCCCGGCAGGAAAAGGTCATCTCCATCCAGAAAACAGATGTATTCTCCGGCGGCATGCCTGAGACCTACATTTCTTGCCACGGCAGGTTTGCCCGAGTTTGTCTGGGAGATGATCCTGATATTTTTATCTTTTTCGGCAAAAGCTTCTGCAACGGATAAGGTTCCATCGGTCGATCCATCGTTTACAACAATAATCTCAACATCCTGTACGCTCTGATTCAGGATTGATTTCAGTGCCTCACCGATGTAGGACTCACAATTGTAAACCGGGATAATGACAGATATTCTTGGCATAGATATAACCTCCTGTGTGAAGATCGGGTTGTCATATGCTGATGCCCTCCGTTATCGTATCAGTGTATTGAATACCTCAGACAGTCTGTCTTCTTGAAAATGTCTTGCACAATTTTATGATGTTCACGGGCAGCAAACTCTTAACAAAAGTAAACAAAGCTTTCAAGGTAATATTCAGTTTCAAACTATTGATAATCTCTTTTCTGGCTGCGGTCATTTCAAACTTACTGTACAAATAATAGGCCAGGTGCCAGTGCAGCGCGCTGATCCTGCTCTTGTACTTGGTTCTTTCCTCCCTTGTTAACAGACTGCGTCCCCGCTGGTAGTTCCGGTTATGGACTTCTATGGAACCTTTGAGAAAACTCTCCGGATTTTTGGTAATGCTCTTGTCATGGCGTCGGTAACAGCTCAGGGATTCATCGAGATAGGCAAAGCCACAGGTCATGGCAAGCCGGAACCATAAATCGATATCTTCGCCGATAATCATAAATTCAGGAAACCAGACCATTTGCGAGTCCAGACAAGCTCTTTTCAGCATGGGCGCCGACATGAGGATCGTCGCGCAACAGGCGGACATGAAGTTGTAAAAGTTCTTTCTGCACATGTAAACGTCATCTTCAACCCTGAAGATATAATCAGCGGCACTGGCTGGAAAACCTGCTCTCCCCAGATAGCTCCCGTCCATGGGTGCATGGCGATCCGTCTGCTCCAGGACATCATGGAAAACCAGATCCACGGAGGGATATTTACGCATTACCTCCAGTTCCTTTTCAAGTTTCCTCGGCAGATAGAAATCATCGCCATCCAGGAAACAGAGATACTCCCCCGATGAATGCCTGATGCCCACATTCCTTGTAACGGAAGGTTTGCCCGAATTCTTTTGGGAAACGATCTTGATCCTTTTATCCTGTCTGGCCATGGATTCAACCACGGCCAGGGTACGGTCGGTCGAACCATCGTTGACCACCACGATTTCGAAATCCTGCATGGTCTGGTTCTGGACCGAGGATAGTGCATCTCCGATGAATGACTCACAGTTATAAGCAGGTATTATTACAGAAATAATAGGCATTCTTTATCCAAGGGATGAATGAGTGGGCTGATGTGGGTAACCCCGTGCCAGCTTACCCGTTCTTCGACACTGAAATAGGCGATGTTCTTCACCCTGGTGAGAAATGTGGCACTGGGGTAATGATACAGGTGCATGGATATGGAATAGGCCCCCCGCAGCAGATTGATGTCGAAGTCGATGGCGCCGTCTGCCGTATCCCCATTGTTGTCAGACGTTTTTATGGAATTCAACGGCAGGTTGTAGTCGCAGATACTCAATCCATCGGACAACCGGTGGAGCAGAAAGCCCAGCTGGCACTCCTTGAAGGGCTTGAGGCATTTGATTTTGAAGGTCAGTCGGCACTTCTGTTCGGGATAACAGATGGAGACCAATTCGTTTTTCATGTTCAGCAGCTTGACATTGGAGATGGAGTTTTCAGTCAGGGTATCCACCGTATCTTCTTGATTGGAGCAGATATATTCCCTGATCGTTTCAGCGGTGTCGCCGATTTTCCTCAGGGCGCCCTTTTTGATCAATGCCGTTTTGCTGCAGAGAACATTGACCGACTCCAGGTTGTGGGAAACGAAAATAATGGCGATGTCCTTGTTCCTGAAGGAGAGCATCTTCTCCAGGCACTTCTCCTGGAACCACATGTCCCCCACGCTCAGCACCTCATCCACCAGGAGTATTTCCGGGTCCACATGGGCAGCAATTGAAAACCCCAGGCGGGCATACATGCCCGATGAGAAGCGTTTTACCGGTGTGTCGATGAACTCGGAGATGCCTGAGAACTCGATGATCTCGTCCATTCTCCGCTTGATCTCATCCTTTTTCATGCCGAGAATCGAGCCGTTGAGGAAAATGTTCTCCCGTCCGGTCAGGTCCTGATGAAATCCGGCTCCCACCTCGATAAGGCGCTCAGCCTGCCGTTAACGCTTATCTTGCCGGTGGTCGGGCGCAGAATCCCGCTCAGAATCTTGAGGGTGGTGCTCTTGCCGGAGCCATTCGGGCCGATGATGCCCAGGGCTTCTCCCCGGCGAACCTGGAAGGAGATATCGGTCAATGCCCAGAATTCCATGTCCGACAGTTCCGATGTCCGGTTACTGGAAAAGGTGTTTTTGAAAACGGCAGGGATAAGGTCTCTGAGCGAGTCGTAGCGCTCCCCCTTGACGAATTTCTTCCAGACGCTGTTTAATTCCAATGCTATCTCTGACACGATAATTGTTCCTCTTAAGGTTAAATGCGTTCGGCAAACAGGAATTCTGAACGGTGGAAAACGAACCAGCTGACGACAAAAAGGCACAAGCTAAAGGTTGCTGCATAACCAAGCCAGAACAGGTCGGGAGGTTGATGGAGAACGACCACGTTGTTGATGGCTTCCAGAATGGACCCCACTGGATTGATCAGGAGCAGGCTCGACCATTTGCCGAACAGGGAAGCTTCATAAAAAACCGGCGTAAAGAAAATGGCAAAGGTCAGGATAACCTCGACGATGTATTTAACGTCCCTGAAGAAGAGATTGGCACAGGAAAGGACAAAGGCAATGCCTGCTGTTAACAGGACCAGCAGGAAAAGCAGGACCGGAAGCCATAGAATATTCAGGCTTATGCCGATATTGCTGATGGCCAGGATCACGGCCAGGGCGCTTGCTGCTATGGCGAAATCGAAAAGATTGGCCAGAATTGCTGCCAGGGGAAATATCTCCCGTGGGAAATATATCTTGGACACAAGGTTGGAATTGGCTGTAAGACAGATGGTGGAAAATCTGATGGACCCGATGAAGAAGGACCAGGGCAGGGCCTTGACGGAAATGGATGCCAGATCCATGGCATTGAAGGGCTTGCCCGAGATGAACGAAAAAGCCAGTTTCATGATGATTCCGGCCGCGACAATGAGCATCGGCATGAACACCGCCCACATAAAACCCATGACTGACTGTTTATAGCGTATTTTTATGTCGCGCCAGGTCAGTATATACAGCAATTCCCTGTAATGGATAAGCTCGTTGATCATTTCTTTCATACGGTTTCCTTGTTGAAGGTTGTCACTGACACATGAGGTAGCGCAGATAATTGACGCTGCATTCGTCGCCGATACAGACCCTGGGCAGTTCGAAGCAGTCCGAGCCCTGGTCGACACGGTTGATTCTGGTGGTCAGGACCCCTTGATAGTTGGATTCGATGAGAAGATTCCGGTGAGCCCTGGTGAAGTCGTTTTCACCCCCATTTGGATAGGCGAAGAATTTTACCGGGCCGAAATGAGCCAGCTTGGTCTCGATGGTGTTTTTGGACTGGAGGATTTCCGTCTTGGCTTCTTTGTCGGACAGACGAGCCAGAATGGAATGGGACATGCCGTGGGAACCAATTTCTATCAAGCCGGAATCGCGCATGATCAGGATCTCGTCCCAGTCCAGATGGCCGAAACAGGATTTCAGCAGCGGCGTTTTCAGGTTCTCTTCCCCTATGCCGAAATAATTCATCATGCTTTTTATGGAAGCGGTTATTTCATTGGGATGCAGCGCCTTGAAGCGGTTCACTATCATCCGGTAGGCGACAGCCCTGTCTTGAACCGATTCTACTTTTACATCCACATCTTTCAGTTTAACAGTGACATTATCCAGGAGCGATAATATGGCAGCTATTTTGTCCGACCACGTGTATTCATCAGTGTCAACCAAACCTGCCGTTACAAAAATGGTAGCAGGTATTTTGTATTTCAATAATAAGGGATATGCGTTAAAGAAGTTATTGTGATAACCATCATCAAAGGTAACTACAACCGAATAGGGCTCGAAGTTTCCATCCTGTATCTGTTTTTGCAGGCTTTCAAGACTGATACAGCTAAAGTTTGAAGATAGAAACTGTAAATGTTGTTCGAAATAAAGATAATCCAGCTGGGTCCAGATAGGGAATGGCAGATTCCCGCTATGGATGCTGTGATAAGTCAGAATGATCGGTTTCATCTCTACCAGTGACTTTTTAATATTGAATTTGATATTTCTGATCAGGTTTCTCATTCTTTCCCTCTGAACTATAAAAAATCCGTATCCCCCAATACAAAGTTGAAACTTGATAAGCTATTTGATTGTTTTTTAAAATGATAATTGTTGTGTGACAGCATGAAACCGATATCGCTATCATTGCTTGAAAAGCCACATGACAGTAACTGGTTTCCCATTGTCGGCAAAGCGGCTGACTGTAATACAGCCACATCACTTGTATTTCTAAGATGTGCAGCCAGATGGACCAGAAGCATTTTCAGCGGCTGTTTCTCCCCCGGGGTATGGATAATGTCCATGATGAAACAACGGTTCAAGCCACTGTCTTTAATTATTTTGAAAATCAGGAAGCATTTCAGGCTGCCACCAAGGTAAACAGACGCAAAGTTATATTTTCTCCTGACAGACAGTTCATAGCGCCAGTTTAGAAATTTTTTCTCCTTTACAAAATATGCCTGTTCTTCATTTTTCGACTGACTGAGAATCTCATCAGCCTGGCTTGGGATGTTCGGCTCAAGTTTGAACGTGTAACTTCTGTCAGTAATTGTCAAAGCCCTGAGTTTGGCACTGATCAGCAATGACTTGCAGAAAGACCTTGATTTTCCAATCAGTCCCGCTTTAGCAGGCGCACTTATGAAACAGTAATAGTTCCTCAGGTGCGAACTTATATCTATCCAATTGGCCGCCGCAAAAAAACGTTTCGCATCTGAAGAAAGGTATGCCCCAAAATTCAATTCAGAACAGGAACATACTGCCTTGAACAACCTGAGTGTCGGCAACCCTCTGTATGCGTCATCCACATTGAAATCCACCAAGTGGCTGCAGGTCATCCTTTTGTTGCCGATGCGGAGGAGAAAAGGCCAGTATCCCTGGGTGCCGACCACCCTGTCATCATGCTCCATGATGAAAAACGGCGGTTCATCGGCATAGGGATGTTTGAGGAATTTCCATCGGAAATGTGCTCTGTCGAGACTCTTGTGCCCTTCGGGAAATATTTTCTCTCTGAAGGTAAACAACGCATCTTCATCGTCCGGAGTATATCGTCTGACTCTCAGGGCCATTGATCTCCCGTCTGCACCATTTTATTCATTGTTACTGCTGGGCCTGCAGAGGATTCGGGATATCTTCCTTCGACTCTGTCATTGTCTTTAATTTTTTCTTGTCGATTTTTCCACTTGCCGATTTCGGCAACACGTCGTGAAACTCGAGATATTTCGGGACCATGAAGGATTCCAGGTTTTTACTGCAGTGTTTCAGAACATCGTCCTGAGTCAATCTGGCTTCTTTTCCCGTAACCAGGAAGGCTTTTATCGCCTGGCCAAGAATCTCATCGGGCACACCTATGACAGCGGCTTCCACAATCCCGGGAAGGGAGCACAGGCAGTTCTCTATTTCCTTGGGACTGACTCGCTCGCCCCTGGTCTTGATCAGGTCATCTTTCCGGGCGACAAAATAAAGGAAGCTTCTTCATCCATGGTAAACAGATCGCCGGTGTAAAGAAGGGTCTCGCCCCGGTATCTGCCGGGCTTGAAGGTTTTTGCCGTTTCCTCCGGCCGTTTCCAGTAGCCTTGCATCACGTTGGAGCCTCGAACTACAAGTTCTCCCACCTCTTTCGGCCCGACCTTGTTGCCGTCGGCA
The DNA here is from genome assembly GCF_001311985.1 of Geotalea toluenoxydans JCM 15764. Taxonomy (GTDB): domain Bacteria; phylum Desulfobacterota; class Desulfuromonadia; order Geobacterales; family Geobacteraceae; genus Geotalea; species Geotalea toluenoxydans. Next base: position 40,597 of record NZ_BBCJ01000010.1, read on the forward strand.
CCGACAATGAATACCTCTTCATTGGGTATGGCAATTCCCACCGACGAAGGTTTTCGTTTCAGCTCTTCCGGGGGGAGATAGGCGACCCTTTTGCACTCGGTCAGGCCATACATGGAAAAAATGGTCACATGGGGAAAAAAGTCCTGGAGTTTTTCTATGTATGAAACAGGGAGGGCCGCAGCGGTGTTGGTCATATATCTGAGGGAGCTGAAGTCATATTTGCCGAGGCTTTCCAGCTGCAGCAATATTGCCACCATGGTGGGCACAATGGGGAAACCGGTGACCTTTTCCTGCACCAGGCGTTCGATTACGGCATAGGGATAGGTGAAGGATTTTTCCAGGACCACCGTTCCGCCGAAAAGAGTGGCCATGACAACCTGGTAGAGGCCGTAGTCGAAGGAGAGCGGCAGTGTGTTGAGAATGATGTCGTCCTCCCGGTTGTTCAGGTACGAGGTGATGCTCGTGGCTGCTGCTACCATGTTGTAATGGGTGGAGACGACCCCTTTGGGCTCGCCGGTCGACCCGGATGTGTAGATGATGGTGGCAAGATCCACATCTATGCACCTGGGAAGCTTGTCCGTGGAGACGGAACCATGACTGCCCATGAATCCGCTCCATAGAGCTGTCTCCAGGTCGGGTCTGGTGGAGCGCTCCATCAGGTGCAGGTCCGTGTCTCCGTCTTCGCACCAGACGATGTTTTCCAGAGCGCTCGCATCCATTATGGCGTCATTGATGATCGCAAATTTGCCGGCGTGCCCGATTAACCCCTTCGCCTCGGAATCCTTCAGGATAAAGTTCAGTTTGTTGGCCTTCATGTCCGGGTTCAGCATGATGAAAACGCCGCCGGCCTTGAGAATTGCAAACATGGCAATAACTGACTCAACCGAGTTTTCCAGGAAGATGATCACCCGGTCCGATCGTGTTATGCCAATATCCACAAGGGTTACCGCCAGTCTGTCCGAAAGGATGTCCAGCTCTTTATAGGTCAGCCGCTCCTGACCGCAGATCAGCGCAGTGTTATCGGGCCTTCGTGCCGCAGAGTTGATGAGGAATTCATGTACCAGCATTATTTCGTTTCCTCCTTTTTCCGGCAAAAGATCAACAGTCAGTTTGGATGGATGTGTCAGATGGAAACCCATGCGCCTGCGCTACAGCAGTCCGCAGACGGAGTTTTTTTTCCCGACAGGTAATGGTGCATGTTGTCGATGGAATCGAGATTCTCCGGGACAAGCTCGTCGTCCCTGATGCGGATGGAAAATTCTTTTTCGAGAAACGCCACGAGTTCCAGAATGCCGGTGGAATCGATGATTTTCTTTTCCAGGAGCGAAGTGTCATCTTTCAGACCTTCATCTTCGCCGAAGAGAAAGTTCTCCACGATGTATTTCCTGATTGTTTCTTTTGTCTCTTTCATTTGTTTTCACCTTTCCTGAAATATATTCCTTTACCGGCATTGTCACTTTACCGACACTTCGGGCACTTCCTGGACCAGCAGGGGGGGGAGATGAAGATATCTGGTGGTGCTGCGCTTGTTGTCAATTTCGTTGTAAGTCTTCTGTACCTGCTCCACATTGAAATCGAGCAGCGCTGCCAGTTCTTCCGGTGGAACGCTTTTGTTTTTGCCCATCAGGCACAGATCCATGGACTGGTAAGGGAGCGAAAAATAAAACTCATCCTGCTTCTGTGAAAGGGAATATGTGTCTGTCGTCGGAGGTCTTTTTCTGATTTCCTCCGGAATTCCAAGATATCCAGCCAACTGGTAGACCTGAGACTTGTACAGATGGGCAATGGGTTTGATATCGGCAGCACCGTCCCCGAGTTTTACGAAGAAGCCCTGGTCATACTCTAGGCGGTTGGGGGTTCCGGCAACGGCGTAATGGAGACGATCTGCATGATAATATTCAATCATCTTGCGAATGCGCTGTTTGTAATTGGTGGCTGCAACTATGTGCAGATAGGGTGTCAGCGGCAGACGCTTCTTTATGGTGCAACCCGACTCCGACTGGGCCACCAGCGATGGCAGGTTGAACCCGTTGTTCTCGAAGACGCTGGAGGTGACGATCTTGGATTTCCAGCCCCTGCCGTATTCGGGAACTACCATCCTCACCGCATCATCGTAAAGCTGGTAGAAACCCACGGCTTCCAATATGCCGGTAATATCCACATGCTGGGATTCGACCCCCAGGTGCTCGATCAGCATTGAACTCAGCGTCTTTGTTTCATCTGCCGAATGCCTTTCAGGCATCTCGAGTGCATACACCCGTTCCCTGCCCAGCGCCCTCACAGCAAGAGCGGCTGTCACACTGCTGTCGATTCCCCCTGAAACTCCGATGACTATGCCTCTTCTTTTCAGATCTTCCTTGAGAATCGTGCGTAATTTTGTGCAGATACGCTCTGCTTCGTACTCAACGTCTGTTTTCAATGATTCCGCGGAAAAGGTGCCGTGTGGGCTCATCATTGTCTCCAGTTGTCAGATTTTGGGTTAATTGAGCCGAATGATCTTATTCACCTCAAAATTAGTAATGTCTGCAATGTGAAAATCTTCCATGAACTGCTGATAAAGGAGCTGTGTTGAGATGATTCCTGTCAGAGCCATGTTCTCCGTCTCACTCTCGCCCAGCTTATGTTTCTTTCTGAACTTGGCAACCAGAAAGCCCGTCTTGCCGGGATCGAAGATGCCGGTCTTTTTCAGATACCGGTCGGACAGCAGGTGATCGGCATAACCGGGCAGGTTCTGGAAGAATACATCCTGTATCGGCGCCCGGTATGGGTGCTTGGGACGATTGGTAATCCTGGGGGGCAGATTCCCGGCAAAGGTTTTTTTCAGGATGTACTTTTCGTTCAAGGCCTTGATCTTCCATTGGGGAGGGAGCCTCATGGCGAAATCGATGACCCTGAAATCCAGAAAAGGAACTCTCATTTCCACTGAATTGGCCATGGCTACCCGGTCTCCCTGGGAAGAAAGCAGGTAGTTGGAGAGGAAGATGCTGGTTTCCAGGTACTGGGCCTTTGCCAGGTAATCACGGCCGTTAAAACCATCGGGGAGTACTGCCTTCAACTCCTGATCGGGGTGATAGCTTGTGAGGGCAGTGGTCACATCCTCTGAAAAAAACATGACGTTTCTGCCGGTATTTTTCCAGCGGATGCCATGGGAGAAGAAAGGGTCTTCCGAATCGGCGGCGTCAACCCCATAGAATTTCTGAAGAAAAGTCCTTTCCCTGGCCGGGTTCTGGAAGATGTACGGGTAAAGCTTTTCCAGAAGAAGAGGGCGCACCCTTGACTCCGGCTGGTTTGCCCAGAATCGGCGAATCTTTGCCTCTTTGAAGATGTTGTAGCCGCCGAAGATTTCATCGGCGCCTTCACCGGTCAATACGATCTTGAAGCTGTTGTCACTGACCACCTTCGAGAGTATGAACAAGGGCACAGGAGCAGTTCTCAGCAGGGGCTTTTCACAATGCCAGATCACCTTCGGCAGGTTATCCCGAATGTCGGTATTCTTTATTCGCCGGTTCGTATGGCCCGTCCCCAGAAATCTGACCATCTCATCCTGAAAAAGAGTTTCGTCGAAGGGACTTTCGTCGAATCCCACGGAAAAAGTCCTTAAATTATTGTCGAACCTGCTTGAGATGAGGGAGGTGATTATGGAAGAATCCAATCCACCGCTCAGGTAGGCTCCGACCGGAACATCGGCACGCAGTCTCAACCTGACTGCATCCAAGAGTAACTCCCGTAGTTCTTCGCAGGCTTCTCCGAATGTTCCCTGCCACCTTTCTTCCTTTTGATAAAAGGGGAGGCTCCAATAGGCTTTTTCTTCCACTATCTTGCCGTCTCTGAAGACCATGAAATGGCCGGGACGCAATTCGTGGACATCTTTAAAGGCAGTTCTATCGCCGACTGTCGTCCAAAAGGTGAAGATCTGCTTCAGTGCCTGAAGATCCAGTTCCCTTTTTATGGCCGGGTCCTGAAAAATGGCTTTGATTTCCGAGGCAAAGACAAGCCGGTTGTCATTCCGGGTGTAGAAGAGCGGCCTGATGCCAACCCGGTCCCTTGCCAGAAAGAGTTCTTTCTTCCGGGTATCCCATATGGCGAAGGCGAACTGCCCATTGACCATGGACAGGGCATCGGAGCCATATTCTTCATAAAGATGCACCAGCACTTCCGTATCGGTCGCCGTCCGAAACACATGCCCCTTTTTCAAAAGCAGCGTCCGCAGTTCGGGATAATTGAAAATCTCGCCGTTATATACGATCCAGAGCGTCCCATCCTCATTGCAGATCGGTTGAGTGCCTCCCCCCAGGTCGATGATGCTGAGGCGGGCGTGTCCCATGGCCATGTCGGCATCCAGGAATATGCCCGACGCATCGGGCCCCCGGTGCCGCATGACGGCGATCATCCTTGAGACCAGAACTTCAGGTGAGCGTCCCGGATTGCATATGCCTGCTATTCCACACATTCAATACTCACTTTTCTTGGAAAAGGTGACGCAGGGTCTTCCTCTGCATCCCTCCACTATTTTAGTCGGGACGTCTCGATCAACGGCAGGAACCGGGATAGGGCAGGGTTTTGTAAGCAGCGCCAGAACCAGGTGCTTGAGCTGTCGTTAAGCGAAATTTATTAAATTATTTCCATAAAATAAGGCGTTGTCAACAGGTTCCGAATTTTTTGGCGGCAACCCGGCGGAAACCTGGTACCGCTGATTCCTGCAACAGCCTGCAAAGCTGGTGATTCTCGTCACACACCTGATTCAGCTTTGAGGCTAAGTTAGGGAACACAAGCTGAGCTGTACCTATAAAAGCAGGTGCGGGAAATCGGCAAAAGCCGGCGGTCCGGCGATTTAAATCCGTTAAAGTTAAAAGGAGTAACTATGAAAAAAAGCATTTGCCTGTTGCTTTTGGCTGTTTCCTGTTTCGGTGCAAGCGCACAAGTATTTGCCAAAGATGTAACACTCAACTGGGACCGTAATACTGAGCCTGACCTGGCAGGTTACAAGCTTTATTACAAAGCCGGTTCATCCACAGGAACCTTCGACGGTTCAGATGCGGTCCAGGCAAATCGCCGGTTGACGTGAAGAACCTGAATACCTTTACCCTGAACGGCCTTGATCCTGCTAAAGACTATTTTTTTGAAGTGACAGCTTACGATGCTTCAGGGAATGAAAGCGCTTTTTCCAACATGGTACAAGCCTATGCAGCAGTAGTTCCTCCTGCTGTGCCGGATACTGCAGCTTCTGGTGACGGTAATGGCGACGGAGCCGTCAACATTGCCGATGCGCTGGTGATTTTGCAGGCCAGTTTGAAGCCGGCACTGCAGACGCAGGCGATGAAAGCAGCCGGGGATGTGTGGCCCCTTGACGCCAATGGCAAGCCCAAGGGGGATGGTGTGATTAATCTGAACGATGCCCGCCTGATCCTGCAGCGGGCAGTGGGGCTGGTCAGCTGGTAATAGCTGAATATTGCAATGTTGCTTAAAAAGGGTGCCGGGAATAATCTCGGCACCCTTTTTCATTTAATACCGTCACCGTTACAAATATCTCCAGCTGTCATTGAATTTTCCCGTAAATAAATTATCCTATAGGAGTATATTATTATTAATTAATTAAATGCGCGATGCTGTGGGTCTGGTTTTAAAAGGGCGGTCTGCAGGTTGGCGAACAAGTCATCGGGAGAGACGATGAACAAACTGCTCATCATCGAAGACAACTGCGAGTTGCGCAAACAGCTGAAATGGGGAGTTGGAAAAGAATATGACGTCATGTTTGCAGGAAACTGTAAAGAAGCCATTGCTCTATTTTACAGGTATCGTCCTAAAGTAGTTACCCTGGGTATCGGCCTGTCTCCTGACGAGAATGGAATAGTCGAAGGTTTTCGCTGTCTGGAGCAGATTCTCAGTCATTCTCCCACTACCAGGGTAATAGTCATTACCGAACACGAACGCCGGGACATCGGGCTCAAGGCTGTGCAGACAGGCGCATATGACTTTTATCGGAAACCGATCCAGATGAGTGAACTGAGGGTGATCATCAACAGGGCTTTTAACCTGCTGGATATGGAAGAGAAGAACGCACGGCAGCCGTCGGCATTGGAACAGAAGGGGTGCGGTTTCGGCGGCATCATCGGCCAAAGTCCGCAGATGTTGCAGGTGTTTTCCATGATCAGAAAGGTATCTTCATCGGATGTAGCCGTGTTCATCACAGGTGAAAGCGGCACCGGCAAGGAACTGGTGGCAAAGGCTCTGCACAATATGAGCCTCAGAAAAAACGGCCCTTTCGTACCCATAAACTGCGGCGCAATCCCCGAAAACCTCCTTGAATCCGAGTTGTTCGGCACCGAACGTGGCGCTTTCACCGGCGCCCATGCCAGGATTCTCGGCAAGGCGGAATATGCCCACAAGGGGACCATGTTTCTCGATGAAATAGGGGAACTGCCAGGTAACCTCCAGGTAAAGCTTCTCCGTTTTCTTCAGGAAAAGGTTCTGCAGCGGGTGGGTGGAAGGGAAGACATAGCCGTTGATGCCAGAATAATTTCGGCAACCAACATGGACATTGCCAGGGCAATCGGCGAAGGTTTGTTCCGGGAAGACCTCTACTACAGGATTGCCGTCATAACCATAAATCTTCCCCCATTGCGGGAGCGGGGGGACGACATCATGCTGCTGGCAAACCTTTTCCTGAAAAGGGCGACGGAGGAATTCTGCAAAAAGACCAGAGGCTTCAGTACTTCATCTTTGAAAATCCTGAAAAACTACACCTGGCCCGGAAATGTGCGAGAACTTGAGAACAGGGTGCAGCGCGCGGTGATCATGTCCGATTCCCCACTGATAGAGCCGGCTGATCTTGGGCTTACTGAAAACAGCATGCCGCTGATGATGCCGCCTATGGGCTGTGTGACTTTGAAAGACGCAAGAGACAGGCTGGAAAGGGAGATGATCATCTCCGCACTTGGCCGCCAGGAAGGCAATATAGCTAAAACGGCTGAAGTTTTAGGTGTCAGCAGACCGACTCTTTACGACCTCATGAAAAAGTACAGCCTCAGCAGGCTTTCACCAACCCCCGAAAGGCAGGGCACAAATGACGGTATCCAATACGGCCAACAATAACAACAATGCTAAAACCTTTGCCTTTCTGAGAAGCATCCCTATATTTGCCTCACTGACGGATGATCAACTTTCTTCACTGATGGGCATTATCGAAGAAAAAAAGTTCTTCAGGAACAATGTCATTCTCTGGGAGGAAGATACCCAGCGATATATGTACATCGTTTCCTCCGGCAAAGTGAAGGTCGTCCAGACCAGTGAAGATGGCAAGGAGCATATCCTCGCCATTCACAAGAAGGGCGAATACTTTGGCGAAATGGCTATTCTGGATGGTAAAACCGCGCCGGCTACGGTTATTGCCATGGAAGATTCCCTGATCCAGCTCATAGCAAGGGAGAGTTTCGAAAAGTTTCTCCTGCAGAACGAAAAGGTCATGAATCAGCTTATCTCCATGTTATGCCACCGATTGAGAGAGTCATGGCTGATGCTGAAGGTGATGAGCTTTTCAAGCGCCGAGCAGCGGGTGAGAGCGGTTCTCGATCAATTGGGGAAATTGAACGGTGTACGGGATGAACGGGGCATCATCATCGCCCTGAAACTGATGCACAAGGATATCGCCGGCTATGCCAACGTTTCCCGCGAAACGGTCACCCGTCTTTTAAACCGGTTTGCAAAAGAGAGCAAGATCGAGATTCTGGACAACAAGTACATCCTCCTTAAAGAACATTCTGCCGAAAGCAGATAATCTTTCCTATCCGCAGAACCTGTCATTTTCCATGCATCCCCCAAAAATTGGGTTTAACAGAGGCGGTGAACGTGTTATAAGGTTCAAATATTCAAACCTTTATGCAGGATGTGGAGATATGACATGAATAAGTGGATTGTGGCGGTGCTTTTGATTGCGGTTGTTGCCGGGTGCGGCGTTGAGTGGTTTCCGGAGGATAGTACCACCTCGGGAAGCAAAAATAGTAATGTTTCCTTCTCTTTTGAGGGGACGAATAAGTGCAGTCAGTTGGCAGGCTCATTTGCGGACTCCGGTCCGATACAGATATTTAATCTCCAGACTTCGGCAACCATCAGCATATCCGGGACTGCAACGAGTAAGTATACGATAACCGACCAATCACCAAGGAGCGACCAAGGCGTTATCCGCCCAGGCGAAACCGTTTCTGTGTCCCATCAGAATGCGGCTCAGGATGCCACGTCAAAAATAACGATCACAACTTTAACGATTGCCGGAAAAAGTGCTTCCTTTAAATCTTCGATTGATCCTTGTCCACAAGGGACAACTACCATTCAATGATTCACGGCACCGGTGTCGACATAGTTGATATATCCCGCTTCCAGCGCTTCGTAACTGAAAACAACACCGCCCTCCTGGAACGGGTCTTTACCCGGCGGGAGCTCGATTACTGTTCCGGAAAGAAGCACAGCGCCCAGCACTTCGCCCTGCGCTTTGCCGCCAAGGAGGCTTTTCTCAAGGCTTTGGGCACCGGTCTCCGGGGTGGGCTCAGCTGGCAGCATATGGAGATCGTCAACGATCGGCTGGGGAAGCCGGAAATGCTCCTGGCCGGCAAGGCGGCTGAACTCTTTGCCGAAGCGGGCTTGCAAAAGATTTTTCTTTCCCTTTCCCACGACGGCAACATGGCTGTGGCTATGCTGGTATTGGAGAAATAAATGAAGGTCGTTACCGGCGAGACCATGCAGCAGCTGGACCGCAGAACCATCGATGAGTTGGGCATTCCCGGGCTGACCCTCATGGAAAATGCCGGCCGCTGCTGCGCTGAAGCCATAACTGCCGCTTATGGCGGCAACAAAAAACTTGTCATTGTCGCCGGCAAGGGAAACAACGGCGGCGACGGCTTTGTCATAGCCAGACTTTTATCAGGACAGGGCTGGCAGGTGCGGGTTTTTATCCTCTGTTCTCCGGAAGAGATCACTGGCGATGCGGCCGTTAACCTGCAGAGGCTTGATGAGACCATGGTCACCATCTGTCCCCGGTCCGGCGATCTGGCCCGGCACGGTTCTGCCTTCGCCGGTGCCGGTGTGGTGGTGGATGCTATTCTGGGAACCGGGCTGAAATCAGAGGTGAGGGGGGTTTATGCAGAAGCCATAGATCTGGTCAATTCGGCTTCGGCCCCGGTTTTTGCCGTGGATATTCCTTCGGGCGTTGATTCGGCTAGTGGCAAGATTCTGGGCAAGGCTGTCCGGGCAGATATGACGGTAACCTTCGCTGCTGCCAAGCTGGGCTGCATTCTCTATCCGGGGGCCGAGTTGTGCGGCAAGCTGAAGGTGGTTGACATCGGCATACCGGAACAGGTGATTGCCGATGCGCCCGGATGTGAATTTATGGACCATGCAGCTGCCCATAAACTGCTGCGGCCTCGGGGGAGGCAGACCCACAAAGGACAATGCGGCCATTGTCTCATCGTTGCCGGATCCAGCGGGAAAACCGGCGCTGCTGCCATGGCGGCCAACTCTGCGGTCCGTGCTGGTGCCGGCCTTGTCACCGTGGCTGTTCCGGCGATGCTTAATCCTACCATGGAGATCAAAACCACCGAGGCCATGTCTCTGCCTGTGCCTGACGGCGGAACCGGCTTTTTCTGCGGGGATGCTTTCAAGGGGATCATGACGGCTGCGGCGGGGAAGGGCGTTCTTGCCATTGGCCCCGGATTGTCACTGGAGCCCGAAACCGCCGACCTGGTACGGAAGATAGTGAGCCAAGCGGCACTGCCGCTGGTGGTTGATGCCGATGGACTTAATGCCGTTGCTGCACAGCCCGAAGCGCTGCAAGCTAGAAAATCGTCGGTTGTCATCCTTACACCACATCCGGGAGAGATGGCGAGACTTGCCGGAATAACCGTAGCCGATGTGGAAGGGGATAGAATTGGAGTTGCCAAGTCCTTCAGCAGCAGGTATAAAGTCTTTCTGATCCTGAAGGGGGCAAGAACGATCATTGCCTCCCCCGACGGAGAAATCGCCATCAACGGCAGCGGCAATCCGGGCATGGCTTCCGGCGGGATGGGAGATGTGCTGACAGGTGTTGTCACGGCACTGGTTGGTCAAGGTTACCCGCCATTTTTTGCCTGCTGCCTTGGAACATTCATCCATGGCCTCTCAGGCGATTTAGTCGCCGCTGAAAAAGGGGAGATCGGCATTTCGGCAGTGGATGTGCAGGAATCGCTGCCCTATGCTTTTAAAACACTGCTTTCCAATGCTATGAACGGTTCTTCATAACCAAGAGGAGATAAACATGCTGACTGCTGCCGATGTGATGACAAAAGACAATATTATTACGGTTACCAGGGATACGACCGTGCGGACCCTGGCCGAACTGTTCACCAAACACAGGGTGAGCAGTTTCCCCGTGGTCGATGAGAATAATCATCTGGTCGGCATTGTTACCGAGACTGATCTGATAGAGCAGGACAAAAGCCTGCACATTCCAACGGTAATATCTATCTTCGACTGGGTCTTATACCTTGAAAGCGACAAGAAATTTGAAAAAGAGCTGAAGAAAATGACCGGTCAGACCGTTGGTGACATCTTTTCCGAGGACGTTGCCAGCGTCAATGCTTCAACACCACTGAACGAGGTGGCGGACATCATGAGCAAAAGGCAGATTCATGCTCTTCCGGTGGTGGAAGGACAGAAACTGGTGGGTGTCGTCAGTCGCATCGATCTTATCCGCAGCATGATCGAGCCGTGACCTGGTCGCTTGTCAGCAAAAGCGTCGAAGAGACGGTCTCTGTTGGAAAAAGGCTGGGAGCCCTTCTTCAGGGGGGCGATTTCGTTGCTTTGCAGGGTGAACTGGGCGCCGGAAAAACCCAGCTCGCCAAAGGGATTGCCGAAGGACTGGGGGTCGATCCGTCCATCCCCGTAACCAGCCCGACCTATACCCTTCTCAATGTCTATTCGGGAAGACTTCCCTTTTATCACTTCGATCTGTACCGGCTGCATGGTGGCCAGGACTTGCTTGATCTCGGTTTCGACGAATATTTCCATGGCGATGGCGTCTGTCTTGTGGAATGGGCCGAGCGCCTGCAGGATATGCTGCCTGACGACTACCTTCTCATAACGATGTCTCATGTGGGTGATGACTGCAGAAGTCTTTCTTTTATACCTTCGGGAAGCAGGGGGGAACAATTGATCCGGCTTCTCATGGATGATGATAATGAAAAAATGTTTTGACCGGGAGATTGATTCTTGGTAATAAGGTTATTCCGAATAAATTAGGGCATGTTGCTCATTAAATAAGGGAGGAGGACTTGCATGGCACTGGTGGTCCAAAAGTATGGCGGCAGTTCAATGGGGACAATAGAGCGAATTCGTAATGTTGCCAAGAGGGTCGCTAAAACATATGATGCCGGCAACGACATGGTTGTAGTCGTTTCGGCAATGTCCGGTGAAACAAACAAGCTGGTCGCCCTGGCCAATGATATAAGTGAGTTTCCGGATAACAGGGAATACGACGTCCTGGTTGCATCGGGAGAGCAGGTTTCCATTGCCCTCCTGGCCATGTGTCTCAAATCCATGGGCTATAAAGCCAAGTCATATCATGCTGGCAGATTCCCATAATCACCGATAACGCTTTCAGCAAGGCTCGCATCGAAAAGATCGACGATACGAAGATACGTGCCGACATCAAGGATGGGACTATTCTCGTTGTAGCCGGCTTTCAGGGAGTAGACAGTGACGGTAACGTCACCACTCTCGGGCGCGGCGGCTCCGATACCTCTGCAGTGGCCATGGCGGCAGCCTCAAGGCCGACGTCTGTGAAATATACACCGATGTTGATGGCGTCTATACTACCGATCCCAATATCTGTGAGGATGCAAAGAAGATCGAGAAGGTCTCCTATGATGAGATGCTTGAACTGGCAAGCCTTGGGGCAAAGGTCCTCCAGATACGCTCCGTGGAATTTGCCAAGAAATATAACGTGGATGTGCATGTGCGCTCCAGCTTCAACGACAATCCAGGAACCATGGTTACCAAGGAGGATAAAGATATGGAAGCAGTTCTCGTTTCAGGAATAGCATATGACAAAAACGAGGCCAAAATTGCCGTGATGCAGGTGCCCGACAAGCCTGGTATTGCAGCCAAGATACTATCGCCCTTGTCCGAAGCCAACATTTCGGTTGATATGATAGTGCAGAATGTGAGTGCAGCCGATCTGACCGATTTCACCTTTACCGTGACCAAGGCCGATTTCAAGAAGGCTCTGGCAATCACCAGGGAAGCAGCCAAAGGCATCGATGCAAAAGAGGTTGTGACAGACGAGAATATCAGCAAGGTTTCCGTGGTGGGCGTCGGCATGAGAAGCCACGCAGGTGTGGCAACCAGAATGTTCCAGGCCCTGGCCAAGGAAGGGATCAACATCCAGATGATCTCCACATCGGAAATAAAGGTTTCGGTGGTAATAGATGCCAAGTACACCGAGCTTGCCGTGCGTGTGCTCCACGATATTTTCGGCTTGTCCGGTAAAGCTGCATAATCTGCAAGCCGATTCGTCATAAAGCGACATAACCTGAAAGGCACAGAAATGCAGAGATTCCATCGATGTTTTCTGTGCCTTTTGGTTTAACAGAAGAACTACAACGCATATAAAGGTGAAAACATGAGTCTGGTAAAAATCTACGACACCACCCTTCGAGATGGTACCCAAGCTGAAGATATCTCTTTTCTTGTTGAAGACAAGGTCCGCATTGCCCATAAACTGGATGAATTCGGTGTCCATTATATCGAAGGGGGATGGCCGGGCAGCAATCCCAAGGATGTGGCTTTTTTCAAGGATATAAAAAAGGAAAAGCTTTCCCATGCCAAGATCGCTGCCTTCGGTTCCACCAGGCGCGCAAAGATCACCCCGGATAAAGATCAGAACATCATCACCCTGATCCAGGCCCAGCCCGACGTTGTCACCATTTTCGGCAAGACGTGGGATTTCCATGTTCGCGAGGCGCTGCGTATTTCCCTTGACGAGAATCTGGAGCTGATCTTCGACTCCCTGGAGTATCTCAAGGCGCATGCACCTGAAGTCTTCTATGATGCCGAGCATTTCTTCGACGCTACAAGGCCAATCCGGAATACGCCATCAAGACACTCAAGGCCGCAGAGGAGGCAAAGGTCGATTGCATAATTCTCTGTGACACCAACGGCGGCACCATGCCTTTCGATTTGTCCGACATCATCAAGGACGTGAAAAAGCACATCAAGACCCCTCTTGGCATTCACGCCCACAATGATTCCGAGTGTGCGGTTGCCAACTCTCTTATGGCCGTCTCCCTGGGCATCGTTCAGGTGCAGGGGACCATCAACGGCTTCGGTGAGCGTTGCGGCAATGCAAACCTTTGCTCCATCATCCCGGCCATGCAACTGAAAATGCATAAGGAGTCGGTTTCAGGGGAAAAGTTGAAGAAGCTGCGCGAATTATCCCGGTATGTTTATGAACTGGCCAATTTTTCGCCCAGCAAGCACCAACCATACGTGGGAAATTCAGCCTTTGCCCACAAAGGGGGGGTACACGTCAGTGCCATACAGAGACACCCGGAAACCTATGAACACCTGCGGCCGGAACTGGTGGGCAACAGCACCAGGGTTCTGGTATCCGACCTCTCGGGCAGAGCCAACATACTGGCAAAAGCCGAGGAATTTCAGATCAACTTGGACAGCAAGGATCCCGTTACCCTTGAAATCCTCGATAACATCAAGGAAATGGAGAACAGGGGATATCAATTCGAAGGGGCTGAGGCATCCTTCGAACTGCTGATGAAGCGGGCGCTTGGCACCCACAAGAAATTCTTCTCAGTGATTGGTTTCCGTGTCATCGATGAGAAACGTCATGAAGACCAGAAGATGATTTCGGAAGCGACCATCATGGTAAAGGTGGGCGGTAAGGTCGAACATACCGCTGCTGAAGGAAATGGTCCGGTCAACGCGCTTGATAATGCCATACGCAAGGCACTGGAGAAATTCTACCCGCGGCTCAAAGAGGTGAAACTGCTGGATTACAAGGTCAGGGTTCTTCCCGCGGGTCAGGGCACGGCATCGGCCATCAGGGTGCTGATCGAGTCGGGCGACAAACAAAGCCGCTGGGGCACGGTTGGCGTTTCGGACAATATCATTGACGCATCTTACCAGGCTCTGATCGATTGCATCGAATTCAAGCTGCACAAGGATGAGGAAAACGAGGCGTCGAGAAAGTGACGGTGAGAAGCCAGCGCTTCATAGTCTGGCTCTTTGCTTTCTTTCTTGTTGCATCTCTTTTGTATAAAGGCCACTGCTTACGGACGAAAACCGGACCGGCAGTGGCCTTTCTTTCTTGGTCAACAGGCAGAGTCACTGTTAGAATTAAAGGAGATGTGTCGCGCTCAGGCGTTTATCGATTACCTGACGGTTCTACCATAGGGACCGTCACAAATATGACGATCCTCGATCCGGCCTTTCTTCCTGCATCCGATGTCAATCTTCAGATATCATTGAAACCCGGCATGATTTTGGATGTTAAGCAAAAAGGGCAAAATAAGTACGCGCTATCCATAAGTTATATGAAGGCTAAAGAACGTCTGATCCTGGGAGTCCCCCTTGACCTGGGATTAATGGAAGAGGATGATTGGGAAGCCTTGCCTGGTATCGGACCAAAAACAGCAAAAGATATCGTTGATTATCGTCAAGATAATGGCGGTTTTTGTCCCATCGAGGAACTGAAAAGCGTAAAAGGTATCTCTGAAGAAGGTAGAAAAAATTATGGGATTTTTTATGAGTAAGTAACTATGTAAAATTGTAAAAGATTTTTACTGTCGATTAAGTGTAGCTTTGCCTTTTCCACTAATCTGCTTTGTCGTGGCATGTATGATGAATACCACAGGGGACACTTTGATTAATTATTTCACCCTCTGGAGGTTATTTATTATGCAATGTCCCAAGTGTAAAGGTCGCATGTTTGCCGAGAAATACTATGACTTCGTCAGGTCTTTTGATGCCTGGAAGTGCACCTGCTGTGGTGAGGTGCTCGATCCCACCATTCTTGCCAACAGGGCAAGGAATCACAACAGCTTTCTAGGTTGAGATGTATAAATCTTCATGAAGATGAGGGGGCAAGTTGCCCCCTTTTTTATTGCTTTTTCTGGGCTGATATATTGTATCGGGGGCACCTTCAGATACAATTTAGTAATTGTTTTTATGGGAGTTTTCATGTCCATTGCAGCTGACTGCTCCAGCCTCAACGGGTTTGTGGAAGATATGTTGAGGTGGGTCAGGGGAAAAGGCAAAATCCTCATTGTTGTTCACGATAATCCCGATCCCGATTGCTTCGCCTCGGCAATGGCCCTGAATCATCTTTTTGTCATGAAGTTGAACAGGGAAGCGGTCCTCTCATTCTCGGGGATGATTGGCCGAAGTGAAAACCTGGCCATGGCCAAAGAACTGCAGATACCGCTTACCCCCCTTGCAATTCTGAATATAAGCGATTTTCAGGTGATTTGCATGGTAGATACTCAACCTGGCGTCGGCAACAATTCATTGCCTCCTGGCACAACAGTTGACATTCTTATCGATCATCATCCGGTAAGAGAAACCAGCATGAACTGTCGCTTTGTGGATATACGTCCGAATTACGGTGTGACGGCGACTATCCTCTATGAATATCTGGTGGCAGAAAACATTCCCATCGGTACCAAACTTGCCACAGCCCTTTTTTATGCCATTAAATCGGAGACCCAGGATTTGGGTCGCGAGGCGAATCGACCTGACAGAGAAGCGTACCACAAGCTTTTTCCCCTCACCAACAAACTGCTTCTCTATGAGATCTGTCATCCGAAACTCCCTGCTGAATACTTCCTGTCCTTGAACAATGCCCTCAAACATACCCGAATATACGATACTGTACTGGTGGCAAACCTGCGCATGGTTGTCTTTCCTGAAATAGTTGCCGAGCTTGCCGATTTCCTGCTCAGACTTGAAAAGATCGAGACCGTGCTTTGTATGGGACATTACAATAATGAGATGATTTTATCCATGCGTACCATACGCCATGATACCAATGTGGGAGAAATCATCAAAAAGTTGGTGGACGGGATGGGGACAGCCGGAGGGCATGGCATGATGGCGGGTGGCAAGGTGGATAAGGTCTCTGCGTCTGTGGAAGAAATGCTCAAGCTTGAACGGATACTCACGGACCGGCTTTTCAAGGCGCTGGCAATGTCCAAGGTAAAACCGGAAAAACTATTCAGTAAGCACCCATGAAAGAGTTGCCAAACATGCCTTAAAATGTTACTAGATTAAGAATGTCAGTTTACCTGGACAATGCGGCTACTACTTTTCCCAAACCTGACCCCGTCTATGGAGCCGTTGAGCATGCCCTCCGAGAAATAGGCGTCGGTCCTGGCAGGGGCGGTTATAAAAGAAGCTTGGCCGCATCAAGACTTGTTTTCGAGGCGCGCGAGATACTGGCATCTTTCTTTGGCATTACCGATTCATCCCGCCTGGTCTTTACCCACAGTGCTACCGAAGGACTCAATATCGCAGTCAACGGCTTGTTAAAGCCTGGCGACCATGTTGTTACGACGACAATGGAACACAACTCCCTTGTCCGCCCTCTGTATGCTGCAAAAAACAGAGGCGTGCAAATAACCTGGGTTACTGCCGACAGGAATGGGAGCATTGACCCTGCCGCGATTTATGCTGCACTTCGCCCGGAAACGAAGCTTATAGCCTTGTCCCACTGCAGCAATGTGACCGGCACTATCCAACCCATTGCCTCGATCGGTGACACGGCAAGAAAGGCAGGAGTTTTCTTCCTGGTTGATGCTGCCCAGAGCGCCGGATACCTGCCGATCAACGTTATCGACCAGAAGATAGATCTGTTGGCAGTACCGGGCCACAAAGGGCTGCTGGGTCCCCAGGGGACAGGTCTTCTTTATATCGCAGAACATGTCGAGCTGTCGCCGTTTCTTTTGGGCGGGACCGGAACTTCCTCGTCGGATACGGCACAGCCTGAGACGATGCCGGAAAAGTTCGAAAGCGGCACATTGAATACGCCGGGCATAGCCGGACTTAAAGCAGGTGTGGAATTCATTCTGAAAACAGGCATCGATAATATCAGGCAGAAGGAGATGAAACTGGTGTCCCTGCTGCTTGATGGTCTGAAACAGCTCCCACGGGTTAAGACTTTTGCAGCGGATAATGCCGAATCGCGCGGGGGGGCCGTATCCTTCACTGTCGAGGGTATTGATCCTGCAACCATAGGTTTTCATCTTGATGCCGATTTCGATATCAGCGTCAGGGTCGGACTTCACTGCGCCCCCATGGCCCACAAGACCATCGGTACTTATCCCCATGGGACTGTCAGGGTAAGTCCAGGGTTTTTCAACACCGACAAAGACATAGCCTTCTTGCTGGATGCATTGCACAGCATCATTCATTAAGGAAAGGATCGGTAATGAGAAGGATATTTTATTCCACACTCTGCCTTATTTTGCTCACTTGCTTCGGGTGCTCTCTACCTCCTGAGCGCCCGGTGAAAAAGGAAGAACTCTACCGTACCGGCATCTACAATTTTTACAGGATAAAGGAGTCTCCGGAACGTGTGCTTGCAGCATTGAACAAGGATGGTGAGGTAGTGCTGGATGCAGAATACAAGAAACAGCCTGTTTACCTTAAGATCCTTGCCACATCCAGGGGCTTGGTGCTGTCTGTCTCAGAAAGATAAATTGAATGGGAAAGGATTACATGAAACACTTCATACTGGACACCAACGTACTTCTCTATGATCCACAGGCTGTTTTCAAATTTCAGGAAAACAACATTATCATTCCCATCACTGTGATTGAAGAAATTGACCGTTTCAAAAAGGATATGAATGAAACGGGGCGCAATGCCAGGCAAATATCCAGGCTTCTCGACGACCTGCGCAAGCAAGGCTCGTTGTCTGAAGGGATAAAGCTGGAAAATGGCGGCAATATTCGCGTCGAGATCTATGAAGAGCAAGTGATGAAGAGGCTCCCTCCCGAGCTGCGCGAAGAGCGGGGCGATAACCGCATTCTTGCGGTGGCTTTTGACGTCAAGGCAAAAAATGAGAAAGAACCGGTCATATTCGTAACCAAGGATACCAACCTGCGCATCAAAGCAGATGCCATCGGCCTTGTTGCCGAAGATTACGAATCCGACAAGGTTGTGATCGAAGATCTCTATTCGGGATATATCGAAATCGAAGCTGAAGCTGATGTGATTGACCGCTTCCATGGCCAGGGCTGGTTATCCATGGAACAAAACTTCTACCCCAACCAGTTCGTGTGTTTCAAGGACCAGTTGAATGCTTCCCACACGGCTATCGGTAGATACGACGATAAGGAGAATAAAGTTTTTGCCATCAAAAGGTTGGTAAAGAAGGCATCTGGAGCATTCATCCCAGGAACCGCGAACAGGCTTTCGCCCTGGAAGCGCTGCTGGATGACAACATCAAGCTGGTAACTCTGGTCGGCAAGGCCGGTACGGGCAAGACACTGGTTGCCATCGCTGCCGGATTGCACAAGACTGCAGAAGAAAATATTTACAACCGGTTACTCGTCTCCCGCCCGGTATTCCCCATGGGAAGAGACCTGGGTTTTCTGCCCGGCGACATCGAAGAAAAACTCACACCATGGATGCAGCCCATATTCGACAACGTTGAACTTCTGCTTACCGGCCACGAAGGTGAAAAGCGCCATAGCAAGGGCTACAAAGAGCTGATGGCCATGGGCATCATGGACATAGAGCCCTTGACCTATATCCGTGGCCGGTCCATACCCAATCAGTATATGATCGTAGATGAGGCCCAAAACCTGACCCCCCACGAGATCAAAACCATCATCACCCGTGCAGGTGAAGGGACGAAAATTGTTCTTACCGGTGACCCTTACCAGATCGACAACCCTTATGTGGACTCCTCAAGCAATGGTTTAACTTATGTGGTGGAAAGGTTTAAAGGACAAGGCATTGCCGGACATATAACCATGACAAAAGGGGAACGTTCGGAGCTGGCCGAACTGGCAGCCAATCTTCTATAATCAGTAGGATCCCCAATAATCGAGAGGTGTAAGGGCGTGTAAAACCACGCCCTTCTAGTTTATGCTGCTTTTATCAATTGAATCTTCATGTGATGAGACTGCTGCATCCGTTGTCAGGAATGGCAGGGAAATCCTTTCCAATATCGTCGCCTCACAGATCAGCATCCATGCCGATTACGGAGGCGTGGTGCCGGAAATAGCCTCGCGCAAACATCTGGAAACCATTTCCATTGTCATTGAAGAGGCACTGCGCAAGGCAGATCTACCCATATCGGCCATCGAAGGAATAGCCGTCACCCGGGGCCCCGGCCTGGCAGGAGCGTTGCTGGTGGGAATATCCACGGCCAAAGCTCTGGCCTATGGACTCAATATCCCTGTAGTAGGGGTGAACCATATCGAATCCCATATCCTCGCCATTATGCTTGAAAGGGATGTGGAATTTCCTTTCATCGCCCTTGCCGTTTCGGGCGGCCATACTCATCTTTACGAGGTGCAGGCCATCGGCCGTTACAAGACTATCGGCCAGACCCTTGACGATGCGGCCGGAGAAGCTTTCGACAAGGTCGCCAAGCTGATGGGTTTACCTTACCCCGGTGGTGCCCTTATCGACCGCTTGGCGGCTGAAGGCGATCCCAGGGCGATAAAGTTTCCGCGGCCACTGATCCATGAGGATAATTACAATTTCAGTTTCAGTGGCCTGAAAACAGCTGTTCTGAATTATGTCCGTAAAAATCCCGCTGCCATGGAAGGTTCGGCACTGAACGACGTCTGTGCTTCATTTCAGGCCGCCGTCTGTGAGGTCTTGGTGAGTAAAACCAGGGCAGCCGTTATCCAAAGTGGCATCAAGAGACTGGTCGTTGCAGGTGGCGTAGCCTGCAACAGTGGATTGCGCAGGGACATGGCCACCTTTGCCGAAACAGAAGGCGCAGAACTGTTCATACCTTCGCCGCTTCTCTGCTCCGATAATGGAGCGATGCTTGCCGTTCCCGGCGACTATTATCTTTGCAACAATATTGCCTGCGGCTTTGAACTGGATGCCTTGCCCGTATGGCCACTTGATGCTATCTCTTTAACTGGAGGAAATTGATTCCCATGGAGAAAATACGTGCAAAAAAATCCATGGGGCAGAACTTTCTGGTTGATGGCAATGTGCTTTCCCGGATCGTGGAGGCAGTGGTCCTTGAGCCGTCCGACAGGGTGCTGGAGATCGGCCCCGGTCGTGGTGCATTGACCTCCCTGCTGGTAAAGAGAGCCGAACAGGTACTGGCTGTGGAACTGGATCGTCAACTGGTTCCATTACTGGAGAAGGAATTCTCTGGGGCAGACAACTTGGAATTTATCCAGGGAGATATCCTAAAGATTGAGCTTCCTGAAGTCTTGGGCAGCCGCTGGAACGGAAGATGGAAGGTCGCGGCTAATCTCCCCTACAACATTTCCAGTCAGGTGATCTTTAAATTTCTTGATAATGTATCGCTGTTTTCGTCATTGATTTTAATGCTGCAAAAAGAGGTCGGCGACCGGCTCATAGCTTTTCCAGGCACCAAGGAATACGGCATCCTGTCTGTTTTATGCAATCTGCACTTCAATATTTCTCGTGTGCTGATAGTGAAGCCCGGGTCTTTCAGACCAATACCCAAAGTAGATTCGGTGGTACTCAAATTTGTCCCGCTGGCTGCACCACGGCAGGATGTGGGTGACGAGACCCTGTTCAGGCAGGTGGTCAAGGCTTCCTTCAGTCAGCGTCGCAAGACCCTTGCCAACTGTCTGAGGTCAGCCCTGATTGCTGACAATGATGACTTGAATCTCATTTTGTCCCAGGCGGGTATAGATGGAGGACGCAGGGGGGAGACCCTTACCCTGGAAGAATACGCCCGACTTACCAGGCAAGTCCTGGCGTTTCAGAAAAGGCAAAGTCCATGAACTATTTAAAATTTCTAGTTTTTACCCTGAAAACGCTGGCGAAGTGACATCTTCTGTGGTATATAGAACTGCTAAACCACCTGCCTGAGGAGGCATCCTTCAATGAAAATCTGCATTATCGGAACAGGCTATGTGGGGCTTGTTGCCGGGACCTGTTTTGCCGAAAGCGGTAATGATGTCATCTGCGTTGATGTGGATGAAGCCAAGATTGAAGGGCTTAAGCAGGGTGTCATCCCCATATATGAGCCCGGCCTGAAGGAACTGGTCATCAGGAACTTCGCCGAAGGACGGCTATCTTTTACCACCGATCTGGCAGCCGCAGTCAAGGTTTCTTTGATAAATTTCATCGCTGTGGGGACTCCGCCAGGCGAGGATGGTTCTGCTGACCTGCAATACGTTCTGGATGTGGCCAGGGTAATAGGCCGCAATATGGAAGGCTTCAAGATACTGGTGGACAAGTCCACAGTGCCCGTAGGCACGGCAGATAAAGTTCGTGGCGTTGTCAGGGAAGAGCTCCAAAAGAGAGGTAGGGACATTGAATTCGACGTGGTGTCCAACCCTGAATTCATGAAAGAAGGCGCTGCCATTGACGATTTCATGAAACCTGACCGGGTGGTTATCGGCACAGACAATGTGCGCACCGGCGAGATCATGAAGGAACTCTATTCGCCATTTATGCGCAAAACAAACCGGTTGATCCTTATGGACATCCGTAGCGCCGAGATGACCAAATATGCAGCCAACGCCATGCTGGCGACCAAAATCTCCTTCATGAACCAGATAGCCAACCTCTGCGATCGCATGGGTGCCGACGTTTCGGCAGTCAGAGAAGGAATTGGTTCCGACTCGCGCATCGGCTACGATTTTTTATTTCCTGGGGTCGGCTATGGTGGCTCCTGCTTTCCCAAGGATGTCAAGGCTCTGGTCAAAACCGCCGAGGAGAACGACTATGATTTCATGCTCCTGAAGGCCGTGGAAGAGGTTAATGAGCTGCAGAAACTGGTATTGACCGACAAGATCATCCGCTGTCTTGGTGACGGCTCGACCGAATCCCTCAAGGGCAGGACCATTGCCATCTGGGGACTGTCATTCAAACCTCGAACCGATGACATGCGCGAAGCCCCATCCGTGGTTATTATAGGCCGCTTGCTTGAACTGGGTGCTAAGGTTTGCGCCCATGACCCGGAGGCTATCAAAGAGGCACGAAAGATCTTCGGCGATCGTATCACTTACAGCAACAACCAGTACGAGATACTCAAGGGAGCCGATGCGTTGGCCATTGTAACCGAATGGAACGAATATCGAACCCCTGATTTTGAAAGAATCAGGACCTTGCTCAAGAGGCCACTCATCTTTGATGGCAGAAATCTCTATGAACCATCACGCATCAAGGAAGCCGGCTTTGAATATCTGCCCATCGGCCGAAACGGCAAACATTTCAGCACTGCCTGTTGAATAGAGAGGGAACCAAGGATTCACTATGCGCATTCTCGTTACCGGCGGCGCCGGCTTTATCGGCTCGCATCTTTGTGAAAGACTTCTTGCTTCCGGCAATGAAGTTATCTGTCTCGATAATTTTTTTACCGGCAGCAAGAAAAACATTGAGAAGTTGTGTGATGACCGCCGCTTCGAACTCATCCGCCACGATATCACGGAGCCGATTCTGCTGGAGGTGGACCGCATTTACAATCTGGCCTGTCCGGCATCCCCCATTCACTACCAGTACAACCCGGTAAAGACCATAAAGACCAGTGTCATGGGCACCATCAATATGCTGGGTCTGGCAAAAAGGGTGAGGGCGAGGATACTTCAGGCCTCCACATCCGAGGTCTACGGTGATCCGCAGGTTCATCCCCAGCGTGAAGAATACTGGGGTAATGTGAACCCCATCGGTATAAGAAGTTGCTACGATGAAGGGAAAAGGGTGGCTGAAACGCTGATGATGGATTACCATCGTCAGAACGGGGTCGATATCCGGATCATCCGCATCTTCAACACCTATGGTCCCCGCATGGCCGTCAACGACGGCAGGGTTGTTTCCAATTTCATTATCCAGCGCTGGCCGGGGAAGATATAACGGTCTATGGAGAAGGGAAGCAAACCCGTTCCTTCTGCTATGTTGATGACCTGGTCGATGGCATGATGAGGATGATGGAATGCGAAGATTTTACCGGACCGGTGAATCTGGGAAACCCCACTGAGACTACCATTGTGGAGTTTGCACACAGGATCATTCAGCTTACCGGTTCCACATCAAAGATTATATACAAGGACTTGCCCGCAGACGATCCGAAACAGCGACAGCCTGATATTTCCCTGGCCCAGCAAAAACTGGACTGGCGGCCGACCGTTGACGTTGAGCAGGGTCTTAAAAAAACCATCGATTATTTTGCTTCCCTCCTTACTCAAGGTCGTTGATCCGGAGGACCTGACATCATGCGGAAGCGGATGCTTCTTATACCTGCCGGTATCATCGTCTTCATCCTGTTTTTTACCATCTTCGGTGATAGAGGTTTGTTGCGCATTTATCACCTCAACAAGGATAACAAGGAGATTCAGGAACATCTTCAATCGTTGAAGACAGAAAATGAGAAACTGAAGCGTGAGATCGAAGCCTTGCGCAGTGATCGTCGCTATCTGGAGAGCATAGCCCGGCGAGATTTCGGGCTGGTGAGGCAAAACGAGGTGATTTACCAGTTTCCACCGGAGAAGAAAGACCAGTTGACACAGAAATAAATTCTGGGGCCGCTCTTCCATAAGCGAGCCGGAACTGGTTACCCCCACGGACCTGTCTCAACTTGGTTCCATCTATTTACCGAGCACTCAAATCAAAGGATAAAATGTGAATATAAGAACCTCTCGGCAATTCTGCGCCATCTGTGCATGGCGTGAAAATTGCGCGAAAAAATTCTGTGTTTCCGACAATGGTGCCCATTGTCCGGACTTCACCAGGGATATTTCAATCAAAGATACTGTTCAAGAGGACAGTTCATCCAAAGATAAACAGGAGGAGTGATGAAGGAATTACTCCGCACTTTGATCACCCAAGGATTGGCAGGCTGCTATGCCGACGGAAGCCTTTCTTCCGGCGAATTCCCGTCAATCATTATTGAAAAGCCTGCCCATGCCGACCATGGGGATTTTGCGACAAATGTGGCGATGCTCCTGGCCAAGGCGGAAAAAAAAGCGCCCCGAATGGTTGCTGAAACACTTGTCAGCCATCTGGCCGACGGATCGGGAATATGTGAAAAAATCGAGATTGCCGGTCCCGGCTTTATTAATTTCCATCTAAAAGACGAAGCCTGGAGACAGACTCTGCAGGAGGTCGACCAGGTCGGCTCCGAGTACGGAAAAAGCGGGGTCGGTGGTGGGAAAAAAATCCAGGTTGAGTTCGTCAGCGCCAATCCCACAGGCCCTCTGCATATCGGTCATGGTCGCGGAGCTGCCCTGGGTGATACCATCTGCCGTCTTCTGTCAGCTACCGGATGGGATGTTACCCGTGAATTCTACTACAATGATGCCGGACAGCAGATTGCCAATCTGGCTCTTTCGGTGCAGGCCCGCTGTCTCGGCAAAGGTCCGGACGATCCCGGCTGGCCTTCCGACGGCTACCAGGGGGAGTACATCATTGACGTGGCCCGTGCTTACATGGCCCGCGAGACGGTCCATGCAGACGATCAACACGTGACCGCCGCAGGCGATCCCCAGGATCTGGAAGCAATCAGGCGTTTTGCCGTCGCCTTTCTCCGTCGTGAGCAGGACCAGGATCTGGCCGCTTTCGATGTGCATTTCGATGTCTATTCCCTGGAGTCGGACCTTTATGCCGATGGCAGCGTTGAAAGGGTTGTTCGGCGTCTCGTCGACAGCGGCCACACCTATGAACAGGACGATGCCCTGTGGCTTCGCACCACCTCCTTTGCCGACGACAAAGACCGGGTGATGCGGAAATCGGGGGGAGGCTATACCTATTTTGTTCCGGATGTGGCCTATCACCTGCGCAAATGGGAGAGAGGCTTTACCCGTGTCGTCAACGAGCAGGGGGCCGATCACCACAGTACCATTACCCGGGTTCGTGCGGGATTGCAGGCCCTTGATGCGGGAATTCCTGCCGGATGGCCGGAATATGTGCTTCACCAGATGGTGACTGTCCTGCGCGGCGGCGAAGAGGTGAAGATCTCCAAGCGCGCCGGAAGCTACGTTACTCTGCGTGACCTCATCGATGAAGTCGGTCGCGATGCGACCCGCTTCTTTTTCGTCATGCGTAAGCCCGACTCGCAGCTGGTTTTCGACATAGATCTGGCAAAGCAGAAATCCCTGGACAACCCGGTCTACTATGTCCAGTATGCCCATGCCAGGATCTGCAGTATCTTCGAGAATGCAGCAGAGAAGGGATTTGTCGTGCCCGGGGCCGACGGTGTGAATCTTGACCAGTTGATCGAGCCTGAAGAAATGGCCATAGTCAAGGCCCTTGCCTCCTTTCCGGAGGTGGTGGAGGGGAGCGCCGCCAACTTTGAGCCCCACCGGATTGCCAATTATCTTCAGGAACTGGCCGGACTATTTCATGGCTTTTATAACAAAAACCGGGTTATCACCGAAGACAGTCAGCTGACTGCCGCGAGGCTGTTCCTTTTGAAGTGTGTGGCACTGACCCTGAAAAATGCTTTGAACCTGCTTGGGATCTCGGCTCCTGAGAAAATGTAACAGAGGCTTGTATGGTGCTGGACTATTGTGAACGCAGGCCGGTCAGCAAAAACCGTCCCAAAAAACAACCGATTGGAATTCTGGTATTTATAGTTGCCGGGGCAGTCATTATCTCATTCGTTGGAGGTTTTGCCGGCGGGTGGTTTGTCGGCGGTCGAGCGGTCAAGAATACATATGAAAAGGCTGCTGCCAAACCTGCAGTAACACCTTCGCCCGCACCTCAAGCACAACCTGCAGGGCAGGATGTGCCGCTGACCTTTTATCAGACCCTGCCGAATGGGGCAAAAGCCGTTATAGGCAGCGGCCTTAATCCGGCGAAGGCCGGTGACGAACAAAACAAGGCGATACCCGGGCCACAAAACCTTCAGGAGCAAAAGCTTTTATCGCCAGGCGCCCCTCCTAAATCCGAGGCGAATACAGAGACAGCCGCTGTCCCTAAAACGCCTGCAAAGAGCCAGACATCCGGAGAAGGCACTT
Source organism: Geotalea toluenoxydans JCM 15764 (assembly GCF_001311985.1). Classification (GTDB taxonomy): domain Bacteria; phylum Desulfobacterota; class Desulfuromonadia; order Geobacterales; family Geobacteraceae; genus Geotalea; species Geotalea toluenoxydans. The sequence goes on from NZ_BBCJ01000010.1 coordinate 66,765, forward strand.
ACTGCGTGCAAATTGCATCGTTGAGGGACAAGACGGAAGCTGAGGCCATCAGGACCAACCTGCTTTCCAAAGGACAGGCGGCTTACATCCTGGAGTCGAATGTGCAGGGCAAGGGAACCTGGTACCGGGTGCGTATGGGCAAGCATCTGAAACAATCGGAAGCAGGCGAACTTGCCGCAAAAGCAGGCAAGGGCGCCATTGTCATTGCCGAATGAGATATAAGGGGCTTTCATGCGGATATTGATAACAGGTGGCGCCGGATTCATAGGATCTCACCTGGCAGAGCGGTTATTTCTCTCCGGCCATGACATTATCATAGTAGATAACTTCAACGATTTTTACTCCCCTGCTGTCAAGAGGCGGAATTTTACAGAAACTGCCGGCAATGCCGCGGCTTGCGGACGTCAACTTCTCCTGTGTGAGGGCGATATTCGGGATGGGGAATTTATTCGTGCCATATTCACCCAGGAGCTGCCTGATGCTGTTATTCATCTTGCTGCTGCCGCCGGAGTAAGACCGTCCATCGACAATCCGCTACTTTACGAGGAAGTTAACGTGCGGGGGACAATGAATCTTCTTGAGGCCGCAAAAGCAATCGGAGTGCGGCTTTTTCTTTTTGCCTCCAGTTCTTCAGTATACGGAAACAATCCGAAAGTGCCATTTGCCGAGGCTGATCCGGTGGATAATCCCATTTCGCCTTATGCTGCAACGAAAAAGGCTGGCGAATTAATCTGCCATACCTATCATCACCTTTACGACATCAACATCGCCTGTCTCAGATTCTTCACCGTTTATGGGCCCAGGCAACGCCCGGACCTTGCCATCAGCAAATTTGTCAGGCTGATTGAGCAGGGAAACCCCATTCCTTTTTATGGAGATGGCAGCACCAGCCGAGATTACACCTACATCGGCGACATCGTTGCCGGGATAGAAAAGGCATTGCAGTGGGTAAATACGGGCGAGAAACGCTACGATATTTTCAACCTGGGTGGCTCCAGTCCAGTCGCTCTAAACCGTCTCGTTAAGATAATCGAGCATCAACTGGGTAAAAAAGCGGTTCTTGAGTGTCTGCCGATGCAGGCGGGCGACGTGGAACGTACTTTCGCCAATATTGAAAAATCGTCGTCCGTCCTAGCTACAAGCCGGTGACACCCATTGAAGAAGGCATTGCCAATTTCGTCCGCTGGTATCAAGACTCAGAGCAATCATTGCCATGAAAAAAACAGCTAAACATTTTTGCCCCCACTGTCAGAAGGAAGTGTCATGGCAGGACAATCCCCATCGTCCATTCTGCTCGGAACGTTGCAAAATGATCGACCTCGGTTCCTGGTTTTCCGAAAACTACAAAATTCCTGGCGAAAAAAAACCGTCTGAGGACGAAGAAGAGAACTAGTCTGTAATCTATCAATCGAAGGAGTTGAATATGTCACAAGTACGTCTCCGTTTTGCTCCCAGCCCGACCGGCTATCTTCATGTGGGTGGAGCGCGGACTGCTCTTTTTAACTGGCTTTTGGCCAAAAAGCAGCGAGGGACATTCATCCTCCGCATAGAGGACACGGATGTGGCCCGTTCAACCAGGAATCTGTTGATGCCATACTTCAGGGGATGGAGTGGCTCGGCCTTGACTGGGACGAAGGCCCGTTCTATCAGTCTGAACGATTTCCGGTTTACAAGGAATTTGTGCAAAAACTTCTTGATTCCGGAAAAGCCTATAAATGCTACTGCACGGCTGAAGAACTCGAAGCGAAAAGAGACCTCGCCTTCAAGGAAGGGCGGAAACCCAAATATGACGGCACCTGTCGCAATCTCCCTGCCGGTGCTCCCGATGACCGGCCCCATGTGGTGCGTTTCAGGGCGCCGCAGGATGGAGTGACAGCCTTCGATGACCTCATCAAGGGGAGGATCTCCTTCAACAATGACGAACTGGATGACCTCATCATCCAGAGGAGCGACGGTACCCCGACCTATAATTTCGTGGTTGTCATTGACGATGCGACCATGGAGATAACAACGGTTATCCGGGGCGATGACCATGTCAACAACACCCCCCGCCAGATACTTCTCTATGAAGCACTGGGGTACCCTGTTCCTGCCTTTGCCCATGTGCCCATGATCCTCGGCGCCGACAAGACACGTCTGTCCAAGCGTCATGGCGCCACCAGTGTCATGGCATACCGGGACATGGGATTTCTTCCTGAGGCGATGGTCAATTATCTGGTCAGGCTTGGCTGGAGCCACGGCGACGAGGAAATCTTCAGCAAGGAAGACCTTATTGAAAAATTCAATATTGAACAGGTCGGCCGTTCCGCCGGAGTATTTAACCCCGACAAGCTACTCTGGCTGAATGCTCACTATATCAAGACCGGCGATGAAAAACGCCTTGCCGACCTGCTGACTCCTTTTCTAGCCGACAAGGGTATCGATTTGACGGAGGGGCCGGATCTGATCCAGGTGGTTAAGACTCTGCAGGAACGGGCCAGAACCCTTGTGGAAATGGCGGAAGGAGCTGTGTTTTATTACCAGCGTAATTTCGTTTACGATGAAAAGGCGGTGGAGAAATTCTTCACCCCTGATACCGCTTCACTTTACCGTCTTTTGATAGGCAAACTTTCGGACTTGGATACCTTTGGCCATGACGGTATTGAGTCTGTTTTTAAAGATATCTGCGGAGAAAAAGGATTCAAGCTTGGACAGATAGCCCAGCCGGTCCGCATTGCCTTGTGTGGTGGCACAGCGGCTCCAGGTATTTACGAGGTGATGACTGTCCTGGGTAAAGAGGAAACCTGTCTGAGACTGGAGAGAGCGGCAGCTTTCATCGATAAAAAGTAACACGGGTGAAGCCATGTCTGGATAATGGTTACCGCCGGAGCGGTAACCATTTTTTATTTTATGTGCTTTCCTAAAAATAAAAAAGGCCCGTTTCAGGGGCCTTAGATTAAATAATTAAGGTTTTTCCCGTTACCGGACATGATCTTCCGGATATGCACCGATACTATGGATGCTCAAATCGGCTCCGGCAAATTCCTGTTCTTCATCCAGCCTGACGCCGATGGTTTTGGAAAGGCAGCCATAGACAATCAGGCTGCTGACAAGGGCAAAGGCAATTGCCAGCACCGATCCCATAAATTGTGACATGAAGGTGACTCCCCCCAAGCCCCCGAAAAATTTTTGACCGAAGATCCCGGTAGCGATTCCTCCCCAGGAACCAATCACCCCATGGAGAGGCCAGACGCCAAGCACGTCGTCGATCTTCAGTTTTTCCTGTTCCAGATGAAAACCGTAGACAAAGATAATGGAAGCGATGCATCCGGTGATGAATGCCGCCAGAGGATGCATGATATCGCTCCCTGCACAAACGGCAATCAGGCCGGCCAAAGCGCCATTGTGGACGAAGCCGGGGTCATTTTTGCCTGCTACAAGTGCCGCAAGAACGCCGCCGACCATGGCCATCAATGAATTTACCGCAACCAGCCCGGATATCTTCTCCAGGTGTCCGGCGCTCATGACATTGAAGCCGAACCAGCCTACGGCAAGTATCCAGGAACCCAGTGCAAGAAAGGGTATATTGCTGATTGGAATCGGATGGGATTTGCCCCGAAGATAGCGTCCCATTCGGGGTCCAAGAATGATCACTGCCGGCAGGGCGAGCCAGCCGCCAATGGAATGGACTACAACCGAGCCCGCATAATCATGAAATTCGGCTCCCCCATAGGTCTTGAAAAAACTCTGTAGCGGTGCAGAATTCTGCCCCCAGATCAGGGACTCGAAGATGGGATAGGTCAACCCGGCAAAAATTGCGCCGGCCAGCACCTGAGGCCAAAACTTCGCCCGTTCCGCTATGCCTCCGGAGATGATTGCCGGTATGCAGGCAGAGAAGCAGAGCAGAAAAAAGAAATGGGTAAGATCGTATCCCTGATTGGCGCCAAGGAGATCGGTGGCTGGCACCAGAAAGGAAATGCCGTATGCAATGGGAAAACCGATGAGGAAATAGACAATGGTTGAGACCGACCAGTCGGTAATGATTTTGACGAAGGCATTTACCTGGTTTTTCTTGCGAACAGTGCCCACTTCGAGAAAGGCGAAACCGGCATGCATGGCGAAGACCATGACGGCGCCAAGCATGAGGAAAAGGACATCGGAACTGCTGTTTAGATTTGCCAGCGTTGGCATTGCTTCCATTTATTACCTCCAGTGGTAAAGCTCTTTACCCGCCTTTGGGTAAGACACGGCTTTGCATAGCAACCTTTTTGCCAATTGTGCATGTCCCTGAAATCACAGGGATAAACTTTCAGTAGCTTTCTTTTTTATCTGCCAAGTGCTTAAAAATTCACCCCCAGTGCCTAAAAACATGACTGCATGAGCGGAAATAGTTGTTGACGCTTAAAAGCTTACATTGTAAATTCTCAACAATTCACGATAGTTCGCCACTGTGGCGACAGCCGGAGAGACCTTTGACCGCCAGAACCGCCCTGATCTATTCGCCGGACTGTGGCTCCTACTGTTATGGGACTGATCATCCATTCAAAGTCCAGCGGTATAAGCTAGCCTACGAGCTTATTCATGCCTATGGACTTACATGTCTTCCCGACGTCAGCGTATGCCGTTGTGGCACCATTACCGATGAACAGTTGCTGACCTTCCATTCCCAAGATTATCTGGCCAGGTTGAAGGAATTCAGTGCCGCAGAAGAATCCAGGGCCGATTTCCGTTATGGTCTTGGTGATACTGAAAACCCTGTTTTTAAAGGTGTGTTTGATTGGGCATGCATGGGAACGGCAGGCACTCTGGAAGGTGCCCGGCTGATCGTCGAGGAAGGTTACAAAGCTGCATTCAATCTTGCCGGTGGTTGGCATCATGCGCACCGCAGCAAGGCTTCGGGTTTTTCCTACCTGAATGACGCTGCTGTTGCCATCAACTACCTCCTTGCCCAAGGAAAGAGGGTGGTTTACCTCGACCTGGATGCCCATCATGGTGATGGGGTTCAGGAGGCTTTTTACGAAAATGATCAGGTTTTGACAATCTCCCTTCACCAGAGCGGGATATATTTTTTCCCTGGTACCGGTTTTGAAGAAGAGATCGGTACAGGGGCAGGCACCGGATATACAGTCAATGTGCCACTTCTGGAACATACCGACGATGCCATCTACATGAAGGCCTTTGATGAGGTTGCATTCCCTCTGATCGCTGCATTTGACCCGGATGTGCTGGTAACCCAGATGGGAGCCGATACCTTTCGCACCGATCCCTTGACAAAGCTGGAGACAACCACCCACGCCTACTCGTACATTGTCAGAAAATTAAAGGCACTGCAAATCCCCTGGTTGGCGGTGGGGGGAGGGGGATACGACAACATGAACGTGGCACGGGCCTGGACAATAGTTTGGGCAGTGATGAACGGCAAGGACCTGGCTCCATCTCTGCCGGGGCCCTTCGTGGAAATGATCAGGCAGATGGGGTTCCCGCACAGGATGCTTCTGGATGCAATGCACTGGGCGGAAGATGATGACCGCAATCGGGCATTGGATGCCATTGAAAGGACCATTGCCAAAGTAAGAAAATCCATTTTTCCTGTGATTATCGGACCATATGGCCAAACTTCCGGGAAATGAGCAGCTGACCGATTTAAGGGGGAATGCTCTCTTTTCCCTGAGAGACATCAGTTTTCTTGATGCCGTGGAGAAAAAAAGAATATATTCAAGGCTCATTCCTGACCGGCTTTATCATGTGCTTGGGATCAGGCCGGGAACCTTTGGCGAGGCAGAGGGTAATGCAAAAATTGAATTTATTGCACCCCGCGGCTTGGGCCTCATGCGAATTGAAGCCAGAATTAATTCTGCCGACAAGGAACGGGTCTTTTTTCTTGAACTGGCAGACACCCAATACCGGCAGATGGAACTATCCTTCTGCATCATCAACGACCTGTCCGCACCACGTTATAATGTGGACAAGGACGAATCGGGCGAAGACAACTGCTTTGCCAGCACCGGCAGGAACATCCCGGAGGAAATCAGGCCATGGAGGCCGGTCTTTTCCCCAACCAGACCCATCGTGGCCTGAGGATGTTCCGGGAAGTTTTCACTCTTCTGGAGTTGTTTGTGGATGGTTTGGGGATGGAAATGATCGTGGCCGAGCCGTTGACCTATGACAATGCCCTGCGTTATGAAAAATACGGATTCGATTACATTACGGGCAAGCGATTGATGCAGGATATAAACGATGGATTCAAGCCGGGGGGCATGTTGTATGCAAGACTTGATAACTCGACTCCCTTTCGCCGTCAGGAAATGGCGGCAACAGCCCTTGGCCGCAGCTGGTCCATCCATGACGGTATTATGGATGAGCCGTGGATGATGTGAAAATATACAAGATGATTGGCCGCTCAGCCGGCGTCAATACCTTTCCCGAGAGGGACAGACTGGAGAAATGACCATCAGACGCTTAACCATCACCGATATGACACCCGTTACAGGAATAGCTTATTACGAACCTTCGGCAGACGCCATCCTTGACGGACTAGATGGCAAGATTCATATTCCCATTGGCAGTATGCCCATTCCGCTACTCCCAGAGGATCACTCTGCCCTTGGCGCTTCTTCACCCGGTTATGACGCGGTGGGTAGGGCATATACCAGCTTTTGCGGGCCAACCCGGATGCCGTCGGCAGCAGCAATTATGCGAGCCTGTTGCAGCAAGCCTATCCCCACTACCTTTCCGAACTGGCAAGCCACATTGTCATGCTGGATCAAAAAGATGTGGAAGTCACATACCTGGACAGAAAAATAAATTATCTGAAGATATTTGCCTTGATTGAGCCGGAAAATGCGCAGTTTCCCTTCGAGATCGGCAAGACTTTGCTGGACAAAGGGTTGAGACTTTCCGCCTTGCATCTTTCGACAGTTTCCCTTTACCGTGCAGCGGATTTTCTCGAAAAGGCACGTCAGTTTGATCCTCAGCATCTGCCTGCACGAAATACCTTGGGCGAGGTCTACTATCTGCTTGGGAAGTATGATAAGGCATTGTCCTGCTGGAGCGGGATCATTTCAGAGATCGACAAAGTTGAGGCTGAAAAGCTGGAGGCACGTCTCAAAAAAATCGAGGCGGGCGAATTCCCGCGCATACCAGTAGTCGATTATCTGGAAGCCGTGGCGGTGGCCATGTCTCTCTTTGAGGCAGGCCAGTACGAAGAGTCGGCGGCCATTTACCAGGATATTATCGATGATGCCGCTTTCTGCCAGCAGTTTCCCCTGCCGGAATTATATTACTACCTGGCGTTATGCTGCAAGAACATGGCAATGCCCAAATATGCGGAAGAATATCTGCAGGAAGCACTCACAATTAATCCGGCCTATGGCGAGGCCCGTGCTGCATTAGACCAGCTGTATTAGGAGATTTATGTTCGGTTTTAGCTCGGGAGACTGGCTGTTCATAGCCCTGGTAATGGTTACAATATTCGGTTGTGTGGCCATCAGCGATATGAACAGGAAAAACAAGTGAAATGTTCCATTGTAACATCGGGCACGACAGGCAGTACAGGAGTTCACCCCCCTTAAAAGGATATTTTGATGGTAGACAGTGAAGAATTGCGCCGCCCTTTGGGATTGACACTTCTGACCGGGCTCTATTTCTTTTTTTTCCTGGTTTCTGTTTCAACCTTCGGCAATCCTTATCCGTTCTTAGGCGATATCTATACAGATTCTTCGGCCAAGGTGCTGGTTTTCATGGACTGTCTGATGTGTCTGTACCTTTTTCTTGGAACGATGAAGCGTCAATTGCTTACGTGGTACATGCTGATTCTTTACAACCTGTTCCAGGTGGTCAACACCATAATCAATCTCACATTCATAAAGCCCCAGGAGGTTGAAAAGCTAATCGGTTCCAGGGTCCAACTGGAGTCATTGTGGACTAATAATATTGCCGCTTCGTTGGCCATTCTTCTTCTGACCCAGTTTATCTACCGCCACAAGCATTATTTTACCAACAGACATAAATATCTGTTTTAAGTTTAGTCCCATGGGAGCTTCTGTGTTTGAAAAAATAAAGCATGGCCTCACCGGTTCCATCTTTGACAATGAGATGGAATGCAATGTCAACCTTAATGACACCCGTGGTGTAGACATCAGGATCGACAAACTGAACAAGTATTTTGGTGAAAAGCACGTTCTCCAGGACATCGATCTGGAGATAAAGGCCGGTGAAACCTTCAGTATAATCGGTCCGTCCGGCACCGGGAAAAGTGTTTTATTGAAACATGTGGTAAAGCTTGAAACACCCGACAGCGGTGAGATCTATATTGACGGCAATCCCATTTTCAACAGGATTAAAAGCAACTCCATCAGAGACTACCGCTACAGTATGGTCTTTCAGTCCTCTGCGCTTTTTAATTCCCTGACAGTTGGCGAAAACGTCGGTCTTTGGTTGCGCGAAAAGCGTATCTGCAAGGAAGTGAGGATCAGGCAGATCATAACTGAAAAACTGGAAAAGGTAGGGCTGCAGGACACGGAAAATTTGAGGACCTCCGAACTTTCGGGAGGGATGAAAAAAAGGGTTGCCATTGCCCGTTCCCTGGCCATGAACCCTGATCTGATACTTTACGACGAGCCTACTGCCGAGTTGGACCCGGTGACTACCGACGAGCTTGCCAACACCATCCTGAAGCTCAAGGAAACCACCAAAAATACGACCGTTATAGTCACTCATGACTTGAACTTTGCACTCTACATTTCTGACCGTATTGCCATGATGCATGGAGGCAAGATTATCGAGGTAGGCTCTCCGGCACAGATCAAAAAGAGTGAGAATCCGATCGTAAAGGGTTTCATCTACACGACAACCAAGGGAATACGAGGGGATTAGATGACAGTCAACAGGGGAATGCTGTGCCGTGTTTTCATTGCCGTGGCTGTTGCTGTGCTGTCGGCAGCCTGTTCCCAGCTGAAGCAGACAAAACCGCTTCTGCCGGTTTCTGACTATGAAAGAATGATCGTCGGCAGGTTTGATGCGGATTATGTGGGAACCGACAATTGCGTTGCCAAATGCCATGCCCATGACAAGATAACCGACGATTTCAGGCACAGCGTCCATGGTGAGCAGATAAAACCGGGAACAGGACTGCCGCTGGTCAACTGCGAATCTTGCCATGGTCCGGGAAGCCTTGCCATAATGGACCTTCCTGAAGACCCTGAATTGAACGACGCCAGGAAAACAAAATGCGATTCCAAGACATTCCTCAATATTCTGAACCTCCCCGCCCAGGCCCAGTCACTTATCTGTCTTAAATGCCATTCCGCAGCTTCCATCCCGACCCTGGCCCACTGGAATGCCAGTGCCCACGCATTGAGTGACGTGAGTTGCCTTGATTGCCATAAGCTGCATCAGGGGCCACAGCAGAAAGTCAAGCATGAAGAAATGGCAGAGCTATGCTATGGCTGCCATCCACAGGTAAGGATTGAAAACAACTTGTATTCACATCACCCCCTGGTGGAGAAAAAGATGGCCTGTGCCGACTGTCATGATGTCCACGGGTCCACACAGGAAAGCCTTCTTAAAGGCGATACTCCAAAGGAAACATGTACGAAATGCCACATGGAGAAACAGGGTCCCTTCGTCTTCGAGCATGGCGATGTCACTGAGAATTGCAACAATTGCCATTCCCCCCACGGGTCAACCAACAACCAGCTTCTGAATACAACGATGCCGTTTCTTTGCCTGCAGTGCCACGCAGGGCATATGGCTGGAACCACTGGAACAAAACAGCTCTTTTCCAATCGCTGCACAGATTGCCATTCACAGATTCATGGAAGTGATATTCCGTCAACTGGTGTAACCGGCCTGGGCACAATGCGTCAGTAAAAAAACCGTTCCGTTTGCGCAGAAGGAGATTGCTGGTGATAAAGCTCTTAAGATTGACCTGTTTGCTTGCGGCAGCATTCGTCACTTTAAATCTCTCTGTTATCAATGCCTTGGCTTCGGAGAAACCAGATACTTCGACCGAGACAGAAAACCATCTTGCTGACGGCTCCGAATTATTGGAGCTGGATGAAGCCCTGCTGCAAGAGGCATTTCCTGCAAAAGCTGCAGAGACCCATTCTTTGCTGGAGGGATACACCGGATACAGATTTCTGACCGTCGACAACTATGGCGGACGCGCTTCCAAATACAATTATCTGCACTCAGGTATTATTGGCGGTGCCAGTTACAACAGGCTGGGGCAGGACCTTAAATTTACCCTGGATGGTAACTATCTTAACGACAAAGATTATTATGGCGATCTGAATTTCGACTATGCCGGTGAATACCGCTTTCATCTGCGCACCGAGGCTCTGTTTCACAATACGACCGGAGAAACACTATTCAGCGAACCGATTGATTTTCCAGGTATCGCTTATATTCCCCATCAGGATTCTTCCCTGACCGGGTATGGCCTGAAAACCGAGCAGGATTCGGCCAGCCTGCGTTACAAAATCCATGACTTTCCACTGCATGTGAACTTGGGCTACTGGCGCATGGTAAAAGAAGGTACAAGTCAGATCCGCTTTGCTGATATTGCCTTTGAAGGGACGCTGAACAACTTCTTTGCCAGGTCCAGATCCGTAAACCGTGAGACACATGAGGGCAAGATAGGCTTCGATACTCATCTGGGTCCGATCGACCTGATATACAACTTCCAGATCAGGCAGTTCAGCAATAAAGCCGAACAACTCAGGGATAATTATGTCGAGCGCAATATCTTTGACAGCATTCACAGGTCTGGTGTACAGGAACATAATGAAGATACGGACAGCCGTTATTTTGCCCATACGGTTAAATTACACACTTCACTGGCAGGCGGCCTTGTGGGGGCAGGATCATACACCTACGGCAAGAGGGACAACCTGTCACGGTTGAACGACACCACGGGAGCCGATCAGACTTCGGCAAATCTGCATAATTACGCAGGTGATCTGGTTTATACGCCGTTCAAGGAGCTGTCGTTAGGGTTTAAATACCGGCGGCAGGAGGTGGAGAACAGCAACCCCTCCACCATCACCAACAGTTTTTTTATCGATAACATCCTGGCTGTTCGCCCTTCCATTAGCACAGAAAAGGACGTAATTCTGGCGACTCTGTTGTTTCGTCCCATCAACCAGCTTACGATCAAGGGTGAATACAAAGGTGAATTCCTGCATCGCAACCTGGTTCATTACCTTGACGAAACCCTCAACTGGTATCTCAATGAAAACGAGAGTACCCACAAGGGGTCGATTTCCGTTATCAGTCGCCCCTTGAAGGGACTCAGGGTGACTGCCCGTTATGGCTATACCTCAACCGACCACCCATCATACGGCACGTCTTTCGCCCGGAAGCATGAAGGGGAATTGACCTCCAACTACAACCTATCCGGAAGGCTCGGCTTCACGGCAAGCTATCGCAACAGCCGAGAATTCAATGATGAGATTCAAAGAAGGGTTATTAGTTCCTCCACCCCTCCCGTTGAATACACCCAGTTCTCTCCCCTTTTATCCAGAGACAAGACCACCCACAACTTCACGACCGCCGTGTGGTTCAGCCCTTTTCCAAAACTTACTGTTACCGCCAGTTACGGGTTTCTGCAAAACGATATGGATCAGGGAATGATGTTTTCCATAACCGGAGATGGCAGCCTGGCAGCATCCAATTACAGGTCCGCGTCCCATCTTTATTCTTTGGGTACGGCCTATCGATTCACCGAAAAAGCGGATCTTTCCCTGACCTTGCAGGAGGTGCACTCGCTCTCGGAGTTCAAGCCTGAAAACAAGACATTTCCTGATCCTTATGGATACACAAGCGGTATTACCGAGCTTTCACGGTCAAAAACGGTTGAGACCTCCTTTTCTGCCCGTGGCAATTACAGGTTTACCAGAAACCTGACCTGCTCGATGGAATATATGTTGCAGGATTACTATGATAAATTTTATTCCCAATTCGATGGAACGGTTCATTCCATAACGGCTTACGTGAGTGCCAAATGGTAGAGTGCCTGTGAGAAGCTGTTTTTATCTGATACTGTTTTTACTGTTATTGACATGTGTTTTACCGTCATATGCCGGCAGGAAGCTTGTTGCGGCAGTTCTGACAAGCGACATCACCCGCTATAAAGAATCCCACCGGGCTTTAGTGAAAACTCTGGCCCTGAAGGGCCTTGACCAGAGTAAAGTAGAACTGGTCGTTCAGACACCAAACCCTGACCCCATTTCCTGGGCAAACACCATCAGAAAATTCAACGGCATCGGTTCCGACATCATAATTACCTATGGAGCACCGGTTACCCTTGCAGCCATTCGGGAAGTGGATAATATTCCCATTGTCTTTGTCGATGTCTATGGGCCTGTTGAAGCCGGTGTCACACGAAGCATGGCTGCTCCCGGCAGAAATCTCACCGGTGTCAGCTCCAAAGTGCCAATGATCACCCTGATAAAAGCAGCCAATGACATCAAACACATCAAATCGCTGGGTATTCTGTACAATGGAAGGGAAATCGGTTCCGTAATCCAGCTGAAAGAGATAAGACGTCTAGCTGCACAAATGGGTTTTTCGGTGGTTGAGCTTAATGTGTCTTCGGCTAATATGCTGGATTCGGCACTTGGTACCTTGACCTCATCGGGTGTCGATTTTATCTATGCTGCCGAAAGCACGCTGGTGACTCGCAGCCTGGAAAAAGTCATTTTAAGGGCCAGGGATCACGGTATTCCAGTGATTTCCCATATACCTGAAGCCGCCGACAAAGGTGCTCTGGTTACACTGGAAATTAATACCTACGAGCAGGGACAGCTGGCCGGAGAATGTGTATCAGCTATCCTTCAGGGAAAGAAGCAGGGGCAGATTCCTGTGGCGACACCGAAAAAAGTAGATCTGGTGATAAATTTGAAAGCTGCCAAGTTGCTTGACCTGAATGTTCCTATCCAGGTGTTGAATATTTCGACCAAGATTGTAAAGTAATTGAAAGTTGCAAAAGGGATCAGAGGTTTTAATGGGTAAAATTTTGATAGTTGACGATGACGCCACTTTCCTGGATATTCTGGGTAATTATATAAAAACCTACTATCCACTTTTAGATGTGGAAACCTGTACCAGTCCGGTCAAAGCCTTGAATGCCATCAGGAAGCAAAAGATCGATCTGTTGCTGGTGGACCTGGAAATGCCCATGCTGGATGGCGCCAAGATATTCAAATATGCTACCGATGCCGGAATCGACAAAAACAGGATTGTCATCCTGTCTGGCCGGGATGCCGATTACCTTCACGAGCACTTTCCCATGGGGACATGCCTTGCCGTGCTTAACAAGTATGAAGCCAAGCAAAAAGACGTGCTTAACATGATCTTCAGCTCTATGCAAAGGAAAGCGGCGAGCTGAAACAACAAAACGACAAAAGGTGAGGTTTGTAGATGGCAGGAAAAGATATATTGATTACATTTTACCGGCAGGATCACATTAGACCTGACTGGAAGGTAGATACTTCCAGTGCGTATTTCCAAATGTTCCTGATTGAGTTGACCGATGATCTGCAGAAATTCGGCATAAAATTGCAGCATGCTCAGAATAATGAGATGGTCATTAACGTGAACAGCTATGCGGATGTGCTTAACGCCGTAAGAATATCCTCACCTGCCGACAATATCGGCAATACATGTGTCGGACACATCATTGACAAAAGTCCCAACCTTGATCTTATGGAAGATCTGAAGCGGGCCGTGAACAGGGTGGCATTTGCCCCCGAAACCATTGCGCCGGAAGCACATAACCGCAAGGTCTGTCATAATTGCGGCTGTGGGTGCTAATCTTTCTCAGGCAACAGGGACGATTCTTGCGGTCACCTTTCCGCAAATTATACTGAGCAGGGCATAGGTGGTGTTCTGGCAACTTTGACTGAGGCAGCCGGGGTTTATAAACAGTACCTCGTGCACATTCTCTATCAGAGGGAGATGAGTGTGCCCGAAGAGAACAACGGATGCACCTCCATCCAAGGCCTTTCGGTAAAGGCCATCCAATCCGGATTTGACGCTGTATCTGTGGCCATGGGTGATAAAGATGCTCTGGCCTGCAAGGCTTATGATAGCGTCTTTGACTGCTGAGCTGCTGAAGTCACAGTTACCGATAACCTTGGTCATGGGTAGCCCGGTAATATCCTCGACAATCGCCGCATCCTCCAGTCCGTCACCCAGATGGATGATATGATCCACCGGACCAGCTTCGTCGACGGCTTTAATTGCCAAAGGATAATTACCGTGGGTATCTGAAAGCAACAGTATATTCATGACCGTCTTTAACCCTTTGTTGTTTCGAATGTTTCGCTTTAATCGTATGATATTGCCACTCTTGATGGCAAGGGAATTCTGGGAATTTTATGAAAAATAAGTGGCTCCTTGTTGCACTGGCTGTCGTAGTCATGACGATACTTTTTTCCCTGATTTCAGTCTTCGTTCTGAAGAGCCTTCTTTCCGATACGGATGAAGTCACCCATAGTGAAGGCGTAGGCCTTATAGAGGTGAAAGGAATTATCCTTGATTCCCAGGAAACGGTAAAACAGCTGCAGGCTTTACGAAAAAACGAAAAGGTGAAGGCTGTCGTCCTTAGAATAGATTCTCCCGGCGGTGTAGTGGGTCCTTCCCAGGAGATTCATGACGCGGTGAAGAAACTCAATTTGAAAAAGAAAGTGGTTGTTTCCATGGGAAGTCTTGCTGCCTCAGGAGGGTACTATATTGCTGTGCCGGCATCAAAAATATTTGCCAATCCCGGAACCATTACCGGCAGCATTGGTGTATTGATGAAGTTTTCCAATATTGAGGGGCTGATGGACAAGGTCGGCATGAAGGCCTTCACCTTGAAAACCGGCAAGTTCAAAGATGTGGGTTCACCTGCCAGGACCATGACCGACCAGGAAAAAGAGATGCTGCAAAGTGTTATTGACAGCACCCATGGGCAGTTTATAAAAGCCGTTGCCGAAGCAGGAAACTGCCGGTGGAAGAGGTTCGGACCCTGGCCAATGGCCGGATCTATTCAGGTGAACAGGCCCTTGCGCTCAAGCTGGTTGACCAGCTCGGAACCCTGCAGGATGCGGTGGAAGAGGCCGGCAGGCTGGAGGAATCAAGGGAGAACCTGAAATCATCCGCCCACCGAAGAAAAAAAAGGTATTTCTCGATTTGTTGGTGGAATCGGCAGCGGAGAGGATAAGCAGTTTTGCAGTTCAGGAAAAAGGGCTGACCGTGAATTATGAGATGAATGGCAACTATGGATATTAAACACGAATAGGAAGTATTATTCAGGAGTTCATATGACCACACCTGCTGAAACCTCTTTCTACCAAACCTTGCCGCTTTCAAGCGACCTTAAGCTGCGTCGCCGTTTCATGGTGGTAGACGAGCCGCTGCTTGGCAACCTTCGCTTTGGGCTTCTCCTTGAGGTTTTGGACAAGGTGGCGGAGGAAGCCTCCCTTAAGTATGTGAATCGCTTTCATCCGGAGGCGAGGGTGGTTACGGCTGCCATCGACAATATCTTCGTCCGCCGCCCAGCAGATGTGACCAGGGATATAGTCTGCCACGCCCGCATCAATCATGTCGGCAAGTCATCCATAGAGGTGGGGATCCGTGTTGAACAGCCTGGCGAACCTGCAAATCATATCGCTTCCTGCTATTTCACCATGGTTGCCCGCTCCGGAATGGGGGAAGGGGCGGTGAGCGTTGCTTTGCCGCCCCTTGATTATGCTGACGGCCATGAAAAGGAACGTTTTGGCAAGGCTGTCGCTCGCAGGCAGGAGTACAAGCAACAGCAGGCAGCCCTGCACGAGCCACCAAGCCGAAAAGAGTATGAAATGCTAACCCGGCTCCATGATGCCCAGGAAAATCCGGGCTTTTGCGGGCATTTGGCTGGGCGGCTGGTGACAGATGCCTGGGAACGTATGTATCCCGAACAAGAGAATGTGCCGCAAAAGATTTTCGGTGGGTATCTGATCAGGCGTGCCTATGAGCTTTCCGCCATCTGTTCCGAACTTGTTGCGCCCAACCGTTCCATAATTGCCGCCGTCAACCGCATCAATTTTTTTCATCCGGTGCGGATGGGGGACAAGCTGCATTTTACCTCTAGAGTCGTCTATACAAATGGCAGTTTCGTCTGCGTCGAGGCTGGCATCGAGCGTATCAGCCGCGACCGCACGGCAAGCGCGCTTTCAAATTCCTGCCTCTTTACCTTTGTCAATGTGGATGACAAGTTGAATCACCAGCCTGTGCCACAGGTATTTCCGACAACCTATGCAGAGGATGGCCGCTATCTGGCAGCACACCGCAGCTATCAGGCCGTGGTCGAGCATCATTCAATAATATGAGATGGGTAGTGATTGAAAACGGGGGAAATAACGCATGCTGATAAAGATGGAATCGGAACAACGGATCATCAGGTTGCAGAAGGCGTTGAATAAAATGGAACTGGATGGGGCACTGTTCGTCTATCCCATTGATGTCTATTACTTTACCGGCACCCGCCAGAATTCAACCCTCTGGGTTCCCACTGAAGGTAATCCCATGCTCTTGGTGCGTAAGAGCTATGCCAGGCTACTGCCGAGAGTCTCATCGAAGATACCAGGCCTTTTCCGTCAAGCAGGGAATTCCCCAACCTGTTCGATCCCCAGATCAAAAGAATAGGTTTCACCTTTGACATTTTGCCAGTGCAGCAGTATCAGTACTATTCAAAGATGTTGCCTGGACGCGAATTTACGGATATTTCACCAATCAACCGGGAACTTCGTTCGGTAAAGTCAGAGTGGGAGCTGGAACAGATGCGCCATAGCGGCGACTGCCTGTGCAGTGTGTTTGCCCAGGTGCCTGAATTCCTCAAGGAGGGCATGCGAGAGCTCGACCTGGCGGCGGAATTTGAGTGCCGACTCAGGAAAGCCGGGGGAGAAGGATATGTAAGAATGCGTGCCTTCAACCAGGAACTCTTCCACGGACTGGCTGTCAGCGGTGCCACCTCCGACAAGCCGGGCTTTTTTGACGGTGCGGTAAGCGGTCGTGGACTTTCTGCCGCCTCTCCCCAAGGTTCTTCTGTGGAAAAGATTGTCGCCGGCAGCCCGGTTCTTCTTGATTACACAGGTGTTTTCAACGGCTATATTGTGGATATGACGCGAATGTTTGTTTTTGGCCAACCGAAGCCCGAGCTGGAAAAAGCCTTTGCCACCGCAATTGCCATTCAGCAATACCTGGTCGAAAATCTGAAGCCCGGAATGATCTGTGAAGACCTTTTTCTTGTTGCTGCATCCATGGCTGAAGATGCCGGCCTCGGCCGCAACTTCATGGGGGCACCTGGTGAAAATGCGCGTTTCGTTGGTCACGGTGTCGGGCTGGAGCTGGACGAGTATCCAGTGCTGGCTCAGGGATTCAAGGTCCCACTTCAGGCTGGACAGACAATAGCCATAGAACCCAAATTCGTCTTGCCCGGGCTGGGTGCGGTGGGTATTGAGAACACTTTTGCTGTGAGTAGCGGTGGGGGAATAAAGATCACCGACATGGCTGACGAAATGATAAGTCTTTAGTTCAAATGCCGTGGGGCAACAGCCTGGTCCATCTCCAGTTGTTGCCCCCGATCCAGAGCCAGTGCCCCCATCTATTGAACTGCAGCTTATTTCCTCCCTTTAAAGTTGTCTACTGATCATAAAAATCCATTTTCATACTCCTGATTCAGTTCTTGCGTTGACTGCTGCGCAAAAAACCGGTTATATATCTGAGATTATTTTACTCAGAACGGAACACTGAAATGAACTTGGGCCTGTCTTTTATGAAGAAAGCTGATGCATGTGGGGTTCACGGGGCATCGTCCAAAGCAGCCAATCGGACATTGTTGTGGATGATAGCTGCATCCTTGAGCCTGATTGTCTGGCATGTCTGGACATACGGTCCAAGCGGCCATTGGGCTGCCGGTGACGCTGTTGATAAAGCTTTCCCACTTCTCCTCTGGGGGGAGTTGCTGGACCTTGTTTTCAACAATCATGGCATCCTGGCAGAGCTCTGGGATATATTGCCTTACTTCCTTGTCGGTCTGCTTCTGGGCGGTTACCTGCGGACCTACAAAGTGGCTGTGAAGCTTCAGGCTTCTCTTCGACGCTATGGTATCGCCAGTGTCTTTCTTGCCTCTCTCATCGGCATCATCACCCCCCTTTGCGCCTGCGGTACTCTTACTACTGCCATAAGCCTGCTCTTTGCCGGGCTGCCGCTAGCTCCAGTCATGTCTCTACTTGTCACCTCTCCGCTGCTGAGTCCCTCTGCATTTCTCCTTACTCTCAACGACCTGGGACCGGAATGGACAGTCATCAGGACGGTTTCTGCCTATGCCATGGGGGTTTTTGCCGGACTGGTGGCCCACCTGCTCCGGAACAGGGGGTTCAAGACCAAGGAGCTTTTCGTTGAAGGGGCTATAGTCCGTGGCGATTTTCACGATGATGACTATCCGGACGAGAGGCTACGCTGTAATTGCCGGGAGAAATTCGGCAACAGGGTGGCTGTAAAGACCAGCAACAAATTCCTCATTTTCCTCGCCAAATCGGCAGAAATGTACTGGCCTGTAGGTAAGTATATCCTGTTGGGCGTTGCAGTCGGTTCCATTGTCGAAAGATACATGCCTTACCAGTGGATATACCATCTCTTCGGCAGCAGGGATCCTTTAAGCATCGTCTGGGTGACTCTTGGCTCGGTCCCGCTTTTCTTGCACCAGATCAGCGCCTCCAGCATTCTTGCCCACATCAAGAGCTCTCTCCATGGCACTTTGGATTCTGGCGCTGCTCTAGCTTCATTGTCGGCGGGCCTGTGACTGCTATACCTACCTTGGCGCTCTTCTGGTCCGTTTTCAAAAAGCGTGTCTTCGTCCTGTATCTGGTGATCTGTATCGTCGGCACGATTCTTATTGCCTATGGGTCCAAGGTTCTTGTCTTTGTGCCAGGTGTAGATACTGGCAATGCACTGTTCAGAGGGGTGGGGCATCTTTCGGGTGGGCCGTCGGCAGTTATTGAAAAGAAAGGACCCAATGTGAGGGTTATCCTGGACGTCAAGGACAGGAGGACGATCGCCGTTGCCGACAGCGATCCCATTGGCGGGCAAGGCGGGATTATTTTCGACGCTGCTCTGGACCGTCTTAAAGATGCCGCCCGGCTTGATAACCTTATTTATTTTTCCAATGCTGCCCAATGGCTCGAACAGGACGGAATCAATTCGAAAAAAACAATTCTCATCTATGGTAGCTGGCGCCATGGCGGAAATGGTACGATCAAGTTTGAACCCCTGCAGAATGCCCTGCAGAAACATGGCTTCACCGTTAAAGTTATCGATCGCAGCCAAACACACCATCTGACCAACAAACACCTTGCCGATTATAGCCAGATTTGGATGATTTTCGGTGAATCCACAGCCGATAGCAGATTGAAAGATGACGAGATCAGGGCGCTCAGCGATTTCTCTTCTGACGGCAAGGGATTACTTATTATAGCTGGGGCCGGAGAAGGTGACGAGCATGATATGGGTGCGGCCAATCAGCTTTCTTCGAAACTGGGTGCAACATTTTCCAGTTATGGCGAATATCAGAAAGAGATAAAAGTGGCTAATGGCTCAGATTTTTTCAATAAAGCCTCGGCGTTAATCGGCAGGGTACTGAAGATTTTTCACAAGGCATAAAAAAAACGTTATGAATCAAAACCTGGAAAAGGAGGAAAAATGGCAGAGGTATTCGAAGTAGCCAAGCTGAAAAAAGTTCAACGATGAAAAGAGGCATCATGAAATCATCTGGAGTGATG
Organism: Geotalea toluenoxydans JCM 15764; assembly: GCF_001311985.1. Lineage (GTDB taxonomy): Bacteria > Desulfobacterota > Desulfuromonadia > Geobacterales > Geobacteraceae > Geotalea > Geotalea toluenoxydans. Next base: position 86,549 of record NZ_BBCJ01000010.1, read on the forward strand.
ACCATGCCAAGGTCAGCCTGCTCTGCCTGAAGCCGGGGCAGGAGGTTATTACCCATACCCACCATGGCAGCCACATCTGGACGGTGATAGAAGGTAAGGGGGAGCTTCTTTGCGGCAAAAAATCACAGCCCATCGGTGTCGGTCAAATTGTCGTGGTGCCTGCTTTGGAAGACCACGGCATAAGGAATTCTTCCAGCGACAACTTGGTAATTGCGTCAATTACCGGGCAAGGCGACTAAGGCAGGTACTGGAAAATCAGCAAAGATAAAAAGCAAACAAGAAAAGGGCTTGCGAATGTTCGCAAGCCCTTGATCTTTTCATGGTGCCGAAGACTGGAATCGAACCAGCACGAGGGAACCCCCACTAGAACCTGAATCTAGCGCGTCTACCAATTCCGCCACTTCGGCAATGAGACAATCTGTATATCATTCTTTTTGGCACTCTGCAAGCAAAATTATATTTTTGATTTTGAAATCATTGGCGGAAGACCGGTCCGGTCGGGCGGTACCAGAGCGGAACATCGTGGCTGAAGTCATAGGGGTTGTAATTATTATAGAAAGAAGGGGCGGGGGAGTGAATCCTTTTTCGTCTTCATTCTGTTTCCATGCGAAAATTTCTTTTATGCCGATAACTGGGAACGTATATTCTGCGCCGTCAACTGTCCCGGTTTTTTTGCCCTTGACTTCTCCGGCCAAGGTGACGAGCCTGCCGGCCTTGTAGATGATCGGATCAATAAAATCAGGACTGGTGGCAATGAAGCGACCGGCAGATCTTGAGACTTCAATGGGGAATCCGGTATTGTCCAAGGTGAACTGTACTACCTCCATTCGCCCCCCTTCATTATAATTCCTGACACCAGCAATTTTCCCACCAACCAGTATCTTCTTGCCGATGAACGCATCCGCACTCATTTTTACATCACTGAAATCAATATTTTTATCAACCTGTTTCCTGGTTTCTTCGCTTATGACATGGGCGCAACCGGGAAGGGTCAGGGCCAGAACCAACAAAAGACTTAGTTTATCCATCGTTCCCTCCATAAAATTGCAAGACGCTTTCATTATATCCAATTTTTTGAAATTTGTCTGCTTTGGATTCCAGTGCAACCGAACCTGCAGTGGGAATTGTGATGATGCCTGCCATGATATTTTAGAAGATTACATTAGCAGATATATGAGCTTGAAGAATTTTTTTGGAGTAAATTAAAAGGGGTTCCAGTGGGAGGGTGTCAACTTAAAAAAAAGGCTTTCTCCTGTGCTATTGCACACGAGAAAGCCTTTTTAAAATTTATAGTTGGTGCCGAAGGCGAGAATCGAACTCGCACGGGCTGTCGCCCACCACCCCCTCAAGATGGCGTGTCTACCAATTCCACCACTTCGGCAAGGAAGAAAACTCTTTTATCATTAACCAACCATCAAGTCAATAAAAATTATTAGATTATTTCGGTGTAACCGGGGCCTGTGGCGTCGGTTGAGTCTGTGGAGGTTGACTCGTCAACGGCTGGCCCGATGGCTGCTTCTGTGCAGGCGCTTGTGCAGGCACCTGCTGTGCTGGTTTGGCTTTTTGTTTGGAGGACATTATGGATGAGCTTCCACCTTTGCCTGAGAGAAAAGCAAGGGTAAGTGAAGTCAGCATGAAAATGATGGCTGCGCTGGTGGTCAGCTTGCTGAGAAAGGTAGTACCACCCCCTGCACCGAAGACAGATTGACTTCCTCCGGCACCGAAGGATGCGCCCATTTCTGCGCCTTTTCCGGACTGCAGGAGAACGATTACTATCAAAGCCAGAGAGACAATGATGTGCAAAATAACTAATAGAGTGGTCATCTACGCTTTTTCCTCCGAAATGATAAAAGACTCTTTTAACATAATTGCACAGCAAAAGCCAAGGGTTATTTACCCAACTTGGCAATGGCTGCGAATGAATCGGCCTTGAGACTTGCTCCGCCAACCAGGGCTCCGTCGATATCGGCTTGGGCCATCAAGCCACCGATGTTTTCCGGTTTTACACTTCCACCGTAAAGAATTCGAATTTCTTCTGCTGCATCCTTGTCATATAAACCTGCGATAACACCACGAATGAATTGATGAGCTTCCTGAGCCTGGCTGTCAGTGGCAGTTTTTCCTGTACCGATGGCCCAGACTGGTTCGTAGGCAATAATCACTTTTTTCAGCTGTTCCTGGGATAGGTCCCTCAGCCCCTGTGTAACCTGACGCTTCAGGACATCGAAGGTCTGCTCCCCCTCACGTTCCTGGAGAGTCTCACCAATGCAGAATAAAACGGTCAAACCTGCCTTGATGGCAGCTTTGATTTTTTTATTTACCGTATCATCCGTTTCACCGAAGAATTGTCTGCGCTCCGAATGGCCGATAATGACATGGCTGCAGCCCGCATCAATCAGCATGGTGCTCGAAATTTCGCCGGTAAAGGCTCCTTCTTCCTCCCAAAAACAATCCTGGGCAGAAAGATGAATGTTCGACCCGGCGAGAGCATCGGCAACTTTGCCAAGTACGGTAAATACAGGAGCGACAACAATTTCAACCCCTTTAGTCTGGGCGACAAGCGGGAGCAGGCCGCCAACCAGTTCGAGTGCCTGGCCCGCAGTTTTGTAAAGCTTCCAATTTCCAGCAATCACAGGCGTTCTCATATGTCCTCCATAAATGCTTTAGTGCAAGATTGTGTTATTTCCCGCTCTGCTCAAGGACTTCGACGCCGGGCAGCTTCTTTCCTTCAAGCAGTTCAAGGAATGCACCGCCGCCGGTGGAGATATAGCTGACTTTATCGGCTACTCCGGCTTTGCGGACTGCGGAGTCGGTATCTCCACCGCCAATGATGGTGGTTGCATTCTTGAGACCGGCAACGACATTGGCGAAGGCAAATGTCCCCTTGGCGAAACGGTCCATCTCGAAAACTCCCATCGGACCGTTCCATATTACGGTTTTAGCTTCTTTCAAGGCATCTGAGAAACGCGCTGTTGATGCGGGGCCGACATCAAGGGCCATCCATTCAGAGGGGATGTCATTAACTGAAACGGTCTTGCAGTCGGCATCGGCGGCAAACCTGTCGGCGACTACGCAATCTTCGGGGAGTAAGAATTCAATGCCCCTTTTCGCAGCGTTGTCGAGGATCCTTTTCGCAGTGTCGATCAAATCGTCTTCTACTAAAGACTTCCCTACCGAAAGGCCCCGAGCTTTAAGAAAAGTGAATGCCATTCCACCGCCGATTATTATTATGTCGACCTTGCCGACCAGCGTCTCGAGAACCTCCAGCTTGCCTGAAACCTTTGCTCCTCCGAGAATGGCCGCCAACGGACGGACCGGGCTGGTCATCGCTTTTCGAAAAAGTCATCTCATTCTTCATCAGGAATCCTGCTGCAATAACGGGAATGCATTTTGTAATGGCATGTACCGAGGCATGGGCCCTATGCGACACTGCGAATGCATCGTTCACATAGATCTCGCAGCCATTTGCCAGTGTACAGGCGAAGTCGGGGTCGTTCTTTTCCTCGCCCGGGTAAAATCGCACATTCTCCAGCATGAGGACATCGCCGGGCTGGAGGGCAGCAACCATGGCGTCGACATCAGGGCCGAAGCAATCGGAAGCTTGTTTCACCTCTTTCCCCAGCAGTTCCGACAGGCGTCGTGCCGCAGGGGCCATTGTATATTTCGGCTTTTTCTCACCCTTCGGTCTGCCGAGATGAGAGGCGAGGATCACCTTTGCCCCATTCTCAATGGCGTATTTTATGGTCGGCACAGCGCCAACAATTCGTGTGTCTTCAGTTATATTCCCATTATCGTCCTGCGGGACGTTAAAATCGACTCGTATAAATACAAGTTTTTCACGTAAATCCTTGATCTCGTCAATGTACAGAATAGACATCATCCCCTCCTCATGTGAAAATGGTTCTTGGCCACTGGGCAAAACAAAAGGGGAAAATTTCCCCCTTTGCTTGAAGCGTGGCAGTGAATGACTTAAGGCAGCAGAATCTTCATCAGGTCCACGACCCGTTGTGAAAAACCACTTTCATTGTCATACCAGGAGATAACCTTGGCCATATTTCCTTCGATAACTTTGGTGCTGAGGCTATCAACTATTGAGGAAAGGGGGTTGCCATTATAATCGATGGATACCAGCGGTTCATCCGAATATCCGAGAATACCTTTTAGTGGGCCTTCGGCAGCCTTTTTCAGTGCGGCATTGATCTCGTTGGCATCCGTCTTTTTGGAAAGTGTTACTACCAGGTCTACCACTGAGACGTTGGGGGTTGGAACACGGATAGCCATGCCGTCCAGTTTGCCTTTCAGTTCGGGAAGCACCAGTGATACAGCCTTTGCTGCGCCGGTTGTGGTGGGGATCATGGACATGGCGGCAGCTCTTGCTCGGCGGAGATCCTTGTGGGGTAGATCCAGGATGTTCTGATCATTGGTGTAGGAATGGATGGTTGTTACCAGGCCTTTTTCAATACCGAACGTTTCCTGAAGCACCTTTGCTACCGGCGCCAAACAGTTGGTTGTACAGGAGGCATTGGAAATGATATTGTGTTTTTTTGCATCATAGAGTTGATGGTTGACACCCATGACGACGGTGATGTCTTCATTGGTAGCAGGGGCGGAGATGATTACTTTCTTTGCGCCCGCCTGCAGATGCAACTCGGCTTTTTCCCGGGCAGTGAAGAGTCCGGTGGATTCCAGAACCACATCTACCTTTTCGTCTTTCCAAGCAGCTCAGCCGGGTTTCTGACTGCATAAATCTTGATGGTGATACCATTTACAACAAGCGCGTTTTCCTTTGCCTCTACTTTACCGGGAAAAATTCCATGTACGGAGTCATATTTAAGAAGATGAGCCAGTGTCTTAGCGTCTGTGAGATCGTTTATTGCGACAAATTCGATCCCTTTCTCATTGACAGCCGCCCTGAGAACGGAGCGTCCAATCCTGCCAAAACCATTGATTGCAACCCTTAAAGCCATTGTTGCCTCCTAGTAGAGAGATTAATTAGAGTAATTTATAAGTACTTACTCATAACTCAAATTATTTAACAAATAAAGGCTCTATGGTCAAGATTTTATTTAATAAATTCAAAAAATGTAAAATCTATCAACAAGGTCCACATGCGGAATAATGGGCAAGGTGCCAGACCCTGAAAAAAATTCATCTTTTTCTCAGAGGCATTTGTGGTAATATTATGCTTCTGCTTAAAAATAGCCTAAATCAGAGCAAAATGAAAAGAACTCTCGAAAAACGAATTATACTTTTCTCGTTTCTGATCCTGTTTCTGACTATTCTAGTCAGTGCAGGTCTGGATATTATCGGATTCAGAAAGGATTATATAAACGCACTGTTTCTTAGATCACAGAGCCTTAGCGCATCTATGAAGGGGAGCATTGAGAAAGTCCTTAATCTGGGGCTCGATATTCGTGATATAGCAGGAATTTCCGAGAAATGTCGAGAGCTTGTGGATGGTAATCCAGATATAGCTTATTGTATAATAACCGACCTGGATGGCAACATTTTATATCTGAGTGACCCCAAATTCCAAAATCTAGCCATCAGGGGAGCGAGTCGTTCCTACATATCCAATCCAGCCGTTCAGATAAACCTCGTCGGCAAAGATCCCGCTTTTTATGATACGGTAACAATTGTCAAAACTGCCGATGGAAAGCCCACAGCACAGGTCCATATAGGTTTTGAGGAATCGATCATATCTGCCAAGGTCAAAGGTATGATTCTTCGCTCGGTCTTTCTGCTGCTGGTTTTTCTGCTCTTTTCCTTTTCCCTGGTAGTGATTTTCATGAAAAAAGCATCATTCAACCTGTTTCTGTTCTGCTTAAGGGCGTCAAACAGATCTCTGAAGGTGGATTCGATGTGCGGATCCAGGAAGTGCCTGTTTATGAATTCAATGAACTGGCCAAAAACATCAACGTCATGTCCGCATATCTCAAAAACCGTGATGAGGAGATCAGGAAAAACTATCAAGAGCTTGAAAGAACCCACAGTGAACTCCATTCCTCGTATCTTAAACTGGAGCACCTCAGCCATGAGCTGGAGAAATCGGAAGAGCTTTACAAGTCTTTGATGGAGGACGCCAGTGATGCAATTGTCGTGGTAGGTGAAGACGAGTCCGTGAAAATGGTAAACAAAATGGCTGAAGAATTTTTCGGTTACAGTGCACGGGAACTGGTCGGCCTGCCGTTGACAAAGATGCTGCTCCTGTTGAACATAGAAAATATTCCAAAGATACATAAGATATTCAAAGATGCTTCCCAGGGGCTGCATATTGCGGAGGAAATGCAGATTGTTAAAAAAGGTGGGGCACTGGTAGTTTCCAGACTGCATGCCAGCAGCATCGAAAGCGGCAATGACCGTCTTGTTCAGGCCATATTCCGGGATGTAACCAAAGAACGGGAAATCATGATGAATCTGGAAAAGAGCGCCGCCGACCTTGTCAGGCTCAACAAAATGAAGGATTCTTTCCTCGGTCTGGCCTCCCACGAACTCAAAACTCCTCTGACGGTTATCATGGGGTATGCCGAGCTGATTACCACAGACATGGCCGATAAAGTCGATCACACGGTACTTGAGATGGTGGGAAATATCTCAAGTGCCGCCATGCGCCTGGACAATATAATCAAGGATATGGTCGACGTCTCCATGATTGACGAAAAGAGGCTGCAGCTAAAAATAGATGATGTCCATGTGAATCAGCTGGTACGGGATGCAGTAAAGGAACTTGCCTTTTTCTTCTCCATGCGTAAGCAGAAATTGACCCTCCAACTGGATGAAAGCATTCCTGCAATCAAGGGGGACATGTTTCGGCTCGTACAGCTTTTTTCCAACGTTCTCGGCAACGCAATCAAATTCACTCCCGACGGGGGTGAAATTACAGTGACCACAAGCGCGAAATACCTCCTGCGCAGCAAGCAGTCTGCCGACAGCGTCCAGGGCCAATCGATTGTAAATATAGGTAAGGAACACCACCTATATGTAGAAATAGCTGTTGCCGACACCGGCATCGGCATCGACCGCGAGGATCAGGTACGTATATTCGACAAATTTTATGAAGCGGGAAACATCGAAGAGCACAGCACCGGCAAAGTTGCATTCAAAGCCAAAGGCGCCGGGCTCGGACTGTCTATTGCCAAGGGAATCGTCGATATGCACGGTGGAGAAATATGGGTTGAATCTCCAGGGTATAATTCAGATAGCGGTTCCGGTTCCATCTTTCACATACTTCTGCCGTTGAATCCACTGGTGGGGGATTCGTCACTTGATTACATGAATCTGCTCCACTGATAACATTAGAAAATTGGCCTTGAATCCATTCCTGTTTTCCTGTATATATACGAAGTTTTCCTGCCGATTTCCTTGCCGTAAAAAAACTGCTCAGGAGTCTTTATATGCGAGCCTGCCTGCTTGCCAGTGGCAGCAAGGGCAATTCTCTTTTCATCGAAAACGGTGAAACGAAACTTTTGCTTGATGCAGGCCTTTCCGCCGTTGAGATCTTGCGCAGGCTTCATGCAATAGGAGTTGAAGGCAGCGAACTCGATGCGATCATGATCAGTCATGAGCATCAGGATCATATCAGAGGGGCGGGAGCCTTGCACGCAAGCTAAAGATTCCTGTCATTCTCAGCTATCCGACCCACAAGGAAGCATCGCGCTATCTGGCCAAAACGCAGGTCATTGAATTTGAGTCAGGTTATTCTTTCTGCTTCAGAGATCTTGCCATCGACCCGTTTCCCATTACCCATGATGCCTGTGATCCGGTAGGCTTCATTGTCGAAAGCAGTGACGGGCCCATGGGGGTTGCTACCGATCTTGGCATTGCCACAAGGCTCGTTGTTGATAAACTGCAGAAATGCCGCATTGTCATAGTTGAATCAAACCATGATGAGGACATGTTGATGAACGGGCCATACCCCTGGCATCTGAAACAGCGTATCAGATCCCGTCATGGTCATCTTTCCAACAATGATTCTGCCGCCTTACTTGAAGAAATACTCCATCCTTGTCTCGAAGGTGTTTTCCTCGCCCATCTTTCTGAAGTCAACAATGATCCAAGTCTGGCCCACAGCGCTGCCACAACCATGCTTGCGTCGACTAATATCTGCTCACCCAAGCTGATAGTCGGCACTCAGGACCAGGTGAGTGCGGTCTTTTGTATCAATGGCTGATTCAGCCACGCTTACTGATTACAGACCTTGTCGTCTGATTATTAATTTCACAGGAGAATCATAAAGTGATCGAACGTTACAGCCGCCCGGAAATGACCAGGATCTGGGAACCCGAGAACCGTTACCAGAAGTGGTTGGAGATTGAGATATACGCCTGCGAGGCCCATGCCCAGCTTGGGAATATTCCCCAGGAAGCGGTAGACCGGATCAAGGCCAAGGCAAAATTTGACGTTCCCCGCATAGACGAAATTGAAAAAACGGTGAAGCACGATGTAATCGCTTTTCTTACTTCAGTAGCTGATTATATCGGGGACGATTCACGTTTCGTTCACCTTGGGCTGACTTCTTCGGATGTGCTTGACACATCCCTGGCAATGCTGCTCAAGGAAAGCAGCGATCTGATCATTGCGGACATCAAGAAGCTGATGGAAGTGATAAAGAAAAGAGCCATGGAGCACAAGGATACCCCCATGATGGGGAGATCCCACGGTATTCATGCCGAGCCGGTGACGTTCGGCCTGAAAATGGCTCTCTGGTATGACGAGATGCGCCGAAACCTGAGGCGCATGGAAGCAGCGCGTGAAACGGTCGCCTACGGCAAGATTTCCGGTGCCGTGGGTACTTTCGCCAACATAGATCCGAAGGTGGAAGAATTTGTCTGCGCCAAGGCAGGTCTGAAGCCGGCTCCGTGTTCTACGCAGGTGATACAGCGTGACCGCCATGCGGAATTCTTTTCTGCCCTGGCCATCATTGCTTCTTCAATCGAAAAATTCGCCGTTGAAATCAGACACCTGCAGCGTACCGAAGTTCTTGAAGCCGAGGAATTCTTCAGCAAGGGACAAAAAGGCTCTTCAGCCATGCCCCATAAGCGGAACCCGGTGCTTTCGGAAAATCTTACCGGCCTGGCCAGGCTCATCCGCGGTTATGCCGTTTCCGCCATGGAAAATGTTGCCTTGTGGCACGAGCGGGACATCTCCCATTCTTCTGTTGAACGTATCATCGGCCCCGATGCCACCATTCTCATGGATTTCATGTTGAACCGCTGCATTGGCCTGATAGACAATCTGGTTGTTTATCCGGAGAACATGATGAAAAACCTGAACTTGATGCGTGGCCTGATATTCTCCCAGCGAATACTGCTGGAGTTGGCCAATAATGGCGTTTCCCGCGAGAACGCCTATGCACTGGTGCAGAGAAACGCCATGAAGGTCTGGGAAGAAGGGAAGGATTTCCAGACCGAGTTATTGAACGATGCCGAGGTCCGCAGTACTCTTTCGGAGGAGCAGATCAAGGAAGCCTTCAACCTCAATTATCACCTGAAGCACGTAGATACCATTTTCACGAGGGTATTCGGTGGATAACCTGATACGGTTTTTTCAACTTGAGGCGGCAGACGGGCTGCTCCTTTTCTGGCTGAAGGAAACCCTTATTGCCGTCATCATATTTGCCTCTTTTTATTTGCTTGCCCTGATGCTTGGGCATGTGCTGGTAACCTGGGGGCCTCGCTTCACCTCCTTTACCAAGACCGATCTTGATGACCGGATCCTGCGGCGTGTGACGCCGCCGACGTCTCTTCTGCTCATGTTCGCCGGCCTCTATTTTGCGGTAGCCTCACTGCCGTTGCCCGAAAAGGCCCACGTTATCACCTCGGGGATTCTCTTCGTCATCAATATGATAATCCTCACCATCATTGCATACAGGGCTGCCGATGAGTTTCTCCAGTGGTATGCCGCCAGGATGACCGGCGTGGAGAGCAGCGCCTGCGGCAATTGATACCATTGGTTGAAAAGCTGATCAGCATCTTTCTCATCGGCACAGCGCTGATAATTACCCTCAAACATTTCAATTACGACATTTGGTCCATAATTACCGCTCTCGGTATCGGTTCTCTTGCCATAGGTCTAGCGGCAAAGGACACCCTGGCCAACATGATCTCCGGATTCACCCTGATGCTGGATCGCCCTTTTCACATCGGTGACCGCATTCAGCTTGCCGGCGGTCAGATTGGCGATGTAATCGATATTGGCCTTCGCAGCACGAAGATCAAGACCCTTGACAATACCTATCTGATTATCCCCAACTCGGAGTTGTGCAACACGGTGCTGATCAACATGGCTTTTCCCGATGTCCTCAGCAAAGGGCGGATCAACCTGGGGGTTGCCTACGGGAGCGACATTTCTGCCGTCAAAGCGCTGCTGGTCAATACTGCCCTTGAGATACCACATGTCCGCAAAGATCCTTCTCCGGAGGCTTTTTTCGTCTCCTTTGGCGACAGCGCATTGAATGTTTCACTTTTTTTCTGGGTAGAAGATTACACAAAGGTTTTTTCAGTTACCGATCAGATTAATTGTCTGATCGCAAAAAGATTTCAGGAAAACGGCGTACAGATACCGTATCCAACGAGAACGGTACTGATGGAAAAGGACTGATAATGGCCCATAGAATAGAAATAGCTTTGAAGGATAACGTTCGCGACGCGCGGGGAGAACGGATCAGGAGCGAGATAGAGCACTTTCTGGACGTACCTGTCAAGCAGGTCAGGACAATAGATGTGTTTACGGTCGATGCCGGTCTCACTGCCGCCGAGCTCGAACTGGCAGCTGCCGGTCCTTTTTCCGATCCTGTCATTCAGGATTTTGCCATCGATGTGCCTATCGGTCGCAATTTTGATTTTGTCGTGGAGGTGGGTTTCCGGCCCGGTGTTACAGACAACGTGGGCAGGACCGCCAAAGAGGCTATCGAGTACATCATTGGCCGCCCCTTTCGGGAAGGTGAAGGTGTCTATACATCTGTCCAGTACCTGTTCACCTGCGGGTTGGACCTCAAGGAGATGGAAGGCATAGCTACCGGGCTTCTCTGCAATACACTCATCCAGCGCTACCAGATACTCGATCACGCATCGTTTGTGGCGCAGAAAGGTATGCAGGCTTATGTGCAAGGTTGCCGTTCACGCCACAGGCACTGTTAAAGAGATCGATCTGAATGTGACCGATGAGGAGTTGCTGCGTATCAGTCGCGAAGGCGTTCTTGCTCTCACTCTAGATGAGATGAAGATTATCCAGGCACATTACCGGGACGAACTGGTTCTCGCCGCCCGCCGCAGTCAAGGCTTGGGTGACCGGCCGACTGACGTGGAACTGGAAGCCCTGGCCCAGACCTGGTCCGAACACTGCAAACACAAGATCTTTTCCGGAACGTCGAATATATGGATGAGAAGGGAAACCGGGAACAGATTTCTTCTCTGTTTAAAAGCTTTATTCAGAGGACCACGGCCACGGTCCGCGAGAACCTTGGCGACAAGGACTTCTGTCTGTCGGTATTCAAGGATAACGCCGGAGTAATCAGGTTCAATGATGACTACTCCCTGGTATTCAAAGTGGAAACCCACAATTCGCCCAGCGCATTGGATCCTTACGGCGGAGCGCTCACCGGCATCGTCGGCGTCAACCGTGACCCATTCGGTACCGGCAAAGGAGCCAGGCTCATTTTCAACACCGATGTCTTCTGTTTCGCCTCGCCCTTCTACGATAAGCCGCTTCCTGCACGGCTGCTTCATCCGCGCCGTATCTATGAAGGGGTCATCGAAGGGGTTGAGCACGGGGGAAACAAGAGCGGCATTCCCACGGTCAACGGCTCGCTGGTCTTCGATGACCGCTTTGCCGGCAAGCCCCTTGTCTTCTGCGGCACCGCCGGCATCATGCCGGCCGTCATCAACGGCGAACCATCCCATGTGAAGCGGATAGATCCCGGTGACCTGATCGTTATGACCGGCGGACGCATCGGCAAGGACGGTATCCACGGCGCCACTTTTTCATCCGAGGAGCTGAATGAATCATCTCCGGTTTCAGCGGTACAGATAGGGGATCCCATCACCCAGAAACGGATGACCGATTTTCTCCTGCGGGCCAGGGACCGCGGTCTTTATAATTTCATTACCGACAACGGCGCCGGCGGCCTTTCTTCTTCAATCGGAGAGATGTCCGAAGAGTGCGGCGGCTGCCGTCTGGACCTGTCCAAGGCGCCCCTCAAGTACGCCGGGCTGGATCCATGGGAAATCCTCATTTCCGAGGCCCAGGAGCGTATGAGCCTTGCCGTTCCTCCTGCTAAAATCGATGAATTCCTGGCTCTGGCCAGGATTATGGGAGTTGAGGCGACGGTGTTGGGAGAATTTACCGATTCCGGTTATTTCCATATCCTCCATGGCGAAACAACAGTGGCCTTTCTGCCGATCAGCTTCCTTCACGGCGGATTGCCTCCCATGGAGATGCGGGGGGTCTGGGAGATCAAACATCATGAAGAGCCGAAGCCGGCCGGCAAGAGCGACTACACCGAAGACCTGCTCAAACTGCTCGGCTCGCTGAATATCTGCTCAAAAGAGTCGGTGGTCCGCCGTTACGACCACGAGGTGCAGGGGGGGAGCGTCGTCAAACCCTTTACCGGTGTCGATAATGATGGTCCTTCGGACGCTGCTGTCGTCAGACCCATCCTCGACTCCTTCGAGGGGGTCGTTGTCGGCCACGGCATCTGCCCGAGGTACAGTGACATAGATGCTTACCATATGGCCGCCAATGCCATTGACGAAGGTCTGCGCAACTATATCGCTGTCGGCGGCTCGCCGGACCTGGTTGCCGGTCTGGACAACTTCTGCTGGTGCGACCCGGTCAAATCGGAAAAGACTCCCGACGGTGAATACAAGATGGCCCAGCTGGTGCGGGCCAACAAGGCCCTGTACGATTACTGCGTGGCCTTCGGCATTCCTCTTATCTCCGGCAAGGATTCCATGAAAAACGACTTCTATGACGGGACCACCAAAATATCCATTCCTCCGACGCTGCTCTTTTCAGTCATAGGGAAAATGGAAGATGCCCGCAAGGCTGTGACCATGGATGTCAAAAGACCTGGTGACGTGGTTTATATACTGGGGGAGACAGCTGACGAGCTGGGCGGCTCTGAATACCTGGCAGCCAAAGGCTTTACCGGTAACAGAGTACCACAGGTCAACGCCGAAACCGCCTTGAACAGTTACCGGGCCTACCATGCCGCGGTGGTGGAAGGATTAGTCGCTTCCTGCCATGATCTTTCCGACGGTGGACTTGCCGTCGCTGCTGCTGAATCCGCTTTTGCCGGAGGTTTCGGTCTTGCGGTGAATCTTGATGCGGTGCCCATCAAGGCGAGTGCATCACTGGATGACGAGGCCATCCTTTTTTCCGAATCAGCATCACGGCTTCTTGTCACGGTAGATCCCGGCAAGTCAGCAGCATTTGAAAATGTGATGTCCGGTCAGGCGGTTGCCCGCATTGGTCAGGTCACGGCAGATACCACTTTAACCATCACAGGCGTTTCTGGTAAGGTAGTCGTTAAAGCTGAGATTGCCAGTCTTAAAGAAGCATGGCAGTCTCCGCTGCAATCACTGTAATAGTTTCGGGAGTTTTTTAATGGCTAAAGCAAAGGCGTTGATCATAACGGGTAACGGCACAAACTGCGAGATGGAGGCTGCCCATGCCTGCCGCCTCGGAGGGTTCGATGAAGCCCGGATTGCCCACATTTCCGACCTTCTCTCCGGCGAAATAAGGCTGGACGATTTTCACTTTTTGAATCTCACCGGCGGCTTTCTTGACGGTGACGACCTTGGAAGCGCAAAGGCCCAAGCCAATCGCCTTCGTTATGCCAAGACCCAGGGCGGCAACGAACATCTCTTTGAACAGTTGCAACGCTTTATCGATGACGGAAAGCTGGTGCTGGGTGTTTGTAACGGCTTTCAACTGCTGGTAAAGATGGGTCTATTGCCGGGTTTTGCCAATAATGGCCGCCAGCAGGTGGCAACCCTCACCTTTAACGACAGTGGACGTTTTCAGGATCGTTGGGTCTATCTTAAAAACAACACCGCCTCCAACTGTATTTTCACCCGCGGTGTGGAAAAGGTCTTTACCTGCCATCAGGCACGGGGAAGGTAAATTTGTCGTGGATGGCCCGGAAACGCTGGAGCGGATCGAGAAAGGCAATCTTGCCGTGCTCGTTTATTCCGATCCAGCATATACGTCTGCCACCATGGAATTCCCCCTCAATCCCAACGGCTCGGTCAATGCCATTGCTGGCATAAGCAGTGAATCCGGCAGGATCATGGGACTGATGCCCCACCCCGAGGCTTTCGTCAACCGCATCCAGCACCCCCGCTGGACTAGGGAAGACCTGCCGGAAGACGGCGACGGTCTTGTTCTTTTCAGGAACGCTGCAGAATATGTGAAGAACAACTTCTGAGCTTTGCGGTGCACCTCTACAACGAACATCCCTTGAAGATCCCATTCAGGGGAAGGAGTACGTTTACGTTATGAAGTTACAACGACCAGAAGAAGAATGCGGTATTTTCGGAATATTCAACCATCCCGAGGCGTCCAATCTGACTTATCTGGGCCTCTATGCTCTGCAGCACCGTGGGCAGGAAAGCTGCGGTATCGTTTCCTCGGACGGCTCTTCTCTCCATGCCCATAAAAGCATGGGTCTTGTGGCGGATGTCTTCGGCAACCAGGAAATATTCAAATCACTGCCCGGAAAATCGGCAATCGGCCATGTACGCTACTCTACCACCGGTTCCTCAGTCATAAAAAACGTTCAACCCATCATGGTCGACTACTCAAGAGGGTCCATTGCCGTTGCCCATAACGGTAACATTGTCAATGCCCAGATCATCAAGGATGAGCTGGAAGCATACGGCTCAATATTTCAGACGACCATGGACACGGAGATCATTGTCCATCTGCTTGCCACCTCAAAGGCCAATTCTCTCCTCGACAGGATTTCCGACTCGCTGAACCGCATCAAAGGGGCCTATTGCCTGCTCTTTCTCACGGAAACGAGAATGGTTGCCGTCCGTGATCCTAACGGTTTCAGGCCCCTGTGTCTGGGCAAGCTGGGCAGTTCCTATGTGGTCGCGTCGGAAAGCTGCGCCCTTGACCTCATCGACGCCGAATTCATCCGCGAAATTGAGCCGGGAGAGGCGATCATCATTACCAATGAGGGGATGACCTCTTACTTCCCGCTGCAAAAGGCGAATCCCACCCCGTGCATTTTTGAGTTCGTCTATTTTGCCCGTCCGGACTCATATATCTTCGGCAAGAACGTTTATCAGGTACGCAAGGAAATGGGTCGCCAACTGGCACGGGAACATCAGGTGGATGCCGACATTGTCATTCCCATTCCCGATTCCGGAGTGCCATCCGCTCTCGGTTACGCCGAAGAATCGGGAATACCCTTTGAGCTGGGGCTGATCCGCAACCATTACGTGGGACGCACCTTCATCGAGCCTCAGCAGGCGATCCGCCATTTCGGGGTGAAGATCAAGCTGAATCCGGTAAGGGAGGTCCTCAAGGACAAACGGGTAGTTGTCATCGACGATTCCATAGTCCGCGGCACCACTTCACGCAAGATCGTCAAGATGATCCGTAATGCGGGAGCCAAAGAGGTCCATGTGAGAATCTCTTCTCCCCCAACCAGTTATCCCTGCTATTACGGCATTGACACCCCCAACCGCAAGGAATTGATCTCTTCATCCCATACCATTGATGAGATCCGCAAGTATATAACTGCCGACACCCTGGGATACCTGTCGGAGGATGGTCTGATCAGTTCTGTCGGGACCGAAAATACCAGCTATTGTCGTGCCTGCTTCACCGGGAGCTATCCCGTTAAATTCCCTAAGCTGGGCATTGCGCCACAGCTAGACCTATTTGAAAAGGAGCTTCCAGAATATGAGTGACAAGGCTAGGCTAAAACAGATCATCCTTGAGCTATCCTATGAGAAAAGAAAGGTCGTGCTGGCCTCGGGCCGGGAAAGCGATTTCTATTTCGACGGCAAGCAAACCACTCTTCATCCTGAAGGTGGCTATCTGACCGGCAAGCTTTTTTTCGAAGCGATAAAGGACGTTGAACAGCTTGAAGGGGTAGGGGGATTGACCCTTGGCGCCGATCCCATTGCCACTGCTACCTCTGTCGTCAGCTTTCTGGAAAAGCAGCCGATTCCTGCGTTCATCATCCGAAAAGAGCCGAAAGGCCACGGGACGGGCGCATGGCTTGAAGGACGGAAAAATTTCAAACCCGGAGCACGGGTGGTCATCGTTGAAGATGTTGTCACCAGCGGAGGGTCTTCTATCAAGGCCATAAAAAGGGCGGAAGAAGAAGGTCTTAAGGTACTCGGCGTTGTAACACTCGTGGATCGCGAAGAGGGTGGACGTGAAAATATAGAGAAAGAGGGATACTGGCTTAAATCAATCTTCACCAAGTCCGAAGTGCTGGCTTGATCTGATGCATTTACGATAACTGTTCAAAGGGTGGCGAATTGATTCGCTGCCCTTTTTCATTGAATACAGGACATTTTCATGCAGGTTGACAATATTCTTACCCTATACGGTCAGCTTCTTTCAAGGGTTGACGCCTGGTTCGGGCGTTGTTTATCAGCGGCTCCCGAAGATATTCACTGCAGCAAAGGCTGTTCCCATTGTTGCCGAGGTCTCTTCGACATTACCCTTCTCGATGCCTGTTTCCTGAAAAGCGGATTCGACAAGCTGGAGCAGGGGGTGCAGTACAAGGTGGCAGACCGGGCAAGATCTCGCCTTGAAGCAATCAGGGCTATCTGGCCCGAGTTTGCACCTCCCTTTACCCTGAATCACCGTTCAGACGAGGAATGGGATAAAATCATGCCCAATGAGGATGAAACGCCTTGTGTTCTCCTTGATGAAAATGGTCGATGTCTGGTCTACGAGCATCGTCCCATGACCTGCCGGCTCCACGGACTGCCCCTGGTTGATATGGGAGGCGAAATCATGGACCCGGCACTTTGCAGCCTCAATTTCGTCGGCAAAGAACCCATTTCCCTGCCGCAAATCCGCTTCGAATTCATCCGGCTTTTTCAGGACGAACTGTCGTTGTTCGGGGTATTTACTGGTGAACTGTTAAAGTTTCAGTTGAATGAACTCGATACCGTGATTCCGGCTGCCATCCTCCTCACTTTCGATGCTAACCAGTGGCAGGAGTGGGGCCGGTTGCTTAATGTCCGACCGGACCATTGAAAAATGATGGCAGCACTGTATCCTAAAACAGTCGACAGTTTTGAGAGAAGGTTTTTAAATGCAATCTGCAACAAGGGATAAAATTGTAAGTGTCGTGGATACCCTGTCTCTGCGGTATCTGAAAGGCAAGGCTCACGCCGTGAGGCTATGCTTCGTTGCTTTGTTGAGCGGCGGACATGTGCTTCTGGAGGATATCCCCGGGCTGGGCAAGACGACCTTGGCCCTTGTCCTTGCCAATTCCATGGGTTTATCCTTCGGCAGGATACAGTGTACCAGTGATCTGCTGCCGTCGGATATAACCGGGCTCTCCATTTTTAACAGAGAGTTGAACTCCTTTCACTTCATTAACGGGCCGGTTTTCAACAATATTCTGCTGGTGGATGAGATAAACAGGGCCATGCCGAAGACCCAGAGTGCTCTGCTGGAGGCCATGGAGGAGAGACGGGTGACGGTGGAAGGGGTAACCTACCAGCTTCCTGAGCCTTTTCTGGTCATCGCCACCCAGAACCCGGTAGAACAGGTGGGAACTTATCCGCTTCCGGAATCCCAACTGGACAGGTTCATAATCAGGACCGGTATCGGCTATCCACCGGAGGACATGGAAAAATCAATTATCAGGTATGGCAGCCTTCGAGATGAGATCCGAACCATCCAGCAATGCTCACTCAAGAGGATATTATTGCCGCACAGGGAGAAATCAGGGAACGAGTCCATTTGGCCGATAATATTGTTGGCTATATTTTTGCCATAATTGCCGCGACTCGCGACCACCCCCTGGTACTGTCAGGTATATCCACCAGGGGAGGGATCAATCTGGCCGACGCAGCCAGATCGGTGGCATACCTGGAGGGACGGAATTTCGTCATCCCGGAGGATGTGAAGGAGATAGTCGTCGCCGTCGGTTCCCATCGGCTCATCACGAAAGAAGAGAGCCAAAGCCTCGACAAGGAGGAGTTGTTACGGTCAATCGTAAAAAAGATACCCGTGCCGCTGTCTTAAGGATAACAAAGGGAGGTGGCATTTATATAGCATTGACGCTGTTTCTCGGTTTTGCCGCGGTGAATACCGGCAATAATCTTCTTTTCCTTATAGTATCCGCCATGCTCGGATTCATGCAGTATCCGGTGTTGCCGGTTGGGCCAATATAAGGGGCCTGAAACTGCAGTTAGTTCTCCCCGAGGAGATTTACGCCGGTGCTGAAACTCTTGCGGTGATTAAGCTTACCAACACAAAACGGCTCATGCCGTCATTCCTTCTGCAGATCATGGTCTGTGGCAAGTCTATGGATTTCAACTACATAAGCAGCTCTTCCACCGAAACAGATTCCGTCGTCGTCAAATTCACCCATAGGGGGCTACAACCCATGGGAGAGGCGCTGGTATTTTCCCCTTTTCCGGTCAATTTTTTCGTCCGATGCAACCGTCTACGCCTTGAAGATGAATTCATTGTGTTTCCAGCCCCCATCCATGCCTCTTTTGCAACTGCAGCCGAACAAGGTCAACCGAATACCGATCCTTTGCCGCTGAGCAGAGGGATGGAGGGAGAGGTGAACAGGATCAAGGATTATGCCGGTGGCGATCCACTTAAAATGATCCATTGGCGCCTTTCGGCAAAACACCCGCTGTTAAAGGTCAAAGAGATGAGCGCTGGGGGGGGAGAGCCTGTGATCCTCGACCCTCGCCTGTTACCAGGTTCGACCCTGGAGGCGCGCCTTTCCTCTGCAGTATTTCTCATCAACCGTCTTATCCGTGACAACCGCCCTGTCGGCCTCAGGATCAGTGACAGGATAATCAACCGAAGGCCTCAAAATCACACAGGCTCCGTTTGCTGACGGAGTTGGCGCTCTATGATCAGAATTAGGATCCCCCTTCTTTTTCTTACCTTCTGCATAGCCCTGCTCGGTTTCATACCTCTTTTCCCGTACATTGAGCCAGCCCCCAGATTCCTCTTTTTAGCTGCCTTTGCTGCAGGGATCCTTGCCGATTACCGGAACCGATATCCGGCAGCATCTATTACCACCCTGGTTTCTATCCTTTTTTTTGCATTCTATATGGTGCAGTTCAGTAGAGACAACGTGCTTTCCCCTGCGGCGAATGCCATCATTCTACTGCTCGGGGTAAGGCTCATCAGTGAGAAGAGTGGAAGAAACCATCTGCAGGTTTTCGTGCTTGCCCTGATAGCACTTGCCGCTTCTTCGCTCTATAGCCTGGATGCGGTTTTCCTTGTTTACCTGCTCGTTCAGTTGGTGCTGATCACGGTTTCCATGGTGCTGCTGACTTTTCACGGGAAGGACCCCCAAATGAATATCAGCCGCCCGGGGATGAAAAAGATATTGACCTCTTCCCTGCTAATGTCTTTGGCTATCATCCCTCTGACGGTTTTTTTCTTTCTTATACTCCCAAGAACGCAGTATCCGCTGTGGCATTTGGTTCAGAAGCCATCTGCCAAGGTCACCGGTTTCAGTGATAAAATAGAACCGGGTACGGCTTCCACTGCCGCAGCCAAAATAGTAGCCTTCCGGGCCGAAAGCAGCCGAGTGGAACAGAGTCAGCTGTACTGGCGCGGCATCGTCCTGAATCAGATCGCAGGTAATACCTGGAGCAGAATTGAACCTCCGGCCGGTGAAGTTTCCAGGGTTAAAGCTGGACCAACCATACGGCAGACCATTTATCCTGAACCTTCCCAAAACAGGTACCTGATCACGTTAAACATTCCCCGGCAGCTGTCAGGAACCAGGGCCATCGCGTCCAGAGATCTGGTTTTCTACAAATCCTATCAGTCGCAAAGGCGCATCAGCTATAGTGTCGAATCCATCATGGGCGACAGGATCGGTGTTGTCGGGGGGATACACCACAAATTCTACCTGAAGCTTCCGACAGGCATATCTCCGCGTATGAAGAACCTGGCCAGTGACCTGAGACGGCAAAGCCGGGACCATCATCAGTTGCTTTCCCGCTTGGAAGACTTTTATAGGGGAAAAAGCTTCATTTACCTCACCAGCGACTTACCGACCGGTTCATCTTCAATCGACACCTTTCTCTTTGATAAACGCAGTGGAAATTGCGAGTTTTTTGCAGTTTCTGCAGCAACTTTGCTGAGGCTGGCAAAAGTGCCGACACGCCTTGTGGGAGGGTATCTTGGTGGCGAGTATAACCCCATTGGCCGCTATTACACGGTAACTGAAGACATGGCCCATGTCTGGATGGAGGTGTACCTGGCAGGGGAGGGATGGGTAACGGTTGATCCGACCCGCTGGGCGGTGAATACCGTACGCAGCAGTGATGCGGGCAGGCAGGGGATGATGCGCCAGTTGCAAGCCTACCTGGACCTTTTTGGTTACTACTGGAACAGGGCAGTCATTACCTACGATCTTGAGAGCCAGATTTCATTGGCTGGTGCAGCCAGTCGCAACCTGAAACAACTGAAGATAGCCGACTTGAAGATTTTTGTTGTTTTGCTGGTAGTTGTGGCAGCTGTTGTCTTTGCCCGATTGATCAGCACAAAGCGAGTCAAAACCAGGGAAGAAAGGCTCCTTTCCGACTTTCTCAGGATTGTCGGCAAGCAATATCCGCTCACCAAAGAACCAGGTACCTTTGGTTTATATGAGTTGGCTGACGAGACTGGGGACCCATGGGTGAAGCATTTTGCTTCAATTTACGGGGAAGCTGTCTACCATGAACAGCCTTTGACGGTTCAACAAATCAAGCAGCTGGAGCATATTCTCTCTCTGCTCGAAAAGGACCGCCAAGGATAAGTATTCCAAAGGTTTAGGCTTCATAAGCCTTGACATGGCGCAGGGTTTGAACTAATTTGACTAGCGGTAATATATCTACTTTAACGGTGAAGGTGCTTCTTTGGCTTCAAATAGAGAAAAACTTCTGGAAAGTGCACAGAAATTTATCCTAAAGGGACAGCTCGATCGAGCGATCAAGGACTATCAACAGGTTGTAGCACTAGATCCCAAGGATACCCGCCACAGGCAGCGGCTTGCAGAGCTTCTGGTCCGTTCCGGGCGCAATGATGAGGCCGTAACGGAATATGAGGTTATAGGCAAATTCTACGATGACAATGGCTATTATCTCAAGGCAATAGCCGTCTACAAGCAGATACAGAAGCTTACTCCCGATAATATCAAGATAACCGTCATCCTGGCTGCACTTAACGGCAAACAGGGACTGACCGGTAATGCCCTCGACGAATACAGGACCGCCGTCAATTTCTTCGAAAAGAACTCCCAACTGGCCGATGCCGTCAAGACAGTCGAAAAAATGCTGGAGCTGGATCCTGAAAATCTTGCCACCTGCCAGAAACATGCTGAGCTTCTCTTTGCCAGGAGAGAGCCGGACGCTGCCTTTGATGCATATACGAGACTGACAAACCTGCTGAAGACCACCGGCAATCAATCTGCTGCCGAGAAGATGGAAGCAAGAATCGCCAACCTTTTCCCAGATCGTGCGAAGCTTTCAGTCGAAGACCTTGCCGTCCTGGTGAAATCCGATGTGGATAATGCCATTGGCAAACTAAGTGGATTGATAAAGCAGGACAGCACGAACCTCCCCCTGTGGAAACTGCTCATCCAGGCTTACCAGGTCAAGGAAGACCATGAAAAACTGAGGCTCACCTATGACCTGATAATACGCCTCTTTCCCGACGAGTTATTTGCCCGTGAAGGAATTATCCGTTCCGCCATGGCGGAACAAAAATATGCGGAAGGGGTAGAACTGTTAGGCAAACACTCTGGCTTCTTCCTGGCGCAGTCTGCTTTCGGCACCCTGGAAGCCTGTACATGGCTCTTCGGGAATGGTCAGACGACGGAAGGATCGTTTCAGGGCTAAAGGAACTCTACCAAAAAAGTGGCGAGGCGGAAAAGCTGACCTTGCTGGAAAATAGTATTCAACAGGTTGAACCTCAGCCTGAGGAAACTTTTCCCCTGGAAGAAGAGGCAGCCGAATCTGCAATCGGGTGCATGGAAAATCCGGGAATTGAAAGCATGCCCGCTGGACCGGCAGAATCTTCCGATTTTGTCGTAACTGCTGAAGCTTCTGAAATTGAATGCGGGGGAGATTGGGAAGAGGATATCTATCTTTCCATAGATGACGGGGAAGATGTTGCTGCCGAGTTGGCAGCTCTGGAAGAGGATGCTCTGCCATCTGAGGACGATATACTTTCAGCTGGGGAAGAATTATTGCCCGGAGAAGAAGATTTAACGTCAGCGGCAGAAGAGATTGATCACTCTGATCAAGATGTGCTGGCAATTGACGAAGATGTCTTGTTGTCTGAAGAAGTTCCATTCGATGGGAAAACTGAAGCGGAAACACTGAACCTTGCTGAAGAAGAATTTTCAGCAGTGGATGTGGTCCTTGATGAGCCGGAAATGGAGCTTTCGGCAGAAATCTGCGAAGTTGTTGATGATGCTGAATCCCTGTCACTGGAGCTTGCAGAGGAGCTTGGAGAACCTGAAGAACTGCATGGTGTATCTGATGCTGGAAACCTGCTTGAGCTGGACTCGACCGGTCTCACGGAGCACGAGCATCTTGTTCTGCTGCCGGAAGAAGCCGAAGATCTGCCCGAGCTTTCTTTGTTGGATATTGAGGATGAGCTGCCAGATGGCGAACAAGACAAATTTGGCATCGACATTTCCAAAGGAATCGATCAGCTTTTCGACGAATTCGAGGAGTCTCTTACCCTGGCGGAAGAACCGGCTGTCAGCGTCAAAGCTGCTAAATATTCATGGGACGGGATGCTGACTGAAGCGGATGAACAGACCAATCAGGGAGATGCTGAAACCCATTTCGATCTCGGCATTGCATATAAGGAAATGGGGCTTTATGATGATGCCATTGGGGAGTTCAGGCGTGCTTCTGCCAGCCCCAAAAGAAAGTTGGACTGCGCTTCCCTCCAGGCTGCCTGCTATCGGGAGAAAAATGATTTTGAACAGGCTGAAAAGATGCTGCTTGAGGCGATGTCACTGGAAGAGGCAACTGACGAAGATATGCTCGGACTTAAGTATGAGCTGGCCTTGCTTTGTGAAACATCTGGTCGGTCCAGCGAAGCTCTTGATATTTACAAAGAAGTGAAAAAAGTTAACCCGGATTTTCCCGGAGTGGCTTTGAAGATAGCTTCATTGGAGGGAGGACCGGATTCCCTTGAGCTGATGGAGCTTGACTATGAAGAACTTGAAGAGTTGGTGGAAACTCCGGAATCAGGAAGCCAATAAATTCAAGGGAGCAACCAGACGGATGGGGGCGAGAAAAAAATCGCCATTGTAGGTCTCGGGCAGGGGGGGAAGAGATCCGGCGCCTGCCAGAGCCTTCAGTACCGCCTTGTCATAACCTGTATTACCCGAACTGTGCACAAGCTCTTTTGCAACGATAGTCCCATCTCTGGCGATGACGATATTCATCACCACCTCCTTGATTCCCATCCTGTCGATGTCTTTATCAAGCCACCACTTCTCGTTGATGTTCTGCAGTAACTCAAAGTAGTATGCCTGTATGTCCTCTCGGAGGGTTTCTCCATCACCGAGGCTGCGGAAATAACCCCGCGTTGCCCCCAGCCCGACTGAAACCTGTTGTATGGCACTGGCGCTGCCGGATGCCTGCAGGTTCTTCTCTATTTTTTCCTGCATGTAGCTCAGCTCAGACGGGTCAGAAATCGCTCTCGCGGGTATCTGTTGGGGAATGGCAGAGTGTGTATCTCTGAAAACAGAAGCGGATGCTTCAGGGCTGGCTGCAGGATAAGACATGGTCATATCCAGGAAAGCGATGTTTTTTTCCCCGACCCTGCCGTATTTGCTGCCTGTCAAGCCTGCAAAAACTGTCAGGTGCAAGAGAATAGACAGGACAACCGTCAGGCGGAAAGCTTGATGCCTGCGGGGCTGAAGGATGGAGGCATTACCTCCAGTGCCTGAGCCATTGGTTTTGACCCTCCATGGTTATTGCTGAAAAACTTGGAAAATATAGCAGATTCAATGCAAAATTGACAACTGCAAAGAAAAAAAGGCCACCATCGGGGGGCGGCCTTTTTTGCAGAGATCGATGTAGCTTCTGTTATGAATTCTGGGCGTCAACCACGGCGATGGCAGCCATGTTGAGAATATCGGTTACATCATCGCCCCGCTGCAACACATGTACCGGCTTGTCCATTCCCATGAGTATGGGACCGATTGCTTCAGCTCCCCCCAGTCGGTGAAGGAGTTTATAACAGATATTCCCGGAGTTCAGGTCGGGGAATATGAGAACATTTGCCGGACCCTTGAGGGCGCTGAACTGGTAGTTTTCAAGCAGTTCAGGAACTACAGCAGTATCGGCCTGCATTTCACCTTCGATTTCAAGGCCGGGAACCTTCTCTTTGACGATCTCCACTGCCTTTTTTACCTTAAGGGCATCGGGATGCTGAACCGAGCCGAAGTTGGAAAAGGAGAGCATGGCCAGTTTAGGCTCAATGTCCAACATGCGCACTTTATCTGCGGCCAGAATGGCGGTTTCAGCCAATTCTTCCGCATTTGGATCAATTTCCACGGTGGTGTCGGACATGAAGAATATGCCTTTCTTGAATACCATCATGTAGAGGCCATGGACGCTGCTAAGCCCGGGCTGCTTACCGATGACTTCAAGGGCAGGCCTGATTGTTTCCGGATAATGGGTATCGATTCCGGAAAGAAGTGTGTCGGCATCACCCATCCTTACCATCATACAGCCGAAGTGGGTGCGGGATTTTCTTCTCATGATGCGGCGTGCTTCCGAAAGGGTCAAACCTTTACGCTGACGCAGCCGGTAAAGTTCCTGGGCATAGCTTTCGGTCTTCTCATATTCATCGGGATCGATGATAGTAAGGCCATTTGAATCTATGTTCATCTCTTCCATTTTTTGCAGAATCTTCGAACGGTTGCCTATCAAAAGAGGTGAGGCAATACCCTCCTCCACCACAAGCTGCGCCGCCCTGAGTATTTTTTCGTTGTCACCTTCAGGGAAGGCGATACGTTTTGGATCGCACTTCGCCTTGTTGATGATCATGCGCAGTGTTTCCTTGGCTTTTCCCTGCAGGATTCCAGATGTTCGACATATTTATCCATATCAGGTATGGGCTGCCTGGCAACGCCTGAATCCATGGCCGCTTTTGCAACGGCCGGGGCGACTCGTAGCAGTGCTCTTGGGTCGAATGGTTTGGGAATGATATAGTCACGACCGAAGGCAAACTTGACATTGCCATAAGCTCGGCAGACAGAATCCGGGCACTCCTCTCTTGCCAGATCGGCGAGAGCCGCAACGGCAGCCTTTTTCATCTCTTCATTGATGGTGGTGGCCCTCACATCCAGGGCGCCACGAAAGATGAAAGGGAAGCCGAGAACGTTATTTACCTGGTTGGGATAGTCGGATCGGCCGGTGGCGATGATGATGTCTCCACGCACGGCATGAGCTTCTTCGGGGGTTATTTCCGGGTCGGGATTGGCCATGGCGAAAATAATAGGATTAGTGGCCATTTTGCGTACCATTTCGGGGGTAAATGCCCCTTTGGACGAAAGACCGAAAAGGACGTCGGCACCACTGGCCGCCTCTTCAAGAGTGCGAAGAGAGGTATCGACGGCAAATCTTTCTTTATATTTATTCATCCCTTCGGTACGACCTTTATAAATAATACCTTTTGTGTCGCACATGATCAGGTTTTCCCGCCTGACTCCAAGGGAAATGGCCAGGTTTGCACAGGCGTTGGCGGAAGCACCGGCGCCATTGACGACAATTTTTATATCCTCGATCTTTTTATTCACCAATGTAAGAGCGTTGATCAGTGCCGCCGATGAAATGATCGCTGTGCCATGCTGATCATCGTGGAAAACCGGTATGTTCATCGTTTTTTTCAGCTCTTCTTCGATGTAAAAACATTCCGGCGCCTTTATATCCTCCAGATTTATGCCGCCGAAAGTCGGTTCCAGAAGTTGACAGACCTTGATCACTTCTTCTGGATTTTCCGAATTGATCTCCAGGTCGAAAACATCTATGTCGGCGAAACGCTTGAAAAGAACGCCTTTCCCTTCCATAACCGGCTTGCCGGCAAGTGCGCCAATGTTGCCGAGACCAAGGACGGCGGTTCCATTTGAGATTACGGCGACCAGATTGCCCTTGGCAGTGTATTTGAAGGCGTCTTCAGGGTTCTTTTCTATTTCGAGACAGGGTTCAGCGACCCCCGGTGAGTAAGCCAGAGAAAGATCACGTGACGTGAGACAGGGTTTTGAAGAAATGACTTCTATTTTTCCTTTGCGACCGGTGGAATGGTACTCCAATGCATCCATTTTTTTTGTCATACGGCCCTCCCTTGGTGGCTATCCTTTTACTTTAATTTAAAATTTGCCTTCTCTAAAATTCTAACATAGTTTTAGAAAAACGTTGTGTGGCCAGCAGCTGCCTACATTAAGCACTTTACTTATTAGTTGTCAAGAATTTAATATAGGTAAAATATAAAATGATTTTATTGGAACGAAATAGTAATGGCAAAGATTGTAAAATCAAGGTATTTAGTAATAATTCAAATGATTACATTCAAGGACGGTGACATATGGAACGGCTTTGGGCTCCATGGCGCATGGAATACATTGAAAATTCAAAGTCTGAGGGGTGCGTGTTGTGCATTGGACCTGACGAAGCCATTGACCGCGACAGGCTCGTACTCTACCGAACCAAACTGTCACTGGTCATGCTGAACAGGTACCCATATACAAATGGTCATCTCATGGTTGCCCCGTTGCGACATACGGCCGATATGAATTCTCTGAGTGACGAAGAGATGCTTGACCTGTTCAAGGTGTTACAACTGTCTCGCAACGTTGTGGAAAAGGAGGCATCACCCAGGGCTACAACATGGGGCTCAACCTGGGGCACGCAGCCGGCGCCGGGATTGACGATCATCTTCACATTCACCTGGTCCCCAGGTGGAACGGTGACACCAACTTTATGACGGTGATATCTGATTTGCGGGTAATGCCGGAAAACCTCCTGACCACCTATGACAGGCTGCTGGCAGGATTTACTGCGGCCGGAAAGGTCGAATTATGACAAAAGAAAAGGTCTGCATTGCCATTGATGTGGGTGGGACAAATCTAAGGTTTTGCCTGGTTGATCAAGCAGGGAAACTTTTATTCAGAGAGCGCCAATCGACGGAAATAAACAGGGGACGGGACGACTTTCTTGCCCGTCTTTACTCAAGCATTGATTATCTGAAAAAAAAAGGCACGGCTGAAGGTTGGCAGGTTGTTGGCATCGGCGTCGGGGTCCCAGGCTTGATTTCCAATGAGGGGCTGGTGTACTCCTCGGTTAACCTGCAGCCACTGGAGGGACTCAACCTCCGCCAGCTGATTTGCCAAGCCACTGGGCTGCCGACGATCGTTGTCAACGATGCCAATGCCTGGGCATGGGGCGAGAAGTGTTTTGGCGCCGGCAAAGGCATGGCATCCTTCCTCATGCTCACACTTGGCACAGGCGTTGGTAGTGGCCTGGTGCTGAATGATAGACTGTGGACGGGAGTTGACGGCGTGGCTGCTGAATTTGGTCATGCAACAGTTGAACCTGAAGGCAGGCTGTGCCGGTGTGGCAACCACGGCTGCCTGGAACAGTATTCATCGGCAAGCGCCATAGTGTCAGCCACTATGGATGCATTGCATCGGGGGGGCAGCAGCTGTCTTACCCACATCCCCCCCGCGGAAATTACCAGCGCCATCATCGCCGAGGCGGCCGCTAAAGGAGATTCACTGGCCCGGTCTATATTCGAGCAGGCGGGTCGTTATCTTGGTATTGCCTCGGCTTTGGTGGCAAATCTTTTGAACCTGGACGGCATCATTCTTGGGGGCGGGGTGGCGGCAAGCTTTGACCTGATTGCCGAACCCATGCGCCGGGAGATTGCTGCCAGAGCTTTTCCCATTCCGGCACGGAGACTTAAAGTAATCAAAAGTGAGCTGGGTGATGATGCCGGCATTCTCGGCGCCGCAGCAATGGCAATGGCTTCCATTTAATGCATGCTATTCAGGAGGAGCATCCATGAAAAAACGGATCGGCGTACTTACCGGCGGTGGAGACTGTCCGGGGCTTAATGCGGTCATCAGAGGCGTCGTTAAAGCAGCCATTATTCAACACGGCTGGGAAGTAGTCGGTATTGAAGACGGTTTCGACGGATTGCTGACCGGCAGATGCCGTCAGTTATCCATCGATGATGTGCGCGGTATCCTCCCCCGTGGAGGGACCATTCTCGGAACTTCAAACAGGGGTAATCCCTTCGCCCGTCCGGTTGAAAAGGGGGGCAAGATCGAATACGTTGATTCTTCCGATGAAGTTGTTGAACGAATAAAATCTCTTGGCATAGGGGCGCTGGTCGTTATCGGCGGTGAAGGCTCCCTTAAGATTGCAGTGGATTTGATGAACAAGGGCGTGCCCATTGTCGGCGTACCGAAAACCATCGATAATGACCTCATGGAAACGGATGTGACCTTCGGTTACAATACTGCCCTTGAAACGGCAACCGATGCACTGGACAAGCTGCATTCCACTGCAGAGAGCCATCACCGGGTGATGATCATGGAGGTCATGGGAAGATATGCCGGCTGGATTGCTTTGGAATCAGGTATAGCCGGAGGTGCGGATGTCATCCTCATACCTGAAATCCCTTTCGATATCCGGAAGATCTGCCTGGCCATAGAAAAAAGGCGCAACAACGGCAGCCGTTTCAGTATTATCGTGGCAGCTGAAGGGGCCTTTCCTGCGGGGGGCTTGCGAGTTGTAAAAAACAACGCCGATGCTACTCATGCCATTGAGCGTTTGGGCGGCGTCGGAGAATTCGTGGCCAAAGAGCTAGCCGCGAACCTGGACATGGATGTGCGGGTTATGGTGCTCGGTCACCTGCAGCGCGGCGGATCACCATCCACCTTTGACAGGTGTCTGGGAAGCCGTTTCGGAGTCAAGGCTGTGGAACTTGTTGACCGGAATGAGTTCGGCACGATGGTATGTCTCAAAGGAAGGGATATTGGCAATGTAGCCATTGAAAAGGCGATCAAACAGCTCAAAGTTGTGGATCCCGATTGTGAAATGGTAAAATCCGCTGCAAATTTGGGAATAATGCTTGGCAGGTGATGATTAACAATTGACAATAGCCGATCAAGTACCCTAAACTGCTGTGGAATTCTTTGAACCCTGGCTATGGCATTGTTTTGGAGGGTGCAGCTTTAATGGACAAAATCAAGCGAAGCAGGCTATACGCCTTTTTAGGGTTTATTCTCGGTGTCGGTGCACCAATAGGTTGGACTGCCATCCGCCTTATTTTTCTGCGTGACAAAGAGGCATCTCTTCTTTCCCAGATCGTCACCGATGTTGTTAAAAGCAATTACCATTTTGCTCTTTATCTGTATATGGGGATCGGCACGGCGCTCGTCCTGGCAGTGGTAGGATTTTTCATAGGCAAGGCCGGTGATGAACTCCATGAAAGGGCGGTGGAACTGGATGTCCTGCATAAGGAGGTGGCTTCTCAAAAGGAAATTTTCGAGAACCGCTACAAAGTCCTTGACAACAACATTAAAAATTTTCACCACATTAGCAGCCGGATTCAGAAAACCATAAACATTCAGGAAGTTCTTTCTCTGTGCGCCGAAGGATTACACGACATTCTGGGTTATGACCGTGTCAATCTTCTTATGGTCGATGAGGAAAGAAAGGAACTCCGTTTTGCTGCGGCAACAGGTTCCGATAATTTCGACCGTACCAATGTTTCCTTGCCTCTTGATGGCAGGAGTGGTGTCATATTCAAATGTTTTTCCGAAAAGAAACTTTTTTTGGTCGATGACATTACCAAGTATCCATCCGATTTTCACCTCAAATCCCCTTACGATACCATTCATCCCCTGCGGTCGCGTAGCTTCGTTCTCTGTCCCATTGTTGTCAAAGGCGAATCCTGGGGTGTTTTCGGCATCGATAACAGGTTCAGCCAACGGACCCTGAATGATACGGATTCCGACACCATCAAACTTTTTGCCGATCAGGCGGCCTCCGCCATCACCCGGATAAACCTCCTGCAGGCCATCGATACCCTGACGCTGCAACTGGGCAAGACTTTCTCCGAGCTTCTCAATAATCGGGATACCTGTTCCCGTAATGTAAATCGTCTCAAGGCTTCTGCTGGGACAATAGCCGATAGCGCCACCCACATTTCATCTGCGTCTGAAAGCGTTTTGGCTTCCGTGGACGAAACAAGCGCCGCTGTAACAGAAATATCGGTTGCCACTGAACAGATTACGAAAAACCTGGATTTTCTCGCTGAAAGTGTGGACAAATCCGTTTCGGCAATGGAGGAAATTTCCAGAACGATCAAGCAGGTGGAATCCAATACCGTTGTTTCCCACAACGTCTCAAGTCAGGTCAAGGCTCATAGCGACAAGGTAAGAGTTGTCGTTTCCGAAACAATCACCTCTCTGGCTGAGATACAAAAGGCTGTAGATCTGTCCTACGAAGGGATTAAACGCCTGAGTGAGAACAGCAGCCGAATCGACAACATAGTAAGTGTCATCAATGAAATTACGAAACGGACGAATCTCCTGGCGTTGAATGCCTCGATTATTGCTGCCCAGGCTGGAGATTACGGCAAAAGTTTCGGCGTAGTAGCCGATGAAATAAGGAACCTTTCGCTGCAGACCGGTCAATCCACGGGAGAAATTACCTCTATTATCGAAGAGATCATGGAAGAATCGCGCATCGCGGCCGGTAATGTGACCATGACCAAGGAGCTGGTACAGAAAGGGGTCAAGCTGGGGAAAGAGACGGGTGCTGCATTGGGCATGATTGAGGACAGTTCCAAACGTGCCATGGAGATGACCGAGCAGATCAAGATTGCCACCGAAGAACAGGCACAGAGCGTCCAGCTGGTTACCCGCTCCATTGAAGATGTGAGCACCATGACCTCACAGATATTCACTGCCTCCAAGGAGCAGGCGAAGGCAACAAGAAATATCGGCAAGGCCATCGCATCCATTAAAGAAATGACAGAAGAGATGGTTACAGCAACGGTAAAACAGGCTTCTGAAGGAAGCGAAATCAAAACATCGGTGGATGCCGTGGGGGGACTGATAGTTGGCGTCTTCGACGACCTGGAAAAGAGGCAGGAGGACAGCCGTGCAGTAGTGAGCGAGTTGGAAGTAATCAAGTCCATAGCCAGCTGAGCCGGGGAAACCGCATTTTTCAAACACTGTTAAAAAATGGTAGACTTTAATTCGGTATTCTGGTACTAATATTGACAATTACAGTGGGATGGGCCGTAACATTTGTACGGATCCGACAAATCTCCTCTCTGACAACGAACATATCGCCAGGATTCAACAGAACCGGGACGGGAGGCAATAGCTGAAAAAGAGATAACTTTCTCTTTTAGATTTATACCAGCGCCCCCTTAGCCAGTGGGCGCTTTTTTATGGAGAAACCATTGAAGAAAGCCACGACCATACTTGATATCCAGAAAATGAAAGCAGAGGGCGAGAAGATATCGATGCTCACCTGCTACGATTATCCGACCGCAAGAATAATGGATGAATGCGGCATCGACATGATCCTTATCGGTGACTCTGTTGGTGTAGTCTATGCGGGTTATGACAATACTCTTCCAGTGACTATGGAAGATATGATCTACCACACCCGGGCAGTGGTAAGAGCTCAGCCGAAGGCGCTGGTGGTGGCGGATATGCCGTTTCTTTCCTACCAGATCGACATGGTATCAGCCAGGCTGAACGCTGGTCGTCTGATAAAAGAGGGAGGGGCAGCCGCGGTAAAGATCGAGGGAGGGGTGAATGTGGCCCCGGTAATTGAAGCCATCACCTCCATGGATATCCCGGTAGTGGCGCACATTGGACTTACTCCCCAGTCTCTGCACCGTATGGGAGGCTACCGCGTTCAGGGAAGAAACAATGAACAGGCGGAAAAACTCCTTGCCGATGCCCGCGCTGTAGAGTCAGCCGCGCCTTTGCCGTTGTCCTGGAAGGTATTCCGACGGCACTGGCTGCCAAAATCACCAGCGAATCGGGCATTCCGACGATAGGAATCGGTGCCGGACCGTCCTGTGACGGCCAGGTATTGGTGATACACGATATCCTCGGCCTTTGTGAAAAATATGCCCCGAAATTCGTCAAGCGCTACGCCGACCTGAAGCCTGTCATAGCTCAAGCCATATCGAGCTATATTCAGGAGGTAAAAGAAGGTGCGTTCCCGACGGAAGGAAACTCATTCAACTGATGAAAATCATTCAATGTATAGACGAAATGCAGAGTATTGCACAGACTGCCAGGGTGAACGGCAAGCGGATTGCCCTGGTCCCCACCATGGGCTACCTTCATCAGGGACATGCTTCTCTTATGGTGGAAGGGCAAAAACGTGCCGATCTGCTGGTGGCCAGCATCTTTGTTAATCCCACCCAATTCGGCGTGGGAGAGGATTTTGACAGCTATCCACGGGATATGGAAAACGACATGCGGGTTGCAGAATCAGCCGGAGTGGATTTGATCTTTGCTCCCAGGGCTGCGGATATGTATCCCGTCGATTACCAGACCTATGTAAACGTGGAAAAGTTGACATTGCCACTGTGCGGAGCAAACCGGCCCGGTCACTTCCGCGGCGTGACTACGGTGGTGGCCAAGTTCTTCAACATCGTATCACCGCATGTGGCGTTGTTTGGTCAGAAGGACTATCAGCAATTGGCAGTGATCAGGCAGATGGTCGCCGACCTTAATATGCCCGTTGAGGTGATCGGCATGCCCATCGTCCGTGAAGCGGATGGTCTGGCAATGAGTTCCCGCAACTCTTACCTGTCGCCGGCGGAACGTGTAAGCGCCCTCTGTTTGTCCAATTCCCTGAATGCGGTAAGAACTGCCTTCTGCAAAGGAGAACGATCAGTTGCAGCTCTCAAAAACCTTGTTCTCGATACGATCAGCAAGGAGAGATGTGCGGCAATTGATTATGTGGAATTTCGCCATGGTTTGAACCTGGCGGCAGTGGATACGGCAGATGAACAGACAGTGGTAGCATTGGCTGTTAAAATTGGAAAGACACGGCTCATCGACAACAGGGTTTTAGGGGAGGAATAACAATGGGCAGAAAGATGCTCAAGAGCAAAATTCACCGGGCTACAGTTACCGGTGCCGATCTTCATTACGAGGGAAGCATCACCATCGATAAGGATCTCATGGAAGCGGCGGACATCATTCCTTATGAGGCAGTCTGCATCTGGAATGTGAACAACGGCAGCCGTTTCGAGACCTATGCCATCGAAGGGGAGAGAGGGTCCGGGGTTATTTGCATCAACGGTGCTGCCGCCCGCATGGTTGCTCCAAAGGACTTGGTCATCATTGCCAGCTTCGTAAATATTGACAACAAGGAAGCTCTTCAGCATGAGCCCAAACTGGTGTTTGTTGACGAACAGAACAGGATGCTCGCTTCCCGCAAGGAGGTTGCAGGTCAGGGAACACTGAAGAAGGTCGCCTGGTAGGGCAGCAATAAACTTTGCCTTTCAGAGGGTGCCATGAGAATCTTTGCCGCTTCAACCGTAATGCCCATATCTTCCTCTCCCATTGCACATGGGGGCATACTGGTGGAAAATGGCCGAATCAGGGACGTGGGGCCGGTCGAGCGTCTCCGATCCGATTATGACGCTCCAGTTACAGATTTTCCCCAGTGTGTCATCATGCCAGGTCTGGTGAATGCCCATACCCATCTGGAGCTGACCCATTTCCCTTCATGGAAACTGCGCAAGGATCTGGACTATTCGCCGCGTACTTATGTGGACTGGGTAATTCAGGTGATAAAGATCAAGCGCAGTCTGCAGCCCGAAGAACTTGAACTATCCCTGAAGGAAGGACTGCGCAAATCTCTGGAATCGGGTACCGTTGCCTCAGCCGATATTCTCACTGATCGGCGACTTTTGCCCATATACGACGAAACACCGACTAAAAATATCGTCTTTCTTGAGGCTATCGGCCAGGAACCTGCTCTATGTGCTGAGCTGAAGGAAAAGTTGAAAGTTGTTATCCGATCAGGTCACACCCGTTTCGGCATATCGCCTCACGCACCACACACCCTGTCACCTTCTTTTTTCAGGGAAATCAAGGAACTTGCAACCAGCTTTTCCTTACCGATAATGACACACCTGTCCGAGTCATCTGAAGAAGCCTCATTCATGCATGATTCGACAGGCAGGATTGCCGAATTGCTCTATCCCCATATACATTGGGAAGCTTACCTGCCGAAGCCTCAAAGGACTACGTCTACGGCATACCTCGATTCCCTTGGCGTTCTGGATCAATCCACCATTGCCGTCCACTGTGTTCACGTCACGCCTGCCGATGGAGAGATACTGAAAAAACGAGGAGTAAATGTTGTTATCTGTCCGCGCAGCAATGACAGACTTACCGTGGGTAAAGCGCCGCTAAATCTGTTCAAGAAGCTGGACATACCCATGGCGATCGGTACCGACTCCCTTGCCAGCAATGATTCCCTTTCGCTTTGGGATGAGATGCGTTTTATCCTCAATGAGTTCCCCGGTGTTTTTCGGCACGATGAACTTTTGGCTATGGCAACACTTGGCGGAGCCAAAGTCCTGGGGATCGACGAGGAATTCGGTTCCCTTGAACAGGGCAAGCGGGCCGATTTCCTTGTACTGGAAGTTGAGAATTCAATGGTGGAAAAGAATCTGCACCGCCTGATCATTGAGGAAGCCCGGATAGATCAAGTCTACATCTCCGGCAATCATGTAAATTGAGAGGAAATGTCATGTCATGTTTTCGCAGCCTGATGTCAGCCCTGATTGTCCTTGTCGTTTTGTCCTTTACTCATGTTGCGTCGGCCAAAGTCTTGCGCACCTACCAAGGAAAGCTTAACATCAACACTGCTTCAGCCGCGGATTTTGCGAGACTGCCGGGAGTAGGTGATGTTATCGGTTTTCACATGGTCAAGGAAAGGGAGCAACGGGGCCGTTTTTCAGCAATTAGTGACATTACCTCGGTAAAAGGCATTAAGCCGCGGATATATGAGGTCATAAAAGGCCACCTGACAATGTCGGGGGAGAACAACCTGCAGGTCCGCATCGACCTCAACACCATCACCAAACCAATTCTTCTCGGACTCCCAGGCATGACAGCCGGAGAAGCGCGTTCAATCATCAATTTCCGCAAGAGCAGGCCGTTTACTTCAGTTGAAGACCTACTGCTGGTGCCAGGTATCAATCAGAAACGGATGCGCGAGCTCTCTGAATGGCTGACGGTGGTTAAAGCTCAAAGAAGATAAATTCTGTCCTTTTTCCTTGCACTATTTGCTGGATTTGCTACCATAGCCTCATGTCAGAAAAGTTGATCTGTAATAATAAAAAAGCCTATCATGATTATTTCATCGAGGAAAAATTCGAGGCAGGCATGGTGCTCAAGGGAACCGAAGTTAAATCCCTGCGCAATGGCAAGGCCAACCTCAACGATTCTTTTGCCTTGATCAAGAATGGCGAAGCATTTCTGCACAATCTTCATATCTCTCCATACGATTTCGGCAACCGGGAGAATCACGACCCAGACCGGATGCGCAAGCTGCTTCTCCACAAAAAGGAAATAGGCAAGCTTTTCGGCAAGATCAGGGAACAGGGATATTCGGTGGTCCCACTCCGGTTATACTTCAAAACCGGCTTGGTAAAGGTTGAGCTGGGTATGGCCAAAGGCAAGAAGCTCTACGACAAACGAGAGGACATGAAGAAAAAGGATATGCGCCGCGACGTGGCGGTGGCACTTAAAGAGCGAAATAAATAGAAGTAGATGAAAGACGAGAAACGGCAGTTTTGAGTCGAGATCAAGGAAGCTGAGAAGAAAGGCGGAGACGTGGCCCGGCGCCACGTCGCACAACAAACGACGAAGCTGACGCTGGTAGCGGCCAAAAATGGTGAAAACAAAAGAATAAGAAACGACAGTTTTGAGTCGATAACAAGGAAGCTGAGAAGAGAGGCGGAGACGTGGCCTGGCGCCACGTCGCACAACGAACGACGAAGCTGACGCTGGTAGCGGCCAAAAATGGCGTTTCATCTGGGGGTGTAAAGGTTTCGACGGGGGTAATAAGCAAAGGTCGCATGCCGAGGTCCGGGTGGCTCGTAAAACAATCCGGGACGCATTAAGCGCCGATAATTACGATTACGCTTTAGCAGCTTAATAACCTGCTAACGATCTACCTTCCCTCTCCCATGGGGCAGGATAGATCGTCATTTCAGTGGGATAGCCGAGGGAAATGCCTGTGGTCCCGAAGCGAAATTGAAACAGGATCGAACCTGAGAAATCCCGGCCAGTGGAGTTCCCAGGGGCTAAAACAAAAACTGGTATAAGCATGTAGACGCCTTTCGTGTACGATCTTCGGACGCGGGTTCGATTCCCGCCACCTCCACCATTTAAAGGTCCAGCAAGGACCGGAGAAGTACAAGAAGCCCTGAGAAATCGGGGCTTTTTGTTTATTTATTGTCCGGACTAATCCAGAAAAGTTCATTGACATCCAATCGTTTTGGAGGTATTTCTACCTGCAATGTACCTCCAAAGAATTTCGAATACCTCCAAAACGACGGAGATGCCCATGCCTAAAAGGATTGTACCTCTTACCGAGATTCAAGTACGGAACGCAAAACCTAAGGCGCAGGACTATAAGCTGATGGATGGATTTGGCTTATACCTGTTGGTGACGCCGACGGGGGGAAAGCTGTGGCGGTTTGATTATCGCTACCATACGAAGAGAAAGCTGATTGCATTTGGAGCATATCCAGCAGTCAGTTTGGCTGATGCCCGGCAGCGACGTGATGAAGCTAAAAAACTCCTGGCCAATGATGTTGATCCTGGTGAGATTAAAAAAGCTAAAAAAGCCGCTGTTGTAGCTGAAACTGAAAATGCATTTGAGGTAGTGGCCAGAGAGTGGCACAAAAAATTCTCCTATACATGGTCCTCGACCCATGCGGATACTACATTGAGACGGCTTGAGGCTGACGTTTTTCCGGTACTTGGTGTACGGCCTATACATGAAATCAAGGCCCCTGAAGTGCTGGCAATGCTTCGCCGGATAGAATCGAGGGGGGCTCTTGAAACGGCTCATCGGGTTAGAACGGTTTGCGGGCAAGTGTTGCGCTATGCAGTGGCCACAGGACGCGCAGAAAGGGATTGCACGGGCGATCTCAAGGGCGCGTTAACTCCGTACAAGAAAGGGCACCTTGCAGCCATTACAGATCCGAAAGAGGTCGCTCCGCTTCTGCGTGCTATGGATGGTTATCAAGGGTCCTTCGTGGTTAAATGCGCTTTGCAGTTGGCACCGCTTTTCTTTGTCCGTCCAGGGGAGCTTAGGCAAGCCGAATGGAACGAAATTGACTTTGATGCTGCAGAGTGGAATATCCCCGCCGAGCGCATGAAGATGAAGGTTGCTCACCTTGTACCCCTGTCATCCCAGGCGATTTCTATACTTCGTGAACTTCATGTCTTGACCGGCAGGAGTCGCTATCTATTCCCCTGTCATCGGTCTTTCACACGCCCTATGAGTAATAACGCAATAAATGCAGCTTTAAGGCGTATGGGATTCGACAAGGACGAGATGACTGGCCACGGCTTCCGGGCAATGGCAAGGACAATTCTCGATGAAGTTTTGCAGATACGACCCGATTATATAGAACACCAGCTTGCTCATGCAGTGCGCGACCCAAATGGACGTGCATATAACCGCACGGCGCATTTGACTGAACGGAAAAGAATGATGCAGCTTTGGGCGGATTATCTTGACGGATTGAAGCAGGGCGCAAAGGTGATACCCCTGCGCCAAAAATGACCGAGATGTAGGCCTGAAAATGTATTGTAGCTTTCGACTTTTGACCGAATGGAGGGTCGAGAATGGAATATTCTACAAAAACAAAGCGGTTAAAAAAGGAGGCTGACGATGCAGAAATTAATTTATACAGACTAATGATAAGGCTAGGCAAATTGATCTCAGTTCGAGGAAAATCATTGCAATTCGAAGATATTGAGATGCAACAAGCTGCCTTTAATCTTATGGTGAAAGCTGACATTCACCACAAAATATCCCAAACTTATGACGAGTTAAAACCACTCTTGGCGGTTAGCGCCCCGATGCGGATTGTTCGGATGAAAAATATCATGACCTTATTGTGGGGACTATTAATAAAATAGTTAAACTTCGTGAAAAGGATCGAGCTACTATTATAACTTACTACATTAGACACAGGCTTCTCCGCTTGAGAAAGACAATACATATTTACAAAAAATATATTGATTCGGAATTAATAAAATATCAGAAGAAGAAAGTCACTACATCAAGGGGAGAGAAATTAGTTGGCCTCTCCAAGGAAGCAAGTTGTGTGACAGTCAAATTAAGAACAGTTAAACGACATTTACATGAGGTCGGTAACACTGAAAACATTTGGGATTTGACATTGTTTAATGCAATAAGAACTGCTAGCGAGGCGGAACAATTCTTAGAAGTATTACTATTTGAGTTATCAAGATTTAATACTAAGACAAAAGCGACTGAATTAGCTACAGATTCACGATATAGCGACCAGCGTTTACTGTTGGAGAAAGCAGCTAACGTTGCCCGGCATTTATGGGAAAATGACTCCAAGCTATTGCATCACCAAATGAAAAAGTATCTCGAAGAAGATTATCAGGACGAAAAAGGCTTACATCCATTTATCTATTTACCTAGGAAATCCTTTCTCAATGTTCTCAAGCAAGTAGCCAAAGAAATGAATCGTTATGATCTTATAGGCGGCCAAAAAAAATAAACGAATAACTTTTCCCCTGTACGCAGAGGTTAGCCTCTGCACGCAGCCCCTGACTAGGAAGACCAAAATGGATTTGTTAGGATTCCTCCAGACATGATAATCACGACTGGAGGTTTTATTATGAACAATCCACTCCCTGAAACCGGGTATCTCCGGCTCACCCAAATTCTAGGTAATCCAAAAGCAAATCCCCCTATTCCCCCGATAATTCCAATCTCTAAAAGTAGTTGGTGGGCTGGCGTTAAGTCCGGCCAATATCCTCGTCCTATCAAGCTCGGCCCCCGCATTACAGTATGGAAAGTTGCTGATATTTTAGAGCTTATTTCTCGGGAGCCGGCCTGATGGACTGGATAAAAGTCGTGTGTAATATCCTTGACCACCGCAAGATAAAGCTGATTCGCAAAGGACCTGAAGGCAACACCCTTGTCCTGCTCTGGCTCTTGATGATGACGGAAGCGGGTAAGTGTAACCGGGGGGGCTACCTCATGGTTTCTGATAGCCTGCCATATTCAGCGGAAACCCTTAGCATGCTAACAGATATTCCGTTGCCTACCGTCCAGCTAGGTATAAAAACTTTTACCGGCTTAAGCATGATCGACCAGCAGGACGGCGCGATCTATATCAAGAACTGGGGAAAATACCAGAGTGAGGAAAAGTTGGAAGCACGTCGCGAGAAGGATCGGGAGCGTAAACAGAGGCAACGCCAGAAAGAGCGGGCGAAAATTTTGGCTCTGGAAGGTGGCAATATGCAAGGTGACTGTCACGGCGGACAGTCACGTGACGTCACGCCTGAGAACAGACATGACAGAAAAGATTATGAGACAACAGAACATGTACGGTTCTTGTTCACCGGTACCCCCTTTTCAAGACTTTCAGAAACGGAATTACAGGATTTGGCTAAGCGGCATGGCTTTGAGCGGTTATTGCAGGCTGCCGATATTGCCGCTGAAACATGGCGAAGAAGCCGAGAAGAACTGCACAATCCCGGCGGCTACATCCAATCTCTTTGCGCATCCCTTGTAATACCAGAATGGTATGTACCTTTTGAAGACCGAAAAGTGAAGGCTGAAACTATACAGCAGCGCAAGGCTGCGAAAGAGGCAAAAGAGGCCGCTCTTAAGGCACATGAAGAAGCACAAATGGCGGCCCGTGACGCTTTATGGGCTTCACTGCCGGAAGAGAGGCAAGAGAAATATCTTGCCTCTGCACGCGCCAACTTACCGGAGGGACTAACACCGCCAATTGCTGTGTTGGCTATGGGCAAATTGCTTGCTTGGGAGGCAAGTCAATTATAAAAAAATCAGGTTGGCTCAGCATCAAAGGTATCGCCGGAAATGATAATTTATTTCCAGCGATACAGATAAGTGCTGCTTTGCCGGTCGCTGCTAATTGTTGCCAAAAGGTGAGGAGCGAGCCATGTTTTTCGCATGGCTAAAAACGGCTCGCTCCCCACTCGCTACGCTTGCAGGGAGGGGAAATGCAACATTGGATAACTCAACATAAACAAATCGGCAGGCCCAAGGCTGCCGAGGGTAAGAAGAAAATTTACAACCTCACAGTTCGGCTTTCCGATGCCGATCTAATGGAACTGGCCGATAAAGCGAGTAAGGCAGGATTGTCTTTTTCACGATTTTTGCGCGAGGCAGGTCTCGGTCGAGAATTGCCCCGGCCAGTGCCGCCGATCAATCTCCAAACTCACCAAGAATTGGGGAGAATAGGTTCTAACCTAAACCAACTTATCAAGCGCATCTATGAAGGATATTTCGAGGGGAATGCAATTGCCACGGCGCTGGAAGAGTTGACCCAAGTAATACGAGCCATCCGTAAGGAGCTGAGGGGACAATGATTGGCAAGCAGGTAAAGGGAAAAGGTTTCAGGGGCGTCCTCAATTATGTGTTGAATCCGGATAAGGGGATGCTGATTGGCGGCAACATGGACGGCCTGAGCGCCCGTGAACTCACCAAGGAGTTTGTCGAGACGCGGAGGCTCAACCCTGATCTAAAAAGGCCGGTTTACCACGTAAGCCTTTCCCTTTCTCCTGGTGAGCAATTGAACAATTTTGAATGGAATCAAGTAGCCGGCAGTTACCTGAACAGGATGGGGTTCAAGTTTTCGCAATATGTGGTGGCCCGCCATACCGACAAGGAGCATGACCATATTCATATTATCGCAAATCGCATCGGCCTGGATGGCAAGACGGTTTCTGACAGTCAGGACTATAAGCGAAGTGAGGCAGTGATAAGGGAAATCGAACGGGCATACGGTCTTCCAGCAGTCACTTCGAGCAGAAAAGCAGAGCGACGCGGCCTTACATCTGGTGAGCTGCGCCTTGCCCTGAAAATCCAGCAGCCGAGCATCAAGATGCAGCTTCAGGAAATTGTTGACCAGGAGCAGGGCACAGCCTGACCATGAGCAGTCTCGTAATGAAACTAGAAAAACGAGGGGTAAAAGTCATTCCGAACATGGCCGGAAACGGCAGAGTTTCGGGAATTAGTTTTGATCTTAATGGCGAGATAATGAAAGGTTCAGACCTTGGGAAAAGGTACACCTTTTTAGGCTTGCAGAAGCAGGGGATTCTCTACGATACCTTCAGTTTTTCAAAACCCCTCGATATTAATGAACAGCAGGAGCAGGGGAAAACTCTACATATCAGGCGATGAGGAGGAAAAGGTTATGAAACTTGGGGACGTAGCACGGGGACTGGTGCCAAAAGCAAATAATGTTGGTAGTTCACGGCCGGTTATGGGTGAAGAAGCCCGGAAAGAAACAACAGAAAGCGCTAAGGAAGTCATCCAGCGAGTAGACACCGAGGGCATCGTTGAAGTGACCGACGCAATCGAGAAACTGAATGGCTTAATCTACTGCTTTACCAACATGACCCAAAGGTTGGAGGTCGAGAAGCGAGAAATTTACCAAATTGCCAAAGAGGCTCAAAAGCAGAAGATTGAAACGGATAAATTGCTCTTTGACCTTAACCAAGCTACAAAGGTATTTCCCAAGATTGCCGGAGAAAGTATTCACGCCGCTGTTGGTGCCACGGCTCACTCTTTGGATGAATCTATTGATGGGCTTGTTGCGGAAGTCCGCCATGGTATTTCCCAGATATTCAGGAAGGAAGTTGAGACATTAAAACAAGCCTCTATCAAGGCAGCAAAAAGTGCTGACGACCTTGTTGATGCCAAGAAATTCATTGGCTGGCAATTTATCGGCATTAGCCTTTTGGTGGTAATTATTGCAACATTCTTGTCGGTAAAATATGTAACTCCCCAAAT
This sequence comes from Geotalea toluenoxydans JCM 15764, assembly GCF_001311985.1. GTDB lineage: Bacteria > Desulfobacterota > Desulfuromonadia > Geobacterales > Geobacteraceae > Geotalea > Geotalea toluenoxydans. Next base: position 128,860 of record NZ_BBCJ01000010.1, read on the forward strand.
TCAGCCTTATGAGCCGACTGCGGAGGAACAAAAATATATCAAATATGGAAGGTTTCTCCAAAATGTATGGCCGAAGCTTTCAGCGAAGGCACAACAGGAACTAAAAGCAGCCGCTAAATCAGGAAATTGAACTTTTACGGGAGTACTTGCATGAAAGGCTGCCGCAATTGTATATATGGCGCATTAAGCGACCTTAAGGAGCCGTGTCGGAGCTGTTTCCGAGAGAATAGGTATTTGGATAACCTCTTTTCCAGGTGGAAACCTGCACAAAATCAAAAGAATTTGACTCCCACCTTCACTCTCTGGCCATGCTGAATCACATCTGCGCCGTTCCACGTTTCTGCCATTGCTTAAAATTAAAGCAATGAAGAGCCGGATGAAAAAAAATCGGGGGCGCAGTTTACTGCCAGTACAGTATCCCTAAAACTCCATATTACTCCTGCTTCGGCTTGATGATACCCGTGGTTGCAGCGGAAAGGTGCTGTCTTGTGGCATTTGACAACCATTACGTTCCATGTGTTGACGAAGATCCCGGTATTGGTCCGCAACTTTGTATATCTCACGTTCGCGCTGTAGCGGCTCATTCGTGCGCCAGAAGTCCAAGAAGTTTGACCTTACATCCTTCTGAAGCTCTTCATGCATGGCCTCACGGAGCTTTGCCTCCTCTGCGTCATAGTCGTACAGCATAACCCGTTGTCCCACGGGATCGAGTGTTAGGGAATCGAAGGCAACAAGGCGGGGGGCACTCCAGGTAAGACGAATATTTCCGTGGTCGGCTTCAGGGATAATATGATGATTCTTTAGGTATAGCCGCCGCTCGTTCAAGGACGCCTCAACCGTTTCGTCATCGACAACGAAAAGATTACCACTGTTCATGAAGAGAATATCCCCTTGATACATCCGGGGATTTTGAGTTTCAACGCTGCGGAATACCCAAACAAGAAGTCCTCCATCCTGAAGATAGAAATCTCGACGAGATACGGCTTCGTCAATCAACGTTGATGAAAGCTGCACCTCAAAGGCGATGCGGAGACCTCCCTCGAATTCCGCCTGAACGTCTGGCCTTCTACGTTGATTCGGATATTCCTTAGATTTCCAGCTTGTCTCTTCAAAAATCGTATCTGTCCGAAAACGCTTGTCCGCTTGCAAGCTCTCAACGATCATCTTCTTCATTTCAATATGAGCGTCGCTTTCTTTCGCTCCATCATACTTTGCTGCCCTTACATCTAGTGGGAGATCTTCTCGGGTTACGTACAGACATCGCCCGTCTTCAACAACATGGCGAAAGAAAAAGTTTTTCCTCCGGGAAGATGCCAGACGAACCATAACGCCACATACAGCACATACCCAAATAGGCTGCTTTCGATGCTGCGCTTCAATTAGAGATAACCGAGTTCGATGCCTCCAGGGTACATCTTGATGCGCCTTTGTCGCCAACTCATGAGCATCAAGGAAATCCCCTGTTTTTACGTCTCTTAGTTCCGGTATGCGGGGATTAATTACAGCACCCGGCAACGCATTTTCCTTCTTTCTCTTCCCAATTTTTCGTCGTTGCTGGTCGTTGCTAGTCATAAAGCACCCCCCACAATGAAACAACCATCTACCTTAAATAGGTTGATTAAGAGAAGTTTAAAATATTCAAGCGACATAATACGTCGTTGATGGATCATACCTTTGAGATCATATATTTGCAATATGCAAGGGAGAAGCGAAGAGCCTCTAAACTTCTTTTAGATAAATGGATTTTATGGTATCAGGTAATAGCTGCCAGCTCATGAGTGTCCGTTACGAAAAAAATTGTGAGGATAAAATGACATTTCCTGATCAAATTCATATTGAGAAAATTCGAGAAGCGCTTTGGAAACATCCAAAGCCTAAACAGGGAACAGCAGCCATAATGGTGGGAGCCGGATTTAGTAAAAATGCAGTCCCGGTATCGTTGTCTAGCCGCCCGATGCGACTTGGGCCAATCTTACCCAAAAATTATATGTTGCACTTTATTCTGGCGTAAAAGATGATTTATCATCAACAAGCGAAGCCTTAAGATTGGCTCAAGAGTATGAAGAAACTCATGGGCGATACGCACTCAATAAGTTCATTTTGGATTCGACACCTGACACTGATTATGAGCCAAGTCCTTTGCATAACAAGCTACTTAGATTGAGGTGGGCAGACATATTTACTACAAATTGGGATACTCTTCTAGAACGTGCCTGCCGGCAAGTGACGACTAAGCATTACAGTATTATTCGTACTACCACTGATATTGCTGGATCAAGTGCTTCACGGATTGTGAAGTTGCACGGAACTTTCCCTTCCAACATGCCTTTTATTTTTACAGAGGAGGACTACCGACGTTATCCACATGAATTTGCTCCATTCGTTAACTTCGTGCAGCAGTCGATGATGGAGAACGTTTTTTGTCTTATTGGGTTTTCTGGAGATGATCCTAACTTTCTCCATTGGTGTGGTTGGGTGCGTGACAATTTGGGTAAGACGGCTCCCAAAATATACTTAGTTGGTTTGCATGAGATGGCACAAGTAAAGCGCAGGGAACTGGAAAAACGGAACATTATACCGATTGACTTAGCGCTGATACCCGGTATTTCTGACTGGCCAAAGGATAAGCGTCATTATTGGGCATTGGAATGGTTCCTTGAGAATCTGGAGCAAGGGGAGAGGTGGAACAGGTCAGCTTGGCCCAAATCAAGGGTTGAAGACGCTACTAAGAAACCTGCTCACTTACGCAATATCACTCCTGTTGTTGAAGACTATCCAATAAAAGAGCCGTATTGTCAGGTCAATACAGGTCCAAAAGACCAAGTCTTGGAAGCACTAAGGCAAGCTATGCCGGTGTGGGAGCACAACAGGAGGCTGTATCCTGGGTGGATTATTGCTCCATTGGGAGTGAGGGAACAGATTTATCACAGGATAAGTGGTTGGTACTGGCCGGCAGTTCGGCACTTGTCAGACCTTAAACCGTGGGAGCGCCTATTCTGCTTGCGAGAGATTATTTGGAGGCTCGAAATCTGCCTTGTCCCATTTGACGATGCCATTTACAAGCATCTTTTACAAGCCATTGATGATATTGATCCTCTTAAGCAGGAATGTAAAGAAGGAGGAGAAATTGTTGATTGGGAAAGGGCAGATTGGCGAAAAGCTTTAGCTGCATATACGGAGCTGAGAATAGCGATACTGCGTGATCTTAGAGAGGATGGGAAATATGAGGAATTTGAAGAGCAAGCAAAGAACCTGGAGAACCTACTGGAACAACACGATGATGTGCGGCAAGTTCTGTGGCACCATAGGTCTCTGCTCGCCCTTGAGAAATTAGACTATGAGGCGGTGGAGTCAATTCTAAGGGAGTGGGACCCCCAGCATACTGACCACATATGGGCACTTCGCAAAGCAGCTGTCCTTGCAGAAATCAATCGCTCACAGGAAGCCCGGAGGCTGGCCTCTGATACCTTGGTGAGTATTAGGCAAGGTATGCGAAGCGACATCGAGGATATCGCGATGATGTCTCGTGAAGCCTGGTGCATGTTCTTTCTTCAAAATATCCAAGATGAAAAATCGAATGATCGCTGGAATGAATTAAAAGTACATAAATGTAACGCTAAGGAAATATTCGACTATTTCAAGACAGAACTTAGGGGAGAGCCCTCAAAACCCCAAGACGTTGTGGTTAAACGTCGATTTGACTTAGGTGCAAGGACGGCCAGCAGGCACTATTCCAATGATTGGATACATAGGCCTGCGTATCAATTTATACGCCTGACTGAAGTTGCTGGAATCCCGCCAAGAATCGAGCTGCCAGAAGGTGGTTTCTTGGATCTTGCAAATTATACTCTTGAGAGAGTGGCGTATTGGGTAAAGGATGTTGACCCGTTGCGGGCCATTAGAATCATTATCAGGGTATGTAGATATGATGGTGATGAAATAGTTGAGACAGTATTTCGACGTGAAACTATGGCGAGCATTGAAGAGGGAAAGGCTACTGAATTAGCTGATATATTAAAGGCAATAGTAGAATATAGCTCTGTCAGGGTAGCAACTCAGACCTATAAAGGAAGTCTTTGGATTGAAAAACTTCGGGCTACTATGGAGCTGCTGTCCAGGTTCATATTGCGGATTCCGGTAAATAGAGTGGAAGATGTTCTTGACCTTGCTATCCGGTTAAGCGAGCATGAAAGGATTCGCGGCCATCTATGGCTCGTAAAACCGCTGACGCGCCTTATTTCCCGAGCAGTTGAGGCAATACCGCCTGATCGTTGGGAACACATTTTCCTGCGCCTTCTACAACTTCCTACTACTGGATATGCAGAATTCGCTTTACAGGAACTATGGTGGCTTCAGAGGGATGTTGGAGACCTTTCTAAACAGCTGAAGGCACAACGGGCACAGAACTTAGAGGAATGGGCTAATACCATCAATAGACTTATAGCGGATGCCTCGACTAAAGACCGTTGGAGGGCAGTCTGGAGGCTGAAGCTTCTATACAAAGCGGAAATTCTTACGGAGGAAGAAGCGGGCAAATTTGCAAAAGCATTATGGCGAGAAGACCTTGTTGATGATAATGGACTTCCTGTTGGTACCGACCTCTATCCTGCTGCATTATTATCTCTTCCAGAGCCTGAACCTGGATTAGCTCAACAACGAATTAGAAAAGCCTACTTGTCGGCAGAAAAAGCTACCGGCATACCGTTGCAGGATTATTTCTGCGTAATGCGACAGCTTTTATTTGCAGGCAAAGGGGTCGACGAATTTTCCAGCGATGAAAAATTGTGTATAAAGGCTAAAATACTTCAATGGGCAGAAGAAACCGAAGAAAAGAAAGCTCATGTACTGTTCGATAGCTCAAGTCAGCCAGAGAAGATACAAATAATCGCTGGAGTGGCGGACGTCCTTCCTTATATAGATGTAGAGGAGTCAGAGTTAGATAAAATTCTTTTGCGGATCAAACTGTCCGAAGATAACGGCTATCCTTGCTTCCTGATATATCCTGCGCTAATTCTTAAAAGAAACTCTCTTTCGGAAGAATTAATCATTAAATTTACAGATGCGTTGGCTTCAGAAGAAGATTTATGCGATGCCGCTGTTTATGGTCTTTTGGCCTGGTGTCGGCTTGCCGAAAACGATCTTATAGACTTCCCACCTGATGATTTGCTTTCAGAAGTAGGTATAGCAATTTACGTACGGAAAAAGAACATGCTGTGGATAAGCTTGGGATTTGCGACCTGGTTATTTAAGAATAAAACTGAGGTTGCGAAGCGGTTGTTGTGCGACCGAGTCACACACGGGCTGAGGTACCTTTTGAAGGAGACGGAATATGGTCTGGGCCAGGGAAATCTCTCGGACCCAGGATTTGACATTCCATTAATCCGGAAGGAATGTGTAAGGCTTGTTTTGGCAATGAAAAATTCTGAGGTGAATAACGAGGTGATTGAAAAATGGCTGGAAGTGGCCCAAAATGATCCATTGCCAGAAGTCAGATATCTTCTTAGTTCATGGGACCTCTCGGAATGATTTGTAGGTGGACAGATGGCTAAAAGTGCCTTATTGAGGTAGTTTTAGGGGTATATGCAAAAATCAGATTACAAAAAACAATTAAATATTGTGTAGATAATAGATCTGTTGTATAGCCGCCACCCCAACCTTCGCCAAGGCTTCGGTTGGCAGGCCATAAGGCGTG
>NZ_BBCJ01000011.1 GCF_001311985.1 Geotalea toluenoxydans JCM 15764
ACAGGGTAGAGGGGTAAAGCAAGGCGGTAGATGAGGTCAAGGAAGGAGTCGTGCCGGTTTTCCTCTAGAAACAACGATCCGTACTGGTTTACCGGGCCGTAGAGAAATGCATCCTCCATGACAGCTTCGTCTTCACTGTAATATGGCATGAGCATTTCCAGGGCAAGGCAGAGGCCCTGCCCGGTGGCATCCTCAGCCAGATAAACCAGCACCTCGTCCTGTCCGGCCCCCCCATGTTCATCGCTTTCAGGGCAGACGACACCCGCCGGAATGACGATGACCTGCCCATGACGGGGGTCGAGGCCGTAAGGCCATCCCCTTTCAACGAGGAAACTTTCGATCTCCCTGTACCCCTCCGCTTGCAGCGGTTCCAGATCCCGATAAAACTCCACCTGGAAAAGCTCCCGGTTGGCAGCCAGCTCCTGAAAGGAGATAAAGTCATCCTCGCTGGCAGCAGGACGCTGGTTCCGCTTTTCCGTATTGTTTACTACCAGCCTCAGTTGAGGTCTATTTTCGTTATTGTCCTTGCTCATAGAGTGTTAATCCCGTTTGTTGGTAGTTGTCGCCTTTCAGACCATACTTTTTATATGTCACGGTGTCAAGCCGATGTAACCGGATGGGGATGGGAGAGCAAAAAGCGGGATGGTGGTTGAATTAGTTTCCTCTCATATTATACTATCTACAGTTTGGAAACGAGAGGATCATTTCTATAAATACCAGATAGATGCCGAAAAGGGGGATGATTATGAAAGGAAGCGATAAGGTCATCGAACACCTGAATGCCAGGCTGGCCGAGGAACTTACGGCCATCAACCAGTATATGGTCCATGCGGAAATGTGTGAAAACTGGGGGTATGACCGGCTTTACAAGGCCATAGAAGGCCGTTCCATGGTCGAGATGAAGCATGCGGAAAAGCTGATAGCCCGGATCCTTTTTCTCGACGGAAGGCCGATCGTCAGCAATTTGAACAAGATGAACATCGGCGCCGAGGTGGAGCTGATGCTGCGCAACGACCACGCTTACGAATTGGAGGCGATTCACGGATATAACGACAGCATCAGGGTGGCTGTGGAAGAAAAGGATAACGGCACCAGGGATCTGCTCCAGTCCATCCTGGACAACGAGGAAGAGCATATCGATTGGATCGAGGCGCAGCTGGATCAGATTCAGCAGATGGGACTGCAGCAGTACCTGGCCGAACAAACCGCCTGAATTTTTAACTTATTAGTCTAAGAGAAATTTCACTGTCCGTAAATGCCGTTGCATTTATGGACTTTTTTTGTTCCGCCTCAGCCGCTAACGTTCCAGCAGGATTTCTGAAACAGCCTTGTCAGAAGCGTTTCACACCCAAATCATTTTTTTGCAGGAGCTTTACAAGGCAGGGTAAAATGGTAAAATCGTATTTAATAAATTTTTAATAATTAAGTGAATGCTGACTGAGTTTGGGGAGGGAATTAAAGCAAGATTTGATTTCGCCTGACACCCCATTTAGACCAGGATTTCACGCTGCACTACCCATTCATTGCCCACACGTCTCTCCAAAATCCGTACCGCAGATAGTTTAGCCGGCTGTCAGAGGTTTGTGGAATGGTGGTTCTTTCAGCAATGAAAGAACCTCACCAATATTGTGGCTGATTCTGCAAAAAAAGTGGAGACGGGATGGGTTTGTCAACCATGCCGCAGATATAAACGAAAGGAGCTGTTATGGGCAAATTGGAGGCGAAAGAACGCGTAATTTTGAAGTGGCCGAAGTTCCTGATTTTCATGCAGTTAATGCTGATTGCCGCAATTGTGTCCTTTGGATCGGATCCAAGCGGCGCGCAAACGGATGTACCCGGTAATAAAAGTTACGACAGCGCAAGGGAACGCCTGCGAGAGCGTGCCGTGCGGGTGCAAGAGCACAGGAAGGCACGAGTGACTCAGGCTCAAAGGGAAGCTGCGGCAACTCGGGCTAAGGCGGCTCGCGAGAAAGGGTCCTCCCGGAAGAGAGCCCCTGTCCAGGCGCCTCTAGAGCAGGGCGGAAAGGGGGGCGCAAAATGAAGAAGCTCACTTTTGTTTTGCGGACCATCCTGACCTTGGCCATAGCCGTACTTACCACCCCGATGGCCCTCGCCGCATCCGATGCCCCCCACTACTTCAGCCACCCGAACTATGCCAACAGTCCGTTGCCGATCATCCCGGGGACATGCTCGGTTGCAGCGACCACCTGTAACGCCGACTCCGATTGTCCAACCGGCGAAACCTGCAACGGTGTGCTTGTCTCCGGCGGAATTCGAAAGTTCAAGGACCGACTGCCGGGCCTGGGGGCTGACAAGGCTAACAATCTGGGCCAGTACATCCCCGTGGCCGTCCCCGACACCACCACCTATCCCGGCTCGGATTACTACGTTATCGAACTGGTTGAATACACCGAGAAGATGCACACAGACCTACTCGCCACCAAGCTCCGCGGTTACCGGCAAGCCAATGCGGCAGGCGGACCGACTCCGCCCCATTACCTGGGACCGGCGATCGTTGCCACTAAAGACAGGCCCGTGCGGATACTCTTCCGCAACCTGCTTCCCATTGGTGCGGGGGGCAACCTGTTCCTGCCGACCGACACGACGGTCATGGGCTCGGGGATGACGGCCGAAGGTCACATGATGGGGCCGGAGGCGGACCCGCAGAACCCAATGTGCAGCGAGGGTGGGATGATGAAAGCGCAGATGGTCGCCGACGGCCATTGCTATGCGGAGAATCGCGCCACGCTGCACCTGCACGGCGGCATCAGCCATGGATCAGCGACGGCACACCGCACCAGTGGACCACTCCTGCAAATGAGAATACACAGTATCCAAAGGGGGTCAGCGTCGTTCCGGTTCCCGATATGCCCACTCCCGGTCCCGGCGAGATGACCTTTTTCTACACCAATCAGCAGAGCGCCCGGCTCATGTTCTACCACGACCATGCCTGGGGGATCACCCGTCTGAACGTCTACGCTGGGGAAGTCGCTTCCTACATCATCACCGACGATATGGAGAAGAAATTGCTTCCTGCTGCAGTGGGCAACCCTGCGGGGCTCGGGATACTTCCCGGAGCGGCCGAAACCATCCCCCTGTTCATCCAGGATAAGACTTATGTGCCGAATGCAGCACAGCTCGCCCTGCAGGACCAGACCTGGGACACGGCCCGGTGGGGGGGGGAGGGGAGTTTCTGGCTGCCGCACGTCTACTCGCCCGCTCAAAATCCGGGCGACAGCTCGGGCGTCAATCAGTATGGCCGCTGGGCCTACGGCCCCTGGTTCTGGCCACCCACCAGCATCGAGCACGGACCGATTGCCAACTCCTACTTCGACCCAAACTGCAACCCGGACGAGACGTGGTGCGAGCCGCCGCTGATGCCCGGGGTCCCGTACCTGTCCATGGGAATGGAGTCGTTCCATGACACGCCGGTCGTTAACGGCACGGTGTACCCGACGATCGAGTTAGACCCGAAAGCCTACAGGTTCCGGGTTCTGAATGCCGCCAACGACCGCTTCTTCAACCTGTCCCTCTACAAGGCTGTCGACGCCAACGGTGCTCTGTGCAACATTGCCACCAATCCCACTCCGGCAGCCGAGAGCACAGGTGTGGCGTGCACCGAAGTCGCCCTGAATCCCACCGAAGTGGCCGCCGCTCTGGAAGACACCACGATCTTTCCGACTCCCGTCGCGGGGACGGAAGGTCCGAACTGGATCCAGATCGGTACGGAAGGGGGCTTTCTGCCAGCTCCGGTCGTCATCCCTCCGCAGCCGACCACTTGGGTGAATGACCCGACGGTGTTCAACGCCGGAAACGTGGACCAGCATTCGTTACTCCTTGCACCGGCCGAGCGGGCGGACGTGGTAGTGGATTTTTCCCAGTTCGCCGGTCAGACGCTCATTCTGTACAACGATGCACCTGCAGCCTTTCCGGCGCGCGATCCGCGTTACGACTACTACACCGGCAATGCCGACCTGACCGATACTGGCGGGGCGCCTTCCACCCTTCCCGGTTACGGCCCCAACACCCGCACTGTCATGCAGATCAAGGTAAAACCAGGAACCGGAACACCTTACAACCTGACCGCGCTCGAAACGGCGTTTAAAGCTGAGAGCCTGGGAGGAATCGGGGTATTCAGGAACGGCCAGAACCCGATCATCGTCGGGCAGGGGGCCTACAACTCCGCATATGGCGCCACGTTCCAGAACAACGGGCCGAATGCCGGCCTGGTACAGATCTTCGATACCTCTTTCAGCTTCAAAACTTGCGGGAGGAGCTGCCGGGCTTTCACTCACCTTCCCGCTGCAGCCGAAGATGATCCAGGACGAGATGGGCGAGGCCTTCGATCATGAATACGGGCGCATGAGCGGCTTCCTGGGAGTCGAAACGCCCAACGCCCAGGCCGGACTGCAGAACATGATCCTTTACCCCTACACGAGCCCGCCGACGGAAATTCTCGACGGAGTCGAGCTGCCGGCCGGGGCAGAGGTTACTCCCATCACTACAAACAGTGACGGGACGCAGATCTGGAAATTTACCCACAATGGGGTGGATACGCACCCGATCCACTTCCACCTCTACGACGTACAGCTCATCAACCGGGTCGGCTGGGACGGGATCATCCGGAAGCCTGACCTCAACGAACTCGGCTGGAAGGATACCGTCCGGATAAGCCCGCTGGAAGACACTATCGTGGCATTGAGGCCGATCATTCCCCGTGTCCCCTTCGATCTCCCCAACAGCATCCGTCTTATCGATCCGTCGATGCCGGAAGGGGCGTACCTTGCCAACACGACCGCACAGGAAGCGGCCGGTCTCCCCATCTTCGCTTTCGACCCCAACGGAGAGCCGATCGACATCATCAACCACCCTGTCAACTTTGGCTGGGAGTACGTCGTCCACTGTCACATCCTGAGCCATGAAGAGATGGATATGATGCACTCCGTAGCTGTGGCGGTAGCGCCGAAGGACCCGTCCACTCTGTCTGCAGCAGTTGCAGGCGCCGGCAATGGACGGCGCGTGGATTTGAGCTGGTCTGACAACTCCGCGAACGAGACCGGCTTTATCGTTCAGAGAGCCGCCAGCAGCGGTGGTCCCTGGGCTACCGTGGCAACGGTGGCGTCCCCGACCGGCTCAACAAAGGGTACGGCGACCTACTCGGACATCATCGGCAGCATGAGCGGGACGTTCTTCTACCGGGTGCAGGCCGACAACGTGGTGGGCGACACCTGGGACTACACGGATCCCGCATTGAACGAAGGAGCCGCCTTCCCCACCAAGACCGTGTACTCCGGATTTTCGAACACGACGAGCATCATAGTAGCTCCTGCGCTGGCGGCGCCTACCAACCTCACGGCGGCGATCACGTCTGCAACGCAGATCAGGCTGAACTGGACCGATGCATCAGATAACGAGACGAGCTTCGCGGTCTGGCGTTCCGTCAATGGCGCGGCTGCCACACAGATCGCTACCGTCACCCGAACTGCAGCCGAGTCCACGGCGACGGGTGGCGCCGTAACATTCTACAACAGCGGGGTGACAGCCGGAAACACGTACGCGTACTACGTGACAGCCGTAAATGCTGCAGGTTCGTCGGCCCCATCGAACACGGCCACCGTGAACTTCGCCGCTCCGGCGGCTCCGGCAGGTTTAACCGGGGCGGCAGTAAGAATTACAGGCAACAACACGCAGGATAGTGTCACGCTGAACTGGACAGACAACGCCGACAACGAATCGAGATTCCAGATCCAACAATCACTTTCCTCCACATTCGCCGGCGCGACTACCTTCACTGTCGGCGCCAACGTGACGACCTTCAGCCAGAACGTGTCACGAGCATTAAATTACTATTACCGCGTCCGGGCGACCAACGTCGTCGGTAACTCCGGCTGGTCGAATGCAGTGTTCGTAACAACACCATAGGGTGTGCCCCAGGGGAGGGAGCAATGCCCTCCCCTGGGATTCCCGGCTCGGGTGCAGTCGGGTGGCACTGGTTTTTTTCCATGAAGCAGAAGAGGAGCTTCCGGTTCGATCCGAAGTTTTCTGACCTTAAACGGGACGTACAGCTTATCAAGGTCGATCTCAGTCTCTCGTCGTCAAGCTTTTAAGATCGGTGAAGAATCTGGCCTCATCAATCCTGCCAAGGCAGGAAATTCGAAAGGAGGTAACCGAACCAATGGTCGAAAAACCAAGATTAAAAGCAGCTGTCGCCATGGGAGCATTGATTTTGCTCCTGCAGGGAATCGCCTATGCCCAGCCCGATCCTGTCAGCACGCTTCTGGATCCAACCACCATCCCGAAATACGTGACTCCACTCGTCATCCCGCCGGTGATGCCGAAGAGTACCACCCAACCTGGTTTTCCCGCCGCCGACTACAACATCGCCGTGCGGCAGTTCAAACAGCAGGTCCTGCCGGCTCCATTTCCCCCGACTACCGTGTGGAGCTATGGCCGGGCTCAGGATGTGCTGCCCGTGGATTTCGTCGCCCCGGTCCCCCGTTCCAGCAACATTTCCTTCAACTACCCTGCCTTTACCGTCGAGAACATCTCGGCAGCCTGACCAAGGTGCGCTGGATAAATGATCTGGTGGACCCGGAGACGAAAAACTTCCTGCCGCACCTGTTCGCCGTCGACCAGACCCTGCACTGGGCCAATCCCCCGGCGGCAGGGTGTACGATGGGCCCCAACCGGACCGACTGCAATACGGACAATCCGGCGCCTTACACCGGTCCGGTGCCGATCGTTACCCATGTCCACGGCTCCCATGTGAACATGGAGAGCGACGGCTATCCCGAGGCATGGTGGCTGCCGGCAGCGAACAATATTCCGTCTACTTATGCCAGGCAGGGTTCAAAATTCAATCAATTTAATAGCTTGAACCGTGTGCCGGGTTCGGCTTACTACGGCTATGAAAACAATCAGCCCGCCGCCACCCTCTGGTACCACGATCATGCTCTCGGCATGACGCGAAACAACGTCTATGCCGGCCCCGCCGGTTTCTGGCTGATCCGTGGCGGTGCAAACGGTGACGCCAAGGTCAGGGATAATCTGGGGAACCTGGCCAAACTGCCGGATGCGGCCCCCAGAGGCAACGAGGACCCGAACTTTGACAGCCAGGTCCGTAAGAAGGTTCGTGAGATCCCGCTGGCGATCCAGGACCGCTCCTTCAAAGCTGACGGCTCCCTGTTCTACCCGGATTCGCGGACCCTCTTTGACGGTTTCCCCGGTCCATTCATTCCCGACAATGGCTCCGACATTTCTCCCATCTGGAACCCTGAAGCATTCTTCAACACCATCGTGGTCAATGGATCTACCTGGCCGCAACTGGAGGTGGCACCAGCCAGATACCGGTTTCGCCTGCTGGATGGCTGCAACTCGCGAACTCTCAACCTGAGCTTGTTTATCGTGCAACCCGACGGGACAGTAAATATGGATCCCATCTATGAGATCCCCTTCTTCCAGCTCGGCGCCGAGCAGGGGTTCCTGCCCAAGGTGGCGATGATCAAAACCGGCTACGCCACCCCACTGCCCGGTGACGGCAATATTCCCGAGACTCTTGTTCCCGCCCCCGACCCACAGCAGGCCTTGCTGCTGGGCCCTGCCGAGCGGGCCGATGTCATTGTCGACTTCACCGGGCTGCCGGAAGGCACCGTGGTGCGCATGATCAACACCGCTCCCGATGCCCCCTTCGGCGGTTTCCCGGATACTCCTGCGGACCCGGCAACCACCGGCCAGGTGATGCAGTTCGTGGTGAAGCACGCATTAACCACGTTTTCCGACAGTTTGACTACTCCCCCGAAGAATCTGAAGCTCCCGGCGGAAGCTCCCCTGGGGGTAGCGACCAACACCCGTCCTCTCTCCCTGAATGAGTTGAGTTCACAGGTGGTCTGCGTATCTGTAGACGGAGATGGCAATTTCATTTTCAACGGAGAAATCGTCGTGGTCCCCCCCAATGCCCCTTGCCCTGAAGGCACTGCCCCGTTCGGCCCCCGTCAGGCACTGCTGGGCATCCTGAGCACTGAAAACGGGATAACCGTCGCCGTGCCGAAAATGTGGAGTGAGTCCATTACTGAAACTCCGCTGCTGGACAGCACGGAGGTCTGGGAAATCTACAACACCACCGTCGACGCCCATCCCATTCACCTTCACCTGGTGAGGTTCGAGGTGGTCAACAGGCAGGACTTTGATGCAGACTTCAATCCGGTCGTCGGCACGGTGACTCTGCCGAATGCCGGCGAGACCGGGTACAAGGACACGGTTTTAGCCTATCCGGGGCAGATCACCCGCATCAAAGCTAAATTCGACGTCCCTGGCGAGTACGTATGGCATTGCCACATCGTCGAACACGAGGATAATGAGATGATGAGGCCTTACCTGGTAAGGTTCGATCCGGATTTCCCGGATTTAAACCGAGACGGAAAGCTGAGTTTTGCCGATCTCGTTCCTCTTCTTGCCGAATTTCTCAAGCCGGTCAGAAATCCGGCATTTGACCTCAACGGTGATGGCAAGGTAGACCAACTTGATACCAGGTTTTTAATGGCTGCTATCCTGAATTGCTAGTATTTACGGCGGGCGACTCCAATTAGGAGTGCCCGCCGGCTGAATACCTTTGGGTAATTGCAATGCGTTCAGGAGAGTAACTAAAATCGTTGCCGATTACATGATCAGTCGCCTGAAGTCTTCGGCCGGTATCGGCCGGCTGTAGAGAAAACCCTGCATCTGATCGCAATGGTTTTGGTGTAGAAATTCCAGCTGATCCGCATCCTCCACCCCTTCGGCAATTACCTCCAGCTTGAGATTGTGGGCCATGGCAATGATGGTGGCGACTATGGCCTTATCGTTGGGGTCGGTATTGACGCCGAAGATGAAGGATTTGTCGATCTTCAGCTTGCGGATCGGCAACTTTTTGAGGCAGCTGAGCGAAGAGTAACCGGTGCCGAAATCGTCAATGGCAAAACCCACCTCCATGCCGGTCAGAGTATTCAGGCTGGGAATGGTATACTCTATATCCTTCATGGCTGTCCCCTCGGTGATCTCCAGTTCAAGGAAACGGGGGGGCAGGCCTGTGGCATTCAAGACCCTCCGTACCTGGTCCACCAGGTCCGGCCTGCGGAACTGCTTGGACGACATATTGACCGTCACATTGAAAGAGCGGTACCCCTGATCCTGCCATGCCTTGTTCTGTGCACATGCCGTTTCAAGCACCCAGTCGTCGATATCGGTTATGAAACCTATTTCCTCTGCCATGGGAATGAAGTTACCAGGTGACAGCAGCCCCAGTTCCGGGTGCAGCCAGTAGACCAGTGCCTCCGCACCTGTTACCTGTCCTGTATCCATCGCTACCTGGGGCTGGTAAAGTACGACCAGCTCATGCCGTTCCAGTGCTTGCCTGAGCCTGTTTTCCAGGGTCACCCTTTCCAGAGTCCGCGTATTCAAGGCAGGATTGTAAAACTGGTAGTTGTTTCTTCCCTGTTCCTTGGCATGATAGAGGGCGATGTCCGCATTCTTGAGCAGCGTCTCCGCATCCTCTCCGTCCGTGGGATAAAGCTGATGCCGATACTGATGGTTATGTGCAGCTGGTGGCCTTCTATGGCAAAGGGTTTGTTCATGGAAGAGAGAATCTTGTTGGCAATGGCCGTGGCATCTTCCGGATGGGCCATTTGAGTGATGAGGATATTGTATTCATCTCCCCCGATGCGAGCAACCGTGTCTGTTTCACGTACGCATTCCTTCAGACGTCCGGAGATGAGCTGAAGAATTTTGTCTCCAGCAGCATGGCCCAGGGAATCATTGATGGATTTGAACCGGTCCAGATCCAGGAACATCACCGCCTGGATTTCGTTGTAGCGATGCCCCTGGCTGATGGACAGGGCCAGATGGTCCATGAACAGCATTCTGTTTGCCAGGCCGGTGAGGATGTCATGGGTGGCCTGGTAACGGATCTCATCCTCCATCCTTTTGCTTTCGGTAACATCCCTGACGATGTGAATGGAACCCATGACGTTGTTCCTCTCGACGAAAGGAGAAGAGCTTATTTCCACATCCAGGGAATACCCCCACTTAGTACGGATGTTGGTGCTTAATTTATCCAGGGCTTCCATGGACTCCCTTTTCTTCAGTTCCCCCTGGATCCGTGGAATTTGTTCTTCCGGCACCAGGTCCACCATGTTCATGGCTACGAATTCGTCAAGCCCATAGCCGAACAGGTCCATGGCGCGCCGGTTCACATTGATGAATTTCAGCTCCCTGTCGATTATGAAAATGGGGTCGTTGGCATTCTGAAACAGGTAACGGTAACGTTCCTCCGATTTCTGCCGTTCCTCATAAAGGAGGTAATTTTTCAGTGTCATGCTGAGGGTTTTTGCCACTTTGTGGGCGAAGTCGTACTGGCTGTCGCTGAACCAGGAACCGGGGCTGTGGTAGTGGAGAGAGACGGCGCCGATGATCGAGTCACCGGAAGTTAAAGGCGCCTCGATCAGAGACCGGATATGGTAATCGTTAATGAAGCGTCTGTTTGTCTGCTCGGTGACCAGAATATTCTGTTGCCCATCCAGTTGAAACCTTGAGAATGCCATTTCTTCCGGATCGTAGATCTCGCCGATAACTATTCTTGGCAGCCCCCAGGACGATATGATCTTCCATCGCTCATTTTCCAGCTGGTAAATGACTGCTGAATCAGCCTTTATGGCATGGCCGGCCTTTTCCAGGATGCGCTCCATGATGACCTGGAAATCCAGGGACAGATCCACAAGCTCATTTATCTGGTTGATCGCCTCACTGAGTTCCTTTGCCTTGCGGATGGTTTCCTCGGCTCTTTTCCGTTGAATGGAATAGCGGATGGATCGAGTCAGAAGGCTTGCATTGAACTGCCCCTTGATCAGATAATCCTGTGCCCCCTTTTCCACCGCCTCAAGTCCCATTCCTTCATCATCCAGCCCGGTGAGGAGGATGACAGGGGTGTCGACATTTTTCTCCTGTATTCGTGCCAGGGTAGCGAGCCCCTGGCTGTCCGGCAGCCCCAGGTCAAGCAACACCACATGAAACTGTTCCGCAGCAAGTACCTTGATGCCTTGGGCGAGACGTCCTACCTGCTTTACCGAAAATCGGGTATCTTCCCGTTCGGCGAGCATTTCCTCGATGAGGGCCAAATCGTAAGGGTTATCCTCGATCAGCAGAATTTTTATTTTTTCCATAGAAGACCCATGGCTGAAAAATTAGTGTCTGAAAGGAAGCTTTACCGTTGTAAACCAAAAATCTTCTATTGCCTTGACCACACCCATGAACTGTTCGAAATCGACCGGTTTCGTCACGTAGCAGTTTGCATGAAGGCTGTAGGATTTAAGTATATCCTCCTCGGCTTTGGAGCTGGTGAGTACGACGATGGGAATCCATTTCAGGTCAGGGTCCGATTTTATCTCTTCGAGTACCTCTCGCCCCCCTTTCCGCGGCAGATTCAGATCCAGCAGCACCAGATCAGGGAGTTGCCGATCGGCATACGAGCCCTGCCGGCGCAGATAGTTCAATGCCTGGACCCCATCACGAACCACATTCAGGATATGGCGGGTGGCGCCGGTACCTAGTGCCTCACGCACAAGTTCCACATCTCCCGGGTTATCTTCCACCAGCAGAATATCGATGGCGCTGCCGATATCTTTTTTCACCTGACCCTCCAGTCAGTGCGGACAAACGGGACCATCGCTCTCCCGGCAGGCTTTTGCATACGAAGTTTCACTTGTATTGACTCGGCCTTCGGCTGCCACTTTCGAGGAGCCTCGTTTCCTTCAATGATCCATGACAATTGTTCGTCAGCCTGCCAGCGTATATAAATAATATTAGCACAACTTAACGTTTTGACAGGAAGAGGGTGGTGGGGAAATGGCGCTGTGATAATATTTTTATAGGACTTTGGACAGAGGAGCAAAAATGGATGGTAATTCTGCCTGCATATTGTTGATTGAGGATAACAGTGGTGACGCACTCCTTATTATCGAAATGCTCTCGGAGTTTCCCGGTCGTTATGAAGTGACCAGAGCAAGCCGCTTCTCGGCAGCCTTCGAACTGTTGGAAAGAAATAGCTTCGACCTGGTGATCATGGACCTCAATCTGCCGATGGGAACGGGATTGAATCCATGGGCAGAATCAGGGAGAAATCGGCGCTGCCGGTCATAGTCATGACCGGCTTTTTTGATGAACGACTGGCTGCCAGGGCTGCCGCCGAAGGGGCAGGATCATTTATCGTCAAAGGCAATGTTGACGCCGTTGAGCTTGATGTCACCATTCAAAAATGTCTGAAAAAGAAGGACCATTCCTGAAAAGCTCATTTATGCAGAATGCCCTTCATGACTGGGATAGTGAATAAAAAGGTCGTCCCTTGGCCAAAGACCGACTCAACCCAGATCCGGCCGCCGTGGCGCTCGACGATTCTTTTGCACAGCGCCAGGCCGAT
Source organism: Geotalea toluenoxydans JCM 15764 (assembly GCF_001311985.1). Lineage (GTDB taxonomy): Bacteria > Desulfobacterota > Desulfuromonadia > Geobacterales > Geobacteraceae > Geotalea > Geotalea toluenoxydans. The sequence continues at coordinate 12,446 of NZ_BBCJ01000011.1, forward strand.
ACCGGTTCCCGAATACTCGTCACGGCTGTGCAATCTCTGGAATATCTGGAAAATCCGTTGGTAATGTTCCGCTTCGATGCCGATGCCGTTGTCTTTGACGGCAAACAGCCATTCCCCATGCTGCTTCTGAGCCGAAACGGTGACGACCAGCGGGATATCCCGCCTGCGGTATTTGATGGCGTTGCCGATCAGGTTCTGGAACAGCTGCAGCAGCTGGATTTCGTCACCGAAGACGGTCGGCAGCCCTTCTCCATGTACAGCTGCGCCGCTCTCCTTTATGGATGCATCAAGGTTGGCAAGGGCCTCTGAAAAGACTTTACCGGTGTTGACCGGGCTGAATACTGCCCCGCGGGTTATCCGCGAATAGGCGAGCAGCCCTTCGATCAGACGTTGCATCCGCTTGGCGCCGTCCACGGCATAATGGATGTAGGAGTCAGCCTTTTCGTCGATGTTTCCCCGATATTTATTTTCCAGCAGTTGCAGATAGCTGGCGATCATTCGCAGCGGCTCCTGCAGGTCGTGGGAGGCCACGTAGGCGAATTGGGCAAGCTCCAGGTTGGAGCGGGACAAATCGGTCATGGTTTTCCTCAGGTCTTCTTCAGCCCGCCTGCGGTCGCTCATGTCAAGGGTGGTGCCGATCAACCGGAGCGGACCACCTCTGTGGTCATAGAAAACCCTGCCACGGACCGCTATCCAGCGTTCCCTGCCGTCCTGGAGCCCGAGCGTCCTGAATTCCGTGCTGATGCTGGTTTCCTGCTCCAGCGACTGGCGGATCAGCTGGTCTACCTTTGCCCGATCCTCCTCGTGTATTCCACTCAGAAATATCTCATAGTCGACGGGTGCATTGCAGGGAAGGCCGAAATGGCGTCTGGTGGTTTCCGACCAGCGCAGCACCCCTGTTTCCGGATAAAAATCGAAGGTGCCGATGTCGGCAGATTCCACGGCCAGATTAAGGGTGGCCACCTTGTAGTGAAGCTCTTCCTCCACTACCTTTTTCTCGTTTATATCCAGCACGTAGGTCAGAAAATGCAGCGGCTTACCCTGTTCATCGGTTACTATGGAACAGTTCAGATACCCCCAGACGATTTTGCCATCTTTGCGGATGAATCTCTTTTCCATTTGGAACGACTCGATCTCGCCGCTTTTGAGGCGCAGAACCTGCTTCCAGTCCTCCTCAAAATCGGCCGGATGGGTAAAATCCCTGAATGGCCGCCCCAGCAGTTCCTCTTCCCGGTAACCGAGGAAACGGCAGAAGTTGGGTGTGACCTTCTGCCAGCATCCCTCCAGGCTCACATGCAGCGGCATTACCAGGGCGATTTTTTCTGCCTGGGCAAGCCGCTCATAGGTCTGACGCAATGCCTGTTCCGCTTTTCGCCTTTCGGCAATCTCCTCTTCTGCCTGCTTGCGGCGGCGTTCTGCCTCCTGGGCGCTGGCCTCGGCCATGGCCTGCGATCTCCGGGAGATATGCCCGATGCCGGTGATCAGCAGAGAGACACACAGAAAGCCGATGCTTCCTACCAGAGGGATGGTCCAGCTTGAATACAGGGATATTCTCGGTTCGATGAAAAGCCAAACCGCACTGACGAAACTGAGGAGAATTGCGATCAGTGATGGTCCTGGACCGGCAAAAAACGCTGTGGCGGTAATGGCCACATAAAATGTGGAAAAAGGGAATTCCCTGCCAGGCAGGGATCGAGCGCCAGTCGGACAAGCAGCGCTGCAAGTGTAAAGCCGACGGCAAGACCGTATCTTGCCTTGGAAGTCTTCGCATATTTGGGCATATCTTTCCTGTAGTGCAAGGTTTTTCAGGAATCACCAAGGGTAAAGTAAAAGGTAGCACCTTCTCCTTCTGCCCCTTCGGCAGACACCCGGCCGCCATGACGCTGAACTGCTTTTTTGACGACGGCGAGGCCCATGCCGGTGCCGGGAAACTCGGATTCCAGGTGAAGCCGCTGGAAAGGTTGAACAGCCGGTATAGCTGATCGGCGGCGAAGCCGGCGCCGTTATCCTGGACAAAATAAATGGTCCTGTCCCCCTCCTGTCTTGAGCCGAAGCGGATAATCGCCGGCTGTGCGTCTTTGGTGAATTTCCAGGCATTGTCCAGCAGGTTCCTTAGCGCTGCCTGCAGAAGCTGACGGTCGCCGATAACTTTAATCTCCGGGGCCACTTCCACCTGTGTCTGTCTCTCTGGCTGACTCTCCTGAAGTTCCTGGAGAATAGCTGTAGCCATAGCGGAGAGGTCAACCGTCTCTTTCTTCATTTCAAGCCGGCCGATCCGGGACAGAGTGAGGAGGTCGTCAATCATGCGCCCCATCCGCGCCACTCCGGACATGATCATCTCCAGGTATTCAAGCCCCTGGCCTTGCAGCCGGTCCCCGTATTTTTTCGACAGGAGATGGGCAAAACCGAAAATATTGCGCAAGGGCGACCTGAGATCATGGGAAATGGCATAATTAAGCGAGCCCAGCTCTTGCTGCGCTTCCTGAAGCTGCAAAGTCCGCTCTTCCAGCTGTTTTTCCAGGCTTAACACCTGTTTCCTCAGCTCTTCCACCTGCTGTTTCTCAGCTTGGTCCATACTCTCTCCAGTTCCGTCCGATGTTCGTTTCTTCTTTTGATAATTATATAATACTTATTATAATATTTATATGGGGTGTGGAAAACCCCGTATTAATTGCAAGCAAAGGAGGTACATGAAAATCCTTATCGTCGATGACAATGAACAGTACCGGAAACTTCTGTCTGCCATCTTTGTGGACAGGGGATGGGAGGCGATAGATGCTCCCGAAGGCAACAAAGGCATGGAACTGCTCAGGGAACATATCCCCGACGTGATCCTGTCGGACATCATGATGCCGCGCATGGACGGTTTCCAGTTCCTGCGAGCATTGAGAACCTCTGCTTTCGGCGATATCATTTTCATCTTTTACACATCCACCTACACCAAGGCCAGTCACCGGATTTCGCGCTGTCTCTCGGTGCTGACGCCTATATTGCCAAGCCTTTGGACCCGGAGGATATCGTACAGGCTCTGATGGATATCCTTGACCGAAAAGAGCTGAGGCCGAAGCGGCGGGAGTTGCCGAGCGAGGAGGAATTTCTCCGTCTGCACAGCCTGTTTCTCTCGGAAAAGCTCATGGAAAAGACGGAGGAGCTTAGAAAGGAATCGGTTGAGCATCGCCGGGCCGAAGATGAACTCATGCAACTCAGGGAAAAGGAACGGCAACGGCCGGGCGGGTATGGGCTGAGGCCCGGAACAGTCGGACAGGGGGGGACGGAGATGACTCCCCAGACAATCCTGTCGGTTGAGATCGATGACCAGGTTTACACTCCCTTGAGCAAGATTGAAACCATCTGCGAATCTCTGGCCAGGGGTGGGTTTCCGGACAGCGAGGGGGTTCGTCTGGTGGAAAAGATCTGCCTTTCCATGCATAAACTGCGAAACCTGGTAACAGAGCTCGAAAGGAATTTTCTTCTGCCGCGCAGCGCCGTCCTTGCCCCAATAAGACGCATCCAGATAATGATAGATGTCCTGAAAAAGGATTATGCCGACTTTGGCGCATCAATGGGATCGAGCCTGATCGAGATGGAAGGTCAGCTCAGGCAGTTTGCCGCCTTTGTGGAAGACCTTCTGAAGCTGGGTAACGTGGCAAAGCAGACTTTAAAAAATGAAACAGTAAATGTAACCGGACTTGCAGTGGACATCCTGGCCAAGCTTCGGCAGTCCGCTCCGCACCGCCGGTCCGAATTCAGCGTTCAGCCAGGCATGACGGTGACTGGTGATGCCCTGTTGCTGAGAATGGCCCTGGAACAGCTATTGGAAAATTCCTGGAACTTTACCGCAGAACGGGATGAAGCGAGAATTGCCGTAGGCTGCAAGGCTGAGACCGGCAGTAAGCCTGAGTTCTACATCCGTGACAACGGCATCGGTTTTCCCAACGATAAGGCAAAGCAGATTTTTAACGCCTTTGCCAAGGCCCATGAGCCGCCGAGGACACTTGGCAACGGTATCGGTCTCACCCTGGCAAAGGCAGCCATCAGACGCCATGGGGGAGATATCCGGGGCCATGGGGAACCAGGCCGCGGCGCGGCTTTTTATTTCATGGTTTGAATAGGCACTTTCTGCAGCTTGACCATGGCTGGCCCATTACCCTGCCTGCTGCTTATCCATTCCTGGCAGTTGGAATGGTAAAAAAGAAGGTCGACCCTTCACCCGGTTCCGATTCCACCCATATTTTGCCACCATGGCGTTCGACGATTTTCTTGCAGGATGCCAGGCCGATGCCGGTTCCCTGGTATTCGTCCTGGGCATGCAACCGCCGGAATATCTGGAAAATCTCGTCGAAATATCCACTTTCAATGCCTATGCCGTTGTCCTGCACGGAAAACAGCCATTCATTACCCTCCTTCCGGCTGACACATGTATTTGGGGGGGGACATCCTTTTTGCGGTACTTAAGCTATTGGCCAGGAGGTTCTGGAAAAGCTGCATCAACTGTGTCTCATCTCCTTCACTACGGGGAGGGGGGCACCGGTGATTCTGGCGCCGCTTTCACTGATTGCAGTATCCAGGTTGGCCAGGGCTGCTGCAAAGGATTTATTGGTGTCCACGGGCATCAATCTGATGCCGCGGGAAATGCGCGAGTAGGTGAGAAGCCCTTCAATCAGTTTCTGCATCCGGTTCGTGCCATCGACGGCAAAATTAATATAAGTCTGCGCCTTCTCGTCCAGACTTTCCTTGTATCTTCTTTCCAAAAGCTTCACGTATCCGGCCACCATCCGTAACGGTTCCTGCAGGTCGTGGGAGGCGATGTAGGCGAACTGCTCCAGCTCCCGGTTTGAACGTTCCAGCTCATCCATGGCTGCCTTCAGGTCTTCTTCCGCCTTTTTACGGTCCGTGACATCGAAGATGACGCCGGTCATGCGCAAGGGTTGCTGCCTGCTGTCGCAGAAAACTCCCCCCCGGCCCATGATCCAGCGCAGGGAGCCGTTATTCCAGTTGACACGGAACATTGCCTGGAATTGTCTGCACTGGGCGAGGGCCTGATCCGTTTCCTCCATAACCTGGTATCGGTCATCGGATGAAGCAATGCCAGGAACTCTTCATAGGATCCGGGGGGGCTATCGATGCGAGAAGGGACAGGTATTGATTGGAGAAGGTGCTTTCCCGTGTCTGCAGGTTCACATTCCACATGCCGATGCCTGCCGCGGACTGGGCGAGAACCAGCCGGTCTTCGCTAACGCGCAGTCTTTCTTCATTCTGCCGCAGGGCGTCCAGTACTCTTTTTCGTTCGGAAATATCCCGTACCACTGCCAGAAGGCGGTCTTTGCCGCCGAGTATCACCTTTTTCAGGCTTACTTCGACCCAAAATTGGGTGCCGTCCTTGGCGAGCGCCAGCCATTCCACCAGCTGGGGCTCGCCGGATGCTGCGCGGCGACCGACCTCCATGGCCCGTTCCTGGGTATAGCCTGCCGAGCAGGCGCTCAGCTCTCCTATGTCCAGGCGCATAATTTCATCGTATCGGTATTTGTACATTTCCAGCACCCTTTGGTTTACGTCCAGGATAGCTCCGGACTCTGCACACTGGATGAAGAAGCCGTCGTTGGCAGAATCGAAGATGGTCCGGTAGTTTGCCTCCGAGACTCTAAGGCTTCCTCGGCCTGTTTACGGTCATGGATGTCCTCGACTATGGCAATTAACCTTGCGGATTTACCTTCGGGGTCACGGCACTGGGTGGCGCTGACCCTTACCCAGATGATGCTGCCGTCCTTGCGGATATTGCGTTTCTCGATGAAAAAGCTGCCGGTTTCACCTTTAAGCACCCGATTCATTTCAGCCAGATTTTCTTCCACATCGTCAGGATGGGTAACCTTCATGAAGGTGAAATCGGGCTGAAAGATCTCTTCCCGGTCATAACCGATTATGCGGCAGTAGGCCTGGTTTACCTCCTGGAATCGGCCATCAAGTCCAAGTATGGCCAAACCGATCGGGGCATTGGCAAAGAACTCCCTGAACATTTCTTCGCTTTCCCGGAGCCTTTTACTGAGGCTTTCCAGCTCGGCGGCATGTTTTTCCACCACATTACGGGCTTCAATATGTCTGATGGCCAGAGAAGTGAGCTGGCAGAGCTGGGTGAGCATGACTTCATCTTCCTCGGTGAATTCCCCATGCCGCTTGTGGGAAACCAGGATCATGCCACAGGCTTCGCCTCCCGTGCCCTCCAGTCTTGCACCCAAAAGTCCCTTCAGCGGCGCATGTCCTTCGGGCAGCCCCCACCACTCCGGATGATTTTCCAGCTCCTTTTGGGTAAAGCGGATGGTGGATGATTTTTGCAGAAGTTCCATGTAGACGCCGCCACGGTTGACGGTAAAGGTGATATCCGTAGGGCAGGGGGATAATGGGGCATCATAAGCGAGGGCACCAATAGTGATGCTTCCTTCCTTGTAACCATGGCCTGAGGTTGCTACCTGTGCGTCGGTGACGGCAATGGCTCCTTCTACGGCACGGTTGAGGGTGCCTGAATGGTTGTCTCGCTGAGGACAGCCGACGAAACGCCTACCAGAATCATAAGCCGGTCAAGGGTCTGCAGCACCTTCTGCTCATTGGCACGGGCGGCTTCCTCTGCATTTATTCGCTCCTGGAGCAGCAGGGCGTTTTTCAGGGCCAGGGTTATGGTGGATGCTGCCTTGTTGGCGAAGTCCACTTCCCTGTGGGAAAATTTCCGCTCGGGATGATGGTAATGGATGGAAAAGTTGCCGACCACCTTTTCACCAATGGTCAGGGCCACGTCAAGCAGGGCGTTTATGCCGTATCGCTCAATGAACCTGTTGTTTGCCCGGCTATCATGGCGAACATCGTTTATGACCACAGCTTGCCCCTGGCTGGCTGCCTCTATGGAAAAGGAAATCTCCTCGGCCCTGATCTGCCTGTCCTGCAGTTCTCCAGGAAACCCATAGATGTATTTTGCGGTCCAACCATCCCCTTCCGGCAGGTAAATGACTGCCGATTCAGCACCTATGGCCCGCGCAACCTCTACCACCACCTTTTTCATGATGCTGTCGAAATCCAGTTTTGAATGGATCAGCACATTGATGTGGTTCAGGGCATCGCTGTATTTGCTGCCGGCAATCTCCCGCTGGTCGTGCTCCTTGTCTTGATTGGCCATTGCATCCTCTTTGGCAAGCTGGTTATGGGTGTTGTCGGCCCCCTGGGCTAGGAATTCGGTCCGGAATCGTGAAGAAAAAGGTCGAGCCGTTGCCGGGCACGGACTCGACCCAGATCCGGCCGCCATGGCGCTCTACAATTTTCTTGCATGAGGCAAGACCGATGCCGGTACCGGGATATTCTTCCCGGGCGTGGAGCCGCTGGAAAATCTGAAAAATGCGGTCGAAATATTGTTTCTCTATGCCAATGCCGTTGTCCCGCACCGAGATGACCCAGGCATCTTCCGTTTGCTGTGCTGAAATTAGGACAAGGGGCTGAACATCCTGCCGTCGATACTTGATGGCATTGCCGATCAGATTCTGGAACAGGATGAACAGCTGTATCTTGTCTCCCCAGACCACCGGGAGATCCGCGGCCCGGATAGCGCCTTCGCTCTCACTGATGGCGGTCCCCATGGCCTTTACCGCATCCGCACAGACCATATCAAGATCCACCTGCTGAAATTCAACAACGCGGTTGATCCGTCCATAGGCGAGCAGATCCTCGATCAGTGTCTGCATCCTTTTTGCCCCTTGTATGGCATAATCTATATATCTGTCCGCCTGTTGATCGAGCTGCCCCCTGTACCGCTTTTCCAGCAACTGGACATAGCTTGCCACCATCCGCAACGGTTCCTGCAGGTCGTGGGACGCCACATAGGCGAACTGCTCAAGCTCCCTGTTGGAGCGGATCAGTTCCTCAAGGGTCCTCTTCAGTTCATCTTCCGCCTGTTTCCTTACCGTATAATCATGGGTGATGCCCATAAGTTCCTTGACCTGACCGTTCTCTTCCATCAGGGGCACATAGGTGACGTGGAAGTGACGGCTGCCTTCCGGGGAAGGGAGTTCCAATTCCAGATTCTGCACCTTTGCCGTTTCTAACGCCTTTTCCAAAACGGGGCGCCACAGCTTGTACAGTTCCGGCCATATTTCCGAGTCCAGCCGCCCAACCAGCTTCGAGGAGGGCAGGCCGGTGGCACTGATTGTGGCGGGATTCACATACTGGATGCGTAATTGCTGATCACAGATGGCGATCATGTCGGGAATATTTTCCAGGGCCAGGCGAAATCTTTTTTCACCGGCGCGCAGGTTGTCCGCCATTTCCATTATGACGTGGCGCAACCGGCAGACCTCCAAGGGGGCCAGGGGATCTTCAGGTGCTTCCTGTGGGGTGCTTCCCATACCTGTGGTCGTCCGTTCCAGTCGCTGCAGTGGAAGGGCAATGGTGCGTGCCACCATGTATGCGGAGAGAAAAGCCAGTGCCAGAGCCAGGAGTGAAAAGCTTATTTCACGGACCAGTGCTTGCCGGAGCGGTCCGAATGCCACTTCAACCGGCTTTCCTGCTCCCACCACCCAGCCCAGATCCTGCATAGCACCCGCGCCGAAACCCATTCGCTCTTGCGCAGCACCGGTACTGCGATTCCCACCTGGGGCGTTCGAGTTTTCAACGCCGCTTGCAGAATGGTATCCATCTTTCTCCAACCGGACCGATCTTCCCAGGCAAGTTTTTGATAGATGCTGTGGTAGACAATGACGCCCTGGCTATCGAAGATGGCATAGGCGCCTTTGCCGAGACGGCGTTGGGTGAGGGTCAATTCGCCGAGTCGCTCAGGCTCTATGGCAGCTACGACAACCCCGTGCAGCTTGCCCTGGTCATCGCGGCAAGCTGTGGCAATGGTGAAGGTCGGTGCCTGGACCTTTATCCCCCTGCTGCTGAGATCGCTGATGCTCCATTCAGCTCCTGTGACGATTTTGATGAAATAAGGGAGAGCAGAAAGATCTTTTCCCTCGAGTACAGGCTGACTGGAAGCAAGGATGACCCCTTGGGGGCTCACCCAGTTAAAGCTTCGTATGGAAGCATGCTGGGTGGCGGTAATGGTCATGAGCTCCTGGCCTTGGGTAATACCGGCGGTGAAAACATGCGGATTGCCTCGCCGATGGCATGATTTTTACGCCATACTCCCTCCACATATCCGGAGAAGGCCATGGCAACGCCCTGTGCCACCTCCAGTTCCGTGTTCATTGCCTGCGTCCGTTGTGTCTGATACCGTTCATTGTAGATCCATGTCAAAAACAGCCCTTGGGGCAGCAGCACGAGGATGATGAGCAAAAACAGCCGCGCCCTGATTCCTGCCGGCAGCAGTTTGGCAAATCCCCTTTTTTTTGCTGATGGGATAAAAGGATCTTTCCGTTTCACCCGAGGGCATTCTCCCTTTTACAGGTCATGTAACAATTAAAAACTATTATAATTTTACCCTCTGGCCAAACGATAACAACGGCTTCCATTTGGAAGGCGCGCAGTTTCTCTCTGGATAAAAAAACGGGTTTGCTATATTATCTTCATTTAATAAGCTGGTATTTAACCGGGTGGGGTTTATGGGAGGGCTTAATGGCTGATATGGATTACCTCTGCACTTATCTTAACCTTTCTGATGCGGACATTGCGGCTTTATATGAACGTGCCGACCCTGAAGAACTGCAGAGGGATATTGCGATCATTGCCTCCAGTCCTGTGGTCGATGGGCTGATGCAGACGGTCGGTGGCCTCTTCGCGGTGCTGAACGAGTCACGGCAGATACTCGCTGCCAATGACACCTTTTTAAAGAGTACGGGAGTGAAGGATGCTCTTGAGGTGATCGGCTTGCGGCCAGGAGAGGCGATCCACTGTGTTCATGCCGGCGATTCCCCTGGCGGTTGCGGTACCGGCAGGACCTGTGCCAGTTGTGGTACGGCCATAGCCATTGTCGTCAGCCTCTTGCGAAGGACCGGCCAGGAGAGAAAATGTGTGGCAACCGTCTGGCGTAATGGCGGCACGGCTGATATCTGTCTGAATGTCCGGGCAACGCCCTTTTACATCAGTGGGCGATGTTTTCTGGTGCTCATGCTCCAGGACATAAGCGAACAGGAAAATTGGGCGGAAATTCAGTCAATTTTTTTCCACGATATACGCAACATGGCCACCGGACTTGTGGGGGCCAGCGAACTGCTGGCCTGCTCCGGTTATGCAGGTGGGCCATTGGCGGAATCGGTGCACCGCCTTTCGTTGCGACTGGAAAGTGAGCTGAGGATACAGCAGAACCTTATTCAGGTTGAAACCGGCGCTTTCCAGCCTGAACTCAGGCCTGTGGCCATAGCTGAAGTGATCGATTGCCTGAGAGACGTCTTCATTTCCCATCCCATGTCAATGCATAAGCACATTCAACTTCCGTCCACCGTCGATGGAAGTATTGCCACTGACCTGCCTTTGTTGTTGCGGGTGCTGTCCAATATGATTACCAATGCTCTGGAGGGGAGCGATGACGGTGATGAGGTGAGGTTATGGCTGGAGGAGGGTGAGGGGGATGTTACCTTCTGCGTCTGGAACAGTCAGCCCATTCCCGACCAGATTTCGGGCCGGATCTTCCAGCGCTATTTCAGCACCAAGGCCAAACATGGCCGGGGCATAGGAACCTTCATGATGAAGTACCTGGGGGAAAGGGCCCTTAACGGCAAAGTGCGATTTACATCCTCTGCCGAAGGAACCATTTTTCGCTTTACCGTGCCCAGAGCGTAAAGGCCCATGAAACCATGTGGGCATACTAGGAGTCTGTCGGACTTAGAATGAATCGGCTGCGAAAATGGCAAATCGGTCCGGATCTCCGTAAATTTTCGACAAATAGGTCCACTATTCGCTCTCAAATTTCCAAATATCCGTCCTCGATTTTCCATCCTCTCGCTTCGATCCCTAAGTCCGACAGACTCCTAGGCTTTTTCCCGCAGTTCCCGGATTATCTCCAGTTGACGCTGATAGATGAAAACGGAAAGGATCCGTTCCGACTCTGACGTGTGCTGAAACATCATGGCGCAATCGTGGGGTGGCCCGGGACCTACTCGCACCACTTTAGCAGGCACATCTATCTCCACCACCTTTCCCTCATTCATGATCTTGATATGCAGGCTCAGGTCTTCCGCTGCTTCCAGGTCTGCTCCAAGGAGGGTCGTCAGGCTGCACCCCCCCAGGGAAATGTCTCGGACAACGCCGGGGATCGTTTTGCCGTCAGCGTGCAGAATGACATTCAGGGGAATTCGCAGCTTGACCCTGACGGTGTTGCGCTTGTCGATCAGGACCTCGGCGTAGGAAAATTTACCCAGTGAAACCAGCTGGTGGGGCAGGTCCAGGTATATCAACTGCCCCATAACGCTCATATTGAAAAACGGGGCTTGGATAATGGTTTCAGTACCGTTAGCGATAGCCGCTATCTGCAGAGGGGTTGCCTGGAACTCGATATTTTTCCCCTTTATGTCGAAAATAGTGGCGTTGTTGCAGATGGGAAGTTCCTTGTAGATGTTGAGGAGAGAGAACAGGGCGTTGGGTTCCCGTGCGAAAACATCGCGGAAAATGGCAAGAATTGCGGCTTCGTCATCACTTTTAGAAGAGAGGATGACCTCCCTGTAAGCAGTTAATGTCATGGTTATTCCTGGTCTATGGGTTCTTGGCGTTTGCGGTGATATCTCTGTGCATATTACACCTTTGCCTTAAGCAGCCTGGTATAGGCATCGCGGAGCGTTTCCACATGCTCCTTGTCTGCGTTCATCAGTGCCTTGAACATTGCTTTCAAGCCTTGATCCGTGAATTCCGAAATGGCATGCATGTGCATGTTTGCCAGCTTTTCCTCAAGCTTGATGGCCGATCTCAAGGCATCAAGGATGGTTGGCCTGTTTTTTCTGACACTGTCATAGATTGACTGGATCACCTTAAGCATGTTCTGTGCTGAGTAGAAGTCTATTTTCACGCTCTGGACGATGTTTTCTTTTCTCATGTTGATAGCCATGACAAATTGCTGGGCATGGTTCAGCTCTTCCTGGCATGTCTTGAACCATAGGTTGGAAATCACCGGATCATCGGCGAATATCTCGGAAAAATATCTGTAGATCTCCGCACCATGAAGTTCCACATCCCGGCACAGTTCAAGTATTCTTACCGTGTTGAAGTCTACTTCCTTGCCTTTGCCCATAGATCACCCCAAGGCCTTTATCCATATTTATCGGCACGAAAGATAAAAATTAAAAGTCAAATACGATAATTTTTCAGAGGTAAAGCAAAGCGTGTAAAGGCAGGTAAGCTTGGTATACTTTACAGGTATTTTTCCACCTGAGCGATGGAGGGAGCTGTGAGGGTTGCCATTCAAGTCATCATTGGTCTGCTTCTTGTCTTGCCATGCCACATTACAGTCCTTGCTGCGGGAATGCCGGCCGTGGAACGCCAGGAGCTTAAAGTAACCCTTGTGCCGGACCGGCATCTCCTGAAAGGGGAAAGTCTCGTCACCTTTGCAGCCTCTTCCGGGCGGGTATTCCTGAACCTTTCCTCTGCTGCCGCCATCGACACGGTCTCCGTGGCCGGAAAAGAGGTGCATTATACCTTTTCCGGCGGCGCACTTGCCGTCGATCTCCCCGGAGGGGGGCAAAGGCTTCGGCTACGGTGTATATAAAATACCATGCAGCCTATGCTGCCAAGGTGCCGGAACGGCCGGTAAGCAGCGAGGATCCCACCTATGGCGTGACCGGCGCCATTACCTCTGCCGGAGTCTTCCTCGGCAACGATGCCGGCTGGTATCCGGCGCCCCAGGTATTGCCGGGGTATCGCAGGACAGAGATCTTTGCCCCGGCAGGGATGGAGGCAATTACTTCCGGCAAGCGCTTGAGCGTAGTACAGCCCATAATGTATCGCATTCCGTCTGGGAAGAGACCAGGCCGGTGGGGGAGCTTTCCATGTCTGCCGGGCCATACGTCATCCAGGAACGGCAATTGGGCCATCTGGATATCTATACCTACCTCTACCCGCAAAATGCCGGACTGGGCAAAAAATATCTGGATGCCGCCGTCAAATACATCGGCATGTACACAGAGCTTTTTGGCCCTTACCCCTTCGACAAATTTGCTGCCGTGGAGAATTTCTTCCCTACCGGTTACGGCTATCCGTCTTACACGCTTATGGGTGGTACCGTCATCCGCTTGCCGTTCATCGTCGACACGAGTTTTCCCCATGAGATCGCCCACTGCTGGTGGGGGAACGGGGTGCAGGTCGACTACCGGGAAGGAAACTGGTCCGAAGGTCTTGTCACGTATCTGGCCGATTACCTCCTGGAAGAGAAAAAATCCCCTGCCGCTGCCAGAGATTACCGTCTGCGCCTCTTGAGTGATTATTCCTCCCTGGTCAAAGCTGATCGGGACTTTCCCCTGCAGAAGTTCATGGTCGAGTCGATCCTGCTTCCCGTGCCATAGGCTATGGCAAGGGAGCGATGGTGTTTCACATGGTCAGAACCAGGATCGGCGACAGGGCGTTCTTTCGTGCTCTTAAAACATTGAACAAAGATTATTTATTCAGAGCAGCAACCTGGAGCGACTTTATCCGTGCCTTTTCCAAAACCTCGGGGCAGGACCTGGGCCCTTTCATGGGACAGTGGCTGACCAGATCCGGCGGGCCGGCACTCTCCTTTGACAAGGTCACCCGCAGGCGCAAGGGGGGAGGGTGGCAACTATCCGGTACCATTGTCCAGGAAGCCTCCCCGGTCTATGAGCTTACCCTGCCGCTTCTGGTTGAGACCGAACGGGGGAATGTCCAGAGGAATCTTGTGTTAAGTAAGAAGAGGACGGCTTTCAATCTGCCGGTCCGCTACCGTCCCAAAAGGATCATTCTTGATCCTGGCGCCGACGTCTTCCGCATCCTCTCGGCCGAAGAACTTCCACCGACGGTAAACCTGATCAAGGGGGCAAAGGATGTTGCCCTGGTGGTGACCGACAACTGTCAGGCGGATGAGGGGACACTTCATGACCTTCTTGAATCCATGGGGCAGGGCGGGGCGCCGATAGTAACCGAGAAGAACCCGGGGAAAGTACGCCTTGCCGACCACGATCTCCTTTTCTGCGGCGTTCCGCAGCAAAAACATCTCTCACTGGATTTTCCCGCGGGGATCAAGGCCGCGCCGAAAGAATTCACCATAGATGACATCCGCTACAAGGATTTTTACGACCTGCTTTTCGTCGTTACGCAGCACCCGTTGGCGGTGGGCAAGCTGGCAGCTCTTTTGCTCCCCCTTTCCCGGGATGCGGCACAAAAATATGCCCTCAAGATTACCCACTATGGCAAGTACGGCTATCTTGTCTTCAGCGGTGGAGAAAACAGGCGCAAAGGAACATTTTCCCCTTCCGGCAATGTGGTGGAGTTCCGGGACAAGCAGTGACGGCGCCGGCAATGCTTAAAAGGGGGCAATCCATATTCAGATCCTTGAGCTGTCCGCCCCTCCTGCCGATAAGGTAAGGCAAATGGCCGGAAAGAAAGCCGGCGAAGATCTGTGGAGGTGGAAGGATGGGAGAATTCTATGTTCCGGTAGCAATTGAGAGCATTGAACCAGAAATTTTTCCTGACGTTGCCCTGTTTTTGAAAAGCGGCAACAACTATGTGCTGTATAAGAGCCATGGACGAAATTTTGATCGGGAAGATGCCGCCAGGCTCATGGGCAACAGCGTTGACTGTCTCTATGTGAGGCCGGCTGACCTGGAGGTTATCACCGACTACATGGAAAATAATGCCGAGCGGTTATTGAAGAGCGATACATTTGACAGTAAGACCAAAGGCAAGATCATTTACCAGACCTCCATCAATTTCGTCGGAGACCTTTTTCAACATCCTGAGAAGGTGGAGGATTTTGACCGGAGCCGGCGCCTCATCGAAAATCTTCTGCTCTATCTGTCCAATGACAAAGAAGCCTTGCGCTCCCTGGAAACGGTCATGTCCTATAACTACCATACCTTTGTCCATAGTCTGCAGGTGACGGCCCTTTCAATTCTGCTCCATTCGGAAGTTTATCTTCTTTCACGTGACGAACTGGAAGACGTGGGCATCGGCACCCTGCTCCATGATTTCGGAAAGATCTTCGTTCCCCAGGAGATCCTGAACAAGTCCGGGAAGCTGACGGAGACTGAAATTGCTCAGTTCAAGAAGCATCCGGAGGAGGGGTACCGGTATCTGAAGGAGAAAACACGGCTCAGTGAAGTTTCCCTGGACGTCGTCCGCTTTCACCACGAGCGGAATAACGGCACTGGCTATCCCAATGGCCTCAAGGCAGCGCTTATTCCGCGCAGTGCCCAGGTTTGCGCCCTCTGCGATCTGTATTGCTCGCTGACCATAGATCGTACCGGTCGCAAGGCTCTGCCCCCCCACATCTCCATCAACATAATCAGGCAGGAGATGAAGGACTCCTTTAACAGCAGGTTGGTCGATGCCCTTGAGGCTCTTGTGTGTGTGGAGGAGATGAGCATGCCACTCTAGATTTGACCTTATGGGCTTATGCAGCTATATTGCGCAAAAAGTTCTTTGAGGTGGAAATGTCGCAACGAGCCATGCTTTGTCCACGCTGCCGGCGCCTGATCGGCAGCAGCGAATCCTCCTGTTCCTGGTGCGGTACTCCGCGACCCAAAGGCCTGTGGCGCATATCTGCCTGGACCAGGGGCGCCCTTGACGGGGACTGGCTGGTCAAAGCCATAATAACTGCCAATATCGCTTTCTATCTGCTTTCTCTGCTCATGGGGGGACTCCAGCCGACAGGGAACCCGTTCAGCATGCTGTCACCCAACCAGACAGGCCTGATGCTCATGGGCGCAACCGGTACCATTCCCATCGACCGTTTTGGCCGCCTCTGGTCCCTGGTTTCCGCCAACTATCTCCACGGCGGCATCCTCCATATATTTTTCAACCTGATGGCCCTGCGCCAGATTTCTCCCTGGGTGATTCAGGAATATGGCTCCAGCCGCATGTTCATCATCTACACCCTGGGGGGTGTCTGTGGATTCTGGGTCTCATACATCGTCGGTGTCCCTTTTACCATCGGCGCCTCGGCGGCAATCTGCGGTCTGATCGGAGCCTTGCTCTATTTCGGCAAAAGCCGGGGTGGAACCTACGGCGCAGCCGTTTACCGGGAGGTGAGCGGTTGGGTGGTGGGGCTGGTCCTTTTCGGGCTGGTGATGCCGGGCATCAACAACTGGGGACACGGCGGCGGGATCCTTGGCGGCATTGTGCTGGGAAAGCTTCTCGGCTATGGGGAACGGCGCCGGGAGAATTCTTTCCATCATCTGCTGGCGCTTATCTGTGCGGTGACAACAATTGCGGTGCTTGGCTGGGCGGCGTTCACTGCTGTCATGATCAAAGGCGGCTCTTGACGCTTTTCATCCGGCAAGCGTTTCCCAAAACTGCAAAGAGCCGGCTGAAAAACCAGTCGGCTCTTCTTTTCAGTCATTAAACCTTTCTTTTGCGAAAATTACATTGAACAGCAGGCTTTTTTTATCTATTAATGGGGAAGATCAAGACGAGGGGGAAATGGTGAAAAAGTTGCTGATTATGCTGGTGTTGGTCGCATCCTCTGCCCAAGGTGAAATTTACGCCTGGAAGGATTCAAAGGGGACCACTCACTATACGAACAGTACGGTTGAGATTCCAGCCCGATACAGGGCGAAGGCAAAGGTATTGAACCTGGGCCCGGAGCAAAAGGATCAGCCTTCTAATCAGCCGGTTCCTTCGTCGGCTCCGGCAGCTGCACCTGCTGCTCCAGGCGCGGGTGCACAGTTGCAGGCCGCACCGCCCGGTCCGCCAACGGTGGCAGTTCCGGCCCGGACGCAGAGAGAGGAACGCAGGCGCGGGGCAAGACGATTGAGAAGTACCATCGAGGAGGAATAGACCTTAGATCTTTTCCACCGTGACCAGGAAGGGGTTGAAAAGGCCGGCCTGGTGCAGAAAGTCCATGGTGACGCTGTAGCCATGGCACATGATGCTGCCGAGTCCATATTCCTTTTCCAGATAGATGAGAAAGGGAAGGTTGCCGGACAGGGTGAAACCGAAGGTGGCCGCCAGGGCCAATGCCGACCGGGATTCAAACTGCTGTCCCAGGTCCCGGCTTGCTGCCAGGTAGTGCATGGGAAAAGCGACCGCCTGCCGGTCAAGACTCTCCATAAAGGCAATTTTTTCGGCTGGGGAGAGCAGGGCAAAGTCAGTAGCGCACCAGACATTATCCATGGTTGAGAGTAATGAGCGGCATGAAAAAGGTCTTTGCCCATAGACGCCGCAGGCCCTGTCGTCGGTGAGCAGCGGACAGAAGCCGATAGTTTTGCGCTGCATGCTCAGGTACGATTTCAGGTCCGACACTCCCGCGATGTGCTTCAGAAGCTTCTCGGCGTGGGCTTTAATCAGTGCGGTCTGTGCTTCCGTCAGGATTTCCGCCACACAGAACGCTTCGCTATAGGTGCTGTTCACGGCCAGATTGCAGCATTCGCAGCATCCTTTCCCGCAATGGATACGTTTGCCGGAATTGCTGTACTCCTCGATGCAACGCAGGGTCAGGCTGTCGAACAGCTCGTACTGCCTCCTTATTTCTTCCCGCAATATCTGCCACTGGTTCTGTTTTGCCATGCAGAGTCTAATGGGAGGGGAACGGCGGGTCAAGAGAAATCAGATTCATTTCTGTGCTGTGGATACATCTGAAAAACAACCTTGTCCTTGAAAAAACCTAATGCTATCCTATGGCGTCTGGAGGAGACGTTTCACAAGGACCTTGACTACTTTGTGGAGTTCCTGTAGCGTTAATAAAATAACGTTTGCAATGCAACAAGGAAGGGTGGAGGAAAGTGATGAAAAAGAAGACGGTCCTGGTCGTGGATGACAGCGAGATCGTGGTGGCCATGGCCAGCGATGCCCTTGAAGAGGGTGGTTTCACGGTTATTACTGCACCCAATGCAAAGGCTGCGGATAAATACATTCACTCCGAGAAAAAACCGGATTTGATTATTCTCGATGTGATGTTGCCTATCCTCGACGGGGACAAAAAGGCAAAAATGCTCAAGGACAATCCCCAGACCAAAAGTATTCCGATCCTTTTGCTCTCATCGAAGCCGGCGGATGAACTGGCCCGCCTGGTAACCGATTCCGGAGCCGACGGATTCATCCGCAAGCCTTTCATAGCTCGCAACATGGTGGATAAGGTTCGGGAGATGTTGAGCTGACAACAGGATTGGCGTCACCTGTAAAAAAGGCATAAAAAAGGACCAGGCATAACAAGCCGGTCCTTTTTTTTATTTGCCGCCTTTCTTCAAGGTGAATGAAAAGGTCGATCCCTCTCCCGGGATGCTTTTTACCGAGATCATGCCGCCGTGAGACTGTACAATGTGCTTTACTATGGAAAGTCCGAGACCGGTTCCCCCCTTGTCACGGCTTCGCGCTTCATCGACACGGTAAAAACGTTCAAAGATCCGGGGCAGGTCCTTGGCTGGAATACCCAGGCCGGTGTCAGTCACGGATATTTTCAGCATTTCTGCCTCATCCTCGGCAGTGACTGTTACCTTGCCATTGTCAGGGGTGTATTTGATCGCATTATCCAGCAGGTTGACCAGTACCTGATCCAGCTTCCCCTTGTCGGCAAGGACAAATTGGCTTGCCTCGACAGTCTCTATATCCAGGGTTATTCCCTTGTCAGTTGCCCTCTGATTGAGAAGGGACATTGCCTGCTTTACTGCCGACCGGAGGTTCAGGGGGTGAGTTTCAAGAAGGACCTTGCCGGACTCAAGCTCGGACAGGGTCAACAGGTCGGCGATAAGCTGATAGTCGCTCCGCATGATTATGTATTACTTGAATGAACCTGCGTGCCCGGTCGGGGTCACTTTCCAGAGCACCAGCCAGGAGGGTTTCTGCATACCCCTGGATGACGGAGACCGGGGTTCTCAGCTCATGGGAGACGTTGGCCACAAAATCCCGACGGGTAGCGGCCAGCCTCTTCAGGTCGGATATGTCGTGAAAAACCGCCACTACTCCAGTAAGTCTGTTGCCGTCAATGAGCGGTACCCAGTGGGTCAGGATATTGCCGTCCTTTTCCCCGTTCAGACTCATCTCTTCCTGCCGTTCGATACCATCGGCCATGATCTTTCTGTAGGCGGCATGGAGGGCTGGTTGCCTGCTCACCTCGATCAGGGGCCTGCCTTCAACATCTTCATCGACGGAAAACACCTTGCGGAAGGCCGGATTGACCAGGGTAATAATGCCTTGGGCGTCTGTCACCATCAACCCCTCGCCCATGCCGCGAAGAATAGTGTCAAGCCTGTTTCTTTCTGCCAGAATGCTTGACAACTGGGCCTCGATCCTCTCCGACATGTCATTCATCACCACGGCCAGTTCTCCCACCTCATCGCTGCTTTCCCTGGGAACCCTGAGACCGTATTCTCCCTTGCCGATTCTGGCTGCGATGGCGGATATGGTGCGCAGGGAGCGTGAGGTAATGTTGGACATGACGTAACTGAAAAAGAGGGCTGCCAGGACTGCCAGGAATAAAGCAATGCCCAGCATCAGGTGCATGTGGGAACGTGCTTTCTGGAGCTGGGCCAAGGGCAGGGCGAGTCTTAAAGTAGCCGTTTCCCCATTTTTAAGGGCCAAGGGGCGGGCAACATATAGCATGGGCATCTGCAGGGTCGATGAATAACGAATGGCGGTACCGGTGCCATCTTTTAGCGATGCCTGTACTTCCGGTCGATAAAGGTGATTTTCCAGGTCTTTGAGCTGAACGGGGCTGACTTCGGAATCACCGACTACCTGACCGTCGCTGGAGATGATGGTGACCCTGGCCTTGATCTCTTTGCCGACAGTTGCAGCAATGGCAGGTGCATCCCGGTGCAGGTTTTCTCCTGACTTGTCGGCCATTAGGGCAGCCAGCTTTGTTTCGCTGATCAGGTTGTTTCTGATTTCCGCCAGCACGTATCTTTCCAGGGCATTGTTAAGATATGCATAAATGATTGCCCCCATGAGCAGAACCAGGCAGAGGTAGGAGAGCATCAGTTTCAGGCGGAAGCTTGCTCTCATTGCTCCTCCATCTTGTAACCGAAGCCCCTGATGGTCTTGATCATTTCTCCTGCCTGCCCCAGTTTGGTCCTTAGCCTTGTCACGTGGGTATCTACGGTCCGTGTGTCACCCACGTAGTTATACCCCCAGACGTCCTGGAGCAGCGTTTCTCTGCTCTGCACCCGGCCGCGGCGTTCGACCAGGTTGAGGAGCAGCTTGAATTCGGTTGTAGTAAGGGTAATTTCTTCGTCTTCAATGAGAACCTGGTGACGTTCGGTATCCATATGCACCGGGCCTATGACCAGTTTGCAGGCTGGTGCGGCGGGAGCGGCACGCCGCAGAACGGCTCTGATCCGCAGAAGCAGCTCCCTGATGGAGAACGGCTTGACGATATAGTCGTCGGCTCCCACCTCGAACCCAACAACCCTGTCGATCTCTTCACCGCGCGCTGTCAGCATCATGATGGGAATGGTGGCGGTTTTTTCGTTTTTCTTAAGTATCTTGCAGATTTCTGTGCCCATGAGACCAGGCAGCATCAGATCGAGTAGTATCAGATCCGGCAATTCACTGCGTGCCGTTTCGAGTCCCGAGGTCCCATCGGCTTCCCGCAGGCAGCGGAAACCTTCCTTTTCCAGGTTGAAGGCTATCAATTCTGCCAGATCCCGCTCATCCTCTATAACAAGGATCGTTTTCATAGTCCCCTCACTTGTGTCCCGATCGGTTAATCATTCCTTATAATTCCGGCTCTTTTGGCACCTGGCTGCGTTGCGTCTCCTTGGTTTAGGCACTGCCAGGCCTGCGTCGCCGCGCCTTGCCAGGAACCAAAATCCCTCAGAACTCTTGCGGTGAACTTAACCGCCACGGGACACTAGCTATTGCTGATGGTGCTGTTCCACAAACGCTGTTGATAACACCTGTTGATAATATGTGAATTGGGGAAAAAAGGGTAATGATAAATAGTGTCTGTAACAGAATGCCGAAGAAAGCGGCAGCAAATCTTGATAAGTTTATAGCCTTAAACTTCTTGACTTGTCATAAATGCTGTGATAAGTGGTAAATCCCTTTTTAAATCAATAAGTTAAATTGATTAAACTTGTGTTTGATATGGTTAAACAGGAGGATATTATGTCGACCCAGCTTGATTTTACCATTGGTGGTCTACTGGACCACATCGCCGCCACCTATCCTGATAACGATGCCTTGGTTTACCCTGAGCTGGGCTTGCGCTACAGCTATCGACAGTTCAATGAAGTCTGCCGCCAGGTGGCCAAGGGCTTTTGAAGCTCGGCATCCGGAAGGGAGAGAATGTGGCCATCTGGGCCTACAACGTCCCGGAGTGGTAATACTCCAATTTGCCACGGCCAAGATTGGTGCTGTCCTGGTTACGGTTAACACCGCTTACAAATCGGCAGAACTTGAATATCTTCTCAATCAGTCCGATTCAACTACGCTGTTCCTGGTCAAATCGTGGAAAGATACGGATTATGTGGCAACCCTGGGAGAAGTGGTGCCAGAGCTGGCTACAGCCGATAATGGACGCGTCCATACGCCCAAACTTCCTTTCCTGAAAAACCTTGTTTATATTGGTGATGGGACCCCTTCCGGCATGCTTAATTTCCATAGTCTTGTGGAAGGGGGGAAGGATGTCAGCGATGCTGAACTCGCTGCTGTAGAGTCGACACTGGACATCCATGACACCATAAACATGCAGTATACTTCAGGCACAACCGGCTTTCCCAAGGGTGTTATGCTGACTCACCACAATCTGGTCAACAACGGTTTCAACATCGGCGAGTGCATGAAATTTACAGAACGGGACCGTCTTTGCATTCCTGTACCGTTTTTCCACTGCTTCGGCTCTGTTCTGGCAGTTATGGCCAGCGTCACCCATGGCACGACAATGGTGCCTGTGGAACTCTTCGATCCGCTGAAGGTGCTGCAGACCATTGAGAAAGAGCGCTGTACGGCGGTTCATGGTGTTCCCACCATGTTTATTGCCGAATTGGAGCACCCGGACTTCAGCAAGTTCGACCTCTCGACCCTTCGTACCGGCATTATGGCTGGGTCCGTCTGCCCGATCGAGGTCATGAAACGGGTTGTCAAGGACATGAACATGAGAGACATCACCATTGTTTTTGGTCAGACCGAATCCTCTCCCGGTATCACCCAGAGCCGCACCGATGATCCTGTCGAATTGCGGGTCGCAACTGTGGGAAGGGCGCTTCCCGGTGCCGAGGTAAAGATTGTCGATATAGAAACCGGCGCAACTCTGCCGCCTGGAAAGCAGGGGGAGCTGTGTGCCCGGGGCTATATGGTCATGAAAGGTTATTACAAAATGCCGGAGGAGACGGCCAAAGTCATCGACAGGGACGACTGGCTGCATACCGGTGATCTGGCGGTAATGGATGAGAGCGGCTATTGCAAGATTACCGGCCGGATCAAACAGATGATCATCCGTGGCGGCGAAAACATCTATCCCAAGGAGATCGAAGAGTATCTCTATACCCATCCGAAGATCTCCGACGTGCAGATATACGGTGTGCCTGACCGCAAATTCGGCGAACAGGTCATGGCGGCGGTCATTCTCAAAAAGGGTGAAATCATGACTGAGGATGAGGTGAAGGATTTCTGCAGAGGCCGGATTGCCAACTATAAAATCCCCAAGTATGTCAAGTTCGTCGACAGCTATCCCATGACAGCCAGTGGCAAGATTCAGAAATTCAAGCTGCGGGAGATGGCAATCAAGGAACTGCAGCTGGAAGATGCCAAAGGCTGATAGGCTATTCACGGGCGAATACCGTTATAAAGGAGCATAGTGTGAGGGAAACGGCGCTGGGTGTAATATTTTTTCTTTTTATTCTCTGTTTCATTGCCATTATCGTTGAAGAAACGTTTCTCGGTGGGCGAAAAAAGCGCAAGCTGCTGCGTGAGGCAAGGGAAAAACAGCATGTGTCACAACATTAATTTCAAGGAAGTGTAAATGCGACTTACACCGGCAACAGAGCTTGAGTATCGATATAAAAAACTTCAACACCACATGGCAGCACAGGGGCTCGATGCGGTCATAATACTGCAGAATGCGGACCTGTTCTACTTTACCGGCACCATCCAGAACGGCAATCTGTATATTCCAGTTGAGGGTGAGCCTGTTTACATGGTGAGAAAGGATTTAATGCGGGCTCGCATGGAATGTGGCCTGAAACATGTTGTTCCCTTCGGCTCCATGAAGGATATTCCCTCCGTCCTGGCCGCCCACGGCTACCCATTACCTGCTAGCGTTGGCATGGAGCTGGACGTCCTTCCCGTGAATTTCTTTGCCCGCTACGAAAAAGTCTTTCCAGAGGCCAGATTCAGCGATGCCACGCCAATTGTACGCAAGGTCCGCATGATCAAGAGCCACTATGAGATACATCTCCTGCAGGATGCGGCTGAACAGGTGGACAGGGTCAATCGCCGGGTCAAGGATGTGCTTCGCGAGGGGATGACCGATCTGGATCTTGCTGCCGAGCTTGAATATGTGGCACGGAAAGAGGGGCATCAGGGATTGGTGCGCATGCGGGCCTTCAATGGGGTGATGCTCTTCGGCCATGTCTTTTCCGGCACCGATGCGGCTGTGCCTACCTATCTGGACACACCACTTGGTGGGATGGGGCTCAATACCAGTTTCAGCCAGAGCGCAGGCTACAAGCGGATCGAAAGGAACGAGCCCGTCATCGTTGATTTTGCCGGCTGCTGTGATGGTTACCTGGTGGATCAGACCAGGATCTTCGCCATCGGTCACCTGTCTGACAGAATGAAAAAGGGCTATGATGACATGCTGAAGATACAGGCAAGGATGATGGAGTTGGTACCCGAGAGACCCTCGTGGGGGCTCATATACGAAGAATGTCTGGCTCTTGCCTTCAAATTGGGGTATGCCGACACCTTCATGGGAAACAAAGGGGCACAGGTCAGCTTCATAGGGCACGGCTTGGTGTCGAAATCGATGAGTATCCTTTTATAGCCAAGGGATTCGACGATATGGTCATGGAACCTGGAATGGCCTTTGCTTTTGAACCTAAGGTGGTTTTTGCCGGAGAAGGTGCTGTCGGCATCGAAAATACCTTCTATCTCACCGAGTCAGGTCTTAAACAGCTGACCTTTTCCAGTGAAGAATTGACAATCTTATGAAAATAACTTAATTGCATATTTTTTTTGTTGAAATCTGCACTGCGGGGTGATATAAGTCTTAGCCAAATTGTATACAGTATATTTTATAATGAGCAGCAGAAGTTTTATCGTGTCTTTCTCCTGGCTGTTTCCTGTACTTAATTATTCGTTGCAATCTAACCCAAATTGCCAAGTTTCTTAGCTTTCAGTGCATGAAAGGAGGTAGTAGCTGCCAGGCAACTTTCGGTTGTAATGTTCATATCATTTAATTTATCACCCCAAAAGACAAGGAGAGCAAACACCATGGCACTTAAGGACACCCTGAAGCAGAAGATTGAAGCCCACCGTCCCCGGACCACCAGGCTGACCAAAGAATTCGGTAAAGTAATAATCGATCAGGTGACGATCGACCAGTGCATTGGCGGCGCCCGCGACATTCGCAGCCTGGTTACCGATATTTCCTATCTTGATCCGCAGGAAGGCATCCGTTTCCGTGGCAAGACGATCCCTGAGACTTTCGAAGCACTGCCGAAGGCTGCCGGTTCAGCTATCCTACAGTTGAGTCCTTCTGGTACTTCCTTTTGACTGGTGATGTTCCTACTCAGGCTCAGGTAGATGAGGTCGTTGCCGAGTGGAAAACACGCCAGAACGTGCCCTCCTATGTCTTTGATGCTATCCGTGCCCTGCCGAGAGACAGTCACCCCATGGTAATGCTTTCTGTTGGTATTATGGCCATGCAGAAGGATTCCAAATTCGCAGCTTTCTACAACTCAGGCAAGTTCAACAAAATGGTAGCTTGGGAAAGCGTGTATGAGGATGCCAGCGACATCGTTGCCCGTATCCCCATCGTTGCTGCATTCATTTATAACCTGAAGTACAAGGGTGACAAGCAGATCGCTATCGATCCGAAACTCGACATGGGTGCAAACTTCGCCCACATGATCGGTCAGAGTGACCAGTACAAAGACGTTGCCCGTATGTACTTTATTCTCCATTCCGACCATGAGTCCGGCAACGTCTCTGCCCACACGACTCACCTTGTTCATTCAGCTCTGTCCGATCCTTACTATGCATATTCCGCAGGCCTCAACGGTCTTGCCGGCCCGCTCCACGGCCTTGCCAACCAGGAAGTTCTCGGTTGGATCATGGAATTCCAGAAAAAGCTCAATGGTGCCGAACCCACCAAAGAAAACGTTACCAAGGCGCTGTGGGATACCCTCAATGCAGGCCAGGTCGTTCCGGGATATGGTCATGCCGTTCTCCGCAAAACCGACCCCCGTTATACAGCACAGCGTGAGTTCTGCCTCGCCACCCCGGGCCTGAAAGACGATTCGCTGTTCAAACTGGTAGCCATGATCTTTGAAACCGCCCCCGGTGTTCTTACCGAGCACGGCAAGACCAAAAATCCTTGGCCGAACGTCGATGCACAGTCCGGCGTTATCCAGTGGTACTACGGCGTCAAGGAGTGGGACTTCTATACTGTTCTTTTCGGTGTTGGTCGCGCTCTTGGCTGCATGGCGAACATCACTTGGGACCGTGGTCTCGGCTACGCAATCGAGCGTCCGAAATCTGTTACTACCGACATGCTCGAGAAGTGGGCTGCTGAAGGTGGTCGCAAGTTCTAAACCGGTTGTAGATATGGTGGAAAAAAGGGAGATGCTTCGGCATCTCCCTTTTTATTATGATCAATCGTTGCAATCAGAGGCGAACCACAGCTACAAAAGCCTCTTTATGCATCTTTTTCGCTGAATACCTCGGCGCTAAAGATGTAAATATCTGTTCCCTCTTTCCAGCCTTCCTGTTTCAGTCCTGCCTTGAGGCAGGTCTGCCGGAGAAAGGTCTCGCGATCCCAGCCGAACTCAACTGCAACCTGGGGTAGCAGCACGCCACGGGAAAAGTTCTTTTCTATGTATAGACCATGTTTTCCCACTTCAATCTCTTCCGTGGAGGAGATCTTTTGTAATGGGGAGAGCACCGAGATCTCCAGATCGTAATCGGCCAGGTCTTCGTCTTTCATGGGGTAAAAGCGTGGATCGCGGGTTGCGGCAGAATGGCCATTTCTTGAACCAGTTGAAACAGCGGCTTATCCGAGATAAAATTACCAATACAACCGCGCAATGTTCCTTTCGCTTTTATGCTGACGAAGCATCCGGCCTGTGTGAGGAGACCCTTGTCCGATATTTCGAGCCTGGATATTTTGCCATCGGTTATAAATTCGTTAATTGTATCCCTTGCTATTTTCAGGAGAGCCTTCTTTTCGGCAGCGGAAAGTTTGGAGTTGTTCACGGTGGTTTCCTTGTTATCAGTTGATAATTGGCTGTCAATGTAATATATTCGGCGAATATTTACAAGGTTTAACGATGGGGGGGCTAATGGCCAAACGTTATAGAATGCTGATTGACGGAGAATGGCTGGGGGATGACCGTACCGGTATTGAGGTGATCAATCCGTTTGATGATTCATTGATAGGGTTGGTCCCCGAGGCAACTGCTGAAGATGTGGAGGCTGCCATCATTGCTGCTGCTAAAGGTTTCGAGCGGATTTCCGCTATGCCTGCCCATAAACGTTCCGATATTCTTGAGAAAACAGCTGAATTAATTCTTCGGGACAAGGATGAGATCGCCGGGATAATCGCACGGGAAGCCGGAAAGTCTTGGAAATATGCTGTCGCCGAGGCCGAACGAAGTGCGGAAACTTTCAAGTTTGCAGCCATCGAGGCAAAGGCAAGCCATGGTGAAATTGTCCCAATGGATGCATCTGCAGTTTCTGCAGGGCGTTTCGGCTTTTACATCCGTACTCCTATCGGTATTATTGGAGCCATAACTCCTTTTAACTTCCCACTGAACCTGGTGGCCCACAAGCTTGCCCCGGCCATTGCTACTGGCAATGCGTGGTGCTGAAGCCGGCTACCAAAACGCCGCTTACCTCCCTCAAGCTTGCCGAATTGCTGATGGAAGCAGGCTTGCCTGCAGGAGCCCTTAATGTCTTGATCGGCAGTGGATCGACTGTCGGAAATCGTCTGGTGGAGGATGACCGGCTTGCAATGATCACCTTTACCGGCAGTCCCCCTGTTGGGCGTGGAATCAAATCCCGAAGCGGGCTGAAAAGGGTGACCCTGGAGCTTGGCTCAAATTCACCGACTATCATCGAAGAAGACGGTGATGTGGATAAAGCCGTATCGAGATGTGTCGTCGGGAGTTTTGCCAACTCAGGGCAGGTCTGCATCTCCGTGCAGCGTATCTTTGTTCATAAAGATCGCTACGATGAATTTATTGCCAAATTTGTCGAGGCGACCTGTGCCCTTAAGGTCGGGGACCCCTTTGACAAATCTTCGGATATCGGTCCCATGATAACGACAAAAGAATTGAATCGGGCACTGGAATGGCTTGAAGAAGCAAAAAATCTCGGTGCTGTGGTGGCAGCGGGTGGCAATGCGATCGGAAATTGCTGGAACCGACCATTCTTACCGGCGTTACCAGGGAGATGAAGGTGATGTGTTCCGAGGTTTTCGCTCCCATTGTTTCGGTGCTGCCCTATGACACGTTCGATGAAGCGTTGGAGATGGCAGATGACTCGGTTTACGGCCTTCAGGCCGGTATCTATACCCGCGACATTAACAAGGCATTCAAGGCAATCAAAAAGCTGGATGTGGGGGGCGTTATCATCAATGATGTGCCCACCTTCCGTGTGGATCACATGCCCTATGGCGGTAACAAGGAGAGTGGCCTTGGCCGTGAAGGGCTAAAATATGCCATGGAAGAAATGACAAATATAAAAATGGTCTGCATCAATCTATAGTCTTTCAGCCCCTTTCATCGTGCCTGTAGGGTTTTAGAATATATATTTTAAACAGTTAAAAAAATCTTGACTTTTGAAATTTTAATAGTATATTTGCGCTTTGTTGTGACCGAAAAAACCATGCGCCATGCGCACAAGAATGGTAATCAAAAAAGAAAAGAGGTGATATCGTCAATGAAAAAACTGATCTCTTTGGCACTGTGCCTGGCTTTGGCTCTTGCTTTCGCCGCTGGCTGCAAAAAGAAGGAAGAGGCTCCTGTTGAGCCCGCAAAAACTGAAGCTCCTGCTGCTGCTCCGGTTCAGGAACCTATGACTGCTAAGTCTGCTCCTGCAGCTCCTGAAGCAACTCCGGCAGCTCCTGCTGAGAAGAAATAATTTTTCTTCAGTCAGTTTGGATCCAAATGGCCTACAGAATCTAGTTCTGTAGGCTATTTTCATTTATGCCTATTAAGTTCATTGACATACCTGAGACAAAATGTTATTGAAAACGGTCTGTTTACTATAATGCTAGGGAGGAAAGAATGGAAAGAACATTTGCAATTATTAAACCTGATGCCGTGGAAAGAAATGTCACCGGCAAAGTTCTCGATAGGATAGAAGGGGCAGGATTCAAAATTGTCGGCATGAAAAAGATCCACCTGACAAAACAAGAGGCCGAGGGTTTTTACTATGTCCACAAGGAGCGTCCTTTCTTTAATGACCTCTGCACCTTCATGTCCAGGAACCCGGTTATCGTGCTTGCTCTTGAAAAAGACAATGCCATTGCCGCCTGGCGTGAATTGATGGGCGCCACCAACCCTGCCAATGCTGATGCCGGAACAATCAGAAAGGATCTTGGTGTCAGTATCGAAGAAAATACCGTTCATGGGTCCGATTCCCCCGAATCTGCTGCATTTGAGATTCCGTACTTTTTCAGCTCCCTCGAACTGGTTTAGTAGGTTTTAAAATAAAGTAAGGAAAAGAGCCCTTCGACCTGAGGGGCTTTTTTATATTTGTAATGGAAAAAGTAGATATAAAAAACTTTACCCTGTCCCAGCTGGAAGCCCACATTACCGGTCAAGGCAAGGAGCGGTTCCGGGCCAGACAGATTTTCAAATGGCTTTACCAGCAAAATACCACCTCATTCGCCCAGATGACCAATCTCTCCAAGGATTTCAGGGCTGAACTGGAAAAAACTGCCCGGATCAGCAACCTGGAAGCGGAGGTGGTGGAGTCTTCTGCCGACGGGACAAAAAAGTATCTCTTCCGTTTGTCAGACGGCAATGCTGTGGAATCGGTGCTTATCCCCGATGAAGATCGCAACACCCTTTGCATTTCCAGCCAGGTTGGCTGTGCCATGGGCTGCGAGTTCTGCCTTACCGGCACATTCAGGCTAACGCGAAATCTAACCACTGCTGAGATTGTCAACCAGGTCTGCGCCGTCAAGCGGGAGGAGCCTGTTCGTAACATCGTTTTCATGGGGATGGGCGAACCCTTGGCCAATCTTGAAAATGTCATCGGTGCCCTGCGCATTCTGACCGATCCGGATGGTTTTCAATTCTCAACCCGCAAAGTGACCTTGTCCACAGCCGGCCTTGTACCCGAGATGGCAGAACTGGGGGCAGCGGTTACGGTAAACCTTGCCATTTCCCTGAATGCCACTACCGACGAGGTCCGTGACAGGATCATGCCGGTCAACCGTCGCTATCCCCTGAAGGAACTTCTTGCCGCCTGCAAAGCTTTTCCTCTCCCTTCGCGACGCTGGATAACTGTTGAATACGTGATGATCAAAGGGGTCAACGATTCGCTCGACGATGCAAAGCGCCTGGTGAGACTCATCAGCACATTCCCATCAAAGGTGAATCTGATACCATTCAATGAGCATGAAGGCTGTGATCTGAGGACACCGACGCAGGACTCCATTGACCGGTTCCACAAATTTCTTCTCGATAAGCATGTGACGGTCATTACCCGCTCAAGTCGGGGCAGCGATATTTCCGCAGCATGTGGGCAGTTGAAAGGGCGACTGGATAAGGTGACGGCAGGAAGCATTTAGCCGGTTTCGTTGTTATTGGCTGCAATTAATTCAAGGAGGCGGTATGAGCGAACAGGTAATAGGTATAATTGGCGGTAGTGGCTTTATGAGCTGGATGGGCTGACCGATGTACAAAGTGTTTCCATGACAACCCCATTTGGAGATCCTTCCGACGATTTTATTACCGGTACTCTGGACGGAGTGCGGATGGTTTTTTTACCACGCCATGGCAAAGGGCACCGGCTCCTGCTTCAGAGATCAATTTTCGTGCAAATATATACGGAATGAAAAAGCTGGGCGTGACACACCTGATTTCCGTTTCAGCGGTGGGGAGCATGAAGGAAGAAATCGTTCCCGGCCATATTGTCATACCTGATCAGTTTATAGACCGCACCAATGTCAGCCGTGTCAATACCTTTTTCGGCAATGGCATTGTCGCCCATGCCCAGTTTGCCGATCCGGTCTGCTCCGAGCTTTCGGGCAGCCTCTATACCGCAGCTCAGGCCGTAGGCGCGACTGTTCACCGGGGGGGAACCTACATCTGCATGGAGGGCCCGGCATTTTCAACTCGGGCAGAATCTGTCATGTATCGTTCTTTTGGCGCTCGATTATCGGAATGACCAATGTCCCCGAAGCCAAGCTGGCCAGGGAGGCAGAAATCTGTTACGGAGTTATCGCTCTGGCTACCGATTATGACTGCTGGATGAATCCCATGAGGACGTATCCATTGATGCCATACTGGAAATAGTCCGAAAGAACGTTACCATGGCAAAGGCCATAATCAAAAATGCCGTCGGCCGTATTGGCAGAGATAGAAAATGTAGTTGCGCTTCTGCCATGCAGTATGCGGTTATCACCGACAGGGCAGTGATTCCCCCGCAAACGAGGGCGAATCTGGATATCATCATCGGAAAATATCTCTAATTTTTCCTGGGAGTCATAATATGGGTATCAAAGGATCAAAAATAGCTTTATGGGTTTCCGCAGTAATGCTTCTGTTGATAGGATGCTTTTTCGCCTATACCTGGTTTGCTTTGACCTGGAGTTACTCAAGCGGGGAACGTGCAGGTTACATCCAGAAATTTTCACGTAAAGGATGGCTGTGCAAGACATGGGAAGGTGAACTATCCATGGTTCCCGTCCCGGGCGCAGTGCCGGAAAAGTTCCTTTTCAGCGTACGAGAAGAAGCTGTCGCTCAGAAGATCACCAGTTCCATGGGAAAAAGAGTATCCCTGGTTTACGAACAGCACAAGGGAGTGCCAACCAGCTGTTTCGGCGAGTCTGAATATTACGTGACAGCAGTCAAGATCACTGAATAACCTTTGCCATAGCTTTTTACATGAGGGCTGCTCAGTCTTGGGCAGCCTTTTTTTATTCACACGTTTCTTTATTGACCGGGAAGATGGGCCGCTACTGACGGAAGTAGCGGCTTTTTCTTTACTGGTAAGAGAACGGCTGATTTGCTTATGGCTGATGTTGATAGAATATTTTAATATGACAACTATTTTCTCGATCCCAAAGGGGGAATGTATGAACCTTGAGATGCACGCCGTAAAGATAGACATCCCCGACGGATGTAACCTTATCCTTGGACAGACCCATTTCGTCAAAACGGTGGAGGATCTCTATGAAATCATGGTTGCCACGGTACCGAAAGCGCGTTTCGGCATTGCATTCACAGAGGCATCCGGACCTTGCCTGATTCGCACGGAAGGAAACGATGACGAACTGATTCACAGTTGCGTAACGAGCATGCAGGCCATCGGTGCCGGCCATGTTTTCTGCATTATCATGAGGGAGGCTTTTCCCATCAATGTCCTGAACCCCATAAAAAACTGTCCTGAAGTCTGCCAGATCTATTGCGCTACGGCCAATCCGCTACAGGTAATAGTCGCTTCAACGGACAAGGGCTGGGGAGTCGTTGGTGTTATTGACGGATTTCCGCCAAAAGGGATGGAGACTGACGCTGACCGTAATGAGCGGCGGGCTCTGCTGCGAAAGATGGGCTACAAACGGTGAGGATGGATACTGCATCAGCTAGAGGTCTATTATGATTGTTGATAAATCAATGGCCGTGCACCGTGAAAGGATGATCAAGGAGCATCTGATCGCCAGGGGCATTAGCGATGAGGCGGTGTTGAAGGCGATGGGCGATGTCCCGCGGGAGGCTTTTGTCATGGAAGGAGAGGAGCTCCTTGCCTATGAGGACTACCCATTGCCCATCAGCCACGGTCAGACCATTTCCCAGCCATATATAGTTGCGTATATGACCGAATCGCTGGAACTTTCTTCAGAAGACACCGTTCTGGAGATAGGTACCGGTTCTGGTTATGCTGCAGCTGTTTTGAGTCGCATCGTCAGGAAGGTTTATTCGGTGGAGCGGATCGCGGAACTGGCAACAAGCGCCCGTCAGCGACTGATTAAATTGGGGTATGACAATATTGAAATTATGGCAGGCGATGGTTCACTGGGCTGGCCTGAACATGGGCCATATGATGCCATTGTTGTCACAGCCGGCGCTCCCGAGTTACCCAAAGCCCTTTTGCAGCAGTTGAAGGTTAGCGGCCGACTAGTGGTTCCGGTCGGTTCCTCCCAGACACTGCAGATGCTGGTGAGAGCCAGACGGAAAAGTGGATCGGACTTCACAGTTGAAGAGCTATGTGCGGTGAGATTTGTCCCTCTTTATGGTGCTGAAGGCTGGTAGATATCATCTCTTTTTGGACAAAAGAAACCCCGCTGTTACGCCGGGGTTTTGTCCTTAAGCTGCTCCCGAATACCGCATAAATTTTGAATTCTCTGCCCTTTGTGTTCATCATTTCCCCAGAAAACGCTTAAGGCTTCCTTCTCCAAAGGAGGGCTTGCACACCACGTCTGTACTGGGAAAATCATCAAGTTAATTATCGACAGGTTCCTCAAAATATTTCTGCGTATACCCGAGAGGTCCTTAAGATTAATTATATCTTATCTTTCCTCTTGGGAAAAATCAAGAGCTTTCTTTTTCATGAGTAATATTGACAACCATAGCCGGCAATGCCACTATCAGTTTCTTTCATAAATCAAAGGGAGTGTTTCAATGCTTGAGTTCAAAGTTTCCGCGCTGATCACTGTCGCCAGCTGGAGGGCTTCCTTCATGTCATTCTACCGGATGCTTCACCTTCGTATGTACGTAAACTCGCATCATCCGGTCATGTCCGTGTCAACGATCATCCGGCAGAAAGCTCTTCTGTCCTTTGTCTTGAAGATGTCATTACCATAAAGGAAAGCGGCAAAACAAAAGCACTGCTGCGTTCGGTGAGACCTGATCTGGAGATTCTTTTTGAAGATACCTGGATAGTTGTTTTTAACAAGCCCCCTGGATTGCCCATGCATCGAGCTGCAGAAGTTGATGACGTAAACCTTGTGGATGTGGGGTCACGGTTGCTGAACAGGCGGGATGGAGGCAATGGAAAACTCAGGCCAGTGAATCGGCTTGATCGTGGCACATCTGGTGCGGTCATTCTGGCCAAAAGTTCTACAGCTGCCGGAATGTTCGGCAGGCAGCTGAAAGAAGACGGTCTGGACAAGCTGTATCTGGCCATTGTCGATGGGAGACTGCAAGGGGAAGGTACCATCACTGTTCCACTTGGAGGAAAGGAGGCCGAAACACGCTACAAGACCCTTTTCAATGGACCCCGCCATGCCTTGGTTGCTGTCTATCCCATTACTGGACGAATGCATCAGATCCGTCTGCACTTCAAGTCGATAGGTCACCCCATTTGCGGCGATGTCCGCTACGGCGGTTCAATCTTAAATGAGCTGAGAGGTCATGCCCTCCATTCCTTCAGATCCTCAATCATTCACCCTGCAACGGGAGAGTCCATAAAGGTTTTTGCCCCTTTGCCCGAAGACTTTCTGCAGGTTGTGAAATCGATTGCTGGAGAGGAGTATATCCCATACTTCAAGCCCTGTCTGGTCTCCCTTGATCAAAAGCCGGTAAAGGTGAAGCCCTGTCTTTCCTTTATGTTGTTGACTTAATCATAACTTTACACTAATTTTCATTGAAAATATCGATTGTGAGGTTGAATAAAGCATGAGCACGAATGATGAAAAAGAGGAATTGGAATCGGCAGAAGAGAGCTTTGCCGACCTGTTTGAAAAAAGTTTTTCCGCACAGACCCGCCTGGAGCCGGGACAGAAGATAGACGCAAAAATCATGAAGATAAGCGGCGACTGGATTTTCCTCGACACCGGCCGAAAAGGGGAGGGGGTTCTTGAGAAAAAAGAACTTTTGAATGCTGATGGCGAGGTAACCGTTAAAGAAGGTGAAACCATCACCACTTGGTTTTTGGGTATGGTAAACAATGAGTTGCGCTTCACTACAAAGCTGGGAAGTGGCGCGGCAGGAAAGTCACAACTGGAAGATGCATGGAGAAACGGAATTCCTGTTGACGGTCATGTGGAAAAGGAGGTCAAGGGAGGATTTGAGGTCAAGATCAGCGGCAGCACTCGCGCCTTCTGCCCTTACTCTCAGATTGCCATGCGCAGGCTCGACAATGCGGCAGATGTCATCGGAAAACATCTGTCTTTCAGAATAACTGAATATGGAGAGAATGGCCGGAACTTGGTCCTTTCCCACAGGGCAATATTGGAAGAAGAGGCGGCAAAGCAGAAGGAAGCACAGAAGGAAATCCTCAAGGAAGGGATGACCGTGAGGGGTACCATCACCTCCATCCGTGATTTCGGCGCCTTCGTATCCATCGGCAGTATTGAAGGACTGCTTCCCATCTCTGAGCTGGGCTGGACCAGGGTAAAGGATGTAAGCGAGGTGCTTTCCGTGGGCCAGAACGTGGAAGTGGTCGTAAAGCAGATCGATTGGGAGCACGACAGGATTTCTTTCAGCCTCAAGGATACCCTTGCCGATCCTTGGGATAACGTGGCCGCCAACTACCCTGAAGGCTCTTTTCATGGGGGGCAGGTAGCCGCTTGGCTCAGTTTGGCGCGTTCGTTACACTTGCTTCCGGCATCGACGGGCTGATTCACATCTCAAAGCTTGGCGCCGGCAAGCGTATCAACCACCCCAGAGAAGTACTGAAAGAAGGAGAAACCGTCGAGGTCAAGATAGAGAGCGTGGACAGGGAAAACAGGCGTCTGTCACTGTCACTTGCTGAAGTGAGCAGGGCAGTGGAAGAAGAAGAGCGGACGATCGAAGATTTCCGCCGTTCCTCTGCTGAAAGCGCAACAAAGACCATGGGCACCTTGGGCGATTTGCTAAAAGCAAAGCTGGAAAAGACAAAAAAATAGACTGAAATTTCAGGAGATGGCAGAATGGGCATTCTTGTGGTTGGTTCTGTGGCATTCGATTCGGTTGAGACCCCTTTCGGCAAGATGGACAATATTCTTGGCGGGTCAGCGACCTATTTTTCCACCTCGGCGAGCTTTTTCACCGATGTGAGTCTGGTTGCGGTCGTGGGTGACGATTTCCAAGAGGAACACATCGACTTCCTCCGGTCGAGGAACATAGATTTGACAGGGCTTTCACGGGTCAACGGCAAGACGTTTCACTGGAAGGGGAAATATGGTTATGACCTCAATGAGGCACAGACTCTCGAAACACACCTTAATGTATTCGAGAGCTTCAAGCCTGCCATCCCTGCCTTATATGCGGGTGCCGACTATCTTTTCCTCGCCAACATAGACCCTGAACTGCAGATGGAAGTCCTGAACCAGATGCAGAAGCCCCGTGTCGTTGCCTGCGATACCATGAATTTTTGGATTTCCTCGAAGAAGGAAGCATTGAAGAAGGTTGTCGAGCGCGTGGACATTCTCATCATCAATGAAGGAGAGGCACGTCAGTTTACAGGAGAAGCCAATCTCGTCAAGGCAGCGAAAAGCATTCTTGCCATGGGGGCGAAAACTCTTATCATCAAGCGTGGCGAATACGGGGTATTGATGTTCACCGATTCGACAATTTTTGCCGCTCCAGCCTATCCACTTGAGGAGGTGTTCGATCCGACCGGTGCGGGGGATACCTTTGCCGGCGGTTTCATGGGTTACCTGGCCAACACAGGTGACACATCTGAAGAAGGGATTCGCCAAGCAATCATTTTCGGCAGTGTGATGGCCTCGTTCAACGTGGAGGATTTCAGCCTCAATCGGCTTAAGACGCTGGATTACAAGGAAATTGAGAGCCGATACAGGAACTTCAAAAAATGACTCATTTTGAGGGGTTGAGCAGCCGATGAGGGATATAACTTTCAAGTATGCCCTTAATTGACAATACCAAGTAAATCTGCTAGGTTTCCAGATGCTAAGCTTGCTTTAATTGCCGTGTGGTGTTCATTTTCGGCCAAAACTGAAGGTATTATGAAGCGTTTTTTGTTTATGATTTGGGCATCGGCAGCTATCCTGCTCTCAGCTTGTGCTATGAGCCATGAGGCGAGAAAGCAGTCTTCCTATCATTACCAGATGGGGTTGTCATATCTTGGGGAAAATAACTTCACCAGTGCTCTGGTTGAATTTCCGAGGCGGAAAAACTGGATCCCAAGAACCCCGAGCTGCTCAACTATCTTGGAATGGTCTACTTTCGCAAGCATAAATTTGATATTGCAGAACAAAAATACCTCAAGGCACTGAAAATTCGCCCCCTATATTCAGAGGCGAGGAATAATCTGGCGGTAAATTATCTGGAAATGAAGAGATGGGACGATGCCATTACCCAGCTGAAGCTGGTTGCGGAAGATATCTTCTATCAGAACCAGGACACAGCTGCCGTTAATCTTGGGCTTGCCTACTTCGGCAAAGGGGATCACCAGCAAGCCCTTGCCGTTTACCGCGCCGCAGTAAGTTCCTATCCCAGGGACGCGCGGGTGCGGCTGAATCTCGGTCGGGTCTATTTCGCCCTGGACAAGGTGGATTGGGCGATAGCAGAATATGGCAAAGCATTGGAACTTAGCGGCAACTATGCCAATGCCCACTATTTTCTGGCGTTGCATATATGAAGACAAAAGACAACAAGGCTGCAGCTGCAGCCTTCAGAGAGGTTATCCGCATTGCCCCCGATTCCGAGATAGGGCAGTTCGCTCGGGAGTATGTGGATATGCTGAAGTGAGGGATCCCTTGCCTGAATCAGGTTCAGCAGTCATGAGCAGAATCGAATTGGGTTTATATCTGCGCGAGGCCCGAGAGTCCAAGGGATTGCAGCTTGATGATGTCGCAGCAACTACGCGTATCAGCAAGAATTATCTCATTGCCATTGAAGCGGGCGATTTTGAAAAGCTCCCCAATGCCGCCTATGTAAAGGGCTTTCTGAGACTGTATGCCAGCTTCGTCGGACTTTCAGGCGATGAGGTTGTTGCCATCTACGAAAGAACAGGCGATCAGGCTAAAGAAGCAGAGGAAGGAAATTCCTCTACTTCCACTCCATACAGTGCTAAGCCTGTAAACCGCGGCCGTTGGATCCTGCCGCTGGTCTTGTTGATTCTTGTTGTGGTCGCGGCTGTTTTTATACGGGAAAATGAAGAGACAAAAGTTACCAGCCCTGCACCGGCAGTACAGCCACAGCCTGTTGCCCCGGCTATACCGCCGCTGCCAATACAGCCTGCGCGCTCATCGGCTCATTCGGAAATGGGCAGTGTTTCAGTTGCGCCGACTGTGCCCGCTGGCGGTGCTGCACCGGTTGCCGCAGAACCCAGGCTGAAAGGGGTTTTTCTCAAATTAAAGTGCAACCAGGACAGCTCATTGAATATTACCATCGATGATAATGTGTCGCAGCATTACGACCTTAAATCCGGAGATATAATAGAGTGGAAGGGTGAAAACTCTTTCGCACTCGATCTGGGCAATGCAGGCGGGGTTGAAGCTGAATTTAACGGTAAAATGCTGAAACCTTTCGGTGCTGCGGGGGCACCGGCTCATGTGGTTCTTAAGGCTGATGATGCACAATGAAACTAAACTCCCACGGAGTTTTCTCAAGGAGAATGTAGTATGCAATTGGTAGCACGCTGCCGGAAGTGTGGACGGGTCATGAAAAGCGAGCGGGTAGACAGTTACCGCGTAAAGATGACATGCAGCTGCGGGTTTTCCGATTTTCGTACTATTACGGAGAAGATCAAGACGGTGAATCCTTTTTACCATAAGGCAGGATTCACTCCCTTTCTCGAAAGCGAGAAGGGGAAGATGGTTCTGACCATGCAGAAGGCCAACCGTGAACACTTGGAGATCATATCGCTGGAAGAGATCAGCATGCTCGTGTCCTCTGATTTTCAGCTGCCCCAGGTTCTGCAGCGAGTATGTGAAAAGGTGGCGAACCAGCTCAAGGTAAGCGTTTGTTCCATATATCTGATGGAAGAAGGACAGCTTGTCCTGGCAGCCACCTTTGGATTTGACCCAAGCTTTATCGGCAAGATCAGGATCAATATCGGCGAAGGGATCACCGGTGCAGTTGCGAAAGACAGGCAGCACATTTCCTTGAGCAATGCCTCGGTGGATCCAAGATACAAAAACTTTCCGGAACTGCAGGAAGAGAAGTACAATTCAATGCTTTCTTTCCCCATTGCAGATAAACAGGAAGTTTTCGGGGTAATAAACCTCAACTCCACGTCCATGAAGACCTTTACTAATGATGAAATATACTTCATATCAATTATTGCCAATCTAATCCTCACTGCTGTTAAATTGCGGCAGAATATGGCCGCGAGAAAAACCTCCTCCAATACCTGAGTAAGGGTGCGCACTCCTCATTCCTGCCGGAGTAGCGCCCAAATCCACCGTCAAAACCTTTTTAAGCTCCTGTTAACCTGCGACTTGACAGGGGTCAACTCCATGTTAGACTGGACAGCAGCTCATTAATCCAAGTGGAGTAATATGTTGATACCAATGAAAAATCCAAAGAGAATTCTGGTCGTTGATGATGAAGAAAATGCGAGAATCGGCCTTTCCAGATTGTTAGCAAAGGAAGGTTTCCTTGTTGAAAGTGTTTCCAATGGCTTTGAAGCTCTTAATTATCTGCGTCAGCAGGAGGTAAACCTTATTGTAACCGACATCAACATGCCGGAGATGAATGGCATTACCTTTCTTAAAGAGCTGAACAAGAGTTTTCCCAAAAGCAATGTTATAATGATCACGGCATATGGTGGCGTTGAGTCTTACATAGAAGCCATGAATCTCGGCGCATTCGAATACATAAATAAGCCGGTAAAGATCGAAGAGCTGAAATCAATTCTGAAAAAGATCTTCAAGGAAACCAGCCATTGAAATGTGTTATGTAAAGGAGGGGATATGACACGCCTGGACAAGATTCTCTTTGCTACCGATTTTTCGGAAAACTCGGAACATGCCTTTGAATACGCATATTCCTTTGCCAGAAAATTTGAATCCCAGCTGTTAATTCTTCACGTGATAAACGAACCTGTGGATTTGAGAGGCTTTTATGTTCCCCATGTTTCCTTCGACAATCTGGAAAAAGAGATTGAGGAAGGAGCGGAAAAGATGATGGAGAAATTTTGCAGAACCAGAATCAAGGAAGAGCTGAACTATAAATCCAGTATAGTCATGGGCATACCCTATGAAGAGATATTGAAAAAAGCCGAAGAAGAAAGCGTATCTCTCATCGTCCTGGGTACTCAGGGCAGAAGCGGCATCGACCACCTTCTTTTCGGCAGCACTGCCGAGCGAGTCGTGAGGAAGGCGAAGTGCCCTGTTATGACCGTGCGTCTTCCCTGATCCTCATCTCATTATAACTATAGATTAATCTGAAGGGCAGCTTTGCTGCCCTTCTTTTATGCAATGAAGAAAATCTGCCTATTAAGTTTCTTATTAAAATCAATCAAAAAGCTTGTCAGTTCAAAATTGTTGGGGCTATAATTTCACGATCAATTTCATTTGGATGAGGATATGGCAAAGGAACTAAGACAGCAAAGCGGCAAGGTATTGATCATAGATGATGAGAAGGTCATTCTGGACTTGACTTCCATCATTTTGAAAAACCGCGGATACACTGTATTCACTGCTGTAGATGCGCCTTCCGGTTTCGAGATAATAGAGCTTCCCAGCCGGAGTTGGTGCTTCTTGACTACATGATGCCTGACATTGACGGCCTTACCGCTTTAAAAGAGATCAAGAAGCGTTTCCCCGAGACCTATGTCATCATGTTTACCGGCAAGGGCAGCGAGGAGATTGCCGTAGAGCTCATGAAGCTGGTGCTTCAGACTACATTCTGAAGCCATTCAATAATCAGGATCTTGCCGACCGCATCGAAAATGTCCTGAAGATTCGTGGCTTTGAGATGAAAAACCGGGAGCTGCTCCGTGAAAAGGAAATGCTTCTGGCAGAGATTGAGGCATGGAACCTTGAGCTTGAGGCGAGAGTTCATGAGAAGAGCGAGGCGCTGCAGAAAGCCCAGGCTGAAATTGTTCAGTCCGAGAAGCTGGCCACCTTGGGCTATTTATCTGCCGGCATGGCTCATGAAATTAGAAATCCGCTGAATTCCATTTCTTTGTTTGTCCAATTGATCAAAAGCGGCATGGATGACCCTGAAAAGCTGGAATATGTGGATAAAATAGTCAAGGAGATAGATCGTATCGATGGCATCCTGCGCAAGCTGCTTGACGCTTCCAAACGGCCGAAATTTGAGATCAGGGACGTCCTGATCCATCAGGTAATAGATAACACCCTTGAGATATTCAGCCCGCAGATCCAGCTGCACAAGATTACGGTCAACCGGGATTACAGGAATATTCCCCCGGCCATAAAGGCGGATCCTTCAGAATTGGAGCAGATATTCACCAATCTTTTCCTCAATTCCATCAACGAAATGGCATCCGAAGGTACACTTGGCGTCTTTCTCGATTATGACCAAAAGTACATTACCATCAGGGTTTCCGATACCGGCACCGGCATCCCGGCTGAAAACGTACCCTATGTGTTCGACCCGTTCTTT
This sequence comes from Geotalea toluenoxydans JCM 15764, assembly GCF_001311985.1. GTDB lineage: Bacteria > Desulfobacterota > Desulfuromonadia > Geobacterales > Geobacteraceae > Geotalea > Geotalea toluenoxydans. The sequence goes on from NZ_BBCJ01000011.1 coordinate 53,371, forward strand.
ACCACCAACAGCCGCGGTACCGGGCTTGGACTTTCAGTTGTCCTGCGCATTGTCAAAAACTACAAAGGCAAGATCGAAGTTGAGAAAAGTGATGCCACCGGTACTACTTTCTGTGTCAAACTCCCCCTTTAGATTTCTAAAATAGGCCTGTTTGTCCTTTTCTTTTCAGCGGTATTTTTGTATTATGGCGACAGCCAATCCTGGGAATGACCGTTCGTTGAAGTTCTGTTTTTGAGGTTTTGATGGAAGCTGCCAGAGGCAAAATCCTTTTGATCGACGATGATCCCTTTTTCCTTAAGATATTATCTGATTCATTCCAGGAAACCGGTTTCACGGTGATTACTGCCAGTGATGGAGTGGAAGGGGTAAAGGCTTACATAGAAAACACTCCTGATGTTGTTATCAGCGATTTGATCATGCCGCGCATGGGTGGCGTCAGTACCTGTATGGAAATATCCAGGCGTGCAGCAGACAATGAACCGGTTATCATTCTTCTTACCTCCATGTTTCATGGTGCCCCACACGAGCATGAGATCCCGGAAATGGGAGCCAAAATCCACATACCCAAATCTACCAAAGCCCTTGACATAGTGATTATCGTCGAACAGCTGCTTGACCGCAAAAGACAACAGCGGCTTATCCAATAGCTTTCCCCATGCCCTTCCTGCTACGTAACCTCACACTTAATCTTGGGGAAAGTGAAGAACTCCTCCCTGCCATTGTCTGCGCCAGATTTTCCCTCCAGCCAGAGGACATTACTCGCTTTGCCGTAATCCGTAAGGGGATTGATGCAAGGAAAAAGCCTCGCATAAAACTTGTATATACCATCGAGTTTGCTGTAGCTGACGAAGAGCTCTTCAAATTGTCCCATCAAGGGGGGGACCTTGAGTATGTGGTTGAAAAGAAGCCTCCTGTTTTTGAACGCGTGGCTGGCGACAAGAGGATAGTCATTGTCGGTATGGGGCCGGCAGGACTGTTTGCCGCCCTGCGCCTGGCGGAATACGGATTGACGGCGACTATCGTTGAGCGTGGCAGGCCGGTGGAAGAGCGACTGAAAGATGTACAGTCCTTCTGGGACCAGGGGGAGCTGAATACCGCCAGCAACGTCCAGTTCGGCGAGGGGGGGGCGGGAACCTTCTCCGATGGTAAACTGACCACCCGGCTGAAGGATCAGAATATTCGCTATGTTCTGGATAAGTTCGTGCAGTTTGGTGCACCGGAGGAGATTCTGACCTCTGCAAAACCGCATATCGGTACCGACCGCCTGCGTTGCGTGGTAACGGCCATCCGGCAGTTTCTCACCGAGCGTGGCTTTTCCATAGGCTTCAGCAGTCGGTTGACCGACATCGTGACAGATAATGGTAGGATTACCGCTCTCAAGATCAACGACACCGATGAATTACCCTGCGATGTTCTGGTACTGGCGCCCGGACACAGTGCCCGTGATACTTATGCCATGCTCAATCAACGACAGGTGGCCATGGAACAGAAACCTTTCGCCATCGGTCTGCGGGTGGAACATCCACAGGAATTGATCAATGGCATCCAGTATGGGATGCCTTCCCATCCGCAGCTTCCGGCTGCCGACTACGCCCTTGCCTATAACGATACCAAAACCGGCCGTTCCGCCTATTCATTCTGCATGTGTCCAGGTGGTGTCGTTGTCGCCGGCGCTTCCGAAGAAGGTGGGGTTGTCACCAACGGCATGAGCGGCTATGCCCGTAATTCCGCATTTGCCAACAGTGCACTGGTGGCTACTGTGCAGACCAGTGATTTCGACGGTGGCCATCCCCTTGCCGGTGTAGAATTTCAACGCAGGTGGGAGCGCCGCGCATATGAGGCAGGCGGTGGTAATTATCTGGCCCCGGCCCAGAATCTCCTGGCGTTTCTCGGTCAGTCTAGGGGCGGGAGAGTCACATCTACCTACCGGCCCGGTATCTGTGAAACGGACCTCTCTGAAGTTCTGCCAAAGGCGGTTCACGATACCCTCAAGGATGGCATTCGCTTCTTTGAACGGAAGATGCGTGGATTCATAACCGCTGAAGCGAATCTGACGGGGGTGGAAACGAGAACATCCGCCCCCCTGCGCATTCTGCGCGATCAGGACCTGCAATCCACCAGTGTTCGTGGCCTCTACCCGGTGGGTGAGGGGGCGGGGCATGCCGGTGGAATTATGAGCGCCGCCCTTGACGGTATTCGCGCTGCAGACATTATTGCCCGGCTATAGCATAAGTCGCGCCGGCATGGCGCCGGTAACCATAGATTTTCCAAAAGGGGTGCACCTTGAAGAAATTTGTTTCTGAAATAAAGGATCGCGATCAGGTGGATTCCGTTTTTCTGGTCAAGGAAAAGATCACTGCCATGGCCAAAAACGGCAAGCCTTACCTGACGTTGCGCCTGATGGATAAAACCGGCGAGGTAGATGCGAAGATCTGGGATAATGTGGATCAGATCAGCATGCTTTTCGACAAGGACGATTTCCTGTCGGTCCGTTCCAAGGCATCGGTTTACCTGGGGAAGATGCAGCTGATCATTTCCGAGCTGAGCAAAGTGCCGGAGGAGAGCGTCACCCTGGTGGACTTTCTGCCGGAGACGGAACGGAACATAAAGGAAATGGAAAACGAGCTCTTCTCCCTGGTCGAATCAGTCTCCGACGTCAATCTAAAGAGCCTGCTCAATGCATTCTTCAGGGATACCGAGCTTTTCTCCCTTTACCGGGTTGCTCCGGCGGCAAAAGGGATGCATCACGTATACCTGGGTGGTCTTCTGGAACATTCCCTTGCCGTAGCCAAACTGGTAGACAGCATTGTTCCCCTGTATTCGGGGCTCAACCGCGATCTGCTCATAACCGGTGCGCTGCTCCATGATGTGGGCAAGGTGAGGGAGATGACCTACATGCGCGCCTTCGATTATACCGATGAAGGCAAGCTTATCGGCCACATCACCATCGGCGTCGAGATGCTGCAGGAGAAAATCATGACCATCACCGGTTTTCCCGTGGAACTGGCCATGCTTCTCAAGCACATGCTCCTTTCCCATCATGGCCAGTACGAGTTCGGTTCCCCGAAACGTCCTAAAACCATCGAGGCTACCATTCTCAATTACCTGGACGACCTGGATTCTAAGATCAACGGCATCAGGACCCACATCAAAAAGGAAACTGCCAGCGACTCCCGCTGGACAGCCTATCACCGCCTCTATGACCGTTATTTTTTCAAGAACAATGGCCATGAAGAGCCTGAGATGGAGATTGAAGCTGTGATGGAGACTCCGGCGGAGGCGCAGCCCTTGCCGGCAAAATCTGCCCAGCCAAGGGAAGGAAAGCATGGGTTTCACAACAGCCCCTTTGCTCAGCTTAAAGAGGAGAATCTCGACCTGTTCCAGCTGCCAAAGGGATAGCTCGCCATGGCGCGGACTGTTTGCAGACCATGCTGATCGCCATAACTGCCGTGGTTATTCTGCTGGTTTATATGTCTCTGCAAGGCAAAGTATTTCACCAATCTGAAAAGAGGAATCACATGATATTCGAAACCATCGTAGTCGGCCAGCTGGGGGTCAACTGTTTCATCCTCGGCTGCGAAGAAACTCGTGAAGGGATTGTTGTCGATCCCGGAGCGGATGCGGAGCGGGTCCTGGCGGTAGTCCAGAAGCTGGGGCTGAAGATCAGGTATGTAATCAATACACATGGGCATTTCGACCATATGGGGGGAAACCGGAGCGTCATTGAGAAAACCGGAGCCAAGCTACTGATTCACGAGTCGGATGTCTATTTCCTTTCCCGCGCCGCAGATTCAGCGGCTTCATATGGACTGAAGGCAGAAAACTCCCCCAAACCTGACGACCTTCTTCAGGACGGGATGGTGGTAAATTTCGGCAAGCATCAACTGAAGGTGCTGCATACGCCGGGACATACTCCTGGAGCTGCTGCCTGTACTTGGAGAGCGAAGACAAGATCATCACCGGAGACACCCTTTTTGCCGAGTCGGTTGGGCGCACCGATTTCCCGGGCAGCTCCCAGGCCGACCTGATTGACGGCATACGCACCAAACTACTTGTGCTGCCGGATGAGACCCAGGCTTTTCCCGGTCATGGACCGTCGACGACCATAGGCCATGAGAAGCGGCACAATCCATATCTGTGATGGGGGCAGCATGTTGAAAGGTAAAGAAATTATCCTCGGGGTCACCGGCGGTATCGCCGCCTATAAATCTGTGGAACTGTTGCGTCTGCTGACCAAGGCGGGGGCAAACGTACACGTGATCATGACAGCTTCTGCAACTGAATTCGTCACACCGCTGACCTTTCAGACCCTCTCCATGAACCCGGTCTCTACCTCCCTGTTCAACCTGATCTCCGAGAGGGAGATAGGGCATATTTCTTTGGCTGACCGGGCCGATCTCTTTGTCATCGCTCCTGCAACCGCCAATGTGATCGGCAAGCTGGCCAACGGCATTGCCGACGACATGCTGACCACCACGGTCATGGCTACCAAGGCGCCGGTGCTGGTGGCTCCGGCCATGAACGTCAACATGTACCAGAACCCCATTTACAAGGAAAACGAGAAGAAATTGAAGAGGCACGGCTATCTCTTTGTCGAACCGGCGAGGGGGATGCTTGCCTGCGGATGGGAAGGGGAAGGAAAGCTGCAGGAACCGCAGATCATTTTTGAAGAGGCCCTGGCTGCATTGACGACAAAGGATCTGGCAGGCGAGCATATTCTTATCACTGCCGGCCCCACCAGGGAGGAACTCGACCCGGTGCGGTTCATCAGCAACCACTCATCAGGTAAAATGGGCTATGCCATAGCCAAAGCTGCCCGCCGCCGTGGCGCACAAGTCACCCTGGTCACCGGCCCCACCTGCCTTGCCGAGCCATGCGGTGTCGCGACAATTCAGGTCACCAGCGCCGAAGAAATGCGGCAGGCAGTAATGGCTTCCTTTCCCGCAAGCACAATCATCATTAAGGCCGCAGCAGTGGCCGATTACCGTCCTGTGGCCAGGGCAGTCGCCAAAATCAAAAAAACTGCCGGTTCCCTGTCCCTGGAATTGGAGAAAAATCCGGATATCCTTTTCGAGCTGGGAAAAATAAAAGCAGACAAGATCCTTATCGGCTTTGCCGCCGAGACCGATGATCTCATGGGCAATGCGGCAAAGAAACTGATCGTAAAAAATGTGGACATGATCGTTGCCAACGATATCGGGGCCGAAGGTGCCGGATTCAACGTGGATACCAATATCGTCAAGCTTCTTTTCAAGGATGGAAGGGTTGAAGATGTGCCGCTGATGGGCAAACAGGAACTGGCCGATGTACTCCTGGACCGGGCGGTGAAATTAAGAGTGAAGAGTGAAGAGTGAAGAGTGAAGAGCGAAGAGCGAAGAGCGAAGAGCGAAGAGCGAAGAGCGAAGAGCGAAGAGCTGCGGCAACGCCGCAGATGGGCGTTTTTTCAGCTAAAAGGACTGTTCATGCTCAAAAATGTCCGGATGCAAGGCGCCAAGGAGCGAGCAGCGGAGCATACATCAGTATGTGAGCAGCGCAGAGACGCCGTCAACGCCGCAGATGGGCGTTTTTCAGCATGAACTACTCTGTGGAGAGAATCTGCAGCAACAGCTCCGGCTTACAGATGGCTTCGTGCAGCTTTCCCTTAATTTCATCCAGTTGTTCATTGGCCTGCTGCTTGGTGATCTTGCCGCTGCGGTAGAGCAGTCTCAGATTCTTCCTCACTGCTTCAGCCGTGGCAAGGGCTCGCTCTCCGGTGGGGTCCGCCTGGAAGAAATGTGAATCTTCGAAATCAGTGAGGAAGCTGAAAACCGCTTCTTCGGCCAGACTCATGTATTCGTCACGATCCACCTCCTCCAGACCAAAACGGGAAATGTCCGAGAGGGTCTGCAGGACCTGCTGCCATTTTTCCAGCCGGCTTACCAGCAGGATGGAGTTGAAGATCCGCTTGTTGGTGCCGAAAGAAAACAGTGTGTCGGACAATACCTTTCTCAACAGAGCGTCATTCTTGCGGTAATGCTCCAGGGAGACCTTCCGGGCGCCGTCCCAGATCTCCTTGTCGACGAAGGCTTCGAATCTCATTTCCCAGTAGGCATGTTTCAGGGTCATGGTGGAAAAACTTCGCATCACCTTGTAGGGGACATAATAGTTGTGGGCGACAGTATCTGCGGCAAGATGGGCCAGGTAGCCATAGGCGCAGGCTTTCTGAGCATCCATCTCTGCATTTTCCAGGACCTTCAGCCCGATCCGCCAGCGATGGCAGTGGAGCAGATAATGGGTGAATTTCTTGCCGATGGTGATGTCTGCGGCGATGCAGCCGTAGAGGAAATCATTGGGAAATTCACTGATAATGGCTGCCACGGCAGGCTGCAATGCCTGAAGGTTGTTGAGTACGGCGGAGCCAGCTGCAGGTGAATTCCGGCACCCCAGGCGAGTGCTTCATGGGGCATTAAAACGATGAGTAGAAGGACGAAAGATATGAGCAACATTGACATAAAGAATATTAGATGTGCCTGTAAATGTAAAGGAGTTTGCCATGCATGAGGCCGAAGAAGCCCGGCAGTTGGTGGCCTCGCTTTGTGCCTATCTGGAGGATCTGCAGGAAACGGGCATAGACGGCTTGGCCTACGCCGAGCCCGCTCCAGTTACTGGTACCGTGCGCTTAAATGGTTCCGATACTTCCCCAACTGCTTCGGTTCAGGCGGCACCTGTCGAACAAGAAAACCTGGATCAGGTGCGACTTGACCTGGGGGAATGTGCCCGCTGCAGTTTGAGCGGCACCAGGACCAATCTGGTATTCGGTATCGGCAATCCGGCTGCAAGGCTGGTCTTTGTAGGCGAGGCACCGGGGCGGGACGAAGACCTTCAAGGGGAACCCTTTGTCGGCGAGGCAGGGCAACTGCTGACCAAGATCATTTCCGCCATGCAGTTCAGACGGAGCGATGTCTACATCTGCAACATCCTCAAATGCCGCCCCCCCGGTAACCGCAATCCGCAGCCGGAGGAGATCGAACAGTGTCAGCCGTTTCTGCTCCGGCAGCTGGGTGCCGTGAATCCTGAAGCCATTGTCTGCCTGGGCACCTTTGCCGCCCAGACCCTGCTTCAGACCAAGGAACCGATCTCCAAACTGCGTGGCCGCTTTCACGACTACCATGGCATACCCCTCATGCCGACCTTTCATCCTGCGTTCCTGTTGCGCAATCCGGCCATGAAGCGCGAGGTGTGGGAAGATATGCAGAAGGTGATGCGACTGCTTAATATTGAGCTGAAGAAGTGATTGGAGGAGAGAATGTACGAAAAGGTCTATGATACTCCAATGCCGGCCGGGGGGGGATTACCCTTTGAGCTGCCAGAATGGATAGCCTGTGCCCCCTTCGAGGAGTACCTGGGGATGAAAATAGATGAGGCTGCCGAAGGGCGGGCCATACTAACCATGCCGTTCACGGTCAAGCTGTCCCAGGGGGTGGGATTCATGCACGGTGGCGCCATCACTGCCCTGGCAGACACGGCTGTCGCCATGGCCATCAAAAGTGTGCTGCCTGAGGGAAGCAATTTCGTCACCATGGATCTGGGTCTCAAATTCCATGCTCCGGTAAGATACGGATTAGTTAAGGCCGAGGCGCGGATTGTTGAACGTGACGAAAGAAATATCAAGGGGGAAGCCGAAGTCTTCGACGAGGCGGGGGTCAAGGTGGCCACATTTACCTCGGTTTTTCGGGTGAGAAGGCAGTAGCTTTTTAATGCATTAAACAAGGCGAGAGCAGGTGCTGAATATCAGCCCTGCCCTCTGAACCATGTCCTCAGGTTGTTAAACTACCTCTGCCAATCTAACTCACTCCTCGTCTCCAGGACCCGAAGAATGATTACCATGCTTCCTGTTCGGCTTGAGACTCTTTGCCAGTTCCCGCTGTTCGGGAGTCAGGATGGAATATATCTGCGTCTGGGTCTTCACCCGGATGACTGCCAGTTCCGTTTTGAATGGGGCTGGCTATAAATATGAATCGTGAGTGGCTATTTCCTGGTTTCTTTCACAAATTCATGCACAATCTGATGCTAACCGGAATCGGCGTCATCTTCGGTTATTTTCCGGCTCACCGGGCGGCAGGACTAAGCCCGATCGACGCCCTGCGATACGAGTAAGGCGGTCATGGCAACCATATTGATTCGATGGACCCAATTCAAAAAAGAGACTTTTAATCACGTTCCGCGCCTGCTAAAGCTTGCAGTCCCCATGATCCTTTCAAGCTCAGCGATCATGATGATGCAGATTATCGATGCCATCGTCTTGTCACGCCACTCCAGCGAGGCGGTCGCGGCCATGGGACCGTCAGGCTTGGCGGTAATCCTTTTTCAGGGATTTATGTTCGGTACTGCAGGGTATGCCGGCACCTTTGTTGCCCACTGCCACGGGCGCGGTGACACCCAGGGGGGGCGCAGATCCGCATGGCTTGGCATTTATGCCGCTCTGGCGGCCGGGGGGATAGCCCTGGTCTTGGCCTGGCCGATTGCAATACTGTTTCTTCTGGCCGGCCACGAGCCAGGGGTTGCCCGGAACGAGATGACATATTTCTCGATCTGTATGGCCGGTTCATTGTTCCCTGTTATGGGTGGAGCTTGGCAGGATGGCTTTCAGGCATCGGACGACCTGCCGTCGTTACCGGGGTGGCATTCATATCTCTCACGGTGAATGCACTACTGGCCTGGGGGCTGGTTCTTGGTGAATGGGGCCTGCCCCGGATGGGAATCTCTGGAGCTGCGGTCGCGACTGTGGCCGCGCAGATGGTCGCCATGATTCTCTATGCAGCGACGTTTGCCAGGGCTGGCGGCTTTTCTGACGCCGTGGCAAGGCGGCTTGACTGGGTAGAGTTTCGCCATTTCCTTTCCCTCGCCATGCCGATGGGGCTGCGGATCAGCGGCGAGCTTGCGGCGTGGACACTGTTTCTGGTGGTGGTCGGTCGCTTGGGAACCGTTCAACTGGCTGCATCCAGCATTGCCTTTCGCATCAATGGCATGGCCTTCTTCCCTGCGCTCGGGCTCGGCCAGGCTGCAGGAATATTGGTGGGGCACGCCCGGGGAGCCGGGGGTGATGATGAGATCCCAGCCATAGCCTCACAGTCGCTGGTGGTGTGCGAGATCTGGATGCTCGCAATGGCAACCCTGTTCGCCACGGCGCCGGTGCCGCTCATGTCGATCTTTGCGGGTTACGGACCGGAAAGCACGAGAATTGTGGAGACCGGTTCCCTGATCATGAAATTCGTCGCCTTTTATTGTATCTTCGACGCAGCCAATGTCATGATTGGGTGCGTACTGGCTTCAGCAGGCGATACCCGTTGGCTCGCCCGTACCTTCCTGGTCTCTTCAAGCCTGTTTCTCGCCCTGCTATGGCTTGTCGACATGATCATTCCGAGCTTGATGGCGGAATGGGCACTTGCTACCATTTTCGTATTTGCCACGGCGGTAATCTGGTTGTTCCGGTTTCGATCTGGTGCATGGAGGAATGTTCAGGTGCTGCGTCGATCCGAGGTAGGCAAATAGTGCGAGCGATGGTCTGAGCATGCATGCTGCAAGGTCCTATTCTTCTCTTGCTGTGTGACAATAAAGTCTTTGCAGAAAGAGATGGTGAATACTTAATGGTCCATACACCTCTCCATTTAAACAGCCTGTTTCACTCCTTGCACCTCCACTTCATTCTTAATCCTATCTCTTCCCGTAGTGTCCTAATGCATTTAATAAGTTCTTAAAGAAATTCAGCCTTTCTTCCGATAACTAACATGAAGAAGAAAGTGTGTAATGCTTGTCCTCAACATACCGGTGTACATCTGGCACTGGCTCATAAATTAGCGAACAGGGGGAGAAATGAAAGGTTGGTTTAAGATGCTGACATCTGTATTCCTGATGTCGGGAACTTGTGTGGTTTTTTATGGAATGCCATCGAATGGGCTTGCCGCAGAACCGGTAATAATAGGCATAGACGCCGACTTCTCTTCCGGGTCTGCTTCGGCAGGTGAGGCTATTCACCGGGGTGCGCTTATCGCCATTGCCGAAATAAATGAAAAGGGGGGAGTGCTTGGTGGTAGAAAGCTGGAACTTAATTTGAAGGACCATCATGGCTCGCCCACGCGAAGCACCGATAATCTCAACGACCTCTCCAAAGAAAAGAACTTGGTTGCAGTGATCGGTGGTCTGCACAGCCCCGCAATCATCAAGAACCAGGATCTGATCCATCGCAACCGCCTGATCATGCTCGACCCTTGGGCTGCCGCCACTGCAGTGGTGGAGAATGGAAAATCTCCAAACTATGTCTTCAGGGTTTCGGTACGTGATGAATATGTGGGCGGATTTCTGGTAGGGCAGGCTGTTAAGCAGGGTTACAAGAACCTGGGGCTCTTGCTGGAAAAGACCGATTGGGGAAGGGGCAACGAAAAATATATCACCGTCGCCCTCTCCAAACTGGGGCGTAAGCCTGCTTCCGTACAGTGGTTCTATCTGGGGGACACGGACATGACGACTCAATTGATTGCTTTCGAAAAAGCAGGGGCGGATGCGGTGATCATGGTGGCCAATGCTCCGGAGGGTGGTGCAATCGTCAGGCACATGGCGCTGAGACCGGAAAAGGTGAGACTTCCAATAATCTCTCACTGGGGAATAACAGGGGGAAATTTCCGCGGGAGTGCAGGGGATGGACTGAAAGGTGTTAAATTGCAGTTTCTTCAGACCTATTCGTTTATGAACGCAAGAGGGAAAAAGGCGCGAGAGGTGATCAATCGCTACAAGACCATGTTCAAGGCCGGAAGCGAGCGGGAAATTATGGCCCCCGTCGGTACTGCCCACGCTTATGACCTGGTACGTATTCTGGCGCTGGCCATTGACAAGGCGGGAACCATCGATCGGGCAAAAGTGCGCAATGCCATGGAAAAGATCAACTCCTATTCGGGCCTTGTCAAAACATACCGGCCTCCGTTTACCCCTCAGCGGCATGAGGGGCTGAACGCCTCGGATTACCACCTGGCGATTTACGATCGGGACGGGACGATCATGCCACGCCGATAGGCAGGCTGGTTATGGGCTATTTGAAGAGCCTTCAAGGCAAGATACTTATCTTTTTTATTATTCTTGACCTGACGGCGCTCAGCATCATGATGTTCAGCGTTTCGCGGACAGCCATGAAGGCGCTTGAAGGGGAAATTCGCGTTCATCTTTCGCAGATGGCCGCCGACTTTTCACGTGCGGTAAACGAGGATATGGCTATCAAGTGGCGCGCAACGCAGGACCTTGCAGCCAATCCATTCATGATCAATAGCGTCATCGACACACTGGGGAGAGAGACATATCTGGCTCCCTTCATGCGCAAGCTGTCCCTGCCGGGCAAAGATGGTGACAAGGCTGACATTTTTCTTCTCGACTATAAGGGGAGGATCATCGCTAAAAACGGAGTGGGTACGAGCAACGATGTCTTCGAGAATGTACGGTGGCGGCAAAAGGTGATGGGGGGCAGTCCCCATGCTGAGATCAGCGATGACGGGAAGCATCACAAGGTGCTTTTCGCGTTCCCGGTTTTTTACCAGTCGCTGCCCGAAGGTGTTCTGGTTGCCAAATTCGATGTTTCCTTGATTTCGGCCGTCATGCAAACAACGGAAGAGTTCAAGATCGCTATCATCGGTTCCTCCGGACATCTGCTTCTTGGAGAGCTCGATCCGTCTACTCTTGCCAAAGCGGCAGGGGGGAAGCTGCCGAAAAGAGAGGCGCTGGTTTTCTCCGAGCACGATAAACTTTTTGCCGTGTTTCCCTTGCAGGGTATCGAAGGATTCGAGGGCTTCGGCTGGAGACTGGTTCTATCGGTTCCTTCCAGCAACATTCTGGCCCCGGTAGAAAAATTGCTTTGGCACATGCTGCTGATAGGGCTTCTTACTGCCACCGCTGTCTCCTGTGTCGTTTTCTTCCGTACCAGGAGGTTTGTGCGACCGATAAAAGACCTGGAAGCAACGATGCAGTCGATTATGGAAAAGGACGACCTGTCTCAGAGGGTTGAGATTTCGTCCGACGAAGAGGTGGAAGCCCTGGGGAAGACCTTCAACAAAATGCTGGACAACCTTTCGAATACGAGGGTTTCGAAGCAGTCCCTGGAACAGATTGTTGAGGAGCGGACTCATGAGCTGAAAGCTTCGAGCGAAGAACTTAAAGCGGCTCAGCTCCATATGCTGCAAAATGAAAAAATGGCTTCCATCGGACAACTGGCCGCCGGAGTCGCCCATGAAATCAACAATCCCATAGGGTTCGTTTCGAGCAATCTCACCACGCTGAACAAGTACCTGAGCAGAATGAACGAGTTTATTGACCTGCAGGGAGAAAAATTGAGCGACGTTGCTCCGGAGCACCTGGAAGAACTGGAACTGAAGCGGAAAACTCTTAAGATAGACCGTATCAGGAAAGACGCGGAGCAGTTGATCAAGGAATCATTGGAGGGCACCGAACGGGTCAGGGATATTGTGACTGACCTCAAGACATTTTCCCGTGCTGATGCAAAGGAATATTTATTCGCTGATATCAATGAATGCCTTGACCGCACCATTAATATCGTGTGGAACGAGATCAAATACAAGGCCACCGTAAAGAAGGAATTCGGCGTCCTGCCGAAAGTGAAGTGCAACCTTCAGCAGCTCAACCAAGTGTTCCTGAACCTTCTTGTCAATGCTGCCCAGGCAATCGATACCCAGGGGGAGATCACCGTGGCCACTTCCCATAACGGTGACCAGATCTCCGTTTCAATAGCTGATACCGGAGTCGGAATTCCTGAAGAAATTCAGCACCGGATTTTCGAGCCCTTCTTTACCACCAAGGAGGTAGGGAAGGGGACCGGGCTCGGGCTCAGTATTTCCTATGACCTCATCAAAAAGCACAATGGTGGTATTACCCTGGAGTCCGTGCTGGGGAGAGGAACCAGATTCACCATTACCTTGCCTGTGCTGGGCAAGGACCACCATGGTGAAGAAGAGGGAGTGCAGAGGGAAACTTCAACTCACTGATACAGACCAAGATTTATGATCTCTTGCAGAAGGTCTTCAGCGGTAAACGGTTTGACCAAAAAAGCAGTGGACCCGTTCAGGAAAGTGGGATCCAGCCGAGTCTTGGGATCATCACAAGCGGTAATCATGATGACCTTGACCTGATGAACAGCTGAGATTCTCGATGCCTGCTCTACGGCCCTGATTGCCCGCAGGGCCTGGTCACCGTCCATGACCGGCATCAACAGATCCATGCAGATCAAGTCGTATGGTTTCTGAGCCTCGAAGGCCAGTTTATAAGCCAATATCGCTTCCTCCCCGTTGGCGGCTATGTCGCATTCGCCCAGTGGAGACAATGTGTCCTTGATCCACTGCCTCGTGATAAAGCTGTCATCCACCAGAAGAATTTTCATCATCTCTCTCCGTCGTTGATTTGCCGTCTACTGATCCCTTTCGGCATTTATGCCGGCAACTTTAGAGCATCAGCTGATAAATTTGCGGATTTAAGTTTCCGGTCCCCGAACCGATAGATGTTTCAGGTACGGAACACCTTTCAGTCGCAGCTCCTGAATGATTTAATCGGGTGCATGTCCGGGGAACTCAGGTGAAGACCATCAGCATGAGCATCAAAACAAAAACCGCGACCATCATTTCCATCTTTGTTTCGCTTTTGATGGGAGCGATCAGTGTCATTGGTCATCACTATGTGATCGAGGTACTCAAGGATGAGGTTGCAAAGCAGCAGTCCGCTTTGTTGTCCTTAGTAGCGGGGCCGCTCGACGAGCAGATTGCCCATTCACGGCATATGCTGGAGCATCTGGCGTTGGGTCTTGCCGACAAGGACCTTCGAGATACTGAAACTAACCGTAAGATCATTTCCTTATGGAAAGACAAACAGCACTTCAACGGTGGGTTGTGCATCATCGATACTAAGGGACGTGTCGTTGCGAAAACAGGTTCTGAGGGCGCCGCCCCGACCAAGTCATTGCTGAACGAGGACTATGTCTCCTTTCCCCTCAAGCATGGCAAATCATTTCTTTCCAACCCCTATATAGAGGCCGCGTCCCCCCACCATCCTATGGTCACCCTGAGTGTCCCTATCGTTCATGATGGCAGGGCCATCGGCGTTCTTGCCGGTTCCAACGATCTGCTGCATGACAGCTACCTTGCCGATCTGAACAAACTACGGATCGGCAATAAGGGTTTCATCTACCTGATCAACGGGAAGCGCATGCTGATCATGCATCCAAACCAGCGACGCATTACCGAGACTATTCTGCCGGGCGCAAACCCTGGGCTCGATTCTGCCATCGAAAGCAACTTTACCGGCAGCATGGAAAACACGAACAGTATGGGCGCCAAAGGGATTTCTTCCTTCAAACCCCTGGTCAATGCCGACTGGATACTAGCCATTCATTATCCTCTCTCCGAGGCATATGCACCCATAAGTCGGATCAACTACTTAATGGCTGCCATATTCTGCATGGCTTTTGTTGCCTCCTTGGTTATCTCCTATTTCTTGACTGGAAAAATCGTCGGCCCCGTAGTGAGGCTGACCTCCCATGTGAAGAAGCTGCCGACAAAACGGGGAGAAGAAAGGTTCATCAATTTCAATACCGAAGACGAGTTGGGGGCTTTGGCTACAGCCTTCAACGACATGATTCGCCAGATGGACGAAAAACAAGAATTGCTCCACGAGAACCAGGAGCTTTACAAGATTCTCGCCGAGTTCACTTCGGAACTGGCCATCCTGCTCAATCCGGACAAGTCCGTACGATATGTGTCGGGCAACTGCCTCAAGCTGACCGGCTACACGGAAGAGGATTTCCACGGTAATCCCCGCTTTCTCGAAAGAATCGTTCATCCCGAGGACCTGCACGCATGGCTTCATCATTATGAACTGCCGGACGAGGAAGGCCGCGGTAGAAGCTTCGACATCAGGATCATCACCAAAAACGGAGAGACCAGGTGGTTCAACCATGTCTGTCATACCGTTGTCGCATCGGACGGCAGCCGCATAGCGATCCGCGCCAGTTTCAGGGACGTCACTCACCGGATTATCCTGGAGCAGAAATTTAATGACCAGAGAGTCTTCAGCGAAAGCATCGTCGATAGCATTCTCACGCCGGTTTTTGTCATCGATGCCGATCATAAGGTCATTGCCTGGAACCGTGCCATGGTGGAACTGACAGGAAAGGCCGCCGCCGATGTCCTGGGGACCAGCCTGCAATGGCAGCCTTTTTATGGGGATCAACGACCGACCCTGAGCGACCTGGTTCTGGATGGTCTCAATGGGGACATCGAGCGCTGTTACCAGCACTGTTTCAAAGATCCCCTCACCCAGGAATCCATTCGCTGCGAACAGTGGTTTGAAATGCTCAACGGAGAAAAACGCTACCTGATCTTAGATGCCGCCCCCATCTTCAGTGATGGCAAAAAGGTGGCCGTCGTAGAAACCATTTACGACATCACCGAGCGTAAGGCAGCGGAGGACAGCCTCAGGCTCTTTTCCGAGGCCATAAATCAAAGCGCCAGCTCAATCATCATTACCGATTTGGAAGGCTCGATCCAGTATGTGAACCGGAAATTCTGCGAAATCAGCGGATACAGCAAAGAGGAGATACTGGGGCGGAAACCGTCGGTTCTCGATCCGGAGCAGCAATCGCCGCAGCTGTACCATCAGGTGTGGCAGACCATAACTGCAGGAGATGCTTGGCAGGTGCAACTCACGAGCCGAAAGAAAGATGGAACCGCCTTTTGGCAGACTGTTACCGTGATGCCGGTGACGGACCCGGCCGGGACCATAACGAATATCGTTATTGTCGAGGAGGACATTACTGCTCTGAGGAATAACGAGCAGGCTCTGAGAAAACAGCAGGCTGAGCTGGTGGCGAAACATGAAGAACTCCACAACCTGTTCAGACAGGTGGAGCAGGGCAAGCGGGAGTGGGAAAAGACCATGGACTGCATCGACGACATGGTCATCCTCATAGACGGCCAGGATCATGTCAGACGCTGCAACAAGTCGTTCATGGAATTCTGCGGCATTTCCTATGCCGGCCTCATTTCCAGCAAATGGCCCGATCTTTGCGCCTCCCTCGGTTTTACCTTCGACCGGGACAGCAGGAAGACCGAGTTCCATCATGAGCCGACCAACCGCTGGTTCGATCTGAGCAGCTACCCTTACGGGGATGCTGACGGGGCAGTCATTACCCTCCATGATTTGACTCAGATCAAGTTGGTTTCCCAGGAGTTGTTCAGGACCTATGAGGACCTGACAAGCACCCACAGACAATTGCTTCAGAATGAGAAGATGGCGTCCCTTGGCCAGCTTGCGGCGGGTGTTGCCCATGAGATCAACAATCCCATCGGCTTCATTTCAAGCAATCTGGGAACAATGGGCAAGTACCTGGAACGACTTCAGGGAATCATTGCCGCCCAGAGCGCCGCCATTAACGACACCGCCCCGGCCGAAGTCCGTACTGAGATCGCAGAACTGTGTACGCGGTACAAGCTGGACTACATACTTAATGATGTCCGGAACCTGTTGTCCGAGTCGACGGAGGGTGCCGAACGGGTCAAGCATATCGTCCAGAACCTGAAATCATTTTCCCGGATTGAAGATGCGGAAAGCAAGTATATGGACCTTCACGAATGCCTGGAGAGTACCATCATGATCGCCTGGAATGAGTTGAAATACAAGGTGACGCTAGTCCGGGATTACGGCGAACTGCCCCAGGTCAAATGCTTTCCCCAGCAGCTGAACCAGGTATTCCTCAATCTGCTGATCAATGCCGCCCATGCCATCGAGGAGCGTGGGGAAATCAGGATTGCGACCTGGTGCGAGGACAAGACCGCCTGCATTGCCATCAGCGACACCGGTTGCGGGATCACGCCGGAAGTGATCGGCAAGATTTTCGATCCATTCTTTACCACTAAAGAAGTGGGAAAAGGAACGGGGCTAGGCCTTTCCATCAGTTTCGACATCATCAACAAACATAAAGGGACTATAGATGTTACCAGTGAACCGGGACAGGGAACGACCTTCACTATCCGTATTCCTGTGGAGTAGCCAATGGATGAAACCGTGAGAATTCTTTGCGTGGATGACGAGCGGAACGTGCTCCGCGCAATTGAAAGAATGTTTATCGATGAGGACTACGAGATCATCACTGCGTCTTCCGGGGAGGAGGGATTGGAAAAACTCTCCAGCAGCGAGAATGTCCATGTGATCATCTCGGACTACCGCATGCCTGGCATGAATGGAGTGGAATTCCTCAAGAAGGCGTGCAGTCTCCGTCCGGAAACCATCCGCATCGTCCTCTCCGGCTATGCGGATACCGCTGCTGTCGTTGCGGCGATCAACGAGGGGGAGATCTACCGGTTCATCCCCAAGCCCTGGAACGAAGACGAGCTGAGGATGACCATTGCCAAGGCAGTGGAGATGTTCGCCCTTCATCGGGAAAACGCAAAGTTGTCCGAAGAACTCCATGCCAAGTCCCTGGCTCTGGAGCATTTGAGCGGTGCAGTTGATCAACAGCAAGTTTCGGTGCCCCCACGGCCTTGATCATTTCATAATATTGGACAGCCTTCCCTTCGGCGTACTGTCGGTCCTCGCCGACACGGTCATGCAGATGAACAAGGCTGCCGCCCTGCTGTTGGGGAGGGATAGGGACGAATGCCTGAGCCGGCCCATGGGCCAGGTACTCCCGGCTGATATCTGCGGTTTATAGGCCGGGTTTTGGCAGGAGAGAAAAGCTGGACCGGCGTTGCCGCCGACGGCAGGATGTTGCGCGCTGATGCGACCGCATTGGATCAGGGTGCAACACCTGCCATCGTCATAGTCCTGACAGGAGAGTCTTCAGCATGAGCGAACTGATCCTTTTTGTTGATGATGAACAACATGTGCTTAACGCCTTGCAGCGGGTCTTCTCGGAAAGCGGCCTGGAAACCGTTTTTACCCGTAGCCCAATAGAGGCACTGGAACTGTGTCGCACTAAAAAGTTTGCCGTTATCGTTTCGGACAACATGATGCCTGAAATGAAAGGCATCGAACTGTTGACGCGGATCAAGGAGGAATCACCGGAGACCGTCAAATGTCTGCTGACAGCCCATGCCGATCTGGATACGGCACTGCAGGCGATCAACAGTGGCGAGGTCTTCAGATTCATCGTCAAGCCCTGGCGAAATGAGGAGCTATACCAGGCGGTCAGCGAAGGGGTTGCCCGTTTCCGTATCTGGGACGCCCTCAGGCAACATGATGAAGGTGTTCTCCATTCACTGGCCGAGACTATCGAGCTGAAAGACCATTACACCCGCGGGCACTGTAACCGGGTTGCCGACCACGCTTTAAAAATATGCGAGCTCTTGGGGCTTCCCTCGACCACATCCCGGGAGATCCGTTACGGCAGCTGGCTGCATGACTGCGGCAAGATCGGCGTACCTGAGACAATCCTCAATTCTACCTGCACGCTTTCGGAGCAGGAAATGATCGTTGTCAGGAAGCATCCCGAGTGGGGAGCCAACGTGGCCCAGCAGGCCAACTTATCCCCTACTTTGATCAACATTATCCGCCATCACCATGAGCGCTTCGATGGAACCGGGTATCCCTTCGGTCTGAAAGGGGTCTCGATCCCTCTGGAGGCACGGATAGTGGCCGTTGCCGACGTTTTCGACGCCCTGACTACGGATCGACCTTATAAGCCCGCCATGAGTTTCGCAAAGGCGCACAAGCTCATGGGAGATATGCGAGGAAACCACCTGGAAGGACGGCTGGTAGACTTGTTTTTCCAAACACTGGATACGGAAAAACCGGCTCAGAGGAATAAAGAACAATGGTAGCCAAAACCACAAGCACCATCCTTGTCGTCGACGACGAAGAAAACATTCTCCGGGCCATTGTCCGCCTGCTGATGGAAGAGAACGACATCAATGTACTGACTGCCGGTTCGGGAAGCGAAGGGCTCAGCGTTCTGCAGGCGCACCCGGATGTGGCGTTGATTCTTTCTGACCAGCGAATGCCGGGAATGACGGGAGCGGAATTCCTGCAACAGGCAAAGAGCCTGGTTCCGGAAGCGATACGCATGGTATTGACCGGTTATGCCGACATCAATGCCACCATGGACGCAATCAACAAGGGTGGGGCCTCTTGCTACATCACCAAACCGTGGGATGACGGCATGCTTGTGCAGACCCTGACAGAGGGCGTCCAGCGCTACCGGATGACCATGGAGAACAAGCGCCTTTCCGCACTGGTGAAGCAGCAGAACACCGAGTTGCAGGAGTGGAACGACGGACTGAAGAGCCGCCTAATGGAACAGACGACCAGGATAAGGCAGCAGATGGAGGAATTGCGCTTGAGTGGCGAGATTGCCACCAGGAACTGGCAGAATACAATTCTGGCCTTTTCTAGTGTCATCGGCCTTTTAGATTCACTGGCAAAGAATCATTCTAACAATGTTTCCGCTGTTGCCGAAGAGTCCGCTCGCAAATTGCAGTTAACTGAAGACGAAATCGAAACTATAAGAGTCGCTGCACTTTTGCATGATATAGGGAAAATAGGTATAGAACCAAGCATACTAAGGATGCGGTATGAGTTGCTTGATGATGAGGATCGTACAGAGTATGCCCGGCATCCGGTGCGGGGACAGGCAGTCGTTGATGTGGTCGAAGGTTTGCGCTCAGCAGGCCAGATAATTCGTCACCACCATGAACTCTATGATGGAACAGGATTTCCTGATGGGCTATCTGGGAAAGACATACCGATTGGAGCACGTATAATCGCCATTGCAGATTTCGTGGATACGACTATCTCAAGAATGGATGCTTCGCTTTCAATCGAATCAGTAATGAAAAGTCTAAAGGAAAAAGCAGAAAGTTTTTTTGATCCAGAGCTGCTGCCAACAGTTCAGGAAGTATCCACTAGTTATTATATTGGTCTTACAGATCGTTCGATGGTTGTGCAAGAAATTTCACCAAAGGACTTATGTACAGGCATGGTCCTGGCCAGAGAAGTGATAAGCGGCACGGGGCTTTTGCTTCTAAACAAGGGGGCGACATTGGATGAGGCTAAAATACACGCTCTGAAGCGATATTACAGTGTCGATCCTCCCGAGGGGGAGTGTTTGTTTTCGTTTCACAATGAGTATTTACTTTGCAATATACAGACTCAACTTCTTGATTGAAGGAACAGGTTCCCATCATGATTGAATTCAATGAAAAAGAGCGGCGCATGGTTCTGAAACTCGTTTATTATGGCCCCGCCATGTCTGGGAAAACAACCAATCTTCTTCAATTGCATGAATTGTTAAAACATGAAGGTCGAGGAGATCTAATGGTCTTGGATACAACTGACGATAGAACAATCTATTTTGATCTTCTGCCTTTTTTCATTGTTGCACCCAGCGGGTTAAAAATAAAAGTCAAAGTTTACACAGTTCCAGGCCAAGTAAGGCATGACGCCACACGTAAGGCTGTATTACAGAGAGCTGATGGCGTTGCTTTTATTGCTGATTCCCAGCTTTCGCAAAGCACGAACAATCTTGCCAGCTTTGAAAGTTTGGAAAACAATTTAGCTTTGGTAGGGCTGGATGTTGATTCAGTGCCGCTTGTGATTCAATTTAACAAGCGAGATTTATCGGCAATAGTTGCAGAAGAGGATATTCTCCATACTTGGGAGCCCACCGGAATTCCCGTGACTATGGCAGCAGCTATTAAAGGATCGGGAGTAGTAGAAACATTTTCACTGCTGGTCGAGCGCCTTTACGACAGAATTGATGATCGCTACAGAATCGCGTCCGACCATGGTCTTAACAAAAGAGCATTTGTGAATCGCATGGTCAACGTTGCTGAGCAGGAAGGAGATTGAAACAGATGCGGCCTTCACAGGAAGGAATTTCATATGTAGTCGGCGATGAGAAGCGCCTGCATGACGTTTTAATAGATACCGAGGTTATTCCTCTTCTAGAAGGTGCCGTACAGGCAGGCGCCGATAATGTGACCATACTGGACCCAGACGGGATAGAGATTTGGAGTGCCACCCAGCGTCCATTTCTGGCGGAACCTTTAGTTGTTTTTTCCCTGAAATTGGAAGGGGAACCGGTAGGAACTATAAATGTTTTTGGAGATCAGGATTCAAAACCTTTGCTTTTTGCAGTTGGTAAACTATTGGCTGTTGCGCTTAATGCTGTAATTTCAAATAACCTTAAAAGAATTCTTACAACAGAAATTCATACTACTGTAGTCAATACATCCTTTGAGCAACTTGTTGAAATAAACCAACAGTTAAGCCAATCAGAAGCACGGTATCGAGATCTGGCAGAGAGCCTTGAAAAACGAGTGAATGAGAGAACATTCGAGTTGAAAAAAGCTCATTCGCATCTACTTCAGCAAGAAAAAATGGCAGCCATAGGGCAACTGGCAGCAGGAATAGCTCACGAGATAAACAATCCCCTTGGCTTCATTACAAGCAATCTTCACACCTTGCAAAAATATGTCAATCGCCTCAGTGCAATGTTATTCTTCTTCAAAGATCTGAACAAGATTGGTTCGACAACCACCACTTTAATCGAACAGGCAGAACAAAAATGGCAAGAATTAAAAATAGACACGGTGTGTACAGATGTTGGCGATCTTCTGTCCCAAACTTTGACCGGTGCAGAACGTGTTACGAACATAGTGGCTGATTTAAAAGGTTTTTCTCATGTCGATGAAGTTGGGCTTATTGACATTGATGTGAATAGAGAAATTGAACTGACATTAAGTGTTCTTTGTCACCAATTAAAAAACAAAGTGGAGATTGTACGTGATCTTCAACCATTGCCTGTTATCAAGGCTCAAGCGGCAGTACTTAGTCAAGTTTTCCTCAACATTATACAGAATGCAATCCAATCCCGTGGGGATGGTCTCCGTGTAACTCTGGCTACAGCCTGGGATGGGAAACGAATCAGAATCAGTATTGCTGATAATGGACCAGGAATTCTTCCAGAGCATCGCGGCCGGGTGTTTGAACCTTTCTTTACTACTCGTGAAGTGGGTGCAGGTAAAGGCATGGGGCTGGCTGTGGTGTATGACAGCGTTTTGAAACTCGGGGGAACTGTATCAGTTGCAGATGCAGCTGATGGTGGGGCTGATTTTATTATTACAATTCCTCAGGGTAAGGAATAAATCATGGCTAAGTATTCCAACCTTTTCCGCAATACTACTAATACCGATGGAATCAATGAGCCCATGGGAGATGTAAGTGTGTCTCCCGGCCAACCTGGAGGTGTAGAAAAATTTACCATTCTTTTTGTGGATGACGAAGATGGTGTATTGTCAGCAATGCGGCGTATTTTCATGGAAGAAAACTACAACATTCTTACTGCATCGAATGGGGAAAAAGCCCTATCCTTGTTTGACGCCGAGCCGATTCATCTGGTTGTGTCGGATCATCGTATGCCAGGCATGACAGGTGCAGAACTTCTGAAAGCTATCAAGGAACTTTCGCCTCAGACAATACGCATCATGTTGACAGGTCATGCGGATGTCAATTCCATAATGGGTGCTGTAAAAGATGGAGCTGTATACAAATTTATTACCAAACCCTGGAATGATGAAGATCTGCGTCTAACGGTAAGCTTAGCTCTCCAGCAGTACACTTTAATTCAGGAGAACAAAAGGCTAAAAGATTTAGCTCGTACTCAACAGCTCAAATTGAAGAACTATAGCAGCCTCTTTGATGAAAACCATGGTATGATGGGAAGCATCTTAGTCAGAAGTGGAGTTATTAAACAGGAAGAGCTTGAAAATGCACTCGAAAAAATTGAAAAGGGAGAGTTTCTTAGTGAAGCAATAGTCAGATTAAGATATTCCAGCGAGGCTAAAATAATAAAGGCTTTGCAGGAAAACCTAAATATTGAATATGTGGATTTGCGCGAGTATGAGGTGAACCCGGCCGCAGCGAGGTTCCTACCCCGCGATCTTTGTGAAAGAAATCGAATAATTCCTATAAAAATGGATGGACGTCAGCTGACTATGGCAATGGCGGATCCATCGGATATCTATAAAATAGACAACATTGCCACAATGACAGGGTTGAAGGTAACAGCTCTGTTGAGTGCGAGCTCAGAAATAGTTGCACTTTTAAAGAGAATTTACGGTGAAAATAATATTGACGACATTGATGAATGTGTAGATATAGAGCCACTTGATGAAATTGACATTGTAATAGAAGAAGATGAAAAAGATGTGAGTATTCAAGAACTGGTAGGCTCGTCTGAGGTTCCGCCGGTTATCCGTATAGTCAATGCCGTCATTTCGGAAGCTATCCGCTTCAGGGCGAGTGATATTCATGTGGAGGCTAAAACAAAATATACCTTGATTCGTTTCAGAATAGACGGACTCCTTCATAGCAAAATCAAGATACCTCCTGATCTTCATGCAGCAATCATTTCTCGGCTTAAAATCCTTGCCAAAATGGATATATCCGAACGTCGCAAGCCACAGGACGGGCGTATAACAGTTAAAGCGGGCACTCGTATTGTAGACATGCGTGTTTCATCACTACCGACACTAAATGGTGAGAAGATCGTGATGAGGATTCTGGATAAGAGCTCTGCAATCAGGAGCCTCGATGAACTCGGTGTGCTTCAAGATGACTTAAAAAAAATATCAATGATAGTAAAGAAGCCACAAGGTGTCATTGTTACAACCGGTCCAACGGGTAGCGGAAAAACAACAATGCTTTATTCGATTCTTGCCGCCATGCTTGAGAGCAGCAAAAACTTTGAAACTATCGAAGAACCAGTGGAATATTTTCTTGAGGATGCAAACCAGGTGGCGGTGCGGGATAAGATAGGGCTGACTTTTGCTCAAGTCTTGCGTGCTACTTTAAGGCAAGATCCCGATGTAATCCTAGTCGGGGAGATCCGCGACCAAGAGACGGCTGATGTCGCTTTCAAGGCATCTCTTACTGGGCACATGGTACTTTCAACCCTTCACACAAACAGCTCAGTGGCTTCAATCACCCGCTTGATTGACATGGGGGTTAAACCATACATTATTGGTTCTGCACTGGAAGGGATAATTGCACAGCGTCTGGTAAGACAAATCTGTCCTCATTGCAAAACGACTGTGTCACCAGATCCGGACATACTTGATCTTCTTCGGGTGCCACCTGGTTTGTTTGCTGACGGTGTCAGTAAAGGCATGGGGTGTGATCAGTGCAATAAGACGGGATATACATCCCGGACGGGCATCTATGAAGTCTTCGTCATGAATGAAGATTTCAGGCATATGATAAGCACAGGGTATCGCGAAACAGAGTTATTCGAGATGGCTCGTGCTGCCGGGATGCGGACATTGGTTGAAGACGGTCTGGAAAAAGTCCGTATGGGACTTACTACTCTTGAAGAGTTGCTCCGCGTAATAGGGCCACAGCTCGTTTATGAAAGATGCTGCGATAATTGCCATAGAAACTTCGATGCCAAGTTTCTGTTTTGTCCCTATTGTGCTCATTCCGTCAGAATTTCTGCAAGACATGCAAGATCTCTTTAGAGACTAGTTGGTTAAACTGTCCGAATTGCGGCAGTCCTAAAGAGGTCATATAAATCCATATCTGCCTGGGAGGTATGTATGAACCAAAGTACTAATATTATGCTGGTAGATGATGAAGCCTATGTTATATCAGCACTGCAACGTGCCCTGATTGATGAAAACTACGAAACTACAGGGGCGAATAGTGGGGAAGAGGCTTTGCAGCTGATGGAGGGAAAATCATACAAGGTAGTCATCTCCGATGAAAGAATGCCCGGCATGGACGGAGCCACCTTCTTGTCCGTGGTAAAGGAGCGTTATCCGGAGATGGTGCGTATCATGCTCACCGGCCACGCCAGCGTCGATGCCACCATGAAGGCGGTCAACAATGGCGAGATCTACCGCTTCTTCGTCAAGCCTTGGGACGAGGTCCAGTTGAAGCTGGCTATCCGCTCTGCCATCGAAAAATACGATCTGGAATCGGAGAACAGGAGACTGCTGCGGGCGGTCAGACAGCAAAGCCAGGAGCTGAAATACCTGGAGCAGCATTATCCGGGGATAACAGAACTCCGCCGGGATGCCAATGGTGCGATCCGCCTTGACGACGATCTGTCCGATGCAGAGTTAGCGGATATCGTCGCCCAATGCACCAGGGGCTACTGAACCCGCCCGGCCAGGGGGACGCTAACTTCCCCAAACCTTCATGACAGCTAAAAGCTTTGCCAGACAAACCATCCTCCGACAAGGGCGACTACGCCTCCGCTGATCCGCTTGGCCCATGCGGAGAAGTTAACCACCCCCCTCGCCTTGACGAATCCTTCAACAAATCCGGTGAAGGTGCCGGCAAAAAGCATGAGCAGGCAATGTCCGATTGCGTAACAGAAGAGCAGGGCAATGCCATACAACACCTGACCTTTCCCCGCTACCAGAGTAAGCAGTACGACAAGCACCGGCGTAGCGCATGGAGATGAGACAATGCCGAAAAACAGCCCCAGCAGGAATGAGCCGATGATCCCACCGCGCTTCGGCTTGTAGTTGCGTCTGACGGGCAGCCTGATTTCATATAAACCCATCATCTGTCCCCCCATCACCAGGGCGATAGTTCCGGCAATCAGATACCAAGGGCCACCCAATGTGCCGAACATCGTTCCCAGAAGCCCGGCAGCAGCACCAAAGGCGGTAAAGGTAAGCGACAGGCCAAGGATGAAGGCCAGGGAATAACGGAAAGCCTTCATGCGGTCGCCATCGCTGTAACCGCCGACGAAGCCGACCACCAGCGGGATGGTCGCCAGCACGCATGGGGAAGCCGATGAGAGAACTCCTGCGAGAAAGACTGCGCCGAAGGCGATGATGGGGTAGAGGGCGATGATTTGCTCGATATTGTCGAAAACGGTCATTTCAGCCTGCTGCCTTCAATTCCTTGACGATGTCCGCCTTGTCCATGAAACCCACATGACGCTTCACTTCTTTCCCCTGGCTATTGAAAAAAATCTGTGTAGGTATCATCTGGACGCGGAACTTACTGGCAGCGGCCTTGTCCTCGTGGACATCAATGAAGAGAACGGAGGCCTTTCCCCGATACTCTTTGGATAATCCTTCAAGTATGGGGGCCATTTTCTTGCACGGAATACAAGTGCGAGCTCCCAGGTCGATGACCGTAGGTTTGCCGGAAGTGAGCGCCTGGCTGATAACTGCGTCAGTGGCGGACGGCATCTCTGCCATAGCGGTAGTGGCTAACAGCAGCATCGCTGCAATCATGAACAATCTCATTACAGCACCTCCAGAATTTCGGCAACGGATGCCACCTTGCCGGAAAACTTTACCTGGCCGTCGACAACCAGTGCCGGTGTGCTCATGACGCCGTATTTCATGATCGAAGGGATATCTTCAACCTTTACTACTTCGGCAATTGTCTCGCTTTCTTCCAGTGCCTTCTTTGTATTCTCGTAGAGGGTCTTGCACTTTGCACAGCCGGTTCCCAGCACTTCGACTTTCATTTTTTCCTCCTGTAAATGTTTTAGAGAATAGCGTTGAACAGATAGCCAACGGCCACTATGGCCGTTGCCACAACTCCAAAGAAGGTGGCGAGAAGCGGTTTTTTAAGTACATTGCTGAGGATTATCGCTTCCGGCAAGGATAAGGCGGTCACCGCCATCATGAAGGCCAGCACTGTGCCGATGGCCATACCTTTAGCTGTCAAAGCCTGAACGATGGGAATGACCCCGGCGGCATTGGAATAGAGCGGCACGCCAAGCGCTACGGCCACCGGCACAGCGAAGGGATTGTTCCTTCCAGCCCAACGGGCAAGGAAATCCTGGGGCACGTAGCCGTGAATGAAGGCCCCGATGCCGATACCGACTACCACATACGGCCAGATTTTCTTCAACAGGCCTGCGGTGTACTGGCGGGCATAGACAAATCTCTCTGACCAACGCTGTTCGGCAATCTCTGTATTGCCTACCTGCATTTTCCAGACATAATCCTGAACGTATTTTTCCATCTTCAGCCTGCCGATAATTATCCCGCAAAGATGGCCACCAAAAGCCCGGTTCCTATGTAGACGAGAGCTATCTTCCAGCCGAACATGCCCCAGAGCATGATGAGGGCAACCTCGTTGACCATGGGCGATGAAATGAGAAACGATAAGGTCACGCCAAGGGGAACGCCCGATTCCACAAAGCCGATGAACAGCGGTACAGCGGAACAGGAACAAAAGGGTGTGACGATGCCCAGCAGTGCAGCCATAACGTTGCCGACATATTCGCGGTTATGGGATAGGATGCGCTTGGTTTTTTCGGGAGGGAACCAGGAGCGGATGAGGGCGACGACGAAGATAATGACGGTCAGCAGCAGAAAAATCTTTATTGTGTCGTAAATGAAAAAATTGAGGGGCTTCGCCGCTATGGGAGCCGGGGGTGAGATGCAATAGATTAAAAACCAGGTAATCGGCAAATGCCTTCAACATGTAAGGACTCCATGAGTAATTGAGTTATTAATCATATAGCAGCTTAAAGCAAATGCTTCATGTGCTCCCCCATCGTTCATCAGACCGCCTTTAAAATCTTATGACGGCCGGTGATCTCCAGGGTCATGATCAGCGTTGCCAGATCGACGATCTGCAGCACCTCCGGGTGCTTGACGGCATAAAAGATTTTCAGGCCTTCCTTGCGACGCGAAAGTATGCCGCTGGCCATCATCATGTTCAGGTGCCGCGAGGTGTTCGATTGCTCCTCGCCTATGGCAGGAAAGATTTCGCAAACGCATCGCTCACCATCGCGGAGGAAATCCACGATCTTCAGCCGGGTAGGTTGAGCGAGTGCCTTGAGTATCTCTGCTCTGAAGGTGGCTTTGTCACTCATAATTTTCTCCATGTCTATATTACAATACAGTCATATAGTCTTTGCCAGGAGTGATGTCAAGAGATTCTTGGTCACCTCTCGGGATAACCGTGGGTTCGACAGCTGTGGTTGAATCGCAGAGTCGCTGAAAGCCGGTCAACCAGCAAGAGTTCTCATTTCGAATTCCCGGTCAAGCAGAAGTACTTCCACCTCGTCCCCCTGGGAATGTGATGTCTCCGGAGCCAGCTGTATCAGGCCGTTTCCCTGGATCAGGGATGAGAGGCGGCCGGAGCTCTGATTGCCGGTAGTGGAGGCGTGATAACGGTCATTCTGGATCGAGACGAGACCTCTCACCAGGTGCGGTCTCTTTCCTTTATTTGCTGTTGATTCCTGCAGCGCAGCTCTGACTGTCGGGCGAAAGATCCGCCGGTGCCCCATTGCCTTGAGAAGTGATGGCCGAACGAACAGCTCGAAAGAAACCATAGCGGCGACAGGATTGCCAGGCAGGGCAAAGATGGGCTTACCCTGAAGCATGGCGAATGCCAGAGGCTTCCCCGGCTTCATGTTCACCTTCCAAAAGTTGATGGTGCCCTCCAGCTCTTCAATAGCCATTTTTACGAAATCCCGATCTCCCACCGATACGCCGCCTGTAATGACCAGCATGTCTGCGTTGAGACCTGCTTTGATCTTTTCGCAGGTGGCATCGAGGGTATCAGCGGCAATGCCAAGCAGTACCGGGTCTCCTCCAGCATCAAGTACCTGGGCAGCAATGCTGTAGCTGTTACTGTTGATGATCTTTCCGGGGGCCGGTGTTGACCCCGGTTCAAGCAGTTCATCGCCCGTGGCCAAAATGGCGACTCTGGCACGACGATAAACAGACAGTGCCGTTGTACCCATGGCTGAGAGCATGCCTATTTCCTGGGGTCTGAGCACTGTGCCGGCCGGGATGATGACATTGCCGAGCTGAATGTCCTCTCCTCTTTTGCGCACGTGAGCACCTGCCTTGATCCCGCTCTTTAGGCGAATCCAGTCGCCATTCTCCTCGACATCTTCAATGGGCACCACCGTATCACAAGAGGGGGGAATCGGTGCGCCGGTCATGATCCGTACCGCTTCGCCGGGTGGAACTGGTACGGTGCGCGACTCTCCGGCCGGTAGAAAGCCGGTTACCTTTAGTCGATTATCCTCAATGGTTGCGTGAGAGAATGCAAAGCCATCCATGGCGGAGTTGTCGGCAGTGGGGATGTCCCAGGGTGCTATATGGTCTTCCGGAGTTACTCTGTTCAGCCCCTGAAACACCGAGACCTTTTCGGTTTCCAGAGGCGATACATGTACAAGAATGTTCTGTTGTGCTTCGTTGATACTGATCAAGAGATGTTTCCTCCTCGTTCTGCATTTCGATAGGCCCTCGCCAGAATTTCCATAGGGTGAAATACCGGGTAAGGGAGTGCATGATTGAACTGCAATCGACAACTGAGGCAATCGGTGATTATTGCCTGGGGGGCGTGCTGACGAATTTTCAGCATTAGAGGCTTTCCTATGGCCAGTGATTTTTCGTGAAAATGAGTCTTGAAGCCGAAATTGCCCCCCATCCCGCAACAATCCGTTTCCTCCAGCGATTCCAGGCTCAATCCGGGAATGAGTGCCAGCAGGTCCAAGTAAGGAGTACCTATCTTCTGTTCCCGCTGATGGCACGGTGCATAATAAACCATCCGTTCATTGATGGTGTTAAAGAAGGTATCAAGTCTTCCTTCAGCATGGAGGTGTGCCAGATATTCTCCAGCATCACAAAGCGCATCGGCTAGCCCGATGCGGGACATGGGATCGAGAGCAGAAAAACAGCCATCATCTTAAGGATATCCTTGTAGGCAGATTTTTTGAATATTCTGAACTGGTTGTTGCCGCTACTCGGGTCAGGAACCCTGATCTCGTTTTCTCCAGCACCGATCGATCCTTGGTAATCATCTGAAAAGTAGGCCCTTTCCTTGAGTAAGACTTTCATGAAGTACCCACAGGTAGGGCAGGAACAGACCAGATTATCCCCTGTCTTGGCGGATTCCAGCAGCGATTCCATGTTTAAACCGGCCCGCTGCAGCGAGCCATCGAAGTCGCCTTCCACCAAATGCGGCATACCACAGCATTGCTGCGGCGGAACATAGACAGTCTCACCATTGCGCTCCAGGACTTCTACGGTTGCCCGGGCGACCTCTGGGAAGAGATAACCCGCGGTGCAGCCGGCAAAATAGGTGACGTTGCGTTTTCCTGGAAGTCTGTTAGTTAAGCCTTTCTTTTTCGCCCACTGAAAAAATCCGGTTCTGTAACCGTTGGGAACTGCCGCGCAGGATTAGTACGGGTGACTTTCCGGAGCAACGTGCTCATGGCTTTATTTTTGGTTAACGCCTTGGATAGTCGTGGAAATGTGCAGCATAAGCGGGCCAACCGTGGCACATCGATCATCAGCCGGGTTGAGATGGGAGTGCCTTCCTTCTGCACGTAACCATTCTTGGCCTTGACCAGATCCTCGGGCACCCTGGGGCACGGACAGAGGCCGCAGAGGGTACATAGTTCAACTAGCTCTCGTAGTTCCGCCTCGGTAACCGGTATCTCCTCTTCCTTTTCCCGATCAGAGAGACGATAAAGTTCAGGAAAGAATACACAGTCCTTCTCCATAAGCGTGCGGCAGGTGTCGCAGTCAGCGCACAACTCAATAACTTCACGCACTACTTTCTGCGGACTTTTACGTGATGAATCTACCAAATTCGATCCTTAACGACTATTTCTGCTTATTGTTGAGGTTTAAGTCCCGCGAGTAGTTCACACACCAATGTGTGCTGAGTTTGGTAAGAACTTCGTTGTCTCTGCAAAAGGGGCAGGTGATTTTGGGGTAAGAACTTTGTCTGGTAGGAACTGGTTGTTTAGGTAAAAATTTTGTTGTCTCCGCACAGTAGTAGCAGATGTTTACCCTCCATCCCCAGTCTCTTCATCTTTTCCACCAGGGTGGTACGGTTCAGCTTGAGCATGGCCGCTGCCCTCGCCTTTACCCCCTTGGCCAGGACCAGGGCATCGCTGATCATCTTTCTTTCGATGTCATTCACAGTTTTCGCCATATCGACACCGTCCTCGGTAACCTTGGTGGACGCTCTTTCCTGCTCTCCATAGGCTCTGGCGATATTCGGCGGCAGATCGTTCAGGGAGATGTGGTCCCCTTCCGTGAGTGCAACGATCCGTTCGATGACATTTTCCAGTTCCCGCACATTTCCCGGCCACTGATAAAATTCAAGGGCTTCGTATGCTTCCTTGTCGATGCTCATGGCCGGGCGTTTCATTTCCCGGCAATTCTTCTCCAGAAAGTGTCTGACAAGCAGGAAAATGTCCTCGGTCCTTTCTCGCAAGGGGGGAATGTTTATGGGGATGACATTCAACCGGTAATAGAGATCTTCACGAAATGTGCCCCGTTTTACTTCCTGCTCCAAATCCACATTGGTTGCGGAAATGACCCTGGCATCCAGCTTGATGGGCTTGTTGGAGCCTACCTTTTCCACTTCCTGCTCCTGCAAAACCCGCAGCAGTTTGGTTTGCAGGTGCATGGGCAGGGTGCCTATTTCATCGAGAAATATAGTTCCATGATTTGCCGCTTCGAACTTGCCGACCTTGTCCTTGATGGCGCCGGTGAACGAGCCTCTGGTATGGCCGAAGAGCTCGCTCTCCAGCAGGTTTTCCGGGATTGCCGAACAATTGATGGCGATGAAGGCTTATCCCGTCGGGCTCCATTGAAATGGACGGCTTTGGCTACAAGTTCCTTGCCGGTACCCGATTCGCCGAGGATAAGAACGGTCGAATCGGTCTTGATGATTTTTTTCATCCTGGAAAAAACCTGCTGCATCGCTTCGGAACTGCCGATGATGTTGGCAAATTCGTACCTGTCCCGCAGTTGTTCTTTCAGGTAGACGTTTTCGTTGACGAGCCGGTTCTTCTCCACTGCTTTATCGATGATGATACGGAGTTCATCGATGTTGAGTGGCTTGGTGATGTAGTCGTAAGCCCCTTCCTTCATGGCCTTGACAGCGGTCTCGGCCGAGGCGTGGCCGGTAATGAGGATGACTTCCGTGTGGGGGGATGTATCTTTTATTTTTTTCAGGATATCGATGCCGCTGATGTCGGGAAGGAACAAATCGGTGATGACGATATCAAAACGCTCGTTCATCATGAGCTTCAGGCCTTCGGTGCCGGAACCGCTCCCCTTTATGGTGAAGCTGTTTCCTTGCAGCAGGAGTAAAAGCGCCTCGCGGCTCGGCCTTTCGTCTTCTATGAGCAGGATTTTCACGCGTTCTTTCATCGGAAGGCTCCCAGATTGTGAAAAACTAACATGTTACCGTCAAATTGGCAAGGCGGGATTTGACGCCGGCAGGTCACAAAGTATACTGTTCCTGATATGAATATGGGAGTGTCAATGCTTCGTTTACTGTTCTTCTGTCTGTTTCTCTTCATCTGTTGTCCCCCTGCCGGGGCCACTGGAGCTGTGGTACGCAAAATTTCCATTAGTGGTCCGATAACCCCGGTCGTTGCCGGTTATTTGCAGCGGAATTTGCAGGAGGCGGAAGCAGGCCGCGAAAATCTTGTGCTGATTACCATGGATACTCCAGGCGGACTTGATTCTGCCATGCGCGACAGCGTCAAGCTGATCATGTCAAGCACCATTCCGGTAGTCGTTTACGTGGCTCCCAGTGGTGCTCGCGCAGCTTCCGCCGGCGCGGTGATTGCCCTTGCCGCCGATATTTGTGCCATGGCCCCAGGCACCAATATCGGAGCTGCCCATCCCGTTACCATGGGTGAAAAGCCTGACAAGGTCATGATGGATAAGGTTGTGAATGACGCGGAAGCATACCTGGAGGGTATTGCCGCAAAGCGGGGGAAGAATGTCAAACTTGCAGGGCAGATGGTTCGGGAAAGTCTCTCTTTGTCGGCCGATAAAGCTCTGGATGGGAAAATAATCGACATGATCTCCGCCGATCAGGCACAACTTTTGGCTGAACTCCATGGTCTGAGCCTGATCAGGGATGGCAAAAAGCTGGTCATTGAAACGGCCGGCGCTGAAGTCCGGGGACATGAGATGGTTGCCAAGGAAAGAATCCTCAATGTCATCAGTAATCCCAATGTTGCATACGTCCTCATGATGCTCGGCTTTCTCGGCATATTTTTCGAGCTTTCCAATCCGGGCGTCATGCTCCCCGGCATTGTCGGCGGCATTTCTCTTATCCTTGCTTTTTTTGCTTTACAGGCCTTGCCTGTTAATTATGCAGGAGTACTCCTGCTGTTACTGGCCCTGGTGCTGTTCATCGCAGAGATAAAGATCATTTCCCACGGCATGCTGACAGTGGGAGGGGTGATATGTCTGGTTCTGGGCTCTCTTTTCCTTTTCGAAAGCTCTGAACCGTATCTTCGCGTCTCCTGGAGCGTCATTACTGTCACCGTTCTGGCAACCACCGTCTTTTTCGTTTCTGCGGTTGCACTTTCCATTAAGGCCCACCGGAAAAAACCGCTCACCGGTATCGCGGGGCTGATTGGCGAAAGGGGGACGGCAGAGACCGACCTTAACCATGAAGGAAAGGTATTTGTCCATGGGGAATACTGGCAGGCCTCCAGTGACAGCCCTGTCAGGAAAGGGGAGGAGGTTGCCGTGGTGGCGGTGGAGGGCATGCGATTAAAGGTTAAGAAGGCATAAGGCATGCCTGAAGAATAGCTGGGTACTACACATTAAAGGAGCTTTGGACATGTTTGATATTTTCGATTACATACCATTTATTTTCGTGATTGTGCTGCTCATCATGTTTGCCGCCAGCGCCATCAGAGTTCTTCCCGAGTACGAGCGCGGTGTGCTGTTTCGCCTGGGACGTTTTGCGGGGTGCGGGGGCCGGGCCTTTTCTTCATCATTCCCGGCATTGACAAACTAGTGCGGGTATCTCTGCGAACAGTGGCTTTTGACGTGCTCCGCAAGATGTCATAACCCATGATAACGTCACGGTCAAGGTTTCGGCTGTTATTTATTTTCGGGTGGTCGCTCCGGAAAAGGCCATTATCGACGTGGAAAATTATTTGTACGCCACCAGCCAGTTATCACAGACGACGCTGCGCAGCGTGCTGGGCCAGGTGGAACTGGATGAACTGCTGGCAAACCGGGAAAAAATAAACAAGCAGTTGCAGGAAATCCTGGACCGCCATACCGACCCGTGGGGAGTGAAGGTGGCCAATGTGGAGGTCAAGAATATCGACCTGCCCCAGGAAATGCTGCGGGCGATAGCTAAACAGGCTGAGGCGGAAAGGGAGCGAAGGGCCAAGATAATCCATGCCGAGGGTGAACTGCAGGCCTCCGAAAAGCTGGCTGGCGCGGCCAAGGTGCTTGCGGCTGACCCAATGTCCCTGCAACTGCGCTACTTGCAGACTTTAACGGACATAGCGGCAGAGAAAAATTCCACTACCATTTTCCCGGTGCCCATAGACCTGATAAGCGTATTTCTTGATAAAATAGGGAACAGGCCAAAATCTTAATATGCGATTGCAGGATTTATAACTGGAGGAGAACATTTATGCTGAACAAAAAAATGTATGCCGCATTGAACAAGCACATGAACATCGAATTATACTCCGCCTACCTCTACCTCTCCATGTCTTCCCATGCCAATTCCATCGGCCTCAAAGGGGCTGCAAACTGGTTCATGGTCCAATACCAGGAAGAGATGGTTCATTTCATGAAGTTCTATAACTACATCAATAGCCAGGGGGCATCTATCGGCCTTTCCGCCATGTCTGCTCCTCCAGGCCAGTATAAATCCCTGCTCGATATGTTCGAACAGACCCTGAAGCATGAGCAGTTCATTACCCGGTGCATTAACGATCTGACCGATCTGGCCCTGAAGGAAAAGGATCATGCCTCCCACATTTTTCTGCAGTGGTTTGTCACCGAACAGATCGAAGAAGAGGAAAATGACCGGGATCTTATCGGCAAACTGAGACTGATAGGGGACAACGGCCATGGGCTGCTCATGCTGGACGGGGAAATGGCAGCTCGGGTCTTCGTTCCGCCTCCGGCAACTGCTGCCTGAGGAGGCTATGAATCAATAAAAAAAGCCCGCAGCTGCGGGCTTTTGGCTTTGACTAATCCCCCTCAATCCTCCTATGAATAGGGGGGATTGAGAGGGGTAGCAGGGGGGTAGGACCCCTAGAATTTTTCAGTCTTGGCCTTGCTTTTCAACTCTTCAAGATAGTCACTGACACCCTTCTGAATCTTCTGGCTTTTCAGATAATCGGCGATCTTGGTCTTGACATCGTCAAATTTCACCATGCCGGCTTCCTTCTTTTCCGCCAGCTTGATGATGTGATAGCCGAACTGGGTTTCCACCACGTCGCTGACTTCACCCGGTTTAAGGGCAAAAGCGGCGTTTTCGAACGGCGCGACCATCTGCCCTTTGGGGAAGGTGCCCAGGTCTCCACCCTGCTTGCTGCTGGGGCATGTGGATTCTGCTTTTGCCAGGGTGGCAAAATCTTCTCCAGCCTTGATCTTTTTCAGAATGCCTTCGGCCTTTTCCCTGGCCTTTTTCTTGTCTTCTTCGCCGGCCTTGGCGTCAACTCCGATGAGTATATGGCTGGCTCTGACGCTTTCGTCCTGTTTGAATTTTTCGGTATTCTCATCATAGAATTTCTTGGCGTCGGCTTCAGTCACATTGATGTTGGAGATGATGTTCTTCTCAATGAAGGCAGTGATAACAATATCCTTGCGGGTGAACTCCTTGAGATCCTTCTCGGACATTTCCACCGATTTAAGCGCCTTGTCGAATTCCTCTGCGCTGGGGAACTTTGAGCGATTCTGCCCGATTTTCTCCTCTATCTGTTTGTCGATATCCTTAATCTCGGTTTTCTGACCTGCCTGATACATCAATTCCGCAGAGATCAACTGGTCAAGTGCAGCTTCCTCGGCCTGTTTCTGCTGCTCAGGGGGAAGAGACTGTGGAAGCCTGTTCTGGGCGACGAGCACCTTTACCGCCCGGTCCAGCTCTTTGCGAGTTATGATGGTGCCGTTAATTTTTGCCACGGGGTCGGAAGGAGAAGCTTTTATTGCCATTTCCTTGGTTTCCTTCTGCTCGGCAGGTGCCGCCTTTTTTTGCGTCTCTACACCAAGTGCTGGCATCGACTGGAGTGCAAAAACAGCAAGCGCTGCAACTAAAGATATTTTTTTTGCCGACATCTTTATCTCTCCTTTGGAAATTTTTGCAGAAATATACCATTAAAGAAGAGTTTGGTAAATATGCATCTTTAGAAAAATTAAACCCTTTACATAATATAACAGATGTTTACTATTGACAATAAAATGTGATTCTGGTTTTATTGTTACTTCGTTTGGTGTAAGCTAAATATCTAAAAAGACTAAAGAATTTTAGTAACAATAAATATTTATCTATAGTTTATTTGTTTTATTTTCGGTAAAATAGTTAAGTCTGGAGGCATTAATGGCACAACGCAAATTCAGAAAGATTATGGCTGCTAACCGCGGTGAGATAGCATCAGGATATTTCGCGCCTGCACCGAGCTGGGTATTGGCACTGTAGCGATCTATTCAGAAGAAGACAAGCTGTCTCTACACCGATACAAGGCTGACGAGGCATATTTGATCGGTAAAGGCAAGAGTCCCATAGACGCCTACCTGGGTATAGATGAAATACTTGCCCTCGCTCTGAAAAGGGATGTGGATGCTATTCATCCCGGTTACGGTTTCCTCTCCGAAAATGCGGAGTTTGCGGAGAAATGCGAAGCTGCAGGAATTACCTTTATCGGTCCCACTGCTGAAATGCAGCGGCGGCTGGGAGACAAGGTAGCTGCCCGCAAGGTTGCCATGGAGGCCGGCGTACCCGTAGTTCCCGGTACCGAAGAGCCTGTGGAGCACGAAGAGGATGCCCTTATCTTCGCCAAGAACTATGGCTATCCCATCATTATCAAGGCGGCTGCCGGTGGTGGTGGCCGGGGGATGCGGGTGGCAAACAACCGCAAGGAGCTCATTGAAGGGCTAGCCGCTGCCCGCAGTGAAGCACAGGCTTCCTTCGGCAATCCTGCCGTCTTCCTGGAGCGTTACCTGGAAAATCCCAAACACATCGAGGTTCAGGTTCTCGGTGACAGCCATGGCAATCTGGTTCATTTCTTCGAGAGGGATTGTTCAATCCAGCGTCGCCATCAAAAGGTGGTGGAATTTGCTCCATCCCTTTGCATTACTCCCGAGATGCGTGAGGAGTTATGCAGCGCAGCCCTGAAAATTGCCGGCCATGTGGGGTACCGGAATGCAGGAACGGTGGAGTTCCTGCTGGACCAGGAGGGAAACTTCTATTTCATCGAGATGAACCCGCGCATCCAGGTGGAACACACCGTCACTGAAATGATCACCGGCCGCAACCTGGTGCAGACCCAGATCCTGGTGGCCGAAGGCAAGCCCCTGTCCGACCCGGAAATCAATATTCCCAACCAGGCTGCCGTCAAGATGTGGGGATATGCCTTGCAGTGCAGGATTACTACGGAAGATCCCGCCAACAATTTCGCCCCCGATTTCGGCATTCTCAAGGCCTACCGCTCGTCTGCGGGCTTCGGCGTGCGCCTTGACGCCGGCAATGCCTTTACCGGTGCACAGATCACCCCCCATTACGACTCGCTGCTGGTCAAGGTCAGCGCCTGGGGGCTTACCTTCGATGAAGCTGCCCGCATCATGCACCGTTCCCTGCAGGAATTTCGTATCCGGGGAGTCAAGACCAATATCTCTTTCCTGGAGAATGTCGTTACCCATCCGGTTTTCCTCAACGGCAAATGCGACACCTCGTTCATCGAAAAGCATCCCGAGCTGCTGCAATTGCGGGAAAAGAAAGACCGAGCCACCAAGGTGCTCAATTTTATCGGCGATGTCATTGTCAACGGCTCCCCGGGCATCATCAAGCCGCTGAAATCTTCGGAGCTCCTGGAGGCAACGGTTCCGGATGTGGATTTCACCAAGTCCCGGCCTGCCGCACCCGCGACATATTCATGGAGAAGGGGCTGATGGCCTGGCCAAGTGGATACTGGAGCAGAAGAAGGTCCTCATTACCGACACCACCATGCGCGATGCCCATCAATCACTGCTGGCCACAAGGGTAAGGACCTATGACTTGTTGAAAATTGCCGAGCCCACCTCCCATCTGGCTGCCGATCTCTTCTCTCTTGAGATGTGGGGGGGGGCTACCTTTGACGTTTCCATGCGTTTCCTCAAGGAATGCCCATGGCAGAGACTGCACAAACTGTCGGAAGCCATTCCCAACGTGCTTTTCCAGATGTTGCTCAGGGGGTCCAATGCCGTCGGCTATACCAACTATGCCGATAATGTGGTGGAGCGCTTTGTCGAGGAAGCAGCCCATTCAGGCATAGACATCTTCCGCGTTTTCGACTCCCTCAACTGGACCACCGGCATGAAAGTGGCCATGGAGGCGGTGCGCAAGCAGGGAAAAATCTGCGAAGCTGCCATCTGCTACACCGGTGACATCAATGACCCCAAAAGGGACAAATATCCGCTGGAATATTACGTGGGCATGGCTAAAGAGCTGGAGAAGATGGGCGCCCATATCCTTGCCATCAAGGACATGGCAGGTCTTCTCAAGCCGCTGGCTGCTTCCCGGCTGATCAAAGCCCTTAAATCGGAGGTCGGCATACCGATACACCTCCATACCCATGATACCTCTGGCAACGGTGGCGCAATGCTCCTCATGGCCTGCCAGGCAGGCGTCGACATCGTGGATGCCGCACTTTCCTCCATCTCCGGACTGACCTCACAACCCAATCTCAATGCCCTGGTGGCTGCCCTGAAAGGGAGTGAGTGGGATACGGGCCTCAATGAGGAAAATCTGCAGAAGCTTGCCAATTATTGGGAAACGGTGCGGGATTATTATGCCCCCTTTGAATCTGGATTGAAAAGTGGCACTGCCGAGGTTTATCACCACGAGATACCGGGGGGGCAATATTCAAATTATAAACCCCAGGTGGCCGGCTTGGGGCTGCTCGACCGCTGGGAAGAGTGCAAGGAGATGTACCACCGGGTGAATCTGCTCTTCGGCGATATCGTCAAGGTTACACCGTCGTCGAAAGTAGTCGGGGACATGGCCATGTTCCTGGTCAAAAACAACATGGATGTTGATGATGTCTATATCAAGGGGGACGATCTTACCTTCCCCGAGTCGGTGGTGGGAATGTTCAAGGGGATGATCGGTCAGCCATACCAGGGCTTTCCCCGGGAATTGCAGCGCATCATCCTTAAGGGAGAAGAACCGATCACCTGCAGGCCGGGCGAATTGATCGAGCCGGCTGACTTTGACGAGGAGCGGCTAAAGGCTGAGGCAAAAGTGGGCCGTCCGGTTGACGATAAAGGGCTCATATCGTACATTCTTTATCCCCACGTTTTTCCCGAGTTCGACAAGCATCGTCAGGAGTACTCGGATACTTCAGTCATCCCCACGCCGATCTTTTTCTATGGACTTGAGCCCGGACAGGAAACCGCAATTGATATCGAGCCCGGCAAGACCCTCATCATCAAACTCAATGCCATCGGCCGTGTCCACCCGGACGGCACTCGCCATATCTTCTTTGAACTGAACGGCGATGCTCGCCAGGTTATAGTGCGCGATCAGACGGCAATAACCGATGAAGTCAGCAGGGAAAAGGCCGATAAAGGGAACAGCCTGCACATTGGGGCGCCTATGCCGGGCAAGGTTCTGAAGGTCAACGTCAAACCCGGCGATGGGGTTTCTGCTGGTGATGTCCTTATGGTGACCGAGGCCATGAAGATGGAGACCAATGTCAAGGCCAAGGAAGACGGCAAAATAGCTCAGGTTAAATTCAAGGAAGGGGACAAGATAGAGAAGGATGACCTGCTGATTGTTCTGGCATAAAAAAAGAAGGGCGGCTAACTTGGCTAACCAGCCGCCCTTTCCACTTCAGCCCGCCTACGAGTCCAGCCTGCCAAGCAGTTTTACATCCTCTCCCGCGACGAACGGTTCCTTATCCCTGTATCTCAATAACAAAGCATTGGTCATTGAGTGGGGAAAACTTCTCTTGCTGATATTAAAATCGTGGCTGGCGAAGTTGTAATCGGCTATAGCTTCATTCAATCGACATTCTGCCTTTTCCATTCGTTTTTGTATGGCAAGGTAGCTGTCATCCTGCAAAAGGGAAGGCTGACTACTGGAGAAAATATGTAGCTGGGTCAGTGTCTCAGACAGCTCTGTCTGGACCTGACGGAATTTCAGCAATCTTTCTGAGGTTTCCGGCGGGGTTAATGGACATCCCTCGCGGGCAGCCTTTTTTACGGCCTTTTCTGCCTGTTGCACAACGTCGTTTTGCGGTGAAATGTGCCTTTGCAAAGCTTCGATATAGACAGCAGCAAGCTCGACTCGCTGGCGACACGAGAAGCCAAGATCATTCCAGGCTCTGTTGGTTTGCTCCTCTTTTGCCTTAAGATTGTTGTATCCGCACGCCGAAATCAGCAAAAGTGCCACCAAACCGATCAATACCTTTTCCATGGCTGTTCCTCCGCCACCAGACATATTGATATTAATATGACTTATTAATATATCCTTAATCTGCATAATTTATTCCACATGCAAACTAATGTCCTCAGGCATTGGCGCCAGCACCAACGATCATTGATCAGCTTTCTTTGTTCAGGTAAAACGCGTAATAGGGATGTGATAACACTGAGATGTTTTTAATCTGAAGGGTGTGTTGCGGCTACAGCTTCAAGGCAGCTTTGGCTTTGGCCAGGTATTCACGAATGTCGGCGCTGCTTTCCATTTGCAGTGCTGCTGCTGAGATTTCTCTGGCTTCTGCGTGGTAATTTTCAATATCGCCTGTTTTATCAGGGGGATGTACGGAGCTGTCAGGCTGAAGTCAGATATCCCCATCCCGAGAAGGAGGATGGCGTTGATGGGGTCTGCAGCCATTTCTCCGCAGATTGAGACTTTTTTCCCTGCAGCCCCTGCCACGTCGCCACACGCTTTATGGAGTGCAGTATGGCCGGATGGTAGGGATCGTAGTATTGTTTTACCTTTGGGTTATTGCGGTCGGCAGCCAGGGTATACTGGATAAGGTCATTGGTGCCGATGCTGAAGAAATCCACCTCCCGAATGAGCAGGTGGGATATCTGGACTGCAGCCGGTATTTCAACCATCACTCCGAGTGGAATGGCTGGGTTAAATGGTTTCTTGTCTGCCGCGAGCTCATCTTTTACTTCTTCAAAGATCCGTTTCACGGTCCTGATTTCCTCGACACTGGAAATCATGGGGAACATTACCGTGATTTTGCCGTGAACGGATGCCATGAGAATTGCAGCCAGTTGTTCACGGAAAATGTCCTGTTCTTCGAGGGATACCCTGATGGAACGCCAGCCCATGAAGGGATTGTCTTCTTTGGGAAAGGGAAAATAGGAGAGCCCCTTATCACCGCCGATATCCAGCGTGCGAATGGTTACCGGGTGACAGGGAAAGCCTTCGACTATTTTACGGTAAAGGTTGTACTGCTCCATTCTGTTGGGAAAAGTCTTGCGGGTCATATAGGGAAATTCGGTACGATACAGCCCGACCCCTTCGGCCCCACTCGCCTGGGCAACCTTCACATCATTGAGCAGGCCGATGTTGGCCCGAAGGAAGACACGGCTGCCGTCGACGGTTTCAGCCGGCAGATCGCGCAGCCCTTCCAGTTCCCGCTGTTTCAGGCTGAAGTCCCTCTGCAGCCTTTCGTATTCCTCCTTTATCCTTTGATCGGGATTGATGTAGAGATGGCCGGAAGTGCCGTCGACGATTACCTCGTTGCGGGGCGAAATCTGCTTCATCAACCCGTCAATGCCGACGACGGCAGGAATGCCGAGAGATTTTGCCATGATGGCCGCATGGGATCCGGCATTCCCTCTCTCCGTCACTATGCCGAGCACTTTTTCATGATCCATGGTTGCCATATCCGAAGGGAGAATGTCGTCGGCAACAATGATTCTTTTTTCGCGGAATTTTTTTCTGGAGCTGCTGTTGCCGTTGAGGGCACCGAGCAGCCGCCGGCCGATGTCTTCCATATCCGCTGAACGCTCGCGCAGATAGGGATCCTCCATCTTGGCAAAGGCGTTGACGTAGTAGTCGACCACTTCCCTTATGGCTTGTCCGGCACTGTATCCATTATCGATGGAATCGGTGATCTTGGTTATGAAGCCACGGTCCTCCAGAAACATAAGGTGGCTGTGAAATATCGCGGCGTCTTCCTTGGACATGACCTCGGCAACACGCTTCTCCATGTATAATGTCTGGATTTTCGCTTTTTCCAGGGCAATCTGGAACCGTTTCCGTTCTTCCGGGCGGGAGGCGGCGTGCTCCATGTCGATGCCGTCGTTTTCGTTCCGGCTGAAAATATAGATCTTACCCCAGGCAAAGCCTGGCGAAACCGGGGTACCGATCAGGGAAGACAGTTTTCGCTTTTTCTCCTGTTCGGGGTGAAACCTTCCTTTGATTTCACCTGCCTTCATTTTTTCCAGTTCGCTGGCGAAGAAAGCCCGTTCCTTTTCCTTTTGGTGAATGGAGTCCAGGAGCTTTGCGTTTATGACT
Source organism: Geotalea toluenoxydans JCM 15764 (assembly GCF_001311985.1). Taxonomy (GTDB): domain Bacteria; phylum Desulfobacterota; class Desulfuromonadia; order Geobacterales; family Geobacteraceae; genus Geotalea; species Geotalea toluenoxydans. The sequence continues at coordinate 95,860 of NZ_BBCJ01000011.1, forward strand.
ATGCTGCTGATCTGATAGGCAATGGTGGAAATAGTGCTTATTTCGGCAGGGGTAAAGACACGGGCCTCGCGAGTCTGGACAACCAGTACGCCAACGGGAGTTTTGCGCTCGAATAACGGCACACCAAGGAAAGAAAGGAACTTTTCTTCCCTCGTTTCACGGAAATATTTGTATCGGGGGTGAAGGGGGGCATTATCGGTGGCAATTATGCTGCGATCCTCAACAGCCAGGCCGGTAAGACCCTCTGAGGTCTTCATGGTGATTTTGCCTACCGAACCACGGGACAGACCTTTGGTAGCCTTGAGTCGCAGGGTTTCTCCGTCATCTTCCAGAAGATAGATGGAACAGACGTCCGAACCGACCCGTTTGGCAACAAGGTTGACGATGTTGTCCAGGGTCTCCTGCAGATCATGGGAATGGAGGATCAGGCCGCTGATATCTTCCAGCGTGCGCAGTCCCAGAGTTTCGTGGCGCTCGTCGCCCATAATGGCAGCCTTTGCTCAAAAATATTCTAATTATAGAGCAGTTAATGGAAAAGGAAAGGGTAAACTTTAATGGGTTGGCATATGGTTGCTGTAGCAATCATTGGAAGTTTTTGATATAGTTTCCACCCGGAAGCCATACATGGCTTTCCTGAGACTGAAACTGACACAGACTGGAGGAATAAATGACGACAAATTTCGATGAGCGGCTGGCTCAGGGCATTTCCTTACTGGAAGCTGGAGAATACGGAAAAGCCTCGGTGGAATTCAAAGCATGCACGGAGGTCGAACCGGATAACGCCGAGGGCTATTTTTATCTTGGCGAGGCACTTGCCGAAACCGGAAAACAGGCAGAGGCCATAGAATCGATTAAAGCAGGGTTGAAGCGCGCACCGGAAGATATGGAGGCGTGGACCTCACTGGGTGATATCCTCTTCGAGAGCGGGCAGCATAAAGACGCGATTGCTGCTTACAAAAAAGTAATAGAACTGCGTCCAGCGGAGGCTGATGGTTACGTGAGCCTGGGGCTCGTTTATAACAGCCTGGAACGGGCAGATGATGCGCTGCAGGTCTTTAACAAGGCGCTGGAGTTAGATCCGCACAATGTGTTTGCTCTGAATGCCCTTGGCGACCTTTATTATGGCCTTGGCAAAAATGACCAGGCAATTGAAGCTACCGCAAAGGGATTGCCCTGGACCCCAACGATGCCGCAGCACGTTTCAACCTGGGAGACCTGTTTTATGATCTGGGTGATCTGGAATCAGCTGAAAAGGAGACCCTGGAAGCGGTGAGGCTTGATCCCAATTTCACCATGTCTTATCTCACCCTTGGCAATATCTGCATTGACCAGGAGCGTCTCGCCGAAGCAATCCAATACTTTGAGCTTTACCTGAAGAAGGAGAAATCGCCCCAGGCGGCGGAAATGATCGCCGAGGTGAAAGCCGTTGTTGAAGGGCTGAAAGAAGAGATGCGCCATTGACCCCATAACCCTTCATCATCCTGTTATATATTTAATCGAGCTGTGGGATTTTGCCCGAAGCACGGTATAATACATTTTGAGAAAATTACGGGGAGGCGTGCACATGGAAGAGAGGAACAACGACGTACTGGTTGGGGCGCTGCTGCTTATGGCAGGGGGAATTATCGGGGCGGGGGCGGCTCTTCTCTTTGCTCCCCAGTCCGGCAAGAGGACCCGACGCGATCTGGTGCGCTGTGTGAAAAAGGCCCGGCAGAAAGCGGAAGGGGTAGTGCATGAATTCTCCGCCCATGTCTCGGACATTGTGGAAACGGTCGGTGACAAGGCTGAAGAGATCCTTGACAAGGCACCCGACATGGCACACCAGACAAAGAAAGAGCTTCTGAAGGTTATCGAAGAGGGACAACACCGCCTGGAGAAACAGCGGAGCCGTCTGGCAAAGATAATCGGATAAAGCAGCCTCAGGGGCGCACGTTTTCCTGTGCGCCCTGCAACTTCCCATCGAAAAAGATATCTCCGTAATAGGCGGTCGCTTCATCCTGGGTGTCGTCGGTGTCGGTCATTATGGCTACCCCTCCCAAAAGCGGCGGCTCCTCGCCGAAAACCTTCCTGTAGTCTTCATAGATATTCCGTTCTTCAGTGACCCATTTATTTATGTTCTCATCCCCGGATTCAACGGCAATAATTACTGAGTTCGAGGTGTAGGGGCTCCGTGCATGGGAATCCTTGGCCATTTTAGATGCCCAGACATAGTTGATGGCCCGCATCCGCCAGAAGAAGGTACGTGGAAAAACCACATAGACTCGAGCTGCGAAATCATCCCCTTTTTTCTTTCTGATATCTTCCTTCTTCAAGGTGTGGTCGACTTTCCACGACCAGCGTAAAACAGGAAATTTTCTTGCATCGATGGAAACCTTCTTTACCAGCGGAGCCGGCCTTGACACTATGGGCCATGAGTACGCTTTTGCCTTCGTCCTTTGTCAGTGAGTATTCGGTTTTTCCCCGAAAAGATTTCTCGGTCCACTCTCCCAGATCCTCGGCGCTGAACTTGCCGACAACTAGTTCTGTTGCCAGCGATGGTACGGCAGCAACTATCGACAGCAGGAAGGCAAAGAGAAGTACAGGCATTGGTTTGGACTCCACAGATGTTTTGATCGACAACGGGGGTAACTGTATTGGGAGGTGGTACAATAATCTAAAAACCAAAAATCCGCAACTTTTGTCAATGGAGCTGATATGGCTGCGCATGGGGGATTTCACGACGAGAACGAAAATCTGCATAGACTTGCATCCTTGGATAAAAGTCGTATTCCGGCCGATGGCGGCGCGGATTTCAACCGGCTCATTTTTGCCCACAGCCCTTACCTGTTGCAACATGCGGAAAACCCGGTCGACTGGTTTCAGTGGGGAGAAGAAGCCTTTGCCAAGGCAAGGGCTGAAGATAAACCGATTTTTCTTTCCATAGGCTACGCCACCTGCCACTGGTGCCACGTCATGGCCCATGAATCTTTCGAAGATCGTGAGGTGGCCAAGACGCTGAACGATTCCTTTGTGGCCATCAAGGTAGACCGGGAGGAAAGGCCGGATATAGACGACCAGTTTATGGCGGTGGCACAGATGATATCAGGCAGCGGCGGCTGGCCCCTCAATGTTCTCCTGACACCGGATAAAAAACCCTTCTTTGCCGCCACGTATCTGCCGAAGGAAAGGCGGATGGGGATGCCCGGTATCATTGATCTGCTGGCGAGGATTTCACAGTTTTGGCAGAGGGAACGGGATAAGGTGGAGGAAAGCTGCAGAACCATAATGGCATCACTTGAGCGGCTGAGTTGGACTGAACCAGCCTATGCAGGTGGAGAACTTGAAGAGGCAGCCTTCAATCAGCTGGCTGCCATGTATGACGGTGATTGGGGAGGATTTGGCCAGGCGCCGAAATTTCCCATGCCCCACTATATTTCTTTCCTTCTCCGCTGCTGGAAGGCTGGCCGACCTGAGGCGCTGCAGATGGCCGAACATACGCTGACCAGAATGCGGCAGGGAGGCATCTATGACCAGCTGGGATTCGGCATCCACAGATATTCGGTGGATCGGCAATGGCTGGTGCCCCACTTCGAGAAGATGCTTTATGATCAGGCCCTGGTAGCCATTGCCTTTGCCGAGGCTTTCCAGGCGACAGGCAAGAATTATTATCGCGAAGTGGTGCGGGAAATACTTAACTACTGCCTGGTGGAGATGACCGGCATCGATGGGGGATTTTGTTCCGCTCAGGATGCGGACACAGAGGGTCAAGAGGGAAAATTCTACCTCTGGGCCGCTGCCGAGGTTAAAGAAGTTCTGGGAGAAGAGGCTGCACGGCTATTTTGCCGGCTTTTCGACATAACGGAAAAAGGTAACTTCGAAGGCAAAAACATCCTTCATCTGCCGGCTTCCATTGCATCTTTCGCTGATCGTGAGGGGCTGATTGCCGAGTCATTCAAAGGTGACCTGATAAAATGGCGGGCGAAGCTGCTAACCGTTCGGCAAAAACGGATCCGGCCGCTCAGGGATGCCAAGGTGCTGACGGCATGGAATGGACTGTTGATAGCTGCCCTGGCCAAGGGATACGGGGTGACCGGGGATGAAACCTATTTGAGGGCCGCTGAAAGTGCGGTTACAATTATCCTGGAAAAGCTCCAGACCAGAGAAGGTCGTCTGTCAAGAAGCTATCACCTGGGGCAGGCGAAAATCCCTGCCTTTCTTGAGGATTACGCCTTTCTCGGCTGGGGATTGCTGGAGCTCTACCAGGTTTCTCTTCATCAGGAATACCTGTTCCAAGCACTGCGGCTGGCCAGGGATATAATCAGGCTTTTCTCCGCGCCGGGCGGAGGGTTTTACGACAGCGGCATGGACGCGGAGGAGGTCCTGATCAGGCAGAAGAACGCTTATGACGGGGCCATGCCTTCCGGCAATTCAATAGCCGCCATGAATCTGCTGCGCCTGGGGAAAATACTTAAGGATGATTCTTTGGAAACAGCGGGAGAACAGGGGGTGGGGGCATTTCTCGGCAACGCCCTGCAACAGCCCGCCGGCTACCTGCAACTCATAATGGCCCATGACTACCAGCACGCGGAAAAAATAGAGATAACACTGGCTGGGGCAAGGGAAGGGGCCGAGATCAGGGCGTTGCTTGCCGCCATAAACAGACATTTCATTCCGGGGCTGGTTCTAAGGCATGCCGAAGACGGTGATGCAGGGGCAGGGACAATGGAGGCGCCGGCAGTTGGCGCAGCAGCATATATATGCGCAAGTGGGGCCTGTCGGCCACCAGTAACAACTGCTGATGAGCTTGAGAGCCTTCTGGTCGAGCTGGAGTGATTCTCTGCCATTTTCAGCATAAAAAAAGCCCCGACCGTTTCCGATCGGGGCTTTTTACTACTTTACTTTTTCCGTAAGCTTTACCAGCGCCTCCATGTATTTTTCGCCTGTCTTTCTGACAATCTCTTCAGGCAGTGGCGGGGCAGGGGCTGATTTGTTCCAGTCCAGGGTTTCCAGGTAGTCCCGCAGGAACTGCTTGTCGAAGCTGGGTTGCGGCCCGCCGGGATGGTAACTGTCCTTTGGCCAGAAACGGCTGGAGTCCGGTGTCATGCACTCGTCGATGATGATCAGTTCTCCGTTGTAGATGCCGTATTCAAATTTGGTGTCGGCTATAATGATACCCTTGGTGTCGGCGATGTCGCGGGCTTTCATATAGATCTTCAGGGTTACATCTCTGACTTTTTCGGCGGTTTCTTTTCCGCACAGCTCCACCATTTTCTCAAAGGAGATGTTTTCGTCATGGGTACAGCTCTGCCTTGGTCGAAGGGGTGAAGATAGGCTGGGGCAGCCGGTCGGATTCTTTAAGTCCTTCAGGCAGCTTGATGCCGCAGATGGAGCCGGTGGCCTTGTAATCCTTCCAGCCTGAGCCTGAGATATAACCGCGAACGATGCACTCGGCGGGTAGGGGCTTGGCCTTCTTCACCAGCATGGAACGGCCTTCCAGGATATCAGCATACTTCTGGCACGCCGACGGGAAATCCTTCACCTCGGTGGAGATGATGTGGTTTTTGATAATGTCCTCCATCTGCCTGAACCAGAAGGCGGAGATCTGGGTGAGGACGTATCCCTTGTCCGGGATCCCTTCGTTCATGATGACATCGAAGGCGGAAATGCGGTCGGTGGTGACAATGAGGAGCGTCTCGCCCAGATCGTAGATATCACGCACCTTGCCCCGTGCGGCAAGTTTCAGGTCGGGGAAGTCTGTAGTCAACACAAGTTTGGACATACCTTTTAACTCCTTCTAATCAGAAAGTATAGATGGATTGATTTGTATTTTGGCCTTGGCTTTCAACTCTTTCATCCAGTTGTCCAAAGCTTCCTGTTGCTTCTTCGGCAGCAGGGTCTGTCTGATCTGTTCCTTGTTCTTCTGGAAATCAGCACGGTTTAGCTCGATGCGCTGCTTGAGTTTGACCGCGTACCAGCGATCACCGGCCTTGAAGATGTTTTTCGGTGTAGGGGCGGCAGCGGTTAGATTAAAGGCGGCTTCCATCAGATCGGGGGATGTACCGATGCGGGGGATGACGCCATTGGCGGCATAGGCAAAGGCTCCCGTTTCCTGGGTCTTCACCGTGCCGGTCCCTTTGGCCAGTTGTGCAAGTGCCTCTTCAGCCTTCTTCTTTGCCAGCTCTCGGGCTTTTTCTTCAGTGACCTTCTGGGTGAGCTGACCTTTGATCTCGGCCAGAGGAGGTACTGCAGCAGGTTTTTTCTCCATGACCTTGATGATGTAAATTCCTTTGGCAGTCTCGATCGGTCCGCCAAGTTCCCCCTGCTTGAGGAGGAATGCTCTTTTGATGACCTCGCCTTCGTCGGCCAGTGGTGCCGGGGCTGTCTTTGCCGTAAAGAGCGGGGTCTCCTCGACTTTCACACCGAGACTGGCGGCAGCGGCTTTTATGTCACCACCTTTCAGGTTTTTGTTAATGGTGTCGGCTACCGTTTCGTAGGCTTCCTTGGCGCCCTTCTGTTTAATGGCGTCTGCCTTGGCCCGGTCTTTCACCTCAGCGAAGGGAAGGATGCCTCCTTTGCCCTGGTAGCGGTCGATGTTTTTCCGGTAGTAGGTTTCAGCCTCTTCATCGGTTACCGTCGCCTTTGAGGAATACTGGGAAGGACTGACAAGGGCATAGGCAATGCTGACCTTCTCCGGAGTCTGGAATTCTTTCTCGTGTCCCTGCAGGTACGTGGTGAGATCCTGATCGGTCACTTTCACTTCGTTCCTGACGTCACCGGGGGAAAAGGAAATGAAAGAAAGATCTACCTTGTCATTCTGCTTGTTGAAAGCCTGCTGCAGGTCCTGATCGCTGACCGTGGCCCGCTCCTTGACCTTTTCTCTGGCTTTCTTCACCAGCATTTCCTGCTCCTGCCCCTCTTCGAAGTTGGCGGGGGTCATTCGGTAAGCCTTGAGCATCTGGGTATACTGGTCGAAGTTGAAAACACCGTCCTTTTGAAAGGCCGGTACCTTGGCTATCTCGTTGGCTATTTCATCCTTGTTTACAGCTATTCCCATCCGCTTTGCTTCCTTGACGGCCAGGGCATTGTCAATCAAGCTGTTAATGGCCATTTTGCGGATACCCAGCTGCTTTTCCAGGTCTGGCGTCATGGCTTGTCCGTAGATCTGTTGATAAAGGCTTTTCATCCGATCGTAATTCTTCAGGTAGTCGTCCATTGATATTTTGGTTCCGTTTACCTTTGCGGCGAAATCCCCGCCAGTGGCTTCGTCGCCTCTTCCCCATACCAGAAAGATGGTGCCGACGAAGGATAAGACGATGATGCAGAAAACAATCTTGATAAGGACGGATTGTTTGTATTTCCTCATTATGCCAAGCATTGCGTTGGAACTCCTTTTTCGGGGAATTTTAGCTGTAAGCCTTTATGCAACAGTGGCGAATAGTAATATACTTTAATTGCAAAAGCAACAGGAGAATGGCTGTATTCATGAGGTTCTCACGATAATTCCGCCCTTCACTGCTGTCGGAGGAGGTGCACTGTCTTTTCCAATTGGGAGACCCTTTTATCACCGTTCATGCATTTGAAAAAATTGTGGAAAACACAGATTTTCCCTCTTGCATGAACAGGGGCTTTTTGCTATTGTTCCTTAGTTTGCGTGAACAATTAAAGTGTTTAAAAACCAAGGAGTTATTTAATGCTAAAGATATTCGATTCCTTTCTGGGAATGTTTTCAAACGACCTGGCTATCGATCTGGGCACTGCCAACACCCTTGTTTATCTGAAAGGGAAGGGGATTGTGGTACGCGAGCCTTCGGTTGTAGCCGTTCAGAAAATGAGCAACGGCCAGCAGAAATCGCTGGCGGTGGGAATGGAAGCGAAAAAGATGCTCGGACGTACGCCGGGTAGTATCACCGCCATCCGCCCCATGAAGGACGGAGTTATCGCCGACTTCGACATAACGGAAGAAATGCTTCGCTACTTCATCCACAAGGTTCACAATCGCAAGACACTGGTCCGCCCGCGGATTGTCATCTGCGTGCCGTCCGGCATTACTCAGGTCGAGAAAAGGGCGGTCAAGGAGTCTGCCGAATCTGCGGGCGCCCGTGAAGTTTACCTTATCGAGGAACCCATGGCCGCTGCCATCGGTGCAGGCCTGCCCATTACCGAAGCCAGCGGCAATATGATCGTCGACATCGGAGGGGGGACAACCGAGGTGGCTGTTATCTCCCTGGCAGGCATCGTCTACACGAAATCGGTGCGCGTCGGCGGCGACAAGATGGACGAGGCAATCGTCCAGTATATAAAACGCAAGTATAACCTGCTCATTGGCGACCGGATGGCGGAGATCATCAAGATCGACATTGGCGAGGCCTATGCGGGCAGCGAGCTGAGGAGTATGGATGTGAAGGGGCGTGACCTGGTATCGGGTATTCCCAAGACCATCGAAATAAATTCCAACGAGATTCGCGAGGCACTTTCCGAGCCGGTAAATGCCATCGTCGATGCCGTACGTATCTGCCTGGAAAGAACTCCTCCCGAGTTGGCGGCCGATATCGTCGACAAGGGGATTGTTCTTGCCGGCGGCGGTGCCTTGCTCCGTAACCTGGACAGCTTGCTCAGGGAAGAAACGGGACTGCCGGTGGTTACTGCCGAAGATCCGCTGTCATGCGTCGTTCTCGGCTCGGGAAAGGTTCTCGATGAACTGGCCCTCCTGAGAAACGTGGCTATCAGTTCCTGATCCAAACACAAGAGGCAACGGCAGGGGCTCGGTATTCCGGCCCCTGCCTTTCCCACCAGAGATAACGTGTCCTACCCTCTTACTATCCCAACCTTTACATCAAATGTGGAACTGTGATGACTCAACCGGCAATTGACATCATTGTGCCTGTGTGGAACAGGCCGATTGAGACACGTAACTGTCTTGTCAACCTCCTCAATCATTCTCCCAATGCCAGATTAATTATGGTGGACAACGGCAGTGACCGGGAAACGGAAAAGCTGCTGCAGGAATTTTCAGAAGGGCTTGATGACCGGGCGTTCCTCCTGCGAAACGATGTGAACCAGGGACTGGTGAAGGCCCTGAACAGGGGGCTGGAAAAAGGGGAGGCGGAGTACCTGTTCATAGTGAAGAATACTTCCTTGGTTGGGCCTGGCTGGCTTGAGCCGCTGCTGGAATTTGCGCGGCAAAGGAAAGATGCGGGGCTGATTGTGCCTGGTCTTGTGCTGAAGGGGCGGGGGAAGGTCAAGGGCAAGCATATTACCGCCATTGAAGTTGCCCACGGCTCATTTGCCGCCATGCTCATCAGAAAGAGTCTCTATGATGCCATCGGCGGTTTTGACGAGGAGATGGACGGAGGCACCTGGTGTCTCAGGGACTATTCACGCAGGGCCTGTCGAGCAGGATCTCTCACTTTTCTCGTGCCGGGCGCGGACGTCCGGTATGAGGAGGAGGTTCTGTTGGGCTCAGAGACCAGGCGTCGGGAAAATCTGCAGAGAACCATTGCCGAATTCAGGAGCAGGTGGGGGCAGGACTCTTCATATTGTCTGCTGATGCCAAAGGGCGCTGATCCGGAGATGGTTCGTTCCCGGATCGAGCTTCTTCTGCCGTCTGCCCGTCAAGGCGGTTTCTTTCATATCATCGCCCCTTCTCACCTGCACAAATATCTGATGAAGTCAGGCCACGGCAGTTTGCATGAAAATATCACCATTCATGCCGTGCCCTTTTTCCACACTGCCGGAACCGTGCAGAAAATGATAACCCGGATATTATCGGAGGCCCCCGAGACAATTGTCGTAGCCGGTATAGACGGCATGAGTTATAAGGGTGACGCGCCTCTGCTGCCATTTGCCGAACTTGAGAGCAGGATAAGGAGATGCGATGATAGAAGAGATTAAGAGCCAGATACGTTCCCATCAGAAGGTGATGGAATCCATCGGTCAGGAACTTTCACCAAAGATTGCGGCAGTTGTCGAGCTGTTGGCCGATGCCCTTGGCAATGGCAAAAAGCTGCTGGTAATGGGAAATGGCGGGTCTGCAGCGGATGCCCAGCACTTGGTGGCGGAGCTGGTAGGCCGCTTCAAGATGGAACGTCGCGGTCTTCCCGCCATTGCCCTTACTACCGATACATCCATCCTCACCGCCATCGGCAATGACTATGGATTCGAAAATATCTTCAGTCGCCAGATCGAAGCTCTTGCCAGACCGGGAGATGTGGTAGTGGGAATTTCCACAAGCGGAACTTCGAAGAATGTGTATAAAGCCCTTCTCGTTGCCGACGAACTGGGTTGCCGGACCATCGGCCTTCTGGGCAGGGATGGTGGAACAATTACCGAAATAGTAGACGTTCCCATAACGGTCCCATGTGACGATACCCCCAGAGTTCAGGAGGGGCACATCACCATTATTCATATCCTGTGTGACCTGCTGGAGAAGCGGTTGTTCGGTGAGAGGCGCTAGGCTGGTGGTGAGATGACAGGAACGAAGCGGGCCGTTTTCCTTGACCGGGATGGCACAATCAACGTGGAGAAGGAGTATCTGTACCGGATTGAGGATTTTCAGATGATCCCCGATGCGCCGGAAGCTATCAGGTTGTTGAATGAGGCCGGTTTCCTCGTTGTCGTGGTCACCAACCAGTCCGGAATCGGCAGGGGCTACTATGACGAGCTGAAGCTGGAAAAGCTCCATTGCCACATGGAAAAGGAATTGGCCAAGGCAGGAGCACGGATTGATGCCTGGTATTTTTGCCCCCACCACCCGAAGCACGGCACTGGCCATTACCGCAAAGAATGCGCTTGCCGCAAACCCTTGCCGGGCATGCTTCTTCAGGCTGCTAAGGACCTGGACATCGATCTTGCCGCCTCTTTCATGGTCGGCGACAAGCTCGCCGATATTGAAGCAGGGCTTGCCGCCGGATGTCGGCCCCTTCTGGTCAGAACCGGCTACGGACAAGCCGAGGAACAGCTCCTGCCACACAATATCAAGGCCTTTGATGATATTATGGCTGCCAGTCTTGTTATTATCGAAGGGATGCCACCATTGCCGATAGACATTAGTGTTTGACGACCTTTCAGGCAATATGCTAGAAAACAAAGGTTTTAATATTTTTGAATGTGATGGAAGGGGCGCCATGAAAGGGATCAAAAAAGGTATTCTTCTTGCCGGCGGAGCGGGAAGCAGGCTGTATCCGCTGACGCTTGTTGCAAGCAAGCAGCTGCAGCCGGTCTACGACAAACCGATGATTTATTATCCCCTTGCCACCTTGATGATGGCAGGAATCAACGACATTCTCATCATTTCCACTCCCCACGATACGCCCCGGTTCCGTGATCTGCTGGGGGACGGTTCCCGCTGGGGCATCCGCCTCACCTACGAGGTGCAGCCTGAGCCTAAAGGTATCGCCCAGGCGTTCATCATCGGTGAGCGGTTTATCGGCACCGACCCGGTCTGCCTGATTCTGGGAGATAATATTTTTTACGGTAAAATGGGGCTGGACAGGGCCGTTGCCGAATTCCGCGGCGGGGCGAAGATCTTCGGCTACTATGTGCAGGATCCGGAGCGCTATGGTGTGGTTGAGTTCGACAGCCTGGGCCGGGCGGTAAGTATTGAGGAAAAGCCCCAGCTGCCGAAGACCAATTATGCCGTGCCCGGACTTATCTCTATGACGGCAAGGTGGTGGAGATAGCAAAAGGCATGAAACCTTCCCCACGGGGGGAGCTGGAAATTACCGACGTGAATCTTGAGTATCTGCGCCGGGGCGAGCTGCAGGTGGAGAAGCTGGGGCGCGGCATTGCCTGGCTGGATACCGGAACCCACCAGAGTTTGCTGGAAGCCAGCCATTTTATCGGCACGCTGGAAATGCGCCAGGGACTGAAGATCGCCTGTCTGGAAGAGATAGCCCTCCGTCTGGGATTCATTGACTGCAAGGGCATGGCCGAGGCTATCGCCAACACTCCCAAATCCAGTTATCGTGATTATCTGCAGCACGTTTACAACGAAAACGAACTTTGTGGGAGCAAGTGAAATGGAATTCAAAAAAGGTAAAATCCACGACGTGCTGGTAAGGCCCCTGACAAAATATCTGGACGAAAGGGGCTGGCTTGCCGAACTGTACCGCTCCGACGAGATTGCCGAGGGGATAATGCCGGTAATGGCGTATATCTCAATGACTCAGCCGGGAGTCGCCCGCGGACCCCATGAGCATGTGGATCAGACAGATTACTTCTGCTTTATCGGTCCTTCCAACTTCAAGATATACCTGTGGGACAATCGCAAAGATTCTCCCACCTATGGTGTAAAGCAGGTTATCTTTGCCGGCCAGGACGTGCCGATGATGATGACCGTGCCGCCGGGGGTGGTGCATGCCTACAAGAACGTGGGTATCGGCAACGGCATTGTTTTCAATGCCCCCAACAAACTCTTTGCCGGTGAAAACAAAAAACAGCCCGTGGACGAAATTCGCCACGAGGATGTCGCCTCTTCTCCTTTTGTTCTGGACTGAATGCAATTGAGACCACATCAGCTGAAAGTTTCAGGGGGGACGTCCGTCTCCCTTTAAATTTTCCAGAGCGCACATGATAGAGCTGTTGAACAAATACAAGAAGGTTTACCTTCTGGTCGGACTATCGCTTCTGGCCGCCCTCATCTTCTACTCACTGCACCTCAAAAACAGGGAACATGCCGGTCCGCTTGAGCGAAGCGTCATGAATGTGATGGCGCCGGCATCGAAACTGGGCTCGGCGGGCAATGGTTTTTTTTCCGGCCTATGGTCAGATTACCTTGACCTGGTGAACATACGCAGGGAAAATAAGGAGCTGCGGCGGATCATAAAGTTATACAGTGCCCGCGAAACGGAAAGCCGCGAAGCGCTCATGGCCAACGAGCGGTTGAAAAGCCTGTTGGAGTTGAAAACCTCCACCCAGGTTCCTTCTCTGGCTGCCGGCGTCATTGGCGAAGATGGATCCCCCTGGTTCAAGACGCTGTTTCTTGATCGCGGGGCAGCCGAAGGACTTCAGGAAGGGATGCCGGTAGTTGCCGTTGACGGGGTTATAGGCCGACTGGTCAAGGTAGCGGCAGACAGCTCACGGGTGCTCCTTCTGACCGATCATGCCAGCGGCATAGCGGCTGTAGTGCAGCGTTCAAGGGCCAGAGGAGTGGTGAAGGGGGCCGGTGATGGCCGCTGTTCCCTGGAATTTACCCTGCGTGACGAAGATGTGAAGGTGGGGGATGTTATCGTTACCTCCGGTATTGGCGGTGGCTTTCCCAAGGGTTTAAAAGTAGGTGAAGTTACCATGGTGAAAAAAGGTGCCTATGGTATCTTTCAGACGGTAGAGGTAAGGCCTGCAGTGAATATATCCAGACTAGAAGAGGTTCTGGTCCTCCTCCAGCAAACATATGATTAAATTTGTCAAAGCTCTCTCCATCGTTATTGCCGTTCTCTTACTGCAAACAACCATATTTCCCTACTATCTGCTGGACCCCTTTCATCCCAACCTGCTGGTTATCATGGTTGCATATCTGGGGCTACGCTCCAAGAGCCCTTTCGGCGCACTGGCTGCCTTCTCGCTGGGGCTTCTCCATGATTGTTTCAGCGGTATTTATTTCGGGCTCAATGGTTTTTCCTATCTGTGCATTTTCCATGCTCTCCACAAGACAGCCGACCGGCTTTATACCGACAGCCGCTATCTGATGGTGTTGACCGTTTTTTTTGCCACCATCGCTACGGGACTTTTCAACATGCTGCTTTTATTCCTTTTCTCTGCAGCCAACGGCATCTATGCAACGCTTTTGTCGTCGCTGATTCCCCAGGCGCTTGTCAATGCCCTGATCGCTTCCCTGATTTTCATGATGCCTGCCTCGGTTGTTGCAGAGGAACCGTAAATGAAAATGGATCAACGCTACATCCGGGAAAACGCGGAGCCGAAAAGGCGCATCTTCGGTCTTTCACTTGCAGCAGCAACCATGTTTTTCCTGCTTCTGACCCGGCTCTGGTATCTGCAGATCATAGAATCGGATAATCTTCTCGATCAATCGGAGAATAATCGCCTCAGGTTTGTGCCTGTTGCCGCGCCCCGTGGAGCAATACTGGATCGCAACGGCAAGGTTCTGGTCAGCAACACCCCTTCGTTCAGCGTGGCGCTGATCCCGCAGGACGTCAAGGACAAGGATGTCCTGCTCGACAACCTGTCCAGATACCTGGGACTGAACCGGGATGAATTGGTGCAGAAATGGGACAAAGGCAGAGGGAGAGCGAAATATTATCCGATTATTGTCGCTTCGGGCATTAGTCGTGACCAGTTGGAGTTCCTGGAAGAGAACCGCATGCGGTTGTTTGCCGGGGTCGACATTCAAATGAAACCGATCCGCGCATATGCCAACGGTATTCTTGCCGCCCACCTCCTTGGCTACTTGGGAGAAATCAACGAGCAGGAGATGGCTAAAGAGCGGTTCAGCGAGTATAATCTGGGTGACTACATCGGCAAAAGCGGCATTGAGCGGAATTGGGAAGCAGAACTCCATGGCGCCGACGGCGGCCGGCAGGTGGAGGTCGATGCACGAGGGAGGTTTCTGCGGACCGTGACGGAGGCCAGTCCCACCATCGGCAACAGCCTGGTCCTCACGATAGATACCGATGTGCAGAAAGCTGCAGAGGAAGCTTTTGGCGACAAGGCAGGCGCTGCTGTCGCTGTCGATGTGAACAGCGGAGAAATCCTTGCCTTTGCCAGCAATCCGGGCTTCGACCCGGCTCTCTTTTCCGGCAGGCTTTCTCCCGAGCAATGGAAATCGTACGTTGAGGACAAGCGGCATCCCCTGGAAAACAAGGCTCTCAAGGGACAATATCCTCCCGGCTCCACCTTCAAGGTAGTTACGGCCATTGCCGGCCTGGAGGAGGGACTGATCGATGAACATACTGCTGTCAACTGCAGCGGTTCGTACAAGTTCGGCAACAGTACCTTCAAATGCTGGGAAAAGAAAGGGCACGGCCGGGTCGACCTGAAGAAAGCGCTGAGACAATCCTGCGACGTCTATTTTTACCAACTGGGGGAGCGCCTGGGGGTGGATAAGATCGCTCAATATGCCAGAAAACTCGGCCTTGGCCAGGCCATGGGAGTCGGTCTCGATAATGAGAAGAGTGGAGTGATACCCACTTCCGACTGGAAGTTTAAGAAGTATGGCAAAAAGTGGTACCGGGGCGAAACGCTCTCCGTTGCCATTGGCCAGGGCTATGTGCTGACAACTCCCATCCAGCTTGCTTCGATGATAGCAACCGTTGCCAATGAAGGTACCATCTACCGGCCACATCTTGTGAAGCGGATAATAGATCCGGACGGAAAGGTGTTAAAGGAATTTGCACCAGAAACTATCGGCACTGCCGTAATAAAACCTTCCACATACAAATTGGTCAAAGAGGGGTTGGCTGCCGTCGTCAACGAGCCTCACGGCACCGGTGGGGCGGCACGTCTCTATGAGGTAAAGGTGGCAGGCAAGACTGGTACTTCACAGGTGGTAAAGCTTCGGGACAGCAGGGGTGATGTTCCCTACCAGTTCCGCGACCATGCCCTTTTTGTAGCCTTTGCGCCCTTTGAAAAGCCTGAAGTGGCGGTCGGCGTCGTCATTGAACACGGTGAGCACGGAGGCGCCGCCGCGGCTCCCATAGCCGGACGCATCCTGAGGGCTTATTTCGAGGGCAAAGGGGTGATAAAAAACCGGTTAAGAAAGAGGATGTGGAGCAGACGGATGAAATTCCTGCAGAAGATGACGAATGAGTTTCAGCGGGGCTTTGAACGGCAGGCTGTTCTGCAAGCCCTGGTAGTGGAGGCTGTCCTTAATGTTTGACAGAAGGTTGTTCACCAATTTCGACTGGACCCTGCTGACGCTGGTGCTGCTTATCTGCAGTATCGGTGTGGTCAATATTTTCAGCGCCACCGCTTCTTACCAGATGGCAGGACCCCCCTATTTCATCAAGCAGCTATACTGGATCACGGCCGGGGTCACTCTCTGCGTTCTGGCCTGCAGTATCGATTATCACATCCTGGATGACATAGCCTACTGGGTGTATGGGGGGGTGGTACTGCTATTGGTGGCCGTTCTCCTGGTGGGCAAGACATCTATGGGGGCCACACGCTGGCTGGACCTGGGATTCGTAAACATTCAGCCTTCCGAGCCGATGAAGATTGTGGTCATAATGACCTTTGCCCGTTTCTTCAGCAGGTACCCGGTGTTTAACGGCCTTACGCTGCGAGACCTGATCTATCCATGCATGATGCTTGGCATCCCGGCACTGCTTATCATGAAGCAACCCGACCTGGGTACCGCCATCATGGTCATCCTCATCGCCTCCTCGATGCTCCTTTATGTGAAGGTCCGATGGAGTGCCGTCGTCTCCATCATGCTTGCAGCGGTGCCGATTTTTTACCTGGCCTGGCACTACTACCTGCGGGACTACCAGAAGGCCCGTATCATTACCTTCCTCAACCCTGAACAGGACCCGTTGAAGAGCGGTTACCACATTATCCAGAGCAAGATCGCCGTCGGCTCGGGGGGGGTGCTCGGCAAAGGTTTCCTCCATGGGACTCAGAGCCAGCTGCGGTTTCTTCCCGAGCAACATACCGATTTCGCTTTTTCAGTCTTTTCAGAGGAGTGGGGTTTTGTGGGCTGCATGACGGTACTGGCCCTTTACCTGTTTCTGGTATTGTGGGGCCTGCATATTGCCTCAAGGTGCAACGACCGGTTCGGCAGCCTCATGGCTGTTGGTGTTACGGCCATGATCTTCTGGCATATCGTCATCAACATGGGCATGGTCATCGGTCTCTTTCCGGTGGTGGGGGTGCCGCTGCCGTTCTTTTCATACGGAGGGACCTCCATGGTTACATCCATGGTCGGGGTGGGAATACTCCTTAATATCAGCATGCGCCGCTTCATGTTCTAAGAGGCTGATGCAAAACTACTGCGGACCCGCGGGGCCTAAAGGGCCGGACTGCGGTTCGTATGAGCCTCTGGAGAGATTGAATGAAAATCACCCTCCTGGAACCATTCTTCACAGGGTCTCATGCCGCCTGGGCCGAGGAATATGCCCGCTATAGCCGACACCAGGTGGAGATCATCACTCTTCCCGGCAGGCACTGGAAGTGGCGGATGCATGGCGGTGCCGTCGCGCTCGCCCACCGGTTCCTCGATTCAAAATTCCAGCCGGATCTCCTTCTGGCTACGGATATGCTGGATCTGACCACTTTTCTTGCCCTGACACGGTCAAAATCGGCACCCTGCAAGGCTGCCGTTTATTTCCACGAAAATCAGCTCACCTACCCATGGTCACCCGATGATGCAGACAAGGCACTGAACCGTGACATGCATTACGCATTCATCAACTATGCAAGTGCCCTTGCCGCCGATGCCGTCTTTTTCAACTCCGCCTATCACCACGACGCCTTTATGGCAGAATTGCCTTGTTTCCTCAAGGCGATGCCCGACAAACGGGAGTGGAGCAGCATTCAATCCATAGGTCGGAAATCCCGAGTGCTGCATTTGGGCATGGACCTGCGGCCATTGGACCCGCATCGTCAAGTACAGAGCGAGCCTGCCATAAGACCGCCACTTGTATTATGGAACCACCGTTGGGAATACGACAAGAACCCCGAGGGGTTCTTTGGCGTGCTTGAACGCCTGGCAGCCAGAAATCTCGATTTTGAGGTTGCCGTTCTGGGTGAGAATTTTTCCAATGCACCGGGAGTCTTTCACGAAGCCCGTGAGCGGCTTGGCGCTAGAATCATTCAATTCGGTTTTGCGAAATCCTTTGCCGAGTACGCACGCTGGTTATGGGAAGCGGATATACTGCCAGTTACCTCTTACCATGATTTCTTTGGCGCAAGCGTCGTCCAGGCAGTTTATTGCGGCTGTCTGCCTCTGCTGCCGAAGCGGCTCGCATATCCGGAACACCTTCCGGATGAGCTGCATGGGCAATTCTTCTATGATGGGGAAACAGAGCTTGAGGTGAAGCTTGAGGGACTGTTGAAAGTTGCTCACCCTTCGACGGAGATGCTGAGGGACGCGGTCAGTCGCTATGACTGGCAGGTGATGGCGGGTGTCTACGATGAGGTTCTGGAAAAGGTAGTCTCGGAGTAACAGGCTGGTAAGGAGTGTTTGAAGCAGGAAAATGTTTCCGGGAATCCGGCAGTGCGGATTCCCGGTATTTGTAATTCAGGCGGCCTGTGCGTTCAGCAGGGTGATCTTGCCCAGGTAGTCTGTCCAGATGGCTCCGCACTCGTTGCACTCCAGCAGGTCCTTTGCGTAGCCGTCGGCATGCATGTCAATTTCCACTTTTTTGCTGCTTTTACAGATTGGGCAATGCATTCATCTCTCCTTTTTTCTTTTGTTTTTACTATCTTAGGCAATCAATATTTTTCCTGCAAGACAATAATCTGATAACTATTGAATAAAACAGTGGTTTAGGGTCTGCCGCATCCGTCTGCCCTTGTTCGGAGCGGCCATGGGATGCAAATAATCTGCGCCGGGGCGCTTTTATTACCGCTTTTTATCGTTGTGGTTAATGGTACAGTTAAAGTAGTTGTACTGGGGCAAATTCCGCTGCAGGATCTTGAACTTTTCCTTATTTTCCCATTGCTTTTGCCGATAAGCAAGAGGAGGTAATCCCATGAAAGAGGCAATGTTTTATGAAAGGAAAGCGGGCGATACGGTCAAGTGCGGACTCTGCCGCTTTCGTTGCCTGATACCTTCAGGCAAACGGGGCATCTGCATGGTGAGGGAGAACCAGGGCGGCACCCTCTATACCCTTGTCTATGGCAAAGCAATTGCGGAACACGTGGATCCCATAGAGAAAAAGCCACTGTTCCATGTTCTTCCCGGCAGCAGGTCATACTCAATAGCCACAGTGGGATGCAACTTCAGATGTCTCCATTGTCAGAACTATGCCATCTCCCAACCAAGCGGCGGTACGCTGGAGATCATGGGAACGGAACTCAGCCCTGAGGAAATAGTCGCCAATGCCAAGCGTAGCGGGTGTGCTTCCATCTCCTACACCTATACCGAGCCGACCATATATTTCGAATACGCATATGACACTGCAGTGTTGGCACGGGCAGCAGGATTGAAGAACATCTTCGTCACCAACGGCTACATTACCCCGGAAGCATTGAGCCAGATCCGGCCCTACCTGGATGCGGCCAACATCGATCTGAAAGGCTATTCCGACCGCTTCTACAAAGAGGTGGTGCATGCCATGCTCCAGGAGGTGCTGGATTCCATCGTGGAATACAAGCGGCAGGAAATCTGGATCGAGCTGACCACGCTGGTCATTCCCAACTGGAATGATTCGGATGCCGATCTGGAAGGCATTGCCCGTTTTATTGCCGGAAAGGTGGGCATTGAGGTGCCGTGGCACGTGAGCCAGTTCTATCCAACCTACAAGCTGCTCGACCAGCCGAGGACCCCTTTGGCTACCCTGGACCGTGCCCGGCAGATTGGCAAAAACGCGGGGCTGCGCTATGTCTATGAAGGAAATGTCCCCGGCAGCCAGGGCGAGCATACCTTCTGCCCGGAATGCGGCGAGCTGCTCATCCACCGCACCGGATATATCACTGCCAGCAAATTGGCTGAAGGCAAATGTGGACGTTGTAAATTTGCCATCGATGGGATATGGTTATGACTATTATAGAATGTGTGAGGGTGGATGATAGACCAGAAGAGTAAGATACGCAGCCAAAGGATTACTCTGCTTGCCATGTGTCTGCTGGTTTTATTCTGGATGTTGGACGCTGCTGTTGATGCTCATCTGTTTGGAGAAGAGACCTATATTCAGCAGCGGGAACTGGCAATCCGCATTATTTTTGCCCTATTGTTTATTGCTTTCATTTTTTACATCAGGAGGGTAATGCTCCAGCGCGATGCCTTGGAGGCGGCTTTACAGTCTGCGCTGGACGACGCGGAAGCGGAAAAAGAAAGGACCACGGCCATAGTCTCCGCCATGGGGGACGGCATCAGCATTCAGGATACCGACCTCAAGGTACTTTATCAGAATGATGCCCATAAGGCGCTGGTAGGTGACCACGTGGGTGAATACTGCTACAGTGCCTACCAAATGAATGACAAAGCCTGTGATTTCTGCGATCTGGTCAAATCTTTCCGCGACGGCAACGTTTACCGGCGCGAATCATCTCCAGCCAGATCAGAAGGGAAAATTCACGTCGAGATCATTTCCTCGTCCCTGCGGGATAAAAACGGCAAAGTCGTCGCCGGCATCGAGATGGTCAGGGACATTACCAAGCGCAAACAGACCGAAGCCGAACTTGAGCGCCAGGCCAATCTGCTGCAGCGGCTGATCGATACCATACCCAGCCCGATATTTTACAAGGATAGAAATGGCGTTTTCCTGGGTTGCAACGAGGCATTTACCCATTGCAGTGGTATTGCCAAAAGTGGTGTCATCGGTAAGACAGCCTCTCAATTTTTACCTCCCCACCTTGCTGCGGCCCAGGAAAACATGGACCGGAAACTTTTCGCTGAGCGGTGTGCAGGTATTTGAAACCACAATTCCTTGTGCAGATAGCGGCCAGCGGCAGGTCATTTTGAACAGTGCCACCTTTACCGATGCCAGGGGGGGGGTTGCCGGACTTGTCGGCATAGTCATCGACATTACGGAATTGAAGAAATCGGAAAAACAGATAAAAAAATTGAATGAAGATCTTTTCGCCCACGCTGCAGAACTGGCAGCGGCTAATAAAGAACTGGAAGCCTTCAGTTATTCCGTTTCCCATGATCTGCGTACGCCGTTGACGCGCATTTTCAGCGCCGGCCAGGCTCTGCAGGAAGATTACGCCCCCTTGCTCGACGAAAATGGAAAATTCTTCGTGCATACCATCACCGATGCGTGCGAGCAGATGGAAGAGCTGATCGAAGCACTGTTGGCGCTGTCGCAGGTGACAAAGGCAGAGATAAGGCGGGAAGAGGTGGACCTGAGCCGGCTTGCCCTCGACATTACCACCGAATTGCAGCTGACAGCGCCGGGCCGGCAGGTTGTTTTCAATATTGCGGCAGATGTCACCGCCTGTTGCGATCCCGAACTGGCACACGTGGTACTGGAAAACCTGCTGGGGAACGCCTGGAAATATACGGGCAAACGTCCCGATGCACGAATTGATTTCGGGGCCAGGGAAGATGAGGGTAAAAAGGTTTACTTTATCCGGGATAATGGCGCCGGCTTCGATATGAAAAAGGCAGGGAATCTCTTCAAACCTTTCCAAAGACTCCACAGCAGCAGCGACTTTTCCGGGACAGGCATAGGCCTGGCGACGGTAGAGCGTATAATCAAGCATCACGGCGGCCGGGTGTGGGGAGAAGGAGAGCCGGAAAAAGGAGCCACCTTTTATTTTACCTTCAACTGAAATTTAACAGAGACATCTGCCCCTGCCGCTCCATTAGCTGTTATTTCCTGTCCCCGGTTCCTCCTGCTGTTTCAACAAACTTGCCCCCTTTTTGCCAATCATGCTATATGTATGGCTCTATCCCATTTTCTAACAGAGGTAGTCCTTGAAAGTCTCATTTCTGCGCCGCTTCTGGGTAACCTTTTCCTGCCATGTCGTCGGTTTTTACGCCTCGTCCATCAACAACTTCCACATCAAGGGGAGCGACAACATTCCCCCATCCGGCGGCGTGCTGATAGCCTCAAACCACATATCGGCCTATGAAACCATATTCCTTCCCTGGGCGGTGATCAGGCGGCATGCCTTGCAGATGCTCTGGCTCCAGCCAAAGAAGAGCTCTTTACCAGCGTCTTTCAGCGCTGGCTCTATAGTTCGTGGGGAGCTTTTCCCGTCAAACGCGGCCGTGATGTACGGGCGGGCAAAACCATCAATGACTTGCTCAGGGATCAGAAGGTCATGCTTTACCCTGAAGGAACCAGACACAAGGACGGCGTGCTGGGCAAGGGCAACCGCGGAGTCGGCAAGATCATCTATGACACCAGGCCCGTGGTGATCCCCACAGCGCTCATCGGCCTCAATCACTGGAAATTTCCCGGCATCGGCCAGAAAGCCGCTGTTGTCTTCGGCCAGCCGCTGGATTTTTCCGATCTGTATTTGCTGCAGGATTGCAAAGAGACCCATCAGCTCATCGTTGACCGGGTAATGGCGGCAATCGCCGAGCTTTTGAAAGCTGAAGGGGCCTATATTGAAGGTTGAGATTTTCTGCGACGGTGCCTGTAGCGGCAATCCCGGCGTCGGCGGCTGGGGCTGCATCCTCCGTTATGGGGACAACGTCAAGGAGTTGTCCGGCGCCGACGGCAACACCACCAACAACCGCATGGAGATGACCGCTGCCATCGAGGCGCTCTCCTCCCTGAAAAGGCCGTGCGAGGTCTATCTCACCACCGACTCCCAGTACCTGGTCAAGGGGATGACCGAGTGGATCGGTGGCTGGGTGCGGAAAGGCTGGGTCAACAGCAAAAAAGAGCCGGTCTTGAACCGGGAGCTGTGGGAGCGGCTCATGGAGCTGTCCCGCATTCACACCATCCACTGGATATGGATGCGGGGGCACAACGGCCACCCGGAAAACGAGCGCTGCGACGAGTTGGCCAGGGCGGCCATAGAAACCTTCCGGCGGTCCTGTTGAAGGCCGCTCTCATATATTCCACCATCGGTTAAGCGGCTGCCGCGGCTTCGTCCGTTCGTTCGGTCGCTGCAACTGCGGACCTTGCGGTGTCTATGGATGTATTCACCCAGGTTGCAGACGGCCACTCAGACCTTATTTTTTCGGATACCGGCGGGTGTCCGCTCGCCGTTGCCGCTCTGTCACTCACTCCCGAAGCCACGGCAGCCTTGGAGGCTGGAGGTAGGATAACTTGTCCTTCATCATCGAAGTATCGGAACAGGAAATAAAACGGGAGCGGGAAAAGGCCCGCGAACTGCGCACGTCCCAGTGGTGGAAAAATCGTCTTGCCAGGGGAATCTGTCACTACTGCGGCGGCAGATTTCCAGCGGAAGAGCTTTCCATGGACACCTTGTGCCGATCATTCGCGGGGGCAAGAGCACCCGGGGCAATGTGGTGCCCGCCTGCAAGGATTGCAACAACCGCAAGAAGCACCTGCTGCCCATTGAATGGGAAGAATACCTGCAGGGCGTGAAGGGTGAAGGGTGAAGGGTGAAGCGGATACTGTGAGGAGTGAGGAGTGAGGAGTGAGGAGTGAGGAGTGAGGAGTGAGGAGTGAGGAGTGAGGAGTGAGGAGTGAGGAGTGAGGAGTGAGGGCAAGCTATAAAGCTGTAATATACGATTGCGACGGGGTGATGTTCGACTCCTTCGAGGCCAACTTCGCCTTTTACCAGCGGATACTGGCCCATTTCGGCAAGCCGCCCCTGGACCGGAATGATGGGGAGACGATGCGGGTCCTTCATACCTATGCCAATGCCGATGTCATGGCCTATCTCTTTGCCGGCGACGACCGCCGTGCCGAGGCCCAGGCATTTGCCGGAACCATAAACTACGGTGAGCTGGTGCATCTGATGTTCATGGAGGAGAACTTCCGCGAGACATTGACCGCACTGCAGCCGCTGGTCCATCTGGCAGTCTGCACCAACCGCTCCACCTCCGTGGATATGGTGCTGGAATCCTTCGATCTTTCCCGCTATTTCAGCTATGTGATGACGGCGGCCAAGGTGGCGCGGCCCAAGCCATACCCCGACCCGCTTCTCAAGGTCCTGGACTTTTATGGCATCGAACCGCAGCAGGCCCTTTTCGTCGGCGATTCCGAGGTAGACCGTCTGGCCGCCGAGGCTGCCGGTGTTCCTTTCCTTGCCTACAAGGCAGATATGCCTGCATTGGCACGGCTGGACCGACACGATGAAATTCTTTCCTTTTTCCCCTGAAAGGAAAAAAATGATGGTTACGAGCAAACACCTGTGTCTTTTGGTTTTTCTCCTGCTTTCCCTGCTGACCTTCAGCCCCTTGCCTGCATCGGCCGCCGAGCGCCTCTCCGGCAGCCTTTTGATTACCGGCTCGGAAACCATGGCTCCGCTCATTGCGGAAATGGCCAAATCCTTCGAGCGCCTGCACCCGGGGGTGACGATCACCGTCCAGGGCTATAACTCCGCCAGAGGCTTGAGCGATACCAGAAGCGGCAGAAATTCCCTCGGCATGGTGTCGCGGGCGCTCAAGGAAACGGAACGGGACCTGAAGGCATTCCCCGTTGGGCTCGATGCCATCTGCTTCATCGTTTCCGGCAACAGTTCGGTAAAAAATATGACCAGAGCCGAGTTGGCGCAGGTCTTCACCGGCAAGGCAAGCAACTGGAAGCAATTTACCGGCAGAGATCAGCCGCTCAAGGCCATATTGCGGGGTGACGGGCGATCATCCACCAAAATAGTTTCCGAATATCTGCAGATACCGGTGTCGCAGCTTAAGGGAATTCTCATTCCTGCCTCATCGGCCATTACCATAAAGGCGGTGGCAAAAAACAGCGGCGCCATCGGCTATGTCTCCTTTGGCGAGGCCTACCGCTATTCCAGCCGGCAGGGCAAGATCCGCATGATTGCCCTGGACGGCCGGCTTCCCACCAAGGCTTCCATCGTCAACGGCTCATACCCGTTAATCCGCGTCCTGAACCTGGTGGCGAAAGGGGAGCCGACCCCGCTCGCCAGGGAATTCATCAAGTATTGCCGCTCCAAAGCCGTTGCCGATATGGTACAGGCCTTCGATTTCATCAATCTGGATCTCTAACCCTCTCCGAGCCATTCTCACAGGCCCTACGCAGCACCTGCCTCAGATTTTCCCACTCCAATGAAATTGTCTGTTTGGCTTGATGCCGATTTGTGTCTATAAATTAACAAATTATATTCTTAATTAAGTTGTATTCCTTTCATCAGTTTTCTATAGTCCTGATTACCCTTTAAAAACAAGGATATAGACTGTAAAAATTTTTTACACTGTAAAATTTCTTTACACTTTTGGTGGCACTGATGAAATTTTGTGCACTTTTGGGTGAAGAGCGGGCTACAGGATTAAAGTCAAAAATCTTTATGGGACGCGGATCACGGCGGAAGACGCGGATTTAAACCCCAGGTCAAAGATTTAACATTTTTGGTTTTCTGCTTAATCCGCTCTGATCCGCAGTTTCCGCGTCAAATAAAGGTTTTGAGAGGCTTATGATCGGGACGCGGATAAAGGCGGAAAAGGCGGATTTAAACCCTAGGTCAAAGACTTAAGGTTTTTGGTTTTATGCTTAATCCGCCTTGATCCGCAGTTTCCGCGTCCCAAATACGAGGTACTGGTTTTGGAAAGCTGCCTTAAATACAAAGACCTGACGGAAGCAGTCATAGGCGCTTTTTACCGGGTATACAATGTCCTGGGGTACGGCTTCCTCGAGAAAGTGTATGAGAATGCCTTGCTGGTCGAACTGAAGAAGCTCGGAATTACAGTTATTTCTCAGCATCCCATTCAGGTCTTCTACGATGGGAATGTTGTAGGTGAATATTTTGCCGATCTGCTGGTGCAGAATTGCATAATTGTTGAGATAAAAGCTGCCCGAGCCCTGAGTCCGGAGCATGAAGCACAACTGTTGAACTATTTGAAGGCAACAAAGATTGAGACGGGGTTGCTGATGAATTTTGGGCCAACGCCGGAGGTAAAGCGAAGGGCCTTTGATAATCAGAGAAAATGACAGGCTTAAAATCTTTATGGGACGCGGATAAAGGCGGAAAAGGCGGATTTAAACCCCAGGTCAAAGACTTAAGGTTTTGACTTTATGCTTGATCCGCTCTGATCCGCAGTTTCCGCGTCCAATTCAAGGTTTGATGTTTTTGAATGTTTTTTATGGAGGTAAAGATGTTCCGCAAATACGCACGTCAGATATCCGCAGTAGTTCTCTGTTTTTTTACCTGGACGTCCGGTGGGGTTTTCAGCATCGCCAATGCCGCCCAGATAGAGGCGAAGAAGACCAAGCGCAGCAGGCCGAGAAGAAGCCGGAGGGCTCAGGGGAGCGCTTTGCCAAGGCAACCGAAGAGGTTGAAGAGATCCTCGGCGATAAGAAGGAGGACCTGCAGACCAAGAAAGGGCGCCTGAAGGCGAAACGGGCAGAGGTCGAAGCCCTTGACGGGGAAGTTCGGCAGCAGTTTGCCGAGACCGAGAAAAAGCTGAAAGACGCCAAGCTACCTGCCGAAATACTGGAGCGCCATTACAAGTTCGTCAAACATTACGATGACAACCTGACCGAGCTGAAGGGCAATATCGACCGCATAGAAAAGGCAAAGGACAAGGCCGAAGCCGAAGCGGGCATGGAAAAAGCCCGCCGCCACCTGGAAAAGACCAAAGCCCCTTCCCGCCACCAGAAGCTCGACCCCAACAATCTCCCCCATCGCCAGCCCAAGGTAATCAAGCGCGAACCGCGCATGAAGAAGGAAGAGTTCGAGAAGGATCTGAAGAAGGATAAGCACGCCTGGAAGAGTCAGAAGCGGATCATGCTTGCTTCCACCGGTTCCACTGCCGGGCTACTCACCCCCGATGATCTTGCTGAGACCATCGAGGTGCAACTTACCCCGGAGATCAGGGCCAAGGCGCTGGAGTTGGGGAATAATCCGGTGAAGATCTATGAGTGGGTGCGGAATAATTTCAAGTTCGAGGCGTATTATGGCTCTCTGAAAGGTACTCAGCAGACGTTTCTGGAAAAATCGGGTAATGATTACGATCAAGCGAGCCTTCTTATTGCACTGCTACGAGCGGCAAATATACCTGCCAAATATGCTATGGGCACTATTGAGTTGCCGATAGAGCGTGCAATGTCCTGGCTTGGCGTTAAAGACCCAAATACAGCAGGGGATATACTGGCTTCCGGCGGGATACCTGTAAAGGCGGGTGTAAGCGGTGGCAAAATAGCATCCCTCCGTCTGGAACATGTCTGGGTGGAAGCCTTCGTCAACATGTACCCATCCTTTGGTGCTAAGAACGGCCCCGGGAATGCCTGGACTCCCATCGACCCTAGTTTTAAAGAGCATGAACTCTATGCTTCTCTGGATATGTCGAAGATCGTGAAATTCAGCGAAACAGACTACCTGCGTGCCCAGAGCAAGCTGCCACCCTCTCTAAGCTACCTCTTCGCGCTGGAAGACTACCATACCGCCAACTACCAGGGCGGTATGCACGAGATGTTTTACCTGAAGAGGATCAAGGAGCATGAATTTGGAACCTTGCTCGGCACACTGCCATACAAAACCGTCGTTGCTGGCAATAAGTTCACCAGCATTGATTCATCCAAGCAGCACAAGATTACTCTGGTACTGCGCGATCCCGCAACAGAAAACTCGGCTACCATAACCAAAGACGTCTGCGAGCTTGCAGGCAAACAGATTACGGTATCATACGCCCCCGCAAGCGATCAGGATAATGCTGTAGTAGCCGGATATGGTGGACTGCTGAAGACACCTGCTTATCTTGTAAAAATAATGGCACAGGTCAAAGTTGATAACACCCTCGTCTTGGAAGGTCCCCCGGTCGGCATGGGGGAATCATTGAAGTTAAGCCTCCAGTTCACGACACCCGGCAGTTTCGGTGACACCATAGAAACGGAGATGGCAGCAGGTATCTACTACAATATTGCACTCTCGGCCTTGAATGTTGCGGACAGGCAGGCGCTTGGCGGCCTCGATAACTCTGAAAACCTTATAGGCACCTTCTATGAATCGATCAACAGTGGGGACGACCAAATCGGAAAGGTATTGCACAACATCGGTCTTCAATACTTCACTCAAACCAATAACGCTTCAAGGCTTCTTGAAGGAGTCATGCACATCTACAACACAAGAGCGGCCAATGCCGGGTTCGTATCGGTGTCGGCTAGCTACCGCGAACTCTTTGGCCTCACCGTTTCTCCCCCTGTTATCTCTGGGCTGGCAATTGATATACCGCGATACATACAGTCTCCGTTCTCCATTACCGGCGACAAAGAGCAGGAAAAGGCCTTTACCAAGATCCAGGGACTCAACACCTCCTATTTCGAACATGCCATTTGGGAGAGTTTCTCCGGTATCGATTCGGTTTCCACCGTAAAGCTTCTGCAACTGGCAAACGAAGCTGGTTTGCCCATCTACACCATCACCAGTGCAAACATCGATGGCACCTTGCCTCTGTTAAACCAAGGGCAGCAGGTGAAGGATGACATTAGGAACTTGGTTGCAGCAGGCAAGGAGGTTACCATTCCCAGTAAATACACAACTCGGAACGAGTGGACCGGTACTGGCTTCATGGTCAGAAACCCCGATACAGGTGAAGGGGCTTATATGATTTCTCGGGGGCTTGCGGGGGGAGGAACCACAATGCTACCGGCTCATTCAGCATTAGGACTTTTGGCGCGTCAATATGCAGCTCTGGCTGTGGGGCAGCCAGCAGCTGAGATCAGAGTTAACAATATTATGTATTGGATTGAAGCTTCAATTGACGATTATTTCACCATTGCGATTAACTATATGCTCTTGGGTAGAGGATATATACCAGAAATGTTGGGGGTGACTTCAAAGGCTCAGTTCCTTGAATTCATAAACAATGAAAGAAACTGGATAATTTATTATAGCGGTCATTCCACCTCCCGATACTTTAGCACACATATGCCAGACGGTGCACCGATTGGGGACATGTTAATTCCAAGTTACGACAGCAAGAATAAGCCTGAGTATGTGTTCCCATCTGATATAAAAGCTAATGCACGAATTGTTTTTCTAAATTCTTGTAAAAGTGCACGAGATGGTAGTTTTGCTGGCTCTTTTGGCACACGGAATGAGGTCTTCTTAGGTTGGAACGACTCGACTGAATACATTGAAGGAGGTTATTTTGCTTACAGATGGTGGAGCAATATGGTGGATGGCAGAACAGCCACCGATTCAGCAAACCGTATAAGTGGTGGTAAATATACGACAAATCCAGCTGGTCTTATGATCAAAATATTTGGTGATGGCATATTATAGTGACTGACAACCGCGGAGGTAAAATGTCAAAATTAAAATATAAATATCTAATATGTATTGTCTTTATGGCTGTTGCTCTCTTTTTGTGTGTTTATGCATTGGGGTGCGGTCTATCAGATAAAGATGCCATCCTTCTATCAAAGAATTTTTGTAAAAAGATGGGAGTTTATATTAGTACTGAGCCCATGGTCTTAGGCAGTAGATATGATCATTTTAACTTATCAAGTAAGAGTAAGGAATTAGTTGTTCGGCCAAGAGGAACAATAGAAGCATCATTTGACATTAGTTGTAAAGACAAAGAAATAACTCGCTTTGACAATCATAAACTTCGAGATCAGGTGTTCCGCGAGTACAATATATCACTAGATAACAGAAAAAAGAGAAACTGGCCTAAATTATTACCAGAAAACAAAGCAAAAGAAATCGTTTTTATACATGCAAATAATATAAATTTACCAGAAGATGTAATCTTTTCTCATATGAGTTTAGATAAAACCTATAATGGAGCTTGGATTGGTCATTGGAAGAGAGTGCACAATGGTTATTTATATGAAAACGATTCATTATCTGTTGCCATAATGGCAATAAATGGCGAATTTTACTCATATGCAAAGCATTTCCTTGGCAAACCCTGCTCAACTGATGTGAAAATACCAAAAGACAGGGCAATAGAGGTTAGTCGTGGTAAAGTTTCCGACCTACTGCGGGGCGACATGGCGAAGAAACATTTGCAAGATTTTGTTGTAACTTCATCAGAGCTGAAAATAATCCAGCCCAATACCATTTTTGGCTTTCTTACACCGTTTCATAGCACAGACTCACGCCTTGCGTGGGTCGTTACTTATTCACTGCCAAGTAATGACCTTAAGTTGGCTGAAGAGGTTAATTTTTCAGACAAATTTGTAATCAAGGTCGATGCAGCTACAGGAAAAGTTATTGGCGGGGATTTCTCAAGATGAACAGTGTAAGTGCCGACAAAAGATGCGAATTAAAAAATATGCTTTTAAAATAACAGGCGGACGTGGGGGACATAGTTGATTTGTTGATTAAGTACCGCCTTAGTCAACAAGTCAACTACGTTCCCTAAGACCCCGCGTCCTCTAAGATCCAGTATGTCACTACCCACAAATATTTTTATCCAATCAATTTGTGGATTCAGACGATAAACCTTTAACAACCACCGAAGGAATAATTTATATGACAGTAGCAAAAGCAATAATGCTCATGATGATTTGTTTGGCTTCAGCTTGTACTTCTAGCAAAGAGCCACAACCGATAACAAAACCTCAACATACATCAATTTCTTTAGATCTAGGCCAGAATCTTGACTTGAGTAACAATACTATTTATTGCGCATCGTTCCAGATGGCCTGGAATTCGATGCGTGACGAAATTATTAAGGGAGACATTATTTTAGAAAATGACGGTCTTCTGGCTAAGCGCTTGAATCGGCAGTCACTGGATAAAAACGACCTTTCAAGAGGATCATATGTAGCAGTAGCTGGTGAACTAACGAAAGAACTTGTTTCACAAACAAAGAACCAATTGAATGAGAAATTTGGTGATAATGCGACGCGCGACTTCAATATTCCAAAATTTGGTGATACTGGGCGACAGCTTGTCGCATATGCTTTTCTGTACAAAAACTTGGAGTTTCCTTTTGAATTCGAAAAACTGGATCAGCCGATTACTTATGCAGCAAGCGGTCAAGAGGCACAGGTAAAAGGGTTTGGAGTATCTTCATTTTCCTCATCCAAACGTCAACATCAAAAGCTGTCAAATCAAGTTGCTATTTTTGATTATAAAAATGAGAACAACTTTATTATCTCACTAAGAACCAAATTAGATGATGATCAAGTAATCCTGGCAAAAATCACACCCAAGAGTAATCTTTTGCAAACATATACAGAAGTCATGGATAGGATCCGTCAGATCGAGGCAAGTTTACTGCGTGATGAAGAAACTATAAGAGTACCAATAATAAATTTTGAAATGATCCGCAATTTTTCTGAATTGGAGAACAAGCGGATCATGAACAAAGGATGGGAAGGGTGGTACCTGGCAAAGGCAATCCAGGATGTGAAATTCAAACTGGATGAGAAAGGCGCTGTTCTCAAGTCGTCAGGATTCCTTAGCGCCATGAAAGAAGAAGTCCCACCAAGTATGGAAAAACCCCGGAAATTTATTTTTGACAAACCATTCTTGATCCTATTGAAACAAAAGACTGGCAACTATCCATATTTTGCCATGTGGGTGAGTGATCCAGAATTGTTTATAAGGCAACAATAAGTTTGCTGGCAACGGAAATTACTACTGAACATGAGACCTTCTTTGGGAAAATTATCAAAACATTTAGTTGTTCTGGCACTCTTCGCTCTGGTTGTGGGGTTCCTGATGCCTCAAAAGTTGATTATTCCAGTTAAATTCGCAACTAAATCTGACTGGAACTCAAAATCCTTCTGGTTCAGCCCATGGGGAAAATCCGGTGTTCACAAGGGGATCGATATTTTTGCCAAAGAGGGGACTCCTGTCATATCGGCCTGCACCGGCTTTGTTGTCTCTGCTGAATCAAATGGCAATGGGGGGAAAGTTGTCTCGATTTTGGGACCGAAGTGGCGCATCCATTACTATGCTCACCTGAAAACCATCACAGTGAAAGTCGGAGAGTTTGTCAGACACGGATCAGAAGTGGGAACAGTCGGTACAACTGGAAATGCGGTTGGTAAAGCCCCGCACCTGCATTATGCCATAATCACCCAAATACCTTATGTGTGGAACTATAGATCTGAAAAGCATGGTTTCGACAGGATGTTCTTCCTTAACCCCCATGAGTTGTTAATTCAGTAACAGACCCTAGATTAGCAGAAGTACGTGTTGATGAGCATTTTAATGGATTAGATTCAGTGGAGAGGGCATATGATAAAGAAGACACTATGGTATTTGATGCTGATATTGTTACTTTGGACGGCTACTGCTGAAGCCCAAAGCCCGGCAATAGTGAATGGAGTAGCATGGCTGAAGGCTGTTCAGAGCAGCGACGGAAGCTGGACCAATTCTTCATCTTCATCCACTGACTTCTATACTACTGCCTCGGTCTTGGAGTCATTCGCCACCTTAGGTGACACTTCAGCTGCCTACACCAATGGTCTGACCTGGCTCCAAACCGCAGATGCAAAAAGCACCACCTACCTAGCGCCAAGGATCAAGTTAACCAACACCCTTGGTGGTGACGCAACCAATGACCTGAATACGCTTCTCTCGTATAGAAATAGTGGGTCCGGCTGGGGCGGGTATCTGATTCAAGAAAGCAGTAATTTCCACACTTCCCTCGCTCTCCAAGCCCTCAAATCCGCAAACTACACCGACCCCACCATCATCAATCCTGCCCTGGCCTATCTTACCACCAGCCAGAACGCCGACGGCGGCTGGGGCTTCTATGCGGGTGACAGCAGCAACGTCTATATGACCGCCGTTGTTTCGGCTACATTGCAGCAATTCCCCCAGATGACCGTTATCGCCAATGCTGTCGGCAAGACTTCCGTCTTCCTCATCGCTCATCAGAACAGCGACGGCGGCTTCGGTAGTTCCCCTTCCACCGTGTACGAGACCGCCCTGGCCTTCATTGCTTTGGTCGGCAACGGGCAAACACAAGGTTTGCCCCTACAGAATGCCGTCAATTACCTCACCACAACCCAG